>NZ_JAPJDY010000020.1:0-2453 GCF_030731985.1 Rheinheimera baltica
ACAAGGCGCATCACTCGCGGCCTGCGGCCGCTGGGATGCCAACCGCTACGCGGTCGTCACCCGTGTGCTTTGCGTTAAATTGCATAGGGAAGTCATGCGTATATTTCTGTTCTTTTCATTAATAATTTTAAGCTTAGCAGCTTCAGCAATTGTTGTTCGTCATGATGTGGATGACAAAAAATATCTTGCGGACACTACAGATTTTGCACCTTTGGCAACACTTTATGTTGATGGGGCTCATGGCACATTAATTAAGCCTGATTGGATTGTGACTGCTGCTCACGCAACGTTCTGTATTAATTCTGGTAGCTACATCGGCCTAAATAATGGCTACCACAAGGTGGAAAGTGTCTTTGTTCATAAAGATTATCAGCCAGGTAAAAGTCACGACATTGCGTTAATAAAATTAGTAAACCCAATAAAGGATGTAGAACCAGCGAGTTTGTATGAAAAAACAGATGAAGTTGGCAAGATAATATGGTTTATCGGTGTTGGCGGCACTGGAAATGGGCTAACCGGACAAACGGTTGATAATTATGAAAATGGCGGAGTTTTACGAAAAGCCGAGAATCGAATCGAACAAGCAGAAGGGCCGCTATTAAAATTCAAATTTGACAGAGATGATGCAGCTTTACCACACGAAGGTGTTTCTGGTGGGGGCGATAGTGGCGGCCCAGCCTATCTGACTATTGACGGTACGAGCCACTTACTCGGTATTAGCTCCAGAGTTGAAGGCGGCGATATCGGGAAGTACGGTGTAGTGGAAGTGTATTCCAGAGTGTCTTTCTTTAAGCCTTGGATTGAAACAATCACGACTGGCGAAGATGCTGATCAGCGGCAACTAGCACTTCCAAAATTGGAGCGCCTTCCTGCAGGCCTCACAGAACAGATTTTACCCGAAGTGTGTTCTGACATCGGGTTGAAACCAAATGCAATTTAACAAATTGCTTAATTTCGTTCCGGCCACAAAAAGCGTGGCCTCCACTGGACTGCCTACGCTGCGCTGCGGCAGCCAATTAGCAAAGCGTTAAATTATTCTGGAGCAGGAATGGAACTCAAAGATTTCATTAAGGAAGCAATTAAGGATATTTCTGAAGCTATTACTGAGAGTAATTCAGAGCTACAGGAGCATGGCGTAATAGTTAATCCAAGAAGAGTTGAATTAGAAAAGAAAGATAGGTCGAACTTGCTTGGGTACATTGTTTCGCCATTTGAAAATCGAAACCTCCCCCAATAAAGTAGACGCCTATCATTACGATGAGGTAGGCAAAAAATGGCAAGAATACTTTGTGACCAGCGGGTTGTGGAATATAGCGTTGAGTTTAAGCTAAAGGTTATCGATTTAACCGAGAAACTCAGTGTTACTTCGGTTCAGATAGCGGAAGCTTTAGGGCTACATCCGATAATGGTTTATCGCTGGCGGCAAGAGTACAGGGAGGGTAAATTTGTTGCTCAGCCAACGAGAAGAATCAGTATGACGAAAGAGCCTGGTGAAAAGCCTGTAATCAGTAAAGAAGCTAGCGAGAAAGAAAAGTCGGAACTTAAACGCTTACGCAAAGAGTTGGCTGAGCTGAAGAAGGAAAACGACTTTCTAAAAAAGTGGGACAGGTATCTGAAGGAACAAAAACAGCCAGATTCGGATTCATAGCCGAGCATGGTGATGTATTTGGGATCAGATACCTGTGTGCGCGATTAGATGTTTCGGTAGCAGGATTTTACCGCTGGCAAAATCGTGAAGATGCAGAACGAACCTTGCAAAATCGTAGGTTGGCAGAGCGGATCCTAGAGTTGTTTTGTGAGCACAACGGTAATTACGGTAGCCCGAGGATCCATGCTGCGTTGCGACGAGAAGGTGAAGTGAACAATCGCAAACGGGTTGAGAGATTAATGCGTGATATGAGCCTGGTAGGAAAAGTCAGCAGGCTATATAGACGCACGCCCTTGCCAGCAAACCCTTGCATTACTGTGGGTAACCAGAAGCGCCAGGAAGCTGCTCCGGTAGCGGCAAATGAGCAATGGGCCGGAGATGTCACTTATTTAAAGGTGAATGGCCAATGGTCCTATCTTGCTGTGATTATTGATTTGTACTCTCGAAGCATAGTGGGTTGGGAGCTTAGCCAAACCCGAACAGCAGATTTAACGGTGTCAGCCTTGAAAAAGGCGCTGATGCATCGTGAGGTAAAGCCAGGCTTGTTATTTCACAGTGACAGGGGTTCAGAATATGGTGCTTATCTGTTTCAAGATGAGCTGGCCAGAGCTGGAATTAGGCCCAGTATGAACAGGCCCAAGCATATGACGGATAATGCACACGTGGAATCGTTCTTTAAGACCATGAAAACAGAGACATTTCATGGTTTAGTGTTTGAGTCGGTAACTCAGTTGAGAATGACGCTGGCCTGGTATATTGATAGTTATTACAATACGAGTCGGCTCCATTCGTCATTGGGGTTTAA
>NZ_JAPJDY010000021.1:0-2241 GCF_030731985.1 Rheinheimera baltica
ATTCTCATGTGGGCATATCGGCCACACTATGAATGACTAATACTTAAATAATTTTTCGACACAAAACAAAAAGGCCACTCGTTAGAGTCAATGCCGATCGTTTAAGGGCACTTGACCGATCTTGAAGATGAATGATAATCCCTACCAGTATTCTGGTGGGGATTTTTTATGTTTGAGCAAGAGCTTGAATTAGTTCATGAGTCTGTTGAAGAAAGTGGGTCTTATGGTTCTGTAATGGAGGCTATTGATTCAAAGTGGATCGAACAATCACTCCTTTCAGCTAACAAGGCGAGTATCCGTAATCGCCGTCTGCCTGCGCAGCAGGCAGTCTGGCTAGTGCTTTGGATGGGATTAATACGTAACCAGTCCATCAAAGAAGTCTGTAGCTCTATGGATATAGCACTTCAATCTGGAGACTCCACCTGGTCTCGCGTAGCACCGAGTGTATTGACGGATTGCCGACGACGCTTAGGTGAAGCTCCAATATCTTACTTATTTAAATCCACTATATCAGCCTGGCTTGAGCAAGCGTTAGGGGACAAGAACACACTAGGACTTACCACTCTTGCCGTTGATGGAACGGTGTTTCGTTGCCAAGACTCTGAAGAAAATGCCAATGAGTTTGGTTTTATTTCAAAAACACACAAACCCTATCCTCAACTTCGATTAGTCAGCCTTATATCTACTGAAACTAGAATGGTATTAGGTGCTGCCTTTGATGGCTGTCACGTAGGAGAGATCACTATCGCACAGCGTTTAGTCCAAGATACACCTGATAACTCCTTAACCCTATTTGACCGTTGTTATTTCTCCGCTGACTTATTAGTCAATTGGCAAAGCTCTGGAGTACAGCGACATTGGCTGACCCCCGTAAAGTCAAAAATGCGTTACGAGGTGGTCGAAGAGTTTGCGAATAATGATTTGCTCATTGATATGCCTGTCTCTCCCCAAGCGAGAAAGAAAAACCCCGAGCTTCCCGAAACATGGCGTGCTCGTTTTATTGCTTATCAAGAGCCAAAAGGTGAAATAAAAGGCTTTGTCACCTCATTGGTAGATCCCGTTAAATATCCGCTGGACATGCTACTTAATATCTACTGGCAACGCTGGGAAATAGAAGAAGGATACGGTGAACTTAAGCAAACCCAACTACAAAGCAAGGTGACGTTACGAAGCAAATTTGTTGAAGGTGTTAAGCAAGAATTGTGGGGAGTACTTATCGCTTATAATCTGGTTCGTTTAGAAATGGCAGCGATAGCAAAGGAAGCTAAAGTCGCGCCAACCCGTATCAGTTTTACTGCGGCAATAAGCTTGATAGATACACAATTAAGGTGGCTTGCTTTATCACCTGATGGAAAGCTGCCAGCGAAACTTAAGCAAATGCGAGCCGATATAAAACACTTTATCCTTCCAGATAAAAGAAAGCACCGAACGTATCCACGATCAGTGCTCTATATACCTAGCCGCTATCCACTTAAATATAAACAGTAATGCTTATCCGAATAGCATTAACTCGTTAGAGTGGCCTTACTGTTTTATTAAGCGCCTGGAAATGACCTACTCTCACATGGGCATATCGGCCACACTACTTTTATGCTCAAATTTCAGATGTAAAAAAGCCCGTTACGTTAGTAACGGGCTTGATACTCTCATTACGAGAAATTAGGCGCCTGGAAATGACCTACTCGCACATGGGGAGACCCCACACTACCATCGGCGATACTGTGTTTCACTTCTGAGTTCGGAATGGGATCAGGTGGTACCACAGCTCTATGGTTTCCAGACAAATTTGGTTATCTAACGTCATTCGACATTAAATAATAATTCGGAAAGCTGATGCACGTTATCTTTCAAACGTCGCTTCTTTTGAGTTCAACACTATTTAAGCGCTTCATTCTAATACTAAGTGCGTATCAGTAAAACCCATCTGGGTTGTATGGTTAAGCCTCACGGGTCATTAGTACAAGTTAGCTCAACGCCTCACAACGCTTACACACCTTGCCTATCAACGTAGTAGTCTCCTACGGCCCTTTAGAGAGCTTAAAGCTCTAGGGATGACTCATCTTAGGGCTCGCTTCCCGCTTAGATGCTTTCAGCGGTTATCGATTCCGAACGTAGCTACCGGGCAATGCCATTGGCATGACAACCCGAACACCAGCGGTTCGTCCACTCCGGTCCTCTCGTACTAGGAGCAACTCCACTCAATCATCCAACGCCCACGGCAGATAGGGACCGAACTGTCTC
>NZ_JAPJDY010000022.1:0-1593 GCF_030731985.1 Rheinheimera baltica
GAAAAGATAAAACAGCGCTATAAAAGTATGGGGATTAGCGACAACATCTTTGCCAATAACACCATAGTCACGGCCGATACCGGCTTTGCCAACGAAGCCAACAACAGCTATCTATACCAGCAAAACATTAATGGCTACATCCCGGATAACCAGTTTAGAAAACGTGACCCTAAGTTTAGTGAACAAAAGCAAAAATACGGCAAACGGCATATTCCGACAGCTAAGGGGCAGAAAGCCATTATCCCCTCCAGTGCTTTTACGTTTGACCCAATAGCAATGACCTGTATCTGCCCTGCGGGTAATGAATTAACAAGCTGGGGGATAAGAACTGAAACAAATGGCCGACAGCGGGTGTTGTTTAGCGGCAGATTATTGCAATGCCGCAACTGCGATTTAAAAGAGCAATGCATGCAAACGCCAGAGTCTGCCAATCACCGAAAAGGCAGCGGTCGGCAGGTGTCATTCATACTCAAAGCCAATGCCCCGCCTAATTACACTGACTGGATGAAGCAAAGGGTAGATAGTGAAGCCGGTAAGCAGATTTACAGCCATCGAATGTCGGTTGTAGAGCCAGTGTTTGGCAATATCGGTACCAATAAACGGCTGAACCGGTTTAGCTTGTGCGGCAAAACCAAGGTGCAAGGCCAATGGCAGTTGTATTGTCTGGTACATAACTTAGAGAAAGTAAGCCGGTACGGGAAGTTAGGGTAAAAAGCCAGGCGATAGCACTCAATAACACCAGCTAAAGCTGTTGTTTAAGTGAAATGACATCCAATAAATCTTGCCTTGAAATTCCCACCAAAAGCATGCAAAGTCGCTAACAAATAATAAACAGAATAGCCGGGATAGAAATGCTGTGCTCTTAACAGGTTTTTCTACAGGCTCGTTAGCCTTCAAAGACAAGGACAGTTTTAATGATTAGATTTGCTGTTATTTTATTTTCCGTTTTATTAAGCAGTTGCGCTAGTGTCCCAGTTGGCACAATGCTCGAATTTCGTTCATTTGGTAAAGATGATTTTATTACCATTCAGCCTCAAGTTCTTAGAGCAAAAATACACGTTGATGAGCCTGTTCGAGCAGATGTAGATAGTGCGGAATTGGCGCTTGAACTAACCACTGAAAAAGGAATGAGAGAGTTTAAGTTTCCATTACTTTTGCTTCGCGAAGAAAAGATTGCGCCGGTAGCTGGTTTTTTCTCAAAATCAGCGGGAAAGACTGAATATACTCTGAAACTCTCAGATGAAGCGGTTAAAAACTTTATCGAAACTCAACAAATTATTAAGGATGAACAATCCGGAAGTTTGAATTTTTCTGTTACAACCGGTTTTGAGAAGTTTCCAAGTGAGATTACTGAAATAGGGTTGTCAGTATTTTTAAAGCTATCAGAAGAAAAAGGCTTTGTTACCTTATTTGACGATGCAAAGTTAGAGGTTAAGCATGAAGGCTAACAAGGCCAGCCAAGGCGACTGTTTCTCCGCTGCGGCTTCGCCTTCACTACAAAACAGCGCGTGCTGGCAGCGTTGGTATGACTCCCCACGTCAAGCAGATTGAGTAAAATCCTGCTCATTTAAGAACCGTTGTTTTGCTGGTAAA
>NZ_JAPJDY010000023.1:0-1561 GCF_030731985.1 Rheinheimera baltica
GCGTTGGTATGACTCCCCACGTCAAGCAGATTGAGTAAAATCCTGCTCATTTAAGAACCGTTGTTTTGCTGGTAAAGCGAGTTAATGCATCAGATGAAGCTGGTAATGTTCGTCGGTTGTCATGCTGGTATACGTGGATTATTAGCTTTCGCTAACAGAGCCTACCTTACTTGATCCGCCGTGGCACCTGTCTTCAGTCTATGTACGAGGTTCAACAGCCGAGAGGCTGTTGCCATCCTAACGCCGTCGGTGGTTGTGCCACACCCGCTGCTTGATCCAATACATTAACTCTAACTCGTTTTTCATGCTGGCACTCTTGCTAACCGTTTAGCGGGGTTAACGGGTGTCAGTACGACTTCTCTGGAGATGGCCCAGATATAGGCAATCATCTCTCGGGCAATGGCCGTTACCACTAAGTTGTAGTGTTTGCCACGCTTCATTAATCGCTGATAACGCCGGCATAATCTAAGCTGCGCTTGCCAGGCGATGTCGACGATTTCTTTGCTGAGACTTTCTTGTCGTTTTTGCAGCTCCGTCGAGACATTGGCGGCATAGCGATAGGTATGCGCACCTTCGACCAATAAGCGCCTGGCACGGGTATTACCCGTTCGTGTAATGCCACCTTGCCTGCGTTTACCCCCACTGGAATGCTCGGACGGCACTAAGCCGAGGTAGCTCATCAGCTTTCTGGGGTGGTCGAAGCGGGATAAATCACCCAGCTCGGCAATGACGCCAACAGCCACTAATAAACGCACACCGCGCATGGCTTGAATGGCTTTAACAACAGGGTAGTAACGCCAGTTTTTAACATGGTAGCTGAGTTCGTTATCCAGTCGCTCTAAACGGCGGATACGCTCGGTAATGGTTTGAATCGCCTCCTGCAAAACAATCTGTTGTGAAGGATGCGGCAATATCAGTTCGGTGAGCCAGCGCAGGTGTTTGGTTGACCAATTATCTTGCACCTCACAGCGGATATTGTTGCGAAGCAGCATCGCTTTAAGCTGATACTTGGCGTCTTTTAAATCCTTCATGGCGGTTTCACGTGCTCGTGATAAATCACGCATCGCTTCATCTTCTGGTTCGGGCACATAGATAGGGGCCATATCGCCTGAACGGAGCAACAACGCCAGTTTTACCGCATCACGCTTATCGGTTTTAACGCGCTCACCGGCTTTTTTAGGAATTAGCGACGGTGCCACGACATAACAACAGTGACCTAAACTTGTTAAAAAGCGATAAATCCAGTAGCCACAAGGACCTGCTTCGTAGACGAAATGCAGGGTAGAGCCAGGGTGTTTTGACTCAAACTGCCGCACCAGTTTTTGCAGTGCTTGTTTAGTGCCGTTAATCCGGCCCAGGCTAACGGGTTTTGCGTCACGATTGTCTTCAATATAAGCCACTTCAAAGAACTCTTTGTGAGTATCTAAGCCAATAAAAGTTATGCTATTGTTAACCATGCTGACCTCCGATATTGTATGTTCAACAAATACAGTATGGCTCTGGTTGCGAAACTAACCCACGAACTCGGAGGTCAGCACCTCGTGGGGAGTCATTATGTCTA
>NZ_JAPJDY010000024.1:0-1418 GCF_030731985.1 Rheinheimera baltica
GGCGCCGATGATACGGCTGGCGGTGCCGTCAATGGCGAGTCCGATAGGGTAGCTGTCAGCTTCAGGCTGGGTGATGTTATAGCTGGTACTGAAAGTGGTGTTCTCGGTAGGGCCATAGACATGGAGCAGGGTGGTGGGTTTACCTGCTGTCAGGATCCGGGCGACGGCGCCGTTATCGACATGCTCACCGCCAAACAGCAGAGTGTCAAGAGTGGCAAAGCCATCTGGCTGTTGCCATGCCATCTGATTAAAGATAGCGGTAGTGACAAAGAGCACGCTGACGTGATGCTGCTGCAGGGTGTGGCAAAGCGCCTTGCAATCGAGCAGGGTATGTTTGTCGATAAAGTGCAGGCGGGCACCGTTGAGCAATGCCCCCCAGATTTCAAAGGTAGCAGCATCAAAAGAGCAATTGGAAGCTTGTGCGATAACCTGCTCAGGAGCAAGCTGCACATAATGGCTGTTGCACACCAGGCGGACAATATTATGTTGCCGGACCATAACCCCCTTGGGGTTGCCGGTGGAGCCAGAGGTGTAAATGACATAGGCCAGTCGCTCTTGGGCAGGGCGGTGATCTGTCATAGCAGTCAGTGTGTCATCGTCAGCCAGCAGTGTGGCATCATCCAGCCGCAGACGCCGGACGGGCAATACGCTGAGCATGGCATCGGTATCCTGCTCTGTGAGCACCAACCTGGCTTGACTGTCTTCCAGCATAAACTGAATACGGGACTGTGGGTATTCCGGGTCCAGCGGCAAATAGGCTGCCCCGGCTTTGAGGATAGCGAGTATGGCAACCACCATGTTGGGACCACGCTCAAGACTGAAGGCAACCAGCTCACCGGGTTGCACGCCATGACGGCGCAGACATGCAGCCAGGCGATTGGCCTGCAGGTCAAGAGTCTGATAAGTAATGGCGGATGTGCCGCTGTACATGGCGATGGCTGCAGGGCGTTGGCGGACTTGTTCGCTAAACAGCTCTGTCAGGCCGGAGGAAACAGGGTAATCGGCCGTAAACTGGCGGGTTTGCTGCAAATAACGATGTTGGCTGGCAGGTACAATGGGCAGCGTACTGAGCGGAGCATCGGGTTGCTGGCAAATGGCATTGAGTAACAAAGCAAAGCTGTCGGCCAGCGTAGAAATAGTGTCCGGGTCAAACAGACCTGCGTCATATTCCCAGTGGGCCGTAAGGCCCTGCTCCGTTTCTGCCATGGCCAGCGTCAGGTCGAACTTAGCCGGCGTTTCGGTGGCTTGCAGCGGACAGAGAGTGAGTCCGGGCAGGGCGATAGCCTGGCGTTCATTATTTTGCAGGGTAAACATAATTTGAAATAGCGGTCGCTGCTGGGCGCCACGCTCTGGTAGCAGGGTTTCGACGACCATCTCAAACGGCGGCGTCTGATGCTGATAGGCTGCCAGTGCCGTGT
>NZ_JAPJDY010000025.1:0-1196 GCF_030731985.1 Rheinheimera baltica
GATAAACCGGAGGAAGGTGGGGACGACGTCAAGTCATCATGGCCCTTACGAGTAGGGCTACACACGTGCTACAATGGCGTATACAGAGGGTTGCAAAGCCGCGAGGTGGAGCTAATCTCACAAAGTACGTCGTAGTCCGGATTGGAGTCTGCAACTCGACTCCATGAAGTCGGAATCGCTAGTAATCGTGAATCAGAATGTCACGGTGAATACGTTCCCGGGCCTTGTACACACCGCCCGTCACACCATGGGAGTGGGCTGCAAAAGAAGTGGGTAGTTTAACCTTCGGGAGAACGCTCACCACTTTGTGGTTCATGACTGGGGTGAAGTCGTAACAAGGTAGCCCTAGGGGAACCTGGGGCTGGATCACCTCCTTACCTATACGACTAACTCAATATTTGCTGAGTGTTCACACAGATTACTTGTTGACCTTGCTCTGAATAAGAGCGGGTAGAGTGAAATGCGCCGCAAGCCGGTATGCATTGTTCTTTAACAATTTGGAAAGCTGATAGTATTTAACATGATGATGTCTGTCGTTGTGTTAATTACAAATCGTTCAATACGTAATGTATTGAACATTGAGTTCTCAAAACACTGTTTAAGTGTCTTGAATATTCTAAAAACTAAGGCGAGTCACACTTCCTGGTCGGGAGTGAGACAAGTAAAAACCAGCTAGTTGCGATCTACCGCGAATAGTTCACGCAAGTGAAACTCATTTGGGTTGTATGGTTAAGTGACTAAGCGTATACGGTGGATGCCTTGGCAGTCAGAGGCGATGAAGGACGTAGTAACTTGCGAAAAGCGTTGGCGAGCTAGTAACAAGCATTTGAGCTAACGATGTCCGAATGGGGAAACCCGGCCACATAAGTGGTCATCATACAGTGAATACATAGCTGTATGAGGCGAACCTGGGGAACTGAAACATCTAAGTACCCAGAGGAAAAGAAATCAACCGAGATTCCCCTAGTAGCGGCGAGCGAACGGGGATTAGCCCTTAAGTCTATGGGGTGTTAGTGGAATGTGTTGGAAAGCACAGCGGCACAGGGTGATAGCCCCGTACACGAAAACTAACCATAGATGAAAACGAGTAAGGCGGGACACGTGACATCCTGTTTGAATATGGGGGGACCATCCTCCAAGGCTAAATACTCCTGACTGACCGATAGTGAACCAGTACCGTGAGGGAAAGGCGAAAA
>NZ_JAPJDY010000026.1:0-1090 GCF_030731985.1 Rheinheimera baltica
TTACCAGCAAAACAACGGTTCTTAAATGAGCAGGATTTTACTCAATCTGCTTGACGTGGGGAGTCATACCAACGCCCAGCTCAGCGGGCAATTGGAGCGCAGCGTAAATTGATCCGCTGCAGCTGTTTGTTAGAGTACTTAAGTAACATTTTTACCAGCACCTAAGTACAAGGTTTGTATTGATATTTTCGTTAAGCCGATTAATTCTTGAAGAACTTGAAGTGCTGGTTTCGTTGGGTCTATGCCACTAATAATGATTTCAACTGGCACATCCAACTCTTGCTCAATTATATTTGATGGAGGTATTTTAGCTTTTCTCATTTGAGTCCATGTCATAGGCTTCACTCGCCATACTACATCCCGATAACAATTACCTGCGCCACAATCAGTAAGCCCAGATGGGAAATCAGGAACCAATCTCTGAATCATTGCACTATTAATTTTTGTGAAGTTTCCAGTTGGGACTAATAGCTTATGTTTGTCCATTACATCCAAGTCATGAATGGCACAAAGAAGTAAATTCCCCCCATCCCTGTATGGCTTAAGACTTGCGAGTGCATTAGCGAAATTTTGTGACACTCTTGAAGGTAGGCCTGGCAAAACAGAGTCTCTAAGTGAAGCTTCGGTCGGTGTAATTGGAAACTGAATATTTCTTCTTTCTCCGTCTGACTTTGCGTGCTTCTCCGTACAGCTCCAATACGCGTGATCAAGAGCAGCTCTTAAGTTATGGAGCACATCACCAATCACAATGGCCGCTTCATTAGCGACTTCCTCGTTTCTCTTCGCGAATGTTGCTCTTTCACCAGTTTTGCAATTCGTTTCTAAGTAATAACCGAATGGTTTGCTTCTCTTAAACATCTGGGCTAGTTCACCTTGATGTTTCTCAGCACGTTTTACTTTTAAGTATGCACTATCCATATTTGTACTCTAACGCCTCAAACACCGGTTTGGTGAAGTTGGCGGCTTTTTTGGAACAAAAAAGGTGACAGCTTTACCAAGTCCGAGTGCTTTGACTTGATAATCATTGAGCCTTCTCCCCCAGCTTTGCCAGATTGGCTAAGCTGGAAGGCGACCAAACCAAAAAAGGAGA
>NZ_JAPJDY010000027.1:0-1015 GCF_030731985.1 Rheinheimera baltica
TATGAGACTCGATCGTATGACTAATAAGTTTCAAATTGCCATTTCTGATGCGCAGTCATTAGCATTAGGACGGGATCATCAATTTATTGAACCTATCCATTTAATGATGGCACTGCTTAATCAAGATTCTGGTTCAATTCACCCTTTATTAACCCAAGCGGGTATTCGTGTCAGCGCGTTGCGCTCGTCATTAAGTCAAGAGCTTGAGCGTTTTCCACAAGTAGATGGCACCGGCGGTGACGTGCAATTATCGCAAGGTCTTATTCGCCTACTAAACTTATGTGACAAGTTGGCTCAAAAGCGCAAAGATAAATACATTTCATCAGAATTATTTATCCTTGCAGCCCTCGAAGGGAACGACCCTCTAGCCAAAGCATTAAAAGATGCTGGTGCATCAAAAGAGTTGATGGATAAAACCATCGAACACGTTCGTGGTGGCCAAATAGGAGATGTTCCAAAGGCTGAAGACCAACGCCAGGCATTGAAGAAATTTACGGTGGATTTAACTGAGCGAGCAGAGCAGGGAAAATTAGATCCTGTAATTGGCCGAGATGATGAAATTCGTCGCACTATTCAGGTTTTACAACGCCGGAGTAAAAACAATCCAGTGCTAATTGGCGAGCCTGGTGTTGGTAAAACGGCAATTGTGGAAGGTTTGGCCCAACGTATTGTGAATGGTGAAGTCCCTGAGGGGATCAAAAACAAGCGTGTGCTTTCTGTAGATATGGGCTCATTAATCGCGGGAGCAAAATATCGTGGTGAATTCGAAGAGCGCTTAAAAGCTGTTTTGAACGAATTATCCCAAGAAGAAGGCCAGGTTATTCTGTTTATTGATGAATTACACACTATGGTTGGTGCCGGTAAAGGCGAAGGCGCTATGGATGCGGGTAATATGTTAAAGCCTGCCTTAGCCCGTGGTGATTTACATTGCGTTGGTGCAACCACTTTAGATGAATATCGTCAGTATATTGAGAAAGATGCAGCGCTTGAGCGCCGTTTTCAAAAGGTGCTGGTG
>NZ_JAPJDY010000002.1:0-590804 GCF_030731985.1 Rheinheimera baltica
GTGCTATCAACTGTATTACCTAATGCATCACTTGAATTTACCACCACATCAAAGCTGGTATCTGCCGCTAAATCGCTACCGGCCACATCGACTGACCAGGTGCCATCGGCTTGTACGGTAGTGGTATAAGTAGTGCCATTGATCACCATCGTAACCACATCACCCGGGGCAATATCGCCGCCGACTGCAGAGCCAGTAACAGTAATTGTCGAACCCGCTTCAGTCGCATTTAAGATGTCATCGGCGGTAATGTTATCAATATTAACCGTACCCGCTTCGGCTTCAGTATCAACAGTGTGGGTTGAGGTACCGGTGCTATCAACTGTATTACCTAATGCATCACTTGAATTTACCACCACATCAAAGCTGGTATCTGCCGCTAAATCGCTACCGGCCACATCGACTGACCAGGTGCCATCGGCTTGTACGGTAGTGGTATAAGTAGTGCCATTGATCACCATCGTAACCACATCACCCGGGGCAATATCGCCGCCGACTGCAGAGCCAGTAACAGTAATTGTCGAACCCGCTTCAGTCGCATTTAAGATGTCATCGGCGGTAATGTTATCAATTAATACAGTACCAGCGTCAGCGGTCACATCTACGCCGTGCGTTGAAGTGACAGAGCTCGTCACACTGTCACCTATCAGATTTGTGGAGGTAACCACTACATCAAAACTCGGGCCAGCCGCTAAATCACTACCGGCCACATCAACTGACCAGGTACCATCTGCTTGAACGATGGTAGTGTAAGTAATACCGTTTATCACTATGGTAACAAAATCGCCAGGAGCAATATCACCACCTGTTGCGGTGCCGCTTACCGTGACTGTGCCAGCTGCCTCGCTAGCGTTAATAATATTATCTTCAGTAATGCTGTTAACCAGGATGTCTACCGGCTCATTTACTGGCTGTACTGCTCCGAACAGATCAGCATCTGCAGCTGGGCCTTCAGCAGCGGAAAACGAGCCTGGTAATAGTAAGCTTGGATCATTAGATTCAGCGATCCGCGTTAATCGAACAAAGCTATTACCACTATTTTCGCCTGTTCCGGCACCACCTGCGGCGGTGGCCTCTAATTCAGCAAGTAAGTCACCTTCTGCATCCAGTACAGCAAGAATATCATCTGCAGAAGTTACATTTACCGCGGAATCTGTAGCCGAAACATCAGCTTGCAGCCAACTATCGGAAATAACTATTTGTTGATTACTCGCGATGGAAACGGTTTCATTTAAATATGCCAACACCACTGCGCTGTCATCTGCGGTAATAATAATGTCGCCAGGCAGCAACGCATCACCTTGCTTCAGCACTCTTATTTCACCATTCACAGATTGAACTTTTACTGTACCTTCAACAACTTGAGCGATAATTTCTGACATAAATATAATCCATCCGTTTAGCATCTATGAACGTACTTTAAAGCATTGTCAGAGCTGATACTATTGGACCTGGGTACAGGTTTTAAAATGTTAACTTTATTAGCTAGCGTTGGTAGTCAACAGCATATGCTTTAATGTACAATTTATGTGCATCAGTATTTTGTAAAATATAAGGATTTAATTAAGGTGAAAGCAATATCTACCGCAAAGGGATTTAAGCAACTTATTCTATTCACATTAATAGTCATGTCGCCAGCGAGCTATTCTGCAGCTTCGGTGCAAGAAGCTACAAAGGTGGCTATAGAAAAAAATCCAGACGTACTTGCAAAGTGGTACGAGTTTTTAGCTTCTGGTGAAGATGTAAATGCAGCACGCGCAGGTTACAAGCCATCAATAAATGGCACTGTTGGTTACCAATATCAAAAACAAGACTATGGCTTAATCAGAGAATATGATGGAGCCTATGCTAGTTTATCGCTAACTCAGATGCTTTATGACGGAAGTCGCACTCGTTCAGAGGTAAATAGATTCTCTAATTTCCAATTAGTTGCCTATTTTAATCTGCTGGAAACTGCAGAAAATGTCGCACTTGAAGCATTTAGAGCTTATCAGGACGTGCTGGTACAGCGTAAGTTGGTGGCACTGGCCCAAGACAACTTAAATAAACATTTTGAAGTATATCGCCAGATAGAAAGCAGTGCCAAAGCAGGTGTTGCCAAGTTAGCGGATTTAGAACAAATAAGTGGCCGTGTGTCCTTAGCGCAAAGTAATCTGATCACCGAAACGTCAAATTTGCATGATGTCACCACCCGCTATCTAAGAGTTGTCGGCGAACTTCCAGCAACTGTGATGAATGATGTCGTAATACCTGATGCAATACCAAAATCCGTTACCGAGACTTTGCAACAAGCTTACAAGGGCAGCCCGTCGTATCATGCAGCACTGAGAAATATAAAAGCAGCAGAATATGCAGCTGAGGCGGAGAAATCTAATTTCAAACCCACTGTGAATTTGGTAGGCAGTTATGGCTTTCAAAATTATTCTGACATTGGAGTCAATACAGACCAGAGTGAAGCTCGTGTTGGTATTGAATTAAAATACAATTTTTATAATGGCGGCAGAAATTCAGCGACGCTGAAACGCGCTTATTCTGAAATCAATCTTGCAGAAGAATTAAGAGACAAAGCCTGTTTAGATATTCGCCAAACGATCCAAATATCTTATAACGACAGCAATAAACTTTTAGAACAACTGCCGTTGTTAAATCAACACAGAATGTCCTCTGACAAAGTGAGAACCGCCTATAAACAGCAGTTTGATATTGGCCAACGTTCTTTACTGGATGTATTAGATTCAGAGAATGAGTATTTTCAAGCGAGTAGAGCATATTTGTCAGCTAATTTTAGTTTTACTGTGGCCAATGCCAGAACATTAGCCGGAATGGGTACTTTACTAAATACCCTGGGTTTAACGTCTAATACCTGGCCATCGTTAGCAGAGCTGGGTGCAGACAAATTGAAGGTAGACCCAGCAACAGCCTGTCCTGCAATTGACGTATACAGTAGCTTGAAACTTACTAATGATGCGGATAATGACTCAGTACCAGATGAGGCTGATTATTGTCCTAACACGCCGGAAACGGATAAAGTGGATGCTAAAGGCTGCTCTGTATTTACAGAGAAAATGGTTAACTTCACTTTAAAAGTGAACTTTGCACATAACTCTAGCGAAGTTAGCCCGGCAAACCTGCCTAATATTGAGAATTTCGCCGCATTCTTACAAAGATACCCAAATACAAATACTGAAATTCAGGGGCATACCTCAGCTGAAGGAGCCGCTTGGTATAACAATACACTGTCTCAACAACGTGCAAATGCAATTAAAGACATCTTGGTATCAACATTTAATATTGATGCTGAGCGCATTACCGCTAAAGGCTATGGCTCAACTAAGCTGTTATCAACGGCCAATACTGATGAGGCACACAACTTAAACCGTCGAATTGAGGCCGTTGTGCGTGCGAAAGATGAGGCCATAGTACCTAGACAAAAATAATGATAGCTAGATGCAGGGATACGCTCATTGATACTAAATAACTCAAATACCGGTGGGCCGCTTTTTGAGGCCTTACTTTATATTTGTGAGTTTCATCATCACGCTGTAAGTCCGGCCGCTTTAATAAGCGGCCTGCCGCTACAAAATAATCAGCTTAGCCCTGCTGTGTTCAGCCGGGCGGCTGACAGAGCAAAGCTAGCGTCCAAAATACTACAACGCCCACTGACAGAGCTTAACTCAGCTCTGTTTCCAGCAATTTTACTGCTAAAAGACAACAAAGCCTGTTTAATTCATAATATTGATTACAAAACAAAACAAGCAGTTATTAGCTATCCCGAGCTAGCACAAAGTGTATCCACCATAACGCTCGATGACATTGATACGATGTATGCTGGCACTGTACTTTATGTTCGGCCGAAAACAGATGCGGAAGAGAAAACCAATCATTTTAAGCTAGCCGCTCACTTACATTGGTTCTGGGGTGTCATAAAACAAAACACCTCATTGTATCGGGACGTTTTACTTGCCGCCGTCCTGGTTAACCTGTTTGCCTTGTCAATGCCAATGTTTGTTATGAATGTCTATGACAGGGTAGTACCTAATTTAGCAACACATACATTATGGATATTGGCGTCAGGCATTACCTTAGTGTTGGTGGCTGACTTAGTATTGAAATTACTGCGCCATCACTTTGTCGATTTAGCCGCAAGTAAAACTGATGTCATGCTTTCATCGGCCATAATGGATAAAGTATTGTCGATGCAGCTAAAATACCGGCCGACATCTACGGGTTCTTTTGCTTCTATCGTACAATCGTTTGAATCGGTGAGAAGCTTTATTGGCTCTTTAACTATCGTTGCTCTAGCCGATTTACCTTTTGTTTTGTTGTATTGTATTGTTATCGCGCTTATAAGTTTACCTTTACTCGCCCCCATCGTCGTAGGTGCGATGATTTCACTGTTATTTGCCTACTTTGCGCAGAAAAAATTAAAGTTTTTATCTGACGAATCAGCAAAGTCTGTTGCCGAGCGTAACGCCACATTAATTGAAGCTATTGGCTCTTTAGAAGCCGCAAAATCCAGTAATGTAAAATCAGACATACAACACAATTGGGAGCAATTGTCATTAAGCTGTGCACATAACAGCGCCAAAATGCGCTCTGTGTCGGCATCCGTTAGCAATGTCACTGGGTTTATTCAACAGTTAGCCGGCGTAGCGGTAATTGTTACCGGCGTATACTTGCTAATAGATGGTAACCTGACGCAAGGCAGCTTAATTGCTGTGTTTTTATTGTCGTCGCGTGCGTTGGCACCGGTTAGCCAAGCAGCTGGATTATTGGCGCAGTTTCACTATGCGTCATCTGCATTTGATAACCTGAATGTGCTTATGGAATACCCCTCTGAGCAAGACGCGGCACGTAAAACCATTGATAAGCCGGTATTGCAAGGCAAGATAGAATTTAAGCGCGTGAGTTTCACCTATCCAGATAGCGATCTGCCCTCTTTACAAAATGTCAGCTTTAGCATTGAGCCGGGGGAACACGTTGCCATTTTAGGCCGTAATGGCTCTGGCAAATCAACCTTGGAAAAACTAATCTTAGGCCTGTATCAGCCCAATGAAGGCCAAGTGCTTTTAGACGGCATTGACATTAACCAACTCGATTTACATCAGGTAAGAAATAATGTTGGCTATGTGCCGCAAGACATCACACTTTTTCGCGGTTCATTGCGCTATAACATTGAACTTGCCGCACCGGCAAAGAGTGCTGAGCACTTTCTCAACATTTGCAACATCTCTGGGTTAAATCACTTAATCAGTCAACATCCCGCTGGTTTTGAAATGCAAGTTGGCGAGAAAGGACAAAATTTATCCGGTGGACAAAAGCAAATCGTGGCAATTGCACGCGCGTTATACAATGACCCGCCTATATTACTGCTGGACGAGCCTACAGCTGCACTGGATCACAGTAGTGAAGATGCATTCCGACGCCAATTAGGAGGCTATGCTAAAGGCAAGACATTGTTACTTATTACGCATCGAAGCCCACTGCTAACACTGGCGAACCGAATTATTGTTATTGATAATGGCAAAATCATTGCGGATGGCCCGAAAGACACCGTGATGGAAGCGTTGCGTCAAGGCAGAATTATGGGGACGACTTAATGAAAAACGCTTCGCAGAAATACTCAAAAGATTGGGTGAGCGAGGCAGAATGGGCTCGCATTGCTCAATCACCGTTATCTGCCAGACGTTTACTATATGCTATCGCACTGTGCGTTGTCGTACTGATAGTGTGGGCAGGCTTTGCGCCATTAGATGAAATAGCCAGAGGCGATGGTAAAGTTATTACTTCGCAACAATTACAAACCATACAATCTCTTGATGGTGGCCTGGTAACCGACATTGTTGTACGTGAAGGCCAAATTGTTGAAGCCGGTCAGGTGTTATTGAAAGTGGACTCTACTCGCTCTGCATCCAATCTAGCGGAAAATCAGACGCAGTATTACGCCCTTACCGCTGAAGTTGCACGGTTAATTGCACTAACCAATGAAACCAGCCCACAATTTCCTGACGAACTCGTAACTAAAGCGCCAGAGCGCTTGCAACATGAAATACAACTGTATCGAAATAGCCTTGCCGAACTTAACGAACAACTGGCCGTACACGCTGAACAACAGCAACAACGGCAACAGGAGCTAATAGAAGCGAAAGCAGCGTTGTTGCAATACAATCAAACCTTTGCGCTTACCAACCAAGAGTTAACTGTCACTAAGCCATTAAGAGCTTCGGGTGCGGTATCTGATATTGACATCTTACGGCTGGAGCGAGAAGTTGCGCGGGCAAAAGGCGAAGCTAGCCGTGCCGAAGCGAATGTTGCCAGAGCTGAATCTGCCTTGCAAGAAGCCCGAAATAAACTTAAAGAAATCAAGTTAACGGTACTAAACCGCTGGCGAAACCA
This sequence comes from Rheinheimera baltica, assembly GCF_030731985.1. Taxonomy (NCBI): domain Bacteria; kingdom Pseudomonadati; phylum Pseudomonadota; class Gammaproteobacteria; order Chromatiales; family Chromatiaceae; genus Rheinheimera; species Rheinheimera baltica. The sequence goes on from NZ_JAPJDY010000002.1 coordinate 6,397, forward strand.
ATTGTCTGAGTCACGGGCTAAGCTTGCCGGGTTATCTGAAGTTCAAGCTGGGCTAGTTGACATGGTACAGCAAGCCGAAGTTAAATCACCTATTCGTGGCACTATCCAACGCTTGCATATCAACACCGTTGGCGGTGTATTAACGCCAGGAAGAGACATACTCGATATTGTACCACTGGATGACAAACTGCTGATTGAGGCCAGAATATCACCCAGAGACATTGCTTTTATTCAAATCGGGCAACCCGCAATGATCAGAATTAGCGCCTACGATTTCGCCATTTTTGGTGGCTTACAAGCAAGCGTAAGCCATATTAGTGCCGACACAGTTACTGATGAACAAGATAACACCTACTATGTGGTAAGGTTAAGCACCGCCAGCCAAAAGCTTGACGACAAGTTAAACATTCTACCGGGTATGACGGTTCAGGTTGATATTGTCACCGGCAAACGTACGGTATTGTCTTACTTGCTTAAACCCTTACTCAGAGCTAAAAGCAACGCGATGACAGAGAGATAATATGCAGATGGCGAATGTAGCAATTTATACTGCGCCGGGTTATACAGCATCTAGCTGGACTTCAGCTTTTGGGCAGCCACATGTAATAACCTATCCAGACGCGAATACCCATAACCTGCATTCTTGTGACGTCGTGCTAATTCATAGCGCCCGCCAGGATTGGCAGAGCCTGATAACTCAGCTAAACAGTACAAAGCATGTCATTGTTATTAGTCAGCAATTATCTTTAGCTGAACTTCAGCTTGCGCTTACTTTGGGTGCCAAAGGCTATTTGGATGCAGGCAGTAGCAGTGAACACTTTGTTCAGTCGGTAAGTTCGGTTAGAAATGGTGCGCTTTGGCTACCGGCTTCGTTACTCAACCAACTAAACCAGTTTTTTTCACAGATCATTCCGCAAAAAAATGACTGGGCGTCGTTTGAAAGTCGCCTGTCTAAAAGAGAATATGAAGTTGCCAGCCTTGCACGAAAAGGACTCAGCAATAAAGATATTGCGACAAGTTTGAATATTACTGAAAGAACGGTTAAACAGCATCTCACCGCTACGTTTGCTAAACTAGGCATTAAAGACCGCTTGCAATTGATATTGCTTCTTTAAAGGGTTTACCAGCATGTACGTTAAGCGCGCAAGTGACAACCAAATTATTGCCTTAAGCACTGTGCAAACGGATGAGTACAATGAGTATTTGTCAAACAATGACCCCGACTTACTGTCTTTTATGCAAAAAAATATTCCTGCCTACGAATTGGCTAACACAGAGCTAAGCCATAATAAAAAATTACAACATTCTGACGCAGAGCTAGCCCGCGTTCTTGAAGACCTGATAGAACTGCTTACAGCAAATGGCACGATAACTTTTACAGACCTGCCGATGGCTGCACAAATAAAGCTACTAAATCGGAAAACACTACGTCACAATATGAAAACGCTGGATCTGCTTAATGAAGAAGAAGATGACAGCTTAATGCCCTAAGTGTAGTTTTAAATGTACCGGTTACGAAATGCCCGGACCGGTAAGACCGTCAAATCCCAGCGCCAGCAGCCCATCGACATCCTTAGGGGATGTTACTCCCTCAGCAACTACTTTTAAACTTAGGGTGTGCGCCAGCTTAATTAACCCGGCCAAAAGCTGTGCTGTATCAGTCGACTTATAACGCAAAACGATTGCAGCATCTATTTTTAAATAATCAATACCGAGCTGCTCAATATCTTTAATCTCATTAATGGCGAAACCACATTTTTGCAACCCCACCTCTACTGATAACGCTTTTAAAGCCGAAACAAAGCTAATAAATAGAATCTGATGCTTAACAACCAGCGCCTCATCAAACTCCATTGATAAGCGTTTGCAGACGGCCTGAGGAACTGACTGTAATAACTTTAGTATTTCATAGTGTGCTGGCGCATTGGTAAAGGTAAGATCAGAGATATTTACGGCCAACTTCAATTCACTGTCGTCTTTCAGTTGCGACACAGCCCGTTTTACCATGGCGATATCCAGATGACTGATAAATTGATAACGTCTTGCCCAACCCAGGATCTGCCCTGCTGACACCCATTCTGCATTAATTTGCATTCTGAGCATTGCTTCATGATGCATTATTGTGCCATTGCGAAGCTGAACGGGATATAGCTGCGACATGATGTCATTGGAATGGATAGCCTGCTTCAAGGCTTTTAACCAGTCTGTGGCGTCTCCCAGGGCGTCATAACCCTGCGCCTGGTATAAAATTTTACTTTGTAACGGCGGTTTAGACTCGACATCAACTAGCATCGCATCTAACTGTGATAATGTTTGTTGCCGACTCGATACTGCATCCAGCGATATACCAACAACCAGAATGGGCGCGGTTGGATCTGCCGGCTCTAGTAAACAGGCCGTGTTTAGCAAAGTTATCAGTTGCTGACACAGTTCAGCCGTCGACTCTAATTGGTCAAATACAACAAAAAAATCGCTGCCGTTTAGTCGGCTGACTAAGCGCACGCCTTGATGTTGACGCATAGCATCTACCACTCGCTTTAACCAGACGTCAGTGTCTGAGCGCCCTAGCCTCAGGTTAATCGCCTGCAGGTCAATAACACGCAGCATAAAGACACAACAGGGTTCACTGCGCTCTTTATTGTTAAAGTAACCTTCTAACCAACTTGCGCAATATTCACGGTTAAACGCGCCGGTCACATTGTCGAGCTCATACTGCCGTTGTAAGCGATCGAGCTGTTTTTGCTCTTGCTCAAGCATGTAACGGACTCGGCCAGTTAATCGATTCATCGCTACTACCAGACGCTTCAATTCAAAAGTAGCAGGCTCATCAGTGGTAATGAACTGTCGGTTACCTAATGCTTCTGCATGGGTGACAACCTGATTAAGTGGCTTGCGTACCCGGTTCAATAATATACTTCCGACCAACCCGCAAAACATAGCAAGGATCACAAATCCGGTCGCTAAATCCTTCGTTATTTGCCACAAGGCGACCACACTGTAATCGGATTGACTTTCCAACTCGATAGTGCCAAAACGCTGCCAACTATCTTGGATCTGTGCTATGCCGGGTTTAATATCAAAATTAAGCAGTGCCACAAACCAGTTCGGAGCATCAACTTTCTGCGGCGTTAACGCAAACTCAACAAGAACATTTCCGCCAATGTCTTTTAATGCAATTCGACGATAATATCCGGTATCAAATTGGGCTGATAACATCAGCTCCATGGTAGTAAGATCTTTATCCATCTGCGAAAGTGTCAATGCCATCCCTGTAGCGTTATCAATGTTTTTTACTTGTAACTGCTCTGCCAAATAGTTTTTTGTCTGATAAGCGCTAATAAAAAAACTACTACCAAATGCTAAAAGCACAATAACGATAATCGCTATCCACAGCTGCTTGATGAGAGACATTACTTACCCCTTAACCCAATATCGCTGGGCATTACAATAAAATACCTTGTAGCTCCAATCGCTGTACAAGGTCACGCCACTTAGATAAACGCGCCGAAGCACTTTGTTTTGATTTTTGATTTCCGCTTCCCGCCCACAACCCGGTTGAATTGAAACTAAACACAGGGGTGAGATCAGTTCTCGCTGACGCGGGTAGAATAGTTTGAATTAAACTATCCAAAATGAGTGGTTCACTCGCACCATCAGGATAATACGCAAGCACCATATGTGCCTGACTAACACTACTATTTTCGCCCCCTATCCTTGCTCTAACATATACCAGGCGCAATTGTATGTCGGGGATACCTAAAGCACGCAAACTTACATAAGTAAATATGGCCCAGTCTTCGCAGTCACCTCTCTTTGATACAAGCATTTCCGCTGGGCTAGCCCAATAATCTTCAACATTAAATTGATTTATATCAGTGATATAACTAAAAGACTGATGTAAAAATTTGTTTACTACTTCAAGTTGATGCGTTGTCGTTAACGACGAGGTATCACGTAGCATTGCTTGCCAAGACGAGGACATGGATAAAGCGGTAGTGGAATGTTTTTCGACATAACGATCGAACAGACTAAAATCTATTGGAAGGGCTTTTTCGAGTGCAAAGAGTTGTTGAAATACAACCAGTAATGCGATACCGAAAAAAGGCAATGCAAATTTTTTAACCGCCCTTGATGGCATTTAGCATAAGCTCAGTACGCGTAGTTCTGGTTCAAGATAGTTGAAAACACCCTGTATCTCAACGAATTTATTCTTATAACGACTAACCTTAGCAAAAATCATTCTAAATATGGCCATCAAGAAGGATAGTAAGGGACTTCCCTTACTATCCTTCTAAACACTTAGCCGCGGTATTTCTGCATAACTAAGGTGGCATTAGTACCACCAAAACCGAAACTGTTAGACATCACGGTATTTAGCTCAGCAGATTTGGCTTGCGTCACAATATTTAACCCTGCAGCCGCTTCATCAAGTTCACCAATGTTAATTGATGGCGCAATAAAGCTGTGTTTCATCATCAGCAGTGAGTAAATGGCTTCATGCACACCCGCTGCACCCAAGGCATGACCTGTCATCGCCTTGGTGGCGCTGATAGCAGGTGACTTGCCAGCAAATACTTGCTGAATAGCACCTAACTCTTTAACGTCGCCAACCGGTGTGCTGGTACCATGAGTATTAACGTAATCCACTTCAGCAGTAACTCCGTGCATGGCCATTTGCATACAGCGCACAGCGCCCTCACCACTGGGTGCAACCATATCGAAACCGTCTGAAGTAGCACCGTAGCCAACCACTTCAGCATAAATCGTCGCGCCCCGAGCTAGAGCATGCTCTAACTCTTCTACCACGACCATGCCACCCCCACCACTGATAACAAAACCGTCGCGGTTTGCATCATAAGTACGTGAAGCAAGCTCAGGCGTGTCGTTGTATTTGGTTGACAATGCGCCCATAGCGTCAAATTCCATCGCCAGGGTCCAGTGAACTTCTTCACCGCCGCCGGCAAATACAACATCTTGCTTACCCAACTGGATCAATTCAACGGCATGACCGATACAGTGCGCGCTGGTAGCACACGCCGAGCTGATAGAATAATTCACACCTTTAATTTTGAATGGCGTAGCCAAACAGGCTGAACAGGTACTAGACATGGTTTTTGGCACCGCATAAGGGCCAACGCGCTTAACGCCTTTTTCGCGCAAAATATCTGCCGCTTCTACTTGCACTTTAGACGATGCACCACCTGAACCCGCAACCAGGCCGATACGTGGGTTTGAGATCTGCTCATCAGTAAAACCAGCATCTACCATGGCCTCTTGCATAGCAATATAAGCATAAGCGGCAGCATCACCCATAAAGCGCATCGCTTTACGATCAATATGTTCAGACGGCTCTAACTTGATATTGCCCCAGACCTGAGAACGAAGGCCCAGCTCTGCAAACTCTTCTGCACGCGTAATACCAGAACGACCTGCTTTTAACGATGCCAGAACTTCATCTTTGTTATTACCAATACTGGATACAATACCAATACCTGTGATTACCGCTCTTTTCATGCTTACTCCCAAGGGGCCGGTCAATTACCGGCAACTTTATAATGATACTGCGTGCTATTGTACGGACTTTGATTTAAAAAGTGGTCAGCTTTCAGCGCACACCTGTACTCTGTTTTCAATTCTGCGATAGCTTAGGGTAAACTACAAGCCGATTTTACTACTGAATTTGCCGTTTATGTCTGAGCTTAGCAATGCAAAAATACACTTTAATGACCAAGGAACGCCAGTAGCGTCTGACTTTGATGACGTTTATTTTTCGAATGATGGCGGTATAGCCGAAACAGATTATGTATTTTTGCAACAAAACGGTTTGCCGCAACGTTGGCCACAGCATCCTACTGCAGCATTTCATATTATTGAAACTGGCTTTGGCACCGGCGCCAACTTTCTTTTAACCTGGTTACGCTTTCGCCAGCACCGTCATACACACCCGCATGCACAATGTCAGCGTCTCTATTTTAGTAGTTTTGAAAAGTATCCCCTAAGCCACGCAGATTTAACGCGAGCTCTGGCCGTGCATGACACCTTTTCTGATTTGTGTCAGTTATTACTCGACGCCTATCCACTGTGTATTGCAGGCTGCCATCGCCTTAGTTTAGACAATGGCAGTGTCATACTGGATTTATGGTTTGGCGATGTTAATAGTCAGCTACCTCAGCTCACTTCTGAAGTTGATGCCGTTTATCTCGACGGATTTGCGCCCAGTAAAAACCCGGACATGTGGCAAGATACTTTGTTTTCGAATTTGGCCAGGCTCAGCAAAAATACGACTACCGTGTCAACCTTTACATCAGCCGGGATAGTGAAACGGGGTTTGCAAGCAGCCGGTTTTACGGTCACTAAAATCAAAGGATTTGGCCGAAAAAGGGAAATGCTAACAGCAACAATTATCGCAGACACAAATCTTGAGTACTCGTCCCCTAAAGACGTCACTATCGTTGGTGGCGGCATTGCCTCTCTTTGTACGGCGTTGGCGTTAACACAGCGTGGCGTTAACGTGCACTTAATTTGCGAGGATAGCGAGGTCGCACAACAGGCATCTCAAAACCGCCAAGGTGCAGTTTATCCGAATTTGCACGCTAATCTTACCGATGATAGTCAGATCCATGTTCAGGCGTTTCTGTTTGCACGCCGGTTTTATCAATATTGGCACAACGCCGGGGTAAATTTTGCAATGGACTGGTGCGGTATGCTGCATTTGGCAACCAATTCACAACTTAAACTGCGCCAGGAGAAGTTAATTGCTAATGCACTTTGGCCTGCTGAGATAGTGAGAGCGGTAGACGCCAGTGCTGCTTCAGAAATTGCGGGTCTGCCACTACAACAAGCGGGTATCTATTTTCCACTTGCAGGTTGGCTAAATCCTCAGCAATTTTGCCAACAAGCGTTAACGTATTTAGCTTTGCAGCCCACGTTTACCTTTAGTGCACAATGCCATATAGATAAATTGGAATATGATGGCGAAGCATGGCAGTTATGTACAACTAACGGCAACTTTACCGCGTCCGCTGTTGTGCTGGCATGTGGTAGTAAAATGGCTGATTTTGAACAAACCGCCATGCTACCTGTAAACAAGATACGAGGCCAAGTAAGCCACATAAAGCAACCAGCAATGACACCACTAAAAACGGTACTTTGCCATAAAGGGTATATTACGCCGCAATGGCAGGGAGAGCATTCTATTGGTGCCACCTTTGATCGCTCAGCGACAGATGCTTTTGTCAGCGAACAAGATGACCAAATAAATATGCAGCTGATAAATGACCAGTTGCAACAACCGGACTGGTTTTTAAACCCAGAGGTAAAAAGCGCAGCCGCAGCATTCAGAGCCACTGTTCCTGATCACTTACCACTGGCTGGCGCTTTACAAGCAAATCAGTTATATGTTTTAGGTGCAATGGGTGCACGCGGTATTCTGTTATCACCGTTATTGGCAGAACTCGTTGCTTGCCAAATATGTAAAGACCCTTTACCGTTAGCGCAAGAGCTTGTGAACAGAATTAGGGCTGACAGGTTTCGCTAGCTCAAATTTAGTGGGAGTTTAAATGTCGTCTAGAAAGCACATTCTTATCGCTGAAGATGATGACTTTATGCGCAGTTTATTATCATCACAGTGCGCAGGCCTTGGCTTGACAGTTCATAGTGTTGAGAACGGCGAGCAAGCGATTACCGAAGCATTAAGTTATCAATATGACATCGTGCTTACCGATATTCAAATGCCGCTCTGTGACGGCACTACTGTGATGCGTATACTGAGACAGCTAGGCTACGATAGACCTATTATTGCTATGTCAGCCGATGAAATACCGACTGAGGGCTTTGATTTAATATTATCCAAGCCATTTGATGCAGCCATGCTAGCGGAAGTGATACAACGAACGGCGCCGCAAAAATCGGTTCCATTATTAATAGATGACGAACTCACCAATTTATTTTATCAAAATCTCTCACAACTTCGCCAAACATTCGAAGATGCACTAAAGCACAGTGAGCGCGAGGTAATGCGCCAGGTTTGCCATAAAATAAAGGGGGGCGCCGCCAGTTTTGGAGAAACAACACTGGCAGAGTTGGCTGGCTCACTTCAAATGCAGTTGTTTTCTGATGTTGCATTAGATGAATTACTGAACAACTGTAATCGCTTTCTTGATGCGCTAAGCCAGACAGGGAAACACGATGTTAGAACCTAAAATTTTGTTAGTGGATGACGTTGACTACTCAAGGCAACTGCTACGAAATAACATTATCGCTTTAGCAAACGAGAAATTACTGCACCATAACACCTTTATTTTTTTTAACGCTAACTGTGCCAGTTCTGCTCAAGCGCTGTTTGCTTTGCATCAACCCGATATTGTATTCCTTGATATTGACTTACCTGATGGTTCCGGCATTGACGTGTTAAAAAAGTTTAAAATTTCCCACCCACAATGCTTTATTGCCATGGTAAGCGGAGAAAGTACTTTGGTAAACGTTAAGCAGTGCATTGAGGCTGGTGCAGCAACGTTTATTGCTAAACCCTTTACCGGTGACAAAATACAGGCTGCGCTGAGATTATTTGAAAAGCGTTTAAAGCAAAATGTTAACTCTCTCAATACGCATTGAACTGAGCACAACACATTAAACTTTGGTAAGGTAACAACAATATAACTTAAGTTGAGGAAAAAACATGCGTTTGGTCATTTTACTCAGTATGGCATTGGCTCTTAGCAGTGTGAGTCAACGTGCTGATGCAGAGAGCTTTTATCAGATCCCGGTTCCTGCAGACGCCCGAGAGTTTGCCAGATTAGACAAAAAGTTACCTGCTGTACTGAGTTTTTATACTCACCAAACGGAAAGTGAGTTACGCGATTTTTACCTTCAGCAACTGGGTGACCCTTCTGATGAGCAAATGCAATATGGCCGCATTCAGTTATATTTTGTCGTTAATGGTAAACAGGCGCGCGTTATTATCTCTAGCCGCGAAGAATGGCGCCAGGTTGATATTATGATACAAAACTAGCACGGCTAACGACCTAGGGTTTAGTTAACTGCAATACCACCCTGCGGTTCTTTTTACGCTCCAGCGCCGTATCATTCGGCGCAATGTGTCGCCGTTCACCAAACCCTTCAACCTGCACTCTATCAGCGCTTAACCCAGCATCGACAAAAAAGCTTTTTACTTTCTCTGCCCGTTTTACTGACAATTGCTCGTTCATCCAACGCCCACCGTAGCTGTCGGTGTACCCTTGAATTTCAACAACATCAATCTCATTATCGTACTTCAGGTATTCAGCAATTTGCGCCAACCTACGCTGAGACTCCCGGGTTAGCTGGTCACCACCACTCTCGTAGCTCAACACCGTAAACGCAATGTCATCAAATCCGTAAGGCAGTAACTTTGCAATACATTGATTAAATAAATGGTACGGCTGAGGAAACTGCACTGGATTTATCGCAGCCACCACGTTGTCAAAAGGGCTGTACCAGTCTTTAAAATAAAACGTTGGGCTAAAACCATGTTCAAGTTCTGACAATAACGTCCATGCCACTTTTTTCGGAAGTTCACCATTGAACTGCTTTAACAATTGCATACTGGCAACCGCTTTAGCTGGCTCCCCCGGACGCCAACTTGGGGGAAGCGACATGACCTCAGCCAAACCATAATTATCGGGTAAACGCAGCATTTGCAATTCGAAATCTAAATTAAGTCCTTTACTGGCGACACTGCGAAACACAGCCTGACCAAAGCGGGGAATTTCATGCTGCAACTGACATGCCACCGGCGAACTTTGACTAAGCTGCCACGTTGACTGTTCTATTGCGGCAGAATATTGACGCAACTGCGGCTGAGCCATAACCGACGCGCTTAACAATAGGGTGCTAATAGCAAATAACATTCGCATTTCCCAGTTTCTCACTATAGTTGGTACACAAAACATAAATCACAATAATTACTAAGCAAACACTATGCCGCAACAAGACGGTAGCACTATTTTTTGGCATAATAGTCGCTGATTTATAAAATGGCGATGTTATGACACAACCCAGCACCCAACTTGCTCAGCGTTTTCGAGGGTATTACCCAGTAGTTATAGACGTGGAAACAGCTGGCTTTAATGCCAAAACCGATGCGCTATTGGAAATAGCAGCTACCTTGCTGGATATGGACGATAACGGCAATTTAGTGCCGCTACAAACATTGCACTTTCACGTCGAACCTTTTGAAGGCGCTAATCTGGATGCCAGCTCATTGGCGTTTAACGGTATAGATCCATTTAACCCGTTGCGAGGAGCGGTGCCAGAACGCGAAGCCATCACCGAAATTTGTAAAGCGGTGCGAAAAGCGCAAAAAGATGCAGGTTGCCAACGTAGTGTTATCGTGGCACATAACGCGGCCTTTGATCAGGGCTTTTTTAATGCCGCAATAGAACGGTTAAATTTTAAGCGCTCTCCGTTTCATGCCTTTGTTTCATTTGATACGACCAGTCTTTCAGCCTTGGCACTTGGACAAACCGTGTTAGCCAAAGCGTGTCAAACTGCGGGTATAGAGTTCAATAATAAAGAGGCCCATAGTGCCCTGTATGATACCGAACGCACAGCCGAACTATTCTGTCATATCGTCAATAACTGGAAAAAACTGGGTGGTTGGCCCTTAGCAGCTATGTCACACGACGACGCTGATGATTCTGCAGAGGCTGTATCTGCGTAAGCGATACACCTGTCGTTCAAAAGAAAAGGCGGTGATAACCGCCTTTTCTATTTAATCCGCATTTACTCTGCCGGTGTATCGGTTTTATGTTTCGCCGCAGCATCTTTAATTAAAGGCTGCAGTTCAGTGCGTTGGAACATTTCCAATATGATATCGCAACCGCCGATTAGCTCACCTTCTACCCACAATTGCGGAAACGTTGGCCAGTTGGCGTACTTGGGTAACTCTGCACGAATATCAGGGTTTTGCAAAATATCGACATAAGCAAATTGCTCACCACATGCGATCAACGCTTGTGATGCCTGTGCAGAAAAGCCACAACTTGGAAACTTCGGCGAGCCTTTCATAAATAACAAAATAGGATTGTCAGCAATTTGCTGTTTAATTTTATCTAGCGTTTCCATTAACACCTCACAACATAAGCATTTTCAGATTGGCAGACATTTTACGCTTTTCTGCAGTCATAGGCACTTGAGATTTACAAAAAAAACCCCACCTCTAATGCAGTAACGTTTAATGCTGATCAGCATAAACATCAAAACATGATCAGCCAAATCCACTACTGTAAAACTTGAGTATTTTAGTCAGGTTTTGTAGTCTACGCCATGCAGACAACATAAACAACGCCAACGGAGAACAACAATGGCCTTTGAATTACCAGCATTACCTTACGCAAAAGACGCATTAGCACCACACATTTCTGCCGAGACGCTGGAATACCACTACGGCAAACATCACAACACCTATGTCGTGAAGTTAAACGGTTTAGTTGAAGGCACTCCTTTCGCAGGCAAATCGCTGGAAGAAGTCGTTCGCACCTCTGAAGGCGGCATGTTCAATAACGCCGCGCAGGTATGGAACCATACTTTTTACTGGCACTGCTTATCACCAAATGGTGGCGGCGAGCCAACAGGCAAATTAGCTGACGCTATCAATGCAAAATGGGGTTCTTTCGCTGCGTTTAAGACAGCCTTCAATGACAAAGCAGTGAACAACTTCGGTTCAAGCTGGACTTGGTTAGTAAAAACTGCTGACGGCAGCCTGGATATCGTCAATACCAGCAACGCAGCAACACCGTTAACCGATACCAGCCTTACACCTGTTATGACAGTCGATTTGTGGGAACATGCTTACTATATTGATTACCGCAATGCCCGTCCTACCTATTTAGACGCCTTCTGGGCATTAGTTAATTGGTCTTTCGCGAACGAAAACTTCGCTAAGTAACCGACGCTAACGATTAGAAACCCGGCATTTGCCGGGTTTTTTGTTAATGGTTCTTTACACCTTAATTCGCCACATCTGCAAATCTGTTTACCTTTCTATCCGTATAGTAAAACAAAGTTGTCGCTATTTCTGTCAATTAGTTAGGCGGGAACTGGCTTTACTGTCTAACCTTAATATATCAGCTTAGCCGCAACCCTTTCCCGATGTTTATAAAGCTGGAGGTGCATATGAGTATTTTCGAGCACTACAAATCACGCTATGAAGCAGCGAAAGAAGAAGAGTATACCATTCAGGAGTTTTTAGCCCTCTCCAAACAAGACAAGAGCTGCTACGCCAGTGCTGCAGAACGTTTGCTGCTTGCCATTGGCCAACCTGAACTGATTGATACCGCGCAAGACCCTAAACTTAGCAGGTTGTTTTCCAATCGTGTTATCAGCCGCTACCCTGCGTTTGCTGACTTTTACGGTATGGAAGACGCCATAGAACAAATCGTTTCCTACCTAAAACATTCTGCGCAAGGGTTGGAAGAACGCAAACAAATTTTGTATTTACTAGGCCCTGTTGGCGGTGGTAAGTCTTCCTTGGCAGAAAAGCTCAAGCATTTAATGCAGCAAATTCCCATTTATTACTTAAAAGGTTCACCGGTGTTTGATCATCCGCTATGCCTGTTTGATGTAAATGAAGACGGTAATATTTTGCAGCAGGAATATGGCATCCCCAAACGGTACCTGAGAAATATTATGTCGCCATGGGCGAGTAAACGGCTACACGAATACAACGGCGATATCAGCCAGTTTAAAGTCGTTAAAAAATATCCATCCATTCTTGACCAACTGGCTATTGCTAAAACAGAACCGGGTGATGATAACAATCAGGATATTGCGTCCTTGGTTGGGAAAGTAGATATTCGCAAGCTCGAACATTTTGCGCAAAATGACCCTGATGCATATAGCTACTCGGGCGCACTTTGCCGCGCCAACCAGGGCCTGATGGAGTTTGTAGAAATGTTTAAAGCGCCAATTAAGGTGCTACACCCGCTACTCACCGCTACTCAAGAAGGTAATTATAACGGTACCGAAGGCTTGGCAGCACTGCCGTTTGACGGCATTATTTTAGCGCATAGCAATGAGTCGGAGTGGCAAACGTTTCGCAATAATAAAAACAATGAAGCTTTTCTCGACCGGGTATACATTGTTAAAGTGCCCTATTGCCTGCGGGTAAGTGAAGAAATGCGTATTTATCAAAAACTATTGGAGCATAGTGAGCTAAATACCGCGCCTTGCGCTCCAGGAACTCTAATATCACTGGCACAGTTTGCTGTACTATCTCGCTTAAAAAACCCTGATAACTCCAGCCTATACTCCAAAATGCGGGTATATGATGGCGAAAGCCTGAAAGATACCGATCCCAAAGCAAAATCTTATCAGGAGTACCGCGATTATGCCGGTGTAGATGAAGGTATGACCGGCTTGTCTACACGTTTTGCCTTCAAAATTTTATCACGGGTATTTAACTTTGATAGTACAGAAGTCGCCGCAAACCCGGTGCATCTTTTCTATGTATTAGAACAGCAAATTGAACGTGAACAGTTTCAGGCCGATGTGTCTGAGCGCTACCTGGAGTTTTTAAAAGGTTACTTAATTCCTAAATACATCGAGTTTATCGGCAAAGAGATCCAAACGGCCTATTTAGAGTCTTACTCAGAGTATGGGCAAAATATATTCGATCGCTATGTGATCTATGCCGATTTTTGGATCCAGGATCAGGAATACCGGGACCCGGAAACCGGACAATTGTTTGACCGTTCAGCACTAAATGCTGAACTGGAAAAAATTGAAAAACCCGCAGGTATAAGTAATCCGAAAGATTTCCGCAACGAGATTGTCAATTTTGTACTGCGGGCTAAGGCCAAAAATAATGGAAAAAACCCTAGCTGGACCAGCTATGAAAAGTTGCGTACTGTCATAGAGAAGAAAATGTTCTCCAGTACCGAAGAGCTACTGCCCGTCATTTCATTTAATGCCAAAACCTCAACCGACGATCAGAAGAAGCATGACGACTTCGTCAATAGGATGATGGAAAAAGGCTATACCCGTAAGCAGGTAAGGTTGCTGTCAGAGTGGTATCTGCGTGTTCGTAAATCACAATAACGCAGTTTAGCCGGAGGTAGTATGGCGCACTTTATTGACAGACGGTTAAACGGTAAGAATAAAAGCGCGGTCAATCGCCAGCGCTTTATTCGCCGTTATAAGCAGCAAATAAAAAAAGCGGTGTCTGATGCGATTAGTCAGCGCAGCGTAACAGATATCAGTAGCGGTGAAAGCGTTACTATACCCAGCAAAGATATCAGTGAACCTTTTTTTCATCAAGGCAAAGGGGGGCGCCGGCAAATCGTTCACCCTGGGAATGATCAATTTAGCGAAGGTGACAGGATAAAGCGGCCACAAGGTGGCGGTGGCTCAGGGGGTGGTCAGGGTGACGCAAGCTCGGATGGCGAAGGCTCAGACGACTTCGTGTTTTCAATTTCTAAAGAAGAATATCTGGATTTACTGTTTGAAGATCTTGAGTTACCCAACCTGAAAAAAAACCAGCTAGATAAACTGATACTGTATAAAAACGTCCGTGCTGGTTACCGCTCTGAAGGCGTGCCCAGCAATATTGACATTGTACGGTCGTTGCGTGGCTCGCTGGCAAGGCGTGTAGCAATGACGGCGGACAAGAAAGCCAAATTACGCGATTTAGAGCAGAAACTCGCCGATATGGACAATGAACCGGACCCGGATCAACAGCTTATGCGATTACTGCAAGAGGAAATCAGCACGTTAAAACAACGGATTGCAGGGGTCCCCTTCATTGACAGTTTTGATTTACGTTTTCGAAACTTTCAAAAACGACCAGAGCCGACGAGTAAAGCCGTGATGTTTTGTTTGATGGACGTGTCAGGTTCAATGGATCAAGCCACAAAAGATATGGCCAAGCGGTTTTACATTCTACTGTATTTGTTTCTCAGTCGCAGTTATAAGAATGTCGAAGTGGTTTACATCCGCCACCATACTCAGGCGAAAGAAGTTGATGAACATGAGTTTTTTTACTCTCAGGAAACTGGCGGCACTATTGTTTCAAGTGCGATAAAACTTATGTACGACATTGTGCAGGAACGCTACAACCCGGTTGAGTGGAATATTTACGCGGCGCAGGCATCCGACGGTGACAATTGGACTGACGACAGCGCCCCCTGCGCCGAGTTACTAGCCAATAAGCTTTTACCGCTGCTTAGGTATTATGCGTACATTGAAATCACGCCAAGAGCGCATCAAAGTTTATGGCAGGAGTATGAAAAACTACTACCCGGTTTCGACAACTTTGCCATAGAGCACATCAAAGAAATAAGCAACATTTATCCGGTATTTCGCGAGTTATTCAAGAAGCAGGCGGCGTAAAGCGTCCTGAATCGAGAGAGGTTTAACATGGCCAAAGCTAAAACTAAAGCGACAGCGTGTTTATCTGATGGTCCAGACTGGACCTTCGATCTACTTGACGCCTACCATCAAGAAATTTTACGTGTTGCGGCCTACTATCGGCTCGATACCTACCCCAATCAAATAGAAGTCATTACCGCTGAACAAATGATGGATGCCTATTCAAGTGTCGGCATGCCGCTGGGTTACCATCATTGGTCGTATGGTAAAAAGTTTATCCAAACCGAGCAAAATTACAGACGCGGCTATATGGGTTTGGCCTATGAAATCGTTATAAACTCAAATCCCTGTATTGCTTATTTAATGGAAGAAAACACCATTACCATGCAGGCACTAGTAATGGCGCACGCCTGTTATGGCCACAATTCTTTCTTTAAAAATAACTACTTATTTAAGACATGGACGGATGCAGGCTCTATTATTGATTATCTGGTGTTTGCCAAAAACTATATTAATGACTGTGAAGAAAAATACGGCATAAGCGATGTTGAAGATACGCTGGATTCGTGCCATGCATTAATTAATTACGGCGTCGACCGCTACAAAAGGCCACAAAAAATATCACTGGATGAAGAGCAAAAACGCCAGCATGAACGCGAGCATTACTTACAATCGCAGGTTAATGATTTGTGGCGAACCATTCCGGTAAAAGCAACAGACACTACTCAGCATGTAACGCGTTTCCCATCTGAACCGCAAGAAAACCTGTTATATTTTATCGAGAAAAATGCCCCCCTGCTAAAACCCTGGCAAAGAGAAATTGTGCGGATTGTGCGTAAAATTTCACAGTATTTTTACCCACAAAAACAAACACAGGTAATGAACGAGGGGTGGGCAACATTCTGGCACTATACTATTTTGCAGCATTTGTACGATGAGGGAAAAGTTAGTGACCGCTTTATGCTTGAGGTACTACACAGCCACACCAACGTGGTTGCACAACCAGAGTACAACAGCAAATATTACTCGGGTATTAACCCCTATGCTCTGGGATTCGCCATGTTCACAGATCTTCGACGCATCTGCGAACATCCTACAACAGAAGACAAAGAATGGTTACCTGACGTGGCAGGCAGCAACTGGCTTGAAACACTCCACTTCGCGATGCAAAATTTTAAAGATGAAAGCTTCATTAGCCAGTACTTATCACCAAAAGTCATCCGCGACTTTCATCTTTTTGCGATAGTCGACGACGACGAAGCGGGCAGTCTGGAGGTAGCTGCAATCCATAATGCTGAGGGCTATCAACGCATTCGACAGATGTTGTCCCAACAATACAACTTAAGCCAGATTGAACCGAATATTCAAATTCATAATGTCGACATAAGTGGCGATCGTTCGCTGACACTAAGATACATCCCACAAAACCGGATCCCGTTAGCAAACAGTCAGGAACAGGTGTTGAAGCACCTGCACCGGCTGTGGGGATTTACTGTTTATTTGGAGCAACAAAATGAAGATGGTTCGGCAGACCTGTTATATAGCTGTCCCGCAGCAGACGAAAAACCAACCTAATTATTCGGGTTGGTAACTCGTTACCTGATTTCGTCCATTCGCTTTTGACATATACAGACCTTTATCAGATGCCTCTATCCACTGCCTGTGTTCTGACATATCAGCATTAAACTCGGCCAAGCCAAGGCTAAGGGTTACTTTAAGCGCTTTATCATTATAGTTAATGGTTAAGGATTCTACCGACTGTCTTAACCGTTCGGCTAAAATTGCTGCCTGTTCAATGGGCGTATCAACCAATAAGATAGCGTATTCTTCGCCACCATAACGCCCGGCGATATCGGTAGTACGCAAGTTTTTCCGCACGGCATCGGCAATAGATTGAATAACGACATCGCCTGCAGCATGACCATAAGTATCATTAATACGTTTAAAATGATCTATATCGCACATCAACAAGGTACTTTTATGCGGATAGCGCTTTAGTCGTTTAAACTCGCGCATCAGATTCTCTTCCCAGTGTCCACGGTTAAAGAGTTGAGTTAAGAAATCCGTTTTAGTTAACTGCTTCAGCCTGCCATTCATAGACTCAAGCTCAATTCGGCTAACAGCAACATCAGTAACATCGTAAATAATAAAACACAGATGTGTTACTTTGCCCCGAGCATCGGAAAGTGGAAATATGGTGCTGTTTTGATACATGTATTCGGCACTGCCGGTGATTGGCCGATAATTACGGAATTTAAAAATGTAAGGCCTTTGCTCCCAAATTGTGAAAGCGCGGTTTTTCAACAAAATAACCGGATCACATTTGCGTCGTAACCAATCTTCGTCAATTTCGGAAAACAAATCAAATAGGTAACGATCACGAACTTGCCGCGGTGTTAAACCGCTGTGATTTTCCATAAAGCCATTCCAGACCTGAATGCGATAATCACAATTAAGCACAACCAGTCCTACATCTACTGTCTGGAACATATCCATCAGCCAATGTACTTCTGATACATCTACCTGCGCTTGCGACATCCTTATTCCTCCAGCAGAAATGCAACTTTGTAATTCAGCGTTTTCAAACTGTCTTCTGTAAACAACAACAGTAAATCACAACTGATATTATAATTTTCTATGCCGTAACTCAGTTCTATGGCTAACGTTTTTTTCCATCGCCCGGCGTTAGCTTTAATCAGCTCACTTACAGCAGCATGCTGACCAAGCACCACCGGGTGCCCCTGGCTAAAACTCATGTCAATTTGTTCAGCTAAACCTTTGAGCACTGCACCTATTAGAATATTGGCGATATCCATCAGTAACTCAAGTTCAACTTTAACTGTGAGTTCACCCTGATAATTCATCAGCCTGGCAATGTCTTTGAAACTAGAGTCAGTTAATATAAGTAGAGCTTCTCCCGACACACCACCGCCAATAAACCCCTGACACACCGCAGATGTTGACGACTCATGCTCGACTGAAGCAAGCGCCATATGCAACTCGCTCACTTCAATTAAATTGACATTAGGAATAGGCAATTTAACAAATACGTTTAATAACCGGGCAAGCAAATCTCCCGCTTGCCCCATTGCTACGTTGGTAAGTTCCTGCAGTACATCCCGCATTTCTGCACCCAGTTCTACAGGAGGCAGAATAGTTTTAGCGGGAGCAGCATTAGATTTAGTCGCGTTGATATTTACCGCGTGTTGCTGCATTAACTGTTGCAATTTTGCACTGTCGACAGGTTTTCGAATAAAATCGAGCGCACCGAGACCTTTAACCCGGTCAATGGCTTCTGGTTGCACATCGCCCGAAACAACTACAACGTTAAGGCTAAGCTGACGCTGCTTGAGTTCAGCTAAAACCTGATAGCCATCCATTATCGGCATATTGAGATCAAGGAATAGCCAGTCAATATGCTGCTTTAATAACGTGTCCAGGGCTTCAGCACCATGACCTGCAAAAAACAGGTTGGCTTGCCACTCCTGTGGTAGAATTCTGGCAAGTTGCTTGCGTGCCAGATTAGAATCGTCACAAATTAGTACCGCAGTCGTCATCGGCGTCTCACTTCATAAAGACTTAGTATCAGTCTAGACTGAAATTTATGGTTGGGGCGTAAACTGTTAAAATATGTTGTATTCCAGCTAATTACTTTTGCACATTTAAATTCATCAGGAGTTGTTCTATGTCAGCCTTTCCACATGTATTTCGTCGCACCGTGCTGGCAATTACGCTATCAGGTTTTAGTTTTACGCTGTCGGCAGCCAATTTACAAGCCAATTTACCAGAGCGTTTGAGCCAAGTAAAAGTTGGCGACCAGCATGTCGTTCTACTGGGTACACCTATCAAGCAACACAGCATTGCACCCAATTTTAAGGTCGTTGATGCTAATTTCAAAACAGTGCAGCTTGCCGATTTTAAAAATAGTACTGTGCTTATCAGTGTAGTGCCTAGTATAGACACTGGCATTTGCTCACTGCAAACCAAACGTTTTAATAGCGAAGTGGCAAACTTACCACAGGATGTTGTTCTACTGACGATCAGCACCGACTTACCTTTTGCCCAAAAACGTTATTGCCAGCAGGAGAATATTGATAAGCTAACGGTTCTTTCCGATGCAGTATGGCGTGACTTTGGCAGCAATTACGGCTTACTGATCAAAGATATGGGTCTGTTAACGCGTGCGGTATTAATTATCAACAAAAAAGGCAAGCTGGTTTACCAGCAAGTCGTTCCAGAGCTGGCGCAAGAACCTGATTACGATGCGGCACTAAGTGCATTAAACAATATAGTGACAGAAAAGTAAGCCAAAAAATATTCCTCAATAGCTTGAAAACATCCAATTCAACCTTATTAATGGTTCAGGTGGCCGAATTCGGCATCTAGCGATAACCGGTATTTTACCGGTTAACTTAACCGCCCGTTCAATTGAAGGGCAGCAAAACCCTGATTGCTTTTGAGGAATTAGTTATGACAAATATTGATTTAACTCCATTTTACCGTTCATTTATTGGCTTTGATCATTTAGCTAATTTAATGGATGCAGCAGCACGTAATGAAAAACAACCTGCATACCCACCGTATAACATCGAGGTGACAGGTGAAGATCAGTACCGTATTACTATGGCTGTAGCCGGTTTTGATGAGCAAGAACTCAGTATTGAAACTGAGCATAATACCCTGCTGGTTAAAGGGCAAAAAGTCGGCAAAGATGACGGCCGCCGATTTGTGCATCAAGGTATAGCAGAACGTAACTTTGAGCGGAAGTTCCAGCTGTCAGATTATATTAAAGTTACTGGCGCGCATATGGCACACGGCTTATTGCATATCGAACTGGTGAGAGAAGTTCCCGAAGCGCTGAAACCGCGCAAAATTAGCATTGGTCATGCCACATCACCAACCTCACTGCATCATGCTAATAAAGTGGCTTAAATCATTCGACTAGCCGACACAAAAAAGCCCTGAAATATCAGGGCTTTTAACTAGCAAAAATTTAACAATTTAGCCTAGTCTAACAGTGCGACCAGTTCACTTGTGACTACATCTACCGCTTTAGTACCATTAATGTGATGGTAACGGGTATTACCAGCGTCAGCCTCTGCGCGGTAGTAACCTACCAATGGCTCTGTTTGCTCGTGGTAAATCGCCAAACGCTTTCTAACGGTTTCTTCTACGTCATCCGGACGAATAACCAATTCTTCACCAGTAACATCGTCTTTACCGTCTTCTTTGGCAGGGTTATAACGTACATGATATACACGTCCAGATGCTGGATGTACCCTGCGACCGCTCATACGCTCAACAATAACTTCGTCTGGCACATCAAATTCAATAACATGGTCAATCACGATACCTTTATCTTTCATGGCATCAGCTTGCGGGATCGTACGAGGAAAACCATCTAACAAAAACCCTTTGCTACAATCTGGCTGGGCAATGCGTTCTTTAACAAGACCGATAATAATGTCGTCTGAGACTAACTGACCTGCATCCATTACTTGCTTAGCCGCTAAACCGAGTTCTGTACCCGCTTTAATCGCCGCGCGAAGCATGTCACCGGTAGAGATTTGTGGAATGCCGTACTTACTCATTAAAAATTGAGCCTGAGTACCTTTACCGGCACCCGGGGCACCCAACAAAATTATGCGCATAGCAACACCCTCATGTCTTGGGATTGATTCATTAATAATAAGGATTGGATCTTTACATAATGTGAAGTCTGAAACAAGAAGTTTGTCTATTGCTGACAACTGGTCAGGCTATTTCATTGGCTTTTAGTCGTACTAGTTGGTTTAGAAGCCATTCACGGGGTTTAGTCAGTTAAAACGGCAGAAAATTACAGTTATTTAGGTAACAACAGCCTATATATATCGACTAAAGTTGTAATTTTAAAGGCGCAGTGCGGCAGCATCAAACGAGATAAAGCGATAACGGTTATATGCAGAGGAAAAGGCACGGCTAAAACGCCGTGCCTGTAACACGGTTAACCGGCCAAAGAAATTAACAAACTGTTTAAACGCGATACAAAGCTTGCAGGGTCTTTCAAATTACCACGCTCAGCAAGCAATGCTTGATCCAGTAACACTTCGGCCCATTGTTTAAAGCGATCTTCATCCTGCTCATCAGCAACACGTTTAACCAATTGATGTTCAGGGTTCAGCTCAAAAATAGGCTTCACGTCAGGCACTTTCTGCCCTACTGACTCCATTAGTTTGATCATCTGGGTACTCATATCAAACTCATCAGTAACCACACAAGCCGGACTTTCGGTTAAACGATGGCTCACTTTAACGTCTTTCACCTGATCGCCTAAGGCTGTCTTAAACCGGTCTAATACATCAGCAAACGCTTTTTCGGTTTCCTCTTGTGCTTTTTTCGTCTCTTCATCATCCAGCTTTGATAAATCTAGTCCGCCTTTAGCAACAGAGCGCAGTTTCTTGCCATCAAACTCAGTTAAATGCTGCACCAGCCATTCATCGATACGATCTGATAGTAGTAACACTTCCAAACCTTTTTTACGCAATACTTCTAAATGCGGGCTATGTTTGGCTGCGGTGTAGCTGTCACCAACAATGTAGTAGATTTCGTCTTGATCTTCTTTCATCCGGCTGATGTAATCAGCCAGAGCAACATTTTGTGTGCTGTCATCGTTATGCGTTGATGCAAAACGCAGCAATGCGGCTACCTGTTCCTTGTTGGCCATATCTTCGGCCGGGCCTTCTTTCAGCACCTGACCAAATTCATTCCAAAATGCCTGATATTGCTCAGCATCTTTGCTTAACTTCTCAAGCATTTTCAATGCGCGACTGGTGCAGCCTTTACGCAGTGCCTGAGTGACCTTGGTGTCCTGTAAAATTTCACGGGACACGTTCAGTGGTAAATCACTTGAGTCCAGTAAGCCTTTTATAAAACGCAGGTAGCTTGGCATAAATTGTTCAGCGTCATCCATTATAAAGACACGCTGTACGTACAATTTCAAACCATGCTGAGCGTCACGGTTCCACATATCAAAAGGCGCTTTTTTCGGCACATACAATAAGCTGGTGTAGTTATTGTTACCTTCAACCTTATTGTGGCTCCAGCTTAACGGCTCGCTCCAATCGTGTGAAATATGCTTGTAGAACTCCTGATATTCTTCGTCGCTTATATCTGACTTATCACGTGTCCATAAGGCAGTTGCCTTGTTTGCTGCCTGCCAGTGGCCTGGTACTGCCGCAATTTTTTCGCCATCTTCACCATCACCCTCTGGCTGTTCTTCTTGCCACAGCTCTACCGGGATGCTGATATGGTCAGAATATTTCGTTACGATACTTTCTACTTTCCAGCGACCTAAGAATTCATCTTCGCCTTCACGTAAGTGTAAAACAATATCGGTACCACGGGTTTCCTTGGTAACCGGCGTAATGGTGTAGTCCCCTTCGCCAGCTGATTCCCATTCAATCGCTTCATTCGCTGCAGAGCCTGCTTTGCGCGTTCGTACAGTGACTTTGTCGGCAACAATGAACGCAGAGTAAAAACCAACGCCAAATTGACCAATTAATTTAGAGTCTTTATTTTGATCGCCAGATAACTGCGAGAAAAACTCTTTGGTACCAGATTTGGCAATGGTGCCTAAGTGGCTGATCACTTCTTCTTGTGTCATACCAATGCCATTATCACTAACTGTTAACGTACGGGCTTTTTCATCTAAGCTAATACGAACACGTAAGTCACCATCGTCGCCATATAGGCTGCCATCTGACAAGGCAAGAAAACGCAGTTTGTCTGCGGCATCGGACGCATTCGATACCAACTCACGCAAGAAAATCTCTTTATTGGAATACAGTGAATGTATCATCAGCTGCAGCAGCTGTTTGACTTCGGCTTGAAAACCGTGGGTTTGCTTCTGGCCTGCTGAAGTGGCTGTAGTATCACTCATTGTGCTAATCCTCGAACATCAAAGTTTGACAGTTAAACATCTGGCTGCATCGCGCAGCCATACACTGACAACTGATATGGGGGAGATTAACCGGATTTCAAGCAGGGGTATAACAGATTAAAACGCTTTACGACCACTAAAAGCATGTGACAGTGTCGTGCCATCCACAAATTCCAACTCTCCACCTACCGGGATACCTTGTGCAATGCGGGACACTTTTACCTGTTGTTTGTTACATAGTTCGGCAATATAGAATGCCGTAGCATCACCTTCAACGGTCGGATTAGTCGCCAAAATAAGTTCGGTGACATTATGCTTTACCAGTGTGTTACTGAGGATATCAAGGCCCAAATCCTGTGGCCCAATACCATCAAGTGGCGATAAGTAGCCCTGCAAGACAAAATAGCGCCCTTTAAACTGGCCAGTTTGCTCTATCGCCATTTGATCTGCTGCAGAGCCCACCACGCAAATAATACCGTCCTGCGCCCGGCTCGGGTCGGCACAAATATGACACAGGTCAGATTCGCAAAAAGTACGGCACTGCTGACAGTGCCCTATTTTTGCCATTGCAGCATTAAGTGCAGCACCCAGGTGCGCGCCCCCTTCCCTGTTGCGTTCCAGCAAAGAAAATGCCATACGCTGGGCAGACTTTGGCCCTACACCTGGCAAAATACGCAACGCATCAATCAGCTGTTGCAACAAAGGGGTATGCCGACTCATTAGAATGGCATTTTCATACCCGGTGGCAATTGCAAACCACCGGTAACAGCAGCCATTCTTTCTTTACTGGTTTCATCAACGCGGCGTACCGCATCGTTTATCGCAGCAGCAATCAAGTCTTCCAGCATGTCTTTGTCATCCTGCATCAGGCTATCATCAATGCTAACACGCCGAACGTTGTGATTACCCAACATGGTAATTTTTACTAAACCTGCACCGGCTTCACCCGTAACTTCCATGGCGGCAATCTCAGCCTGTACTTTCTGCATTTTGTCCTGCATGGCTTGCGCCTGCTTCATGATATTACCCATACCGCCTTTAAACATAACTTTTACCTGCCGTATAAATTAAAAATTCGTAGCCAGTGCTGCTGCACTGCAGTGTTATCGGCGACAAGATAATGACTTCGTCACCAAAATTCAAGCTAGCCAAGCTTTTCGGGTTAATTGACAACTATCGTTTCAGCCAGTAGCTGAGCATCAAACATCTGTTGTAACTGTAATACGTTTTCGTCTTGTTCTAACAACCGACTGACATACACCATGCGCTCTTGTACAATTTTCTGTTGAATAGACAACGGACTATTAGGCACGTCGAGTTGATAGCTAACATTAATGGTCAACGCCTGGTTAAAACTCAGTTCTAATACCTGTTGTAACTTTCCTCTAAAGCCAGCACTGTCCAGATGCTGCTGACTCTGAGCGACGGTTAAATCTAAGATGGCGCCATTTAACTGCATCGCTGAATTAAGTAGAAATAGCCGGCTAAGACCACCAGTATCCAGTGTTTCAACCCTTGCAGCCCAGGCATCTACCTGCGCGGCAAAGCGAATAGAAAAATTCTGATCGTTAATACTACCATCAAATTGCGCTAATACTGGTTCGGGCGTTGGCGGTGTTGCACTGACTGCTTGCTGCATGTCTTGTTCGTACTGTTGCCAAAGCGCATCGGTAGCGGCTGCATCAAGCTGTGCAATATCAGTGTCATCAGCATCGTCATAATCGTCATTGGACAGGTTAAGCACTGTTGAGTCAACGGCGGCTTGCGGTGCTGCTTGACGTGCAGATTGCGATGCCACTATCTGAGCTGTTTGCTGTGTCTGCAGCGCGGTATTGTCGTTGTCATACCCTTTGCTATTGCCCCTGGTACTGGTACTGGTACTGTCACTGACAGCCTCAGCAGGGGTTATTGGGGCTTTAACAGTTAACGGCGCCTGCTGGCGCTCAGGCTTTTTTGTCAAAGGTGCTGGCGTTACTTGTACACCCCGACGAGCCATAATTCGCGCAGTAACAGGGTCGATACCACTTACTGGTTCAGCAACCTGTTGATCGGCGCCTTCTTGCTCAGCGGCAGCTTGCACTGTCATAGCGTCGTCTGCTGGTTTAACACCAACATCTGGTTCAGTAATATCACTTTTCGCTGGAGCAACTTCGGCTTGCGCTGCAAACTCAACAGGAGGCTCCATTTGCTCCGGGCGCGACGCACCGGGTAAAACGGAAGAAGGCGTAACCGTTGGTGAGCTATTAGTGGGGCTGACATGCACAGGACCAACGCGAGTATGCTTAGCTGGTGTTTGCATTCTATCTTGCGTTTCAGGCTGAAACGCCATCGCGCGCAACAATGCCATCTCTAACCCGGTTAGCGGATCCGGCGCAAATGGTAGCTCTTTCTTACCACTAATCAGTAACTGATAATAAAGCTGTACCTGCGCTGGCGCTAACGTATCGGCTAATTGCTGCACAAATTCTTGCTGAGGTGAAAACGCAGCCGCACTAAGACTAAACTGGCTCAGAGCGGTAAGATGTAACAACGACAGCATGTCATCCAATACCTGGCTAAAATGATTTTGCTGCTGCACTAAGGCGGCAAGTTGCAACTGTAATTGCTGAGCATCTTGCGCCAATATGGCTTGCAGCAACAACTGCGCCCAACTTTGGTCCAAAAACCCTAACATGGTTCGCACGGTATCAAGAGTGATATTGGCATTACTTTGCGCAATAGCCTGATCTGTTAAACTTAGCGAGTCACGCAAACTGCCTTTTGCCGCACGTGCCAACATCGCCAGCGCGGCTTGCTCAAAGGGAATAGCCTCTTCACCAAGCACATAAGCTAAGTGTTGCTCAATCTGTAATGGACTCAGTGCGAGTAAATTAAACTGCAAACAACGTGAAAGCACTGTTATAGGCAGCTTTTGTGGGTCAGTTGTAGCCAACAGAAACTTGACGTGCGGCGGAGGTTCTTCCAGTGTTTTTAGCAGTGCATTAAAGCTATGTTTGGATAGCATATGCACTTCATCGATAAGGTAAACCTTAAAGCGACCATGGCTGGGTGCATATTGTACGTTGTCTAATAAATCCCGGGTGTCTTCTACCTTAGTGCGTGACGCCGCATCAATTTCCATTAAGTCGACAAAGTTACCGGCGTCTATTTCCAGGCAGGCACTGCACTGGCCACAAGGCGTTGCTGTAATACCCTGCTCGCAGTTCAAACTTTTGGCGAAAATACGCGCTATGGTAGTTTTACCGACACCACGGGTGCCGGTAAATAAATAGGCATGATGCAGTCTGTTGTTATTCAGTGCATTACCCAGGGCGTTCTTAACATGCTCCTGCCCAACCAACTGGGCAAAATGCTGTGGACGCCACTTACGTGCTAATACCTGGTAACTCATAAGGCTGCATTTGTCTTGGTTATGATAGTCAGCAACAGACTAAACTTATTCGCCGCTATACTCAACCAGACTCAGGATATTTAATCCGGCTTGCTGCAGGCGTGCTACCCCCCCCAAATCAGGCAGTGCAATGACAAAAGCAGCATCGTCAACAATACCACCAAGTTGCCTGACTAATTTTGCTGTAGCGTCGATAGTACCACCAGTGGCTAACAGATCATCAACCAATAATACTTTGTCGCCTGGTGTTATTGCATCAGCATGCAGTTCAAGGGCATCTTCACCATATTCCAGTTGGTAGCTTTGTGAAATACGCTGACGTGGTAACTTACCTGGCTTACGCACTGGCACAAATGAAATACCCAATGCATAAGCAAGTGGTGCACCAAAAATAAAGCCGCGGGACTCAGTACCTACAATTTTGGTAATGCCTTCATCAGCGTACAACTGGCAGAAAGCATCTATAACTTTTTTAAAGCTTGGGCCGTCCTGCATCAGGCTGGTGACATCGCGAAACACAATGCCCGGCTTAGGGTAATCAATAACCGTTTTTATAACTTGTTTTAATTCAAGCGCTAATGCTTGTTTGTCCATGTCAGAAAACCTTTTGTTATGCGTCCCTGCCGGGACAAAAAAGCCGCCCTCAGGCGGCCTTCTAAGCAACTAGTGCATTATGCCAGAATTTGAAACCAACGCACTATTGGGGCTAAACACAGTAAAGATACAAATACTGCTACCACGGCTAGAAACTGCCATAGGTTAAACGAGTCTTTGAAATTTTCGTCTGCCATTGCATTACTCTTCTGTCATCAGCGAATTATGGACGCATATGGTAATGAATTTTGTCACTCTTGAAAAGACACCAGCACACCTTTTGTCGCAAAGTCCTGTAATATGCTTTGTGCGCCTTGCATTAATTGCGCAGTATTAAATTGAGGCAGTAACGGCACTAACTGCTGCACTAAGGTGTCCAGCGCTACACCTGGCATTTGCTGTAACGTTTGCAACAACAGTGCCGTTAGCTGATTTATCGCGACAAACTTCACGTCATCTTCGCTATTGCGATACAGTAAATAGCAATGTTCAGGCTCACCCACTGCGGGTTTAAAATCCACACTGATTTGATGCACGGCAACATGATAAACCAACACTAATGCTAACGCAGACAACGCCAGCGGTTGTTGGTTAACCTGTTCTGGCAGCAAAGGGGTTTCTAGCACCTTCAATGGTTTTGTCGCTAAATACAGCTCAACCCACTCGTAATGCGCCAGCTCCAGTAAAAACTCAGGATCTTGTTCCGTAATTTTATAGCTCTGTTGCAAATACTGTAAAAAGTGTTCGGCGATATCTAAAAAATAAGGACTGGTGCACTGATGATTTTTGAAAAAATGTCGTACTAACGCTAACCAGTGTACTTCGCTATAAAGCGACTTAAGCACTGGAAAGGCACTTGAGACAAAGCCCTGTACGTTATTAAAGAACAGCTCCCGATATACTGCCATACGCGAGTCAGCAACCCCCTCTGGTATCGGCATACCTTCGGGGTCTTTAATATGGTTGATAAAAGCGTGCTGGATTTGTTGAAACTGCATCGACCTAAGCCCTCAATGCTAATTGCTGTGTTGCTTGCTGCAGCGTCTTAACTTGGGCAAGTTCATCACATAATATTGTCAGCTCAGGGATATTAAAATCGCGCTCAAGCAAGGTAGCTTTAACACCATGTTGCTGATACGCCAATGCTAACAATTTCCATACCGGATCAATAACTGCGGCTCCGTGGGTATCTACCAGTAAATCCTCCGCTTGCTTAAAATGTCCGGCAATATGGTAGTAGGCAATGCGATCAGACGGCATCGCCGATATAAAGTGCTCAGCGTTGTAGCCATGGTTTACCGAATTAACATAAACATTATTCACATCAAGCAATAACTGACATTTGGCTTCTTCAAGCACCGCACAGGTAAATTCCAACTCAGACAACTGCTGGCCAGGCGCGGCATAATAAGACACATTTTCCAGTATCAACGGCTGTTCTAATATGTCTTGTACCTGACGAATACGTTGTGCAACATAATGCACGGCATCATCGGTAAAGGGGATAGGCATTAAATCGTACAAGTGACCACTGCCGGAGCAATAGCTTAAATGCTCACTATACAGATTAATATTATGCTGGTGTAAAAACTGCTTTACCTGTTTTACAAAAGCCACGTCTAGGGGCTCTGGACTGCCGATAGATAAAGACAAGCCATGGCAAATAAAACGATGCAGTTCAGTGAGCTGACGAAACTTACGCTGTAATTTGCCACCAAACGGGATCCAGTTTTCTGGCGCCACTTCGAAAAAGTCTATAGCTGCAGGTTTGGCCGTTAACACCTCGTCCAGCATTTCACGGCGTAAGCCTAAGCCAGAACCAGACACCATGCTATTACTTAATAGCGTCATCGCGCATCCCCTCTAAACAAAAGGCCTGCAACTGCAGGCCCTTGTCACACAGTTTACAGACTGCCGCCACACTTGGCTTCTTTCGCTTTATCTTTAACATCTTTTGCTTTGTCAGTCATTTTGGCTTTATCAGCGCCACATTTACCTTCTCCACATTTACCCTCTTTCGCTTTATCGGCTTTGGCGTTCATCATTTCTTCGCCGCACTTACCTTCGCCGCATTTGCCTTCTTTCATTTTATCGGCTTTGGCTTTCATTTTATCTTCGCCGCACTTACCTTCACCGCACTTACCTTCACCTGCAGCCATTTCATAGCCAGATGCTAAATCTTGAGCCGTAAAAGGATTGGCATTAGCTGTCGTCGCTATTGTCGCCAGTGAGCTTAAAACTAAAGCACCTACTGCCATGGCTACGTTAGATTGTTTACTTGTTTTCATGTTTTCACCTGTTGTATTTGTAATTGCATAAAACTAGACCTTTTTTACATGATTTTAATTTCATCTACTCAAAAAAATATTTTCAACATAGATAACTTTTAAATCAAACTCAAAAAATTGGCACTTACCAGCGCGCTACAAAGGCCTTATAAGACATCATGATAAACCTAGCTCAAACAAAAACTGAGGATAGCGTTCAGATAACTCTATCTTACTTTGCTCTAACGGTTGATGAACCTGGCCAACACTCGATGTGTAAACAGGCGACTTGCTTTTATAAAAATGTAGCATCGAACCTTCAAATTCAAGACCGAGATGATTGCATACTTTTGTTAAAGTCAGTTCAGGTTCGGCAACCAGATCCTCGTAGTTAATTTCCAAAATACGTGCGTTATAAATCGTTTTCCAGTGCTCTAATAAACGTCGCTCATTAGATATATAACTCTTGATAGAATTGGCTGACCAGCTCCATGCAGCCTGAGAGCGAAAATTAGTTTTAAAGCAGGACCACGCCGTATTTTCGTCATTTCGTCGAATATAAATAGCTTTCCCTTTAGGGAAAGCTTGTGCCCAAATACCAAAATAGCGGTTTAGATTCAGCGTCTTATCAACTCTAAAACCGTCATTTGGAAAATACTGCTTGGCGACATGCTGATATACGCTAGCTATATGGTCCAATGCACCAACTGCATGACCATGCTGTTTTATATATGCTGGAAAGTTTAAAAAATTATCCGACTGTAGATGAAAGCAAGCAGCCCCAATGCCATTGAACTCTGCTGCACCTGCAATCTTGCTGTGTTCGCTTAGCATTTGTCCTAACAAAGTAGTACCGCTTCTGGGCAGCCCCAAGATAGCAATACCTCGCTCGCAGTTGCTACGCGAATATGGCAGTAGCTGCTGCGCACCTGACGTAAAATTGTTTATAATTGCTTCAACTTCGGTTGTATCAGTATCTGGTGAGTATTTACTTAAACTTCGAATAATACTGGCACCAGCACTATAACTTTGCCAAGCTTTGTCATAATAACCAACATCATCATAGGCTTTGCCAAGGGCATAAAGGAATTGCTGCTTATTGCGCAAATCCTGACCAGCACATTGTTCATATGCCTGCTCTAACTTTTGTAACAGGACAGGGTGTTCTTTGAAATTAACGATACTGGCTAATGTAAACCACGTAATACCTAAATAAGGAGCTAACTCCAGCGCATAAATTAAAGAAACTCTGGCTTTTCCTAGTTGCCCTAGCTGAGCATATACGGTTCCTGCTAAATGCTGCAAAGACGGAAGTGCTGTATTCTCTTTTATGTACGGATCGATTATCTTTAATGCGTTTTGTAAATCGCCCGCCTCGGCGTAAATTCCCGCATAATGGATATCAGCATTAATGTCTTTTCGGCAGCTGCCATAAAACAGATCGGCAGCCTGCTTTGCCAGTGTTATTTCGCCTATGCGAAGTGCCAGAGAAGCAACTTTTAACCAATCAGCTTTTAACGCGGGGGCTTTCTCAATAAAATGCGCGATTAACGCGACCGCTTCTGTGCGCTTGCCCTGGCGCATAACATCAAGAATAAATTGATAATCAAAAGTCATGTTTACTTTCGACTCCTTTAATACGTAAAAACCGGGATTTGTTGCCATTTCCCGGTTTACAGTTAGCGCTAAACTAGACTACATAGCAAATACGCTATTAGTCATTTAGAACTTCACTTCAGCACTTAAACGAACTGAACGTGGTGATTGGAACGCATCTGGTAAACCATACAATGCACTTGCTGTGCCTGCATAACCACCGTCAGCACGATCGCCAGCATAAATTTCGTTTATTTCATTGCGCTCAGTAACTTTCATGTTATTGAACACGTTGAAGACGTCACCACGCAGCACGATATCTGCACCGTTGAATTTCATTTCATAACGGGCCGTTAAATCCAGTGTCCAGTTACTGGCTGTGCGCCCTTGTGAACCACGACTAACCAACTGTCCGTCTTTTACGAATGACTCGGCTTCATACAGCGATGCAAATGCATCTGTTGGGTGGAAACCAAATGAGCTTAACGGGCGACCTGACTCCCAACGGAAGTTAGCACCTAAACTAAACTGTTCAGTTAATGCATAAGCACCTTGAATTTTAACCATGTGACGACGATCATTTGGTAAGTTACCGTTTGCCCCATCAACTAAACCAGGTTGATCGAAGTTGGTCGTTAAACCGGCATCGTCTTGGCCATTGTCAGAGCGAACGAAACCTTCACTATTACCCCAGCTGTGTGACCAGGTGTAAGTAGCATCTATCATCCACACATCAAAAGCACGGCGAACATTAAAATCTACTGCACCGTATTGACGGGTTGCCGTTGGGTAACCTAGCAAGTCTGCCGGAACAGTATATGCCTGGTTAGCCAGTGGGCCGTCGCCATCAGGGTCAGTTGTCAGTGTCACATTGCCACCTGGATTAGTTAACACGTAGTAATGAAAACCAGTACAGTTGGTACATGAAGAGCCAAACTCTTGTTCTAAATATTCATTAAAACCGTAATCGATCGCGATATCTTCTAATGAACTCTTAAGTTCACGGTATGTACCTTTTACACCAAAAGTCCAGTTATCAGAGAGCATGCGTTCGTATCCCAGAATAAACTCATCCTGATACATCGGCTCAATGTCTGCGTTAACGGTTTCTAATGTACTCTTTAAAGTGCCATCTGCATAAGTAGTTACTGATAAAGGAGCATTTTCATCAACTACCGGGGTCAAATCACCATTAATGCCAATTACGTCATACAAAGTTATTGTATACAACTCATCACCCGCTAAACGGATGTTGGTATTGGTAGCAACAGGCAAGAAGTAACGGCCGTAATTCGCGAACACTTTACTTTCGCCATCGCCATTAATATCCCAACTAACACCAACGCGGGGAGCCCACTGGTCAGTTACGTCAACAAATTTATCGCCTGCTTTATTGTAGTTTTCAAACGTTTCATTACGCAAACCAATACGTGCAGTTATGTTATCAGTAACTTGCCATGTATCCTGGATGTAATAGGCATTCGATTTGGTTTGGAATGCCCCAGCGTTAACATAAGTATTAAAACGCACACGGGCACAATCTGCGTCTAACAAATTGCCAGCTGATACTGCATCCGAGTTAGTACAATTACGATATTGATAAAGCGTACCGCCTACACGAGAGGTGTCTTCAGTAGCTTCTAAATCTTCATAATCGAAACCAAAACGCAGTGCATGGTCTTCATGGATAAACCAATCAACGTCTACACGATATGCTGTACGTTTATCTTCCATTACTGAAGGTGTGGCTAAACCATACTGTGAAAACTGAATTCCAGAGGGTGAATGAGCAACACCCACTACAGAATCACCTACGTTAACGTTACTGTAGGTAGCTTTATTAACACCGTATAACGCACTCACTGTAAGGTCATCACTAATGATGCCGGTGTATTGTAAACCGTAAGATTTGCCGCCACGTTCCAATACGTAATCGCCATACAACTCTTCACGGGTATCCGCTGCAAAGTCGTAACCATACTTGCTGGTATCTAAGTCGCTAGAATTATCCCAACCAGTAAATTCAAGGATATGATTGGGTGTGATGTACCAATCTAACTTACCTGCGTATAGCACATCACTGGCGCTGCGATCATAAAACAAGTTGTCAGTTGAGTAATCGCTAGTACGTGTTTTGTAGTTCACTAAGCCAAAGAAAAATAATTTGTCTTGTACAATGGCACCACTGGCCCAAGCATTTACGTTATTTTCAGAAATTTCGTCATTGCTATTCACGATATAGTAAGGCGAGCCATTTTCATCTATTGCATCAGCGTCAGTCAAAATTACATCTGGCCTATGAGCGCGCATTGATGATGGCTCCAGATATACGCTGCCGCCGGCATGGAAGTCGTTCGAACCGGACTTAGTTTTGGCATTAATAACACCACCCGTTGAACGACCAAATTCTGCTGAATAGCCACCGGTCTTAACTTCAAATGTCTCGTACATTTCAAATGGCAGCTCAGAACCACCAAGACCATTACGGAAATTGGTAACGTTAAGGCCATTTACGTAGTAAGCATTTTCACCAACTGACGAACCACCGAATGAGGCTAGATTACCAAAAGCTGAGTCACCTTTTGTAGTACCTGGTGCTAATAATGCAACTGATGCTAAATCACGTGGTACAGGTATTTTTGAGAGAAACTCTTGGCTTACAACCAACTGAGATTCAGTTGACATAGCATCCAACATCGCCACTCTGGATCCGCGAACTTCGATTGATTCAATCGTCCCCTCTGGCAACAAGGTGATATTCATATTGGTGTTACCACCAACGCGAACATTTACGCTCTTTTCTGCTACAACACCGTAGCCAGATTTAGTAGCCTGTAGTGAATATGCACCAGGCGGTAACAAAGGAAAGCGAAAATTACCGTTTTCGCCAGAGGTTACTGAACGAACCAAGCCTGTTTCGAGGTTTGTCACGGTAATCTGTACATCACTAATAACCTGACCGCTTTGGTCTTGTGCTTGACCTAATAGGTTACCGCGAGATGCATCTTGCGCAGATACAGACATCGTAGCGCCCAAAGACGCCGCGACTGCGACAGCTGTTAACGTGTTTTTGAAAAACTTCGTTTTCATTCTTCTTATTCTCCATGGATTATTTTTGTAATGTAATCAAGTATGTTCTTTGACACACTTGCTTACATCCTAAGCAATTTAGAGAAAACTAACAAACAGTATTTAACATATTTTTTGACAAATGTTCCTGAAAATCATCTGGGTAGGTTCATCTGGGTTACTGATAACACATATGTAAATAATATTAACAAAGCTAATCTTTCCGATGTATTCGCCCGAAGGTAATAGCAACCTATAAGAAAACCTTAACCAAACACATCACCAGCTATATAGCTAGGCTGCGCAAGGACAACAGCCATCTGTTGTTAAAAAACAATTGGGCAGCATTTTACTTTTCAGGTGGATGGTCTGTAGAACTAAATAGTGATGGCTACCACAGTAATCATGTCCAACCGCAGGGTTGGCTGTCTGTATGCAACAACGACAGATATCATAAGGTAAGATAGGAGCATTGAACTTTTCGAGTTGAATTTTAGCTGCTACTTTAAAAAAATAGCATTCTACGGTAACGTGCTAACTAAAATAATTATTTATTAATAACAACCATGAACAACAACGTAGACGCTAAATACAGCACTGAAGTAGACGGCAAACAGATATGGGTATTCGATACTCTTTGCCCGGCAGCTGAATCAAAAGAACTTTATACCAACCTGGTTGCCAGCCCATTTAAACGGGACGAATTTGCCAAACCTGAAACACAAGAATATCGCCACTGGGCAATTAACTTTAACAGTATGTTTTATAAATCTTTGCCAGTATATCAACGCTGCCTTGATACTATTAAACAGCTTACCGGAAAAGATTACCAGGCCTACCGTGGCTATGTAAATCATGCTACTTTTGGCGATATGTTGTTTACACACACAGACTGCAAACCCGGCAATGATGAACTCACTATACTGGTGTACATTTGTGATGAATGGAACCTGGAATGGGGCGGCGAAACACTATTTTTCAACAACGAAGATGATTGCGTGTTTGCCTGTACCCCAAAACCTGGCCGGGTGGTGATATTTAACGGCGCAATAAAACACGTGGGCAGGCCGCCTAACCGTATTTGCTTCCACCCCCGCTACACCTTAGCCTTTAAAATGGAACGTGATCATAACTAAAAAAGTGCGGCGTTATGCCGCACAAAGTATCAGTGTTAAACAAAAAACTGATCAATCACTTGCTGTATACCCAAGCTGCCTACACCAGGTCTGCAGCAGTTGATGTTGAAAATCAAAATACAACCGGTAATGCTGATAAGAGTTAACGGCCTTGGTATATAATGGCTGGCTAACTTGATGATAACTTGGAGTATTAAACATTTTAGGGCTGTTGCCACTGCCGGTCTTAGCCTCTTGCTGTAGTCCACAATGCGCTAAAATTGCAGAAAACTCTTGCTCATAGTCAGTTACTAACTGTTCGTACTTTACCGCCAGCACTTTGTCAGCGAATTGCTGTTGCACTGTCGCTAGCAAATTAAAATAACAATGGTAACTTTGAGCAAAACTCTCAACCGAAAACAGGTTAATCATGCGCTGTTTTAGGCTACTGATACATACATCCATGGGGTGGCGTAACATCAGAATAATTTTAGCCTGCGGAAATAAGGCCAACACCGGCGCTAAGTAAATGGCATTAAGCGGCATTTTATCGACAATGACGTCATCGTCGTTAATAACACTATAATCTTGCAAACTGTCCAGGTAATCCTGCGCCAGCAAGTTTTGCTGCTCAGCAGATAAATTTGCCAGGTATGCCATTACATTTTGACCATTCGCTTGGCGCTCTAACTGCTGATAAAACTGCTTAACGGCGTGCGTTTCTTCTAATATTTTTACGTTGTTAATTAGCGCTAAACGCGATTCAAGCAAAGTAGTACCCGAACGAGGAAAACCGATAATGAAGACTAACTTACGCACATGAGTGCCGCGTAACGGAACGCCTTGCTGTATATCTTGCACGGCACGCTGGGCATCCTGCTCTAAACCATCAAGCACTGAAACTTGCTGCACGTAACTACCAGCATGAATAATTTGCTCAGCAGCCAGATTGTAACGCGCTTGCGCTTCAAATATCTGCACTTTTTGATAGCATATATCTAACTGCATCTCAGTGCCTTCTGGCTTAGAAATTTCATCTAATATTGCCAACGCTTCGTTAAACTCCCGACGCCGGGTTAACACTTTAGCCTTTACCAACAGTAAGCTCGGTGTAAGAGGAAAAAGCGGTAATGCGATATCTAAAAGCTGTTCGGCCTGTAACAATTGCCCTAATGTTTCAAGCAAGTTAGCACTAAAATAGAATGCTTCTACCGTAGCAACCTGCTGCGACAAACTAATAATTTGTTGCAATATTTGCTTGTCGGCATCGAGTAAATAGCGACAGTACAACAAATTTGCATCGATTTCGAACCAGGCTTTGTTTGCCAGCACCTGTGCTTTTTCTAACAAGTTAAGTGCTTGAACATAACATTTCTCGTCAAGCTCAATCAAACCTGCATAGAGTAAAATCTCAGGATCAAGTTTGATATGCTCGGCGTGTTGCTGCCGCAACTGCCGCATCGCTTGAGTGCTTTTTAATTTATACAATACAACGCTAAGCAAGCGTAATGAGGGCAAGTGAACACCTTGGGCAAGCGCAAGAGTTAATTTCTTATGAGCACTATGGTACCTTGCCTGGCCGAAGTCGCACTGAGCGGTTCCAAACAAATACTCAACATTATAAGGTTGTAGCGCCAATGCCTGAGCATAATACACTTGTGCCTGTTCAAAGTTGCCTTGTGTAGCATAAATCCCAGCAAGGGCGCTATGCGCCGCATGGTAGCGATTATTTAACGTCAAACACTGTTGCAACAGTGCCTGAGCTTCCGCCATGCGCTGCTGCAACTTTAATACTAAAGCAAAATTAAATAAGACATCTAAATTTGTCGGATATTGCTGGCGCAACGCCAAAAACAGCGGTTCTGAATGCGTATATTCCGCTAACTTACCATAAGTTGTCGCAAGTAATAGTTTAAACATAGGGTGTTGCACATGCGGCTTACAAGCGGCAACAACCGCAGCATAATCATGTTGATTAAACAGGCGCAGTGCCTGATCAAATTGGGATTTAAGCATTAAAAAGACCTACTGTGACCGGTTGACTCAGGCACTATGTCAAATGCGACAGTCACCCGATTTGTAGCAGACTTAAACGGGTTTGTACCATGCCACATAAAAGAGGGAAACAGCACCAACATACCTGGTTGAGGTTTTACAGCAAAATCGCCAACATCCAGAACATTGGGTATATCCGGCCGACCAAATACCAGCCACCCCTGACCATCATGTTCAACCGCGTCCGGCACATCGACATAATAAACCCCACTTAGCCAACCCATTGGATGAAAATGAGACTTATGAAACCCTTCGTCGCGCAACTGCACCGACCACGAACCCTGAAATTTAAGATCGGTTGATAGTCGCGATAAAAAAGGGTGCTTAGGATCAGGCAGCAACTGGCTAATAAACTTGCAAGCTTGATGTATCACCGCTTGCTGCAACTGTTGTAAAACGGCATCTTGGCGGTCAAAGATATTCTCAAACGTTTGAGACCCCTTTTGCAGCGAAAGCCCCAGTGGAGGGCGGGCATTGCAGTGTAGCTGATTCAATAGCGGCAACAAACGCTGATTGAAATCCACCGGCAATAAAGCGCTACTCTCCCGACTGCTTATCACATCGGCACTTACCAGCGTATAGTCACATAACCAGTTGTATTGCTGCTTTGCAGAGGTAAGTTTCAACGCAGAACTTAGCGTAGTCCACCAGCCTTGATTTAACGGGTCGTCATCACATAAGTGATGGTAGTGAGCTAAGGCCTCCTCGCCTTTGTGTTGTGCTAACAGGGTAAACGCCAATTCACTTCTTGCGGCAATATTGGACGTATTGTTGACTTGCGCTAATGCACTTCGACCGAAATACTCGGCTTTTTCTAAATCACCTTTATTACGGTATACGGTAGTGGCCAATGTCAAAACTGCGCTGTCGGAGGGAAAATGTTGTAGTAAAGGCTCTAAATAGCGCTCAGCGGTATCAGGCTGATCTATATTTAGCAGCGTTTTTATGTAGTCAACTCTAAGCGCATGATGCTCTGGCGCCGCGTTAAGTCGCAGCTCTATGTGTAAAAACGGTTTTGCATCGCCTTGCTGCCATAATAATGCCGCATATTCGGCATAGGCAAGCACATCGTCCGGCGCTGCAGCAATAGCGGCCTGATAGCAATTGTAAGCACGCTCAAACTGATTCTCCAATACATAGCATGCCGCTAGATTGCGCAGTACAGTTGAGTTATTCGACGTAGCAGCACGCTCCAGCAAATGAATAGCATCCGCTGCACTACCTAGTTGGCGCTTTAAATTCCCTAAGTTGTTTAGTAGCTTTATATTGTGAGGTTCGCGCTGCAGTAGCTTGTCATACAGTGCCTCTGCTTTGTCTAGCTGCGCTGTATTTACCAAATTCTCAGCCAGCGCAATGGCAATATTCATGTTATTTGGTTGTAAATTATGCGCCGTTTTAGAGTGTTCCAGTGCCTGGTCATATAATGCCAAACGGCTAAGCGCTCTGGCGCTGTTTAGGTAGCCATCCGAATTTGTTGGCTCCAATTTAGTTACATGAGCAAACTCAGCCAGCGCCAGCTGTGGCTGCTCCATCTCCAGCAATAAATTTCCAAATGAGTTTCTAAGGGCAGCATTAGTGGGATGTGCTTTTAATGCGGTTGAGAAACAGATTTTACTTTTTTCGTGCTGTCCAAGGCGACGTAGCGACACCGCGTACATAAGAGCTATTTCAGCGGGCACGTTATCTACCGCAAGCACAGGGCTAAATAATGCAACAACCTGTATGAAAGCGTGTTGATTAAAATAATACGAAATTTGTTGAAAACGTTTAATAAGGTCTAAGCTAATCATTTTTAACGCTACAAACGGGCATCCAATGCAGCCAATTTAGCATATTTTTCTGACCAAAGCTGATGCTCTGCCATAAAATGCTTAATAGCGTTTTGCTCTTCAACGGTTAATGAAGGGTGCCAAACATCAAAAATAAATACATCACGCCGAGCCCCACCCTGGTTTGCCGCACTATGTAAAAAACTATCATCAAACACGATAGCCTTGTCGTGCTCAGACCAATACCGCTGCTCGTCACCAGCACGCAAATACGCAGCAGCATTTACCTGCAGTGGCATATGCACTGTCAGTTTAACATTAGAAATACCATAATGAGCTGGGATCTTAGCGCCGCAAAGTAATGACGACACAAATGCTTCAGCAGCGTGTGGCGGACAATGCGCTATTGTAGGGTGTTCTAACACCTTTTGACACTCAGTTAATTTACTATCAGCAAAAGGCGTTTTCTTGTCACCACGTAATAAATGCGTAGACAGCCATTTTTGTTTAACGTTTTGCCAGTCAGTGGTATTAGGTACCGGGCCAGAAGTTTCAACATACTGCTGATAGCTATTTTGCCCCAGAGCCAGTAGGTCGGGCTTAAAGCCGTTAAGCTGCACTAATATATCAGCCAAGCCAGGAATTTCTTCTACTGTATAAAAAGGTTTCGCTGGTAGCCCGGGAATATAAAAAAAAGAGGGTTGCTGAAGTGGCTGTTCAAACTGCTTGGCTTCAAGGCCAAAATAAAAGCGGATTGCCTTGTTTATTCTGCTGCTGACGTTTGTAATAACCTGAACTTTGTCATACAAAGCCTTTCGGGCCAAATTAGCCGCATTTTTGATGTGCGTCTGTTGAGTTTGCCCAAGCGCTTTGCTGGATAAAAAAAAGGCAGGTTCAGCGTCAAACCAGCTTGCATAAATATCAAGCGCAGCATTAAATTGCTGCGCTTTTATCGCCTTAGCGACTAACTCTGGGTAATTAGCTCCCAAAGGAAATTTTGTGTTATTACTAATAATTAACCACCACCTGTTTCAGAACCTTGCTGTTGACGTAACCACGCTTCACGCGACATTTCGCGCATTTTATCACGATCGGCTCTGCTCATACAGCGGGTAGTTTTGCGGTTAGAACCAATTTTCTTTTCATGATAACAAACTAACTTACTTTCATCAGTGGCGGCAGTAACTTCGCCATTTTCATCAACTTGCACTGTCTCTTCAGTTGTTGTCGCATTAGCAACATCACGATCTACAGAAGCACTACAACCAGCTACTGCGACTAGTAGTACAGCCATAGTCGCCATCTTTAATTTCAACAAGTCCATCTTTTTTCTCCAATTTCACTAACTTAACGTATTACATACAAAAAATATTCATGTTAACCGTAAACAAACGTACCATAATCAGTAACACCTTGTCTAACCCATTTTGACAACAGCCATTTCTCACCTGCTTGTACCGGTTCACCGGCATGATAAGAAGCTTGTAACAACTTGCCAGCAGCATCAATATTGCGAAACATAAGCATATCACCCGCCTGGGCTGGTACTTTAATGCCTAACTTAGGAAAAGACGTTTCACCGCCCGCTGATACCGTATTTAAATACGCAAGCACCGTTAGCTGCCGCTGGCCGCCATTGCGAAGCTGGGACGACAATGTTGATGTGTCACCAACGATGGCGTCAAAATGCGGCAGATAGCGTTGTTGCACGTCATAATGTATCAGATTCATCACCTCACCATTTTGCCGCGCAAAACCAGCAAACGCTGACATTTTCAGCTCTATGCCTAAAGCTATCCAATCCAAATATTCCGGCACTATCGCTACCATGGAACCGGTGCGGTAAGGGTTTTGTTTTGCCGTTCCACTCACCGGATCGACAATTTGTGACGGTTGCAATAAGCTACTAAATCGCAACATCATATAACGACATTCAATGTCGGTTAATGCTGCTTTGGCAACAACCAGGCCGATGTCGCTATTTATCTTTTCACAATTAAACTGTTGCCAGCCTTGCAAACCGGTGCTAAACGCTTGACTAAGCTCGGTACTAGTTACGCTGGCTTCCTGCACTGTATATGAAGCATGCAACAACTGCTGAGCTAATTCTGGCGAAAACTGCTGCAATAGTGCGCAGTAATAGCGACTAACATCAGCGCACTGCATTACCGATATCAGGGCGACAATAGACTGAATATCGCCATCTATGGCTTCTTCGTGCAAATCAGAAAACAGCTCATCATTTGTGTAGCTATTCTGCTTGTCAAAAAAACAACGTAACAACGCCCTACGGTGCAGCGTGCCCTTCACTCCCCTTTGCCACTGCTGGCCGAGGTATTTATAAGCTGAAGGCTTATCTTCTTTGAATAATATATCGGCATAATACAGCACCGCTGCTGCAGAGCCTGCATCAGCAGCACGCTGCAGTAATGCTTTGCCTTGCTGCGGGTCGTTTTGGTTAAAGCAAGCTATGGCTTGTCGAATTAAACTCTGTGTATCCATTACCGGTTTATTCATCGTCTGGGTCTGTATTGCCATTTTTTCATCAATCAACCTAAAAAAAAAGCCTCGAAACGAGGCTTTTTGTGGTTAAGGTTAAGCCTTAACTAGGTATTAGAATTCCAAGCTGATACGGCCGTATACAAAGCGACCTGGAATTTCATACATTGATGGGTCAAAGCTGTTAGCAAAGGTGCTGTAAGATACACGTGGATCGGTATCGAACAGGTTATTGATACCAACAGAAACACGCATACTTTCAGTTACCTGATAAGCACCAGACACATCATGATATACCATTGAACCTAAGTGGTTGAAGCTCGCGCCGCCCACTTCTGCACTTGGCATGCTACACAGCAGTTGCTCTTGCGCATTTTGCAGTGCAGAGTTACCGAAGTTACAGGTTTCATCTGTACCTTTGATAAAACGTGCCAGGTAGCTTGCAGTCCAGTCACCTTGAGTCCAGTCTAACGATACGTTAGAACGAACGCGAGGCACTACGTCACGGTCAAATGCCCTACCTGCTAACTTATTTTCAACTTCAGCAGCAGTTACCGGGTCAACAGCAACTACTGTACGCTCGTCGATGTAGGTAACATCAAAGCGTGTCAAGAAAGTACCAAAGTCAGTATCAAAACGGTAAGACACGTTAGCATCGAAGCCTTTGGTGTATTCACCACCCAAGTTAACTGCACCGTTGAACAAATCAACAATACCGCCGCCAGCGTTACGCTGAATCAGTGAACACAGTGTTACGCCAGTTTCAGCACACGCATCCAGAATATCTTGTGCACCAACAGTAGACACCGCGCCATTAACTTCAACATCAAACATGTCGAAAGTCATTGACAGGCCATCAGCCCAAGACGGGTTATACACTAAACCGTAAGTTTTACTTTCGCCTTCTTCCGCTGCCAGGTTTTCGTTACCACCTACAGTTGAACGAATTTGTGGACCAGGCTGATTGTAAGTAGCCGGAATACCCGCACAACCCGGTTTACCAGGGTTAGCTGCAGCACCACCATTACATGGGTCAACTAAAGAGCCGAAGTTATCAGCTGCACCGCGGAACAATTCAGTAATTGACGGAGCACGGAATGACTCAGAGTAAGTAGCACGTACTAATAAGTCAGCATTCACACGCCACTTAATACCCACTTTGCTGTTAGTGGTGTCGCCAAAGTTGCTGTAATCAGAATAGCGAGTCGCTAACTCTAAATCCAGGTTTTGCGCAAACGCCATATCAGCTAACAATGGAATCGCTAATTCAAGGTACATCTCTTCTACGTCGTAACGACCTGAAGTTGGCTGACGCGCGTTACCTGAAGACAAACCTGCAGAGATAAACGCATCTGGCTGGTCGAAACCGCTCTGCCAGCGTTTTTCGTAACCCGCAGCGAAACCAATCATACCGGCTGGCAGCTCTACTACGTCACCAGAAATGTTAGCGGTGTAGTTTTTCATGTTGGTGTTAGAAGCATCTTGCGCAGTAAACAGGATGTAATCCAGCATTTCTTGCGTGATAGAACCTACACCGATAGCCGTTGAACCACCGAACAGATCAAGTGGCACACAGCCATCTGTCGCAGCACAAACATCAACATCACCAATTGCTGTTTTAACATTACCCATGTTAAGCAAACCGTCAGTCAGCTCGTTGTTTGTAATGTCTGAATAGGTGTAGCCAACATCCCAGTAGAAGGTACGGTCGCCTAAATCGAAGTTACCTTCAAAGCCACCGTTAAACTGGAATTGGTCAACGTTCTGGTTAAACTGACGGTAGCCAGCTTCCATCATACGACGACCTACCAAATACAAATTGTTTTCATCTGTATCAGTGCTTAAGTCTAAACCTGTTGGGTTGTATGGGTTGTTCGCTGCCAACACATAACCGGTATCACCAAACGCAGTACCAATAAATAACGGTGTAGGTGCTAACGCCTGAGCTGATTTACGGTTATTGTAGAAACCGTTAACCATAACACGCAGGTTA
This sequence comes from Rheinheimera baltica, assembly GCF_030731985.1. Taxonomy (NCBI): domain Bacteria; kingdom Pseudomonadati; phylum Pseudomonadota; class Gammaproteobacteria; order Chromatiales; family Chromatiaceae; genus Rheinheimera; species Rheinheimera baltica. Next base: position 50,008 of record NZ_JAPJDY010000002.1, read on the forward strand.
TCACTTAGCTCGTAGTCTGCCTTGATGAAAAGGTTTGTACGCTCTTGAGGCGTAGACAGGAAGTTAAACGGCGCGAAGTTAAATGCAGAAGCGCCAGTCCACGGGATTAACCCGCCGTTACCATCACCCTGCTGGCTGAATAAATCACCATTGCCGTCTTTGTACATAAAACGGGTATTAGGCGTACCAGAAGAACCACCGAAACCTTCTGGAGTACCGAATACTGGCACTGCAGAGATGTCACGGTCGCCCGCTAAGGTTTCATCTTCGTTCACGTAGCTCACGTTTACATAAACGTTACCTTTACCAGAAGATGCACCAAAACCGATATCGTAAGACTCTTTACGGCCATCGCTGTAGCTTGCGTATTGACCTAAATAAGCACTGGCGTGAACGCCTTCGTAATCTTTACGAGTAATAATGTTAACTACACCAGCAACGGCGTCAGAACCGTATACTGCAGATGCACCATCTTTTAATACTTCAATACGCTCAATGATAGAAGATGGAATGTTGTTTAAGTCGACAGAACCGCCCAGACCTGGAGCCCAACGTTTACCGTCTACTAATACTAAAGTACGGTTTGAACCTAAACCACGAATGTTCAGGGTAGTTGTACCGTCACCGCCGTTGTTGCTGTTGGTGTTAATTGCAGAACCAGCAGCTGGCAGGTTTTGTAATACGTCACCGATAGAAGTCAGACCGAAACGCTCGATATCAACTTTATCTAATACTGTTACCGGGTTTGCACCTTCAAGGTCAGCACGCTTAATACGTGAACCTGTTACTTCAATTCGTTCTACTTTTTCTGCAGCATCTTCTTCAGCAGCATTTACTGATGCAGTGAAAGCAGTTGCAGATGCAGCACCAAAAGCAATCGCTAAGCGCACAGCTTTGCTTAATTTATTATTCGTATACATGTATTTCTCCCTGGACCACTATCTAGTGATTCTATTTTTAAACAGTTACCAACCTTTTACGGCGCTCGGCACTCCGTTCATTTCGGATAACCTCCGATTTGTCGCCCACTGATAATAAACGTAAGGTTTCGGCAGGGTCAACAGCTTTTATGGAACAATTTGAGATTTACGTTGTCGCCAGGTTAACTTCTGTACAAACATCTTTTCAATGCAATAGAATATTTGGCAATGCCGTGCAGAGCGATATATTATAATTGATTAAATTCAACAACTTAGACTTAACAAATAAAATATGCGTAATTAACTGTATGGACAGGGCGTTAAATGTAAAGATTAGATTGCCAACAAATCTTTACAATAAATCCCGATTAATTCCTAATTAATTATTCACAAGACGGAACTTTCTATGCGAATTTTGTAGATGAAGCCGTTTTGCTACTGCTGATATTAGGTATACAATCCAATAACTGGATAAAAATACATACCCAATATGCTAAGTGACTCTCTTAAACACCAAATTCGCGATATTCATAGCCGTATCAAAACGACATTGCCGCTGTATCAACCCAGACCGGGGCAAAATTTACTGGTTGCCGAAATCGCTAAAATTGTGTCCGGCAGTTATCACCGACATGAACGGATTGGTTTAATTGAAGCCGGGACTGGTACTGGAAAATCGTTAGCTTATATGCTGGCGGTTATCCCATATGCATTATCGCAAAAGAAAAAAGTAGTTATTGCAACCGCCACTGTGGCCCTGCAGGAACAACTTGTAAATAAAGATTTGCCATTTTTTCAGCAGCATAGCAAATTATTATTTGAATTTAGTTTGGTTAAAGGACGCCAGCGTTATGCCTGTATTGAGCGCATGCGTCAGCAACAAAAACACCCCGAATTATTTGCAACAGCCGCTGATGCGGCTTTTGACTGGCAAAAACTGCTCGATAGTTGGCAGCAACGCCACTGGCTGGGTGACCGAGATACACTCGCAACCCCGCTGTCTGAAGATTTATGGCAGCGAATTGTAGCAGACCCGCTGCATTGCCATAAAACCGATCGCCGGCACATGAACTGCCCGTTTCATCTGGCTCGCGCAGAGGTAAGTAACGCCGATGTTTTGGTAGTAAATCATGCCTTGCTATTAGCCGACTTGGCCAGTGGCAATAGTATATTGCCGCAAGCTGAAGATAGCTTGTATGTTATTGACGAAGCACATCATTTACCCGATATTGCCCGCGATTTTTTTGCGGCACAGGCTCAGCTTAGCCACAATAGTGTTTGGTTAGAAAAAGCTGGCAAAACAATTCAACAGTTAATTACCCTTTTGCCAGCGACTGTAATGAAAGAACTATTGCGGTTTGATGACAGTTGTAACGAGTTAAACAGTTTACTCAAGCCTGTTGAGCGAAGTATTGCTGAGTTTAAAACGCGCTGGTTTGCTGATAAGACCGAGTATCGTTTTACTGATGCTGCCCTGCCAAAATTAGTCCAGCAGCAAGCAGAGCCTCTAGCACAAATGAGTCAAAAAGCGCTGGTTCAATTAGAACGCGTGCAACAACATTTGCAAGAAAATATCTCTGAACAAAAACTGCCGTTAAAACAGAGTTTTAACTTGATACAGGACCTAAGTCACCTGCGACAGAAGATTGAGCAACAACAAGGGCTTTGGCATCTTTATGCGATGGAGCAAGAAAAAAATGTCCATCAAGCCCGTTGGGTTGAACTGAATAACCAAAGCCAAAATGTCGTTGGCCATGCTTGCCCGCTTGGCGTGGCAAACAAACTGGAGCAACTGCTGTTTAATGATGCCTTTGCCGTGATCATGTGTTCGGCTACGTTGACAGCGTTAAATTCGTTTCAGTATATAAAATACGATCTTGGTTTAAATCGGTTTGAGGGAGTCAAAACGCTGCAAGTAACGTCACCATTTGCGTATGCGGAAAAAGGTAAAATTGTTATTCCCAAAATGAAAACCTTGCCTACTGAACAAGCCTATACGGACGAATTGTCTACGCTGCTGCCAAACTACTTACCTAAAGATCAGGCAAGCCTGGTGCTGTTTGCGTCTTATTGGCAAATGCAGCAGGTTGCAGAAACTATCCGTAAAAAAGGCTTTTCTTTATTGGTACAAGGTGAGGCATCACGTCAAGCACTACTGCAATTGCATGCCGAAAACTGCAAACATAACCGCTGTAGTATCTTGTTCGGAACCCAAAGTTTCTCTGAAGGGCTAGATTTACCCGGTAAGTTGTTAACCAATTTAGTGATAACAAAGTTACCTTTTGCGGTACCCACGTCGCCGTTAGAGGAAGCCTTAGCTGAAGCGATAACACGTAAAGGCGGCAATCCATTTTTACAACTTACCGTGCCCGCCACATCAAAGAAACTGGTGCAGGCATGTGGTAGACTGCTACGCCAGGAGCAAGATGAAGGCCAAATTATTATTCTCGACCGCCGTCTGGTTACTAAGTCTTACGGCACGGCCATGTTAAACGCATTGCCTCCTTTTCAGCGTCACATTGAGTATTAACAGGAAACCATTTTGTTTGCAGAATTAGCTTTAGAGCCGAGTATATTATTACTGTTGTGTGCCGTGGCCTTTATTGCCGGTTTTATCGATGCTATTGCTGGCGGCGGTGGTTTACTTACTGTGCCCGCCTTACTTACTGCCGGTTTACCTCCTCATGTCGTGCTGGGTACAAATAAATTGGCGGCCACTTTTGGCTCGTTAACAGCATCTGTCACTTATTACCGCAAAAAGCTGTTTAATCCTCATTTTTGGCAGCGCAGTTTGTTTTACACCGCTATCGGTGCAGTACTCGGCACTATAGCTGTCGACTTTCTGAGTAATGAATCGCTGGAAAAAATGCTTCCAATTGTGATTTTGTTAGCCGCTTTTTATACATTATTTAATCGTATGCAACCTGATGACAAGCTGCAGTTGCCTGCCAAAACGACCAAATTATATTGGCAACAAAGGCTGCAAGGCCTGACATTAGGGTTTTATGATGGTATTGCAGGTCCGGGTGCCGGTGCTTTTTGGATGGTATCTACAATGGCGCTTTACCGGATAAATTTGCTACTCACCAGTGGTGTGGCGCGGACAATGAATTTTGTAAGCAATGGCTTTTCGCTGGTCGCTTTTATTTATCTGGGCCATGTTAATTTTGCGCTGGGTATCGGTATGGGTCTCTGCTTGATGTTGGGGGCCTGGCTAGGTGCACATTCAGCGATTAAATTTGGAAGTAAATTTATTCGTCCGGTATTTATTTGCGTTGTTGCAGCTATTGCACTGCGTTTAGCCTGGCAGGCCTGGAGCAGCTGATGGATTTATTAGGCACACTTGCGCATCAATTGCAGCAATTAAAGCAACAAGCTGAACAGATTGATTTAAAGCAAGTTAGCGGTAAGCCACAAAACTGGTTTGACAGCACCCTGTTTAGCTGTCGCTCACCCCAGCTAACTGATTACGTTATAGAGGCACAGCGAAACCTTAACCACTTGCAACATAGCGCGTTAGCAATCACAGCGAAACAACGCTTGGTGCAGCGTTTAAGCGAACAAACCGTTGCGCTTACCCGAGCATTTCGAAATGTTGATATACGACGCAAACCCAGCAATAAAGTACATAAAGCGAAAAATCTGGTGCAGCAAATCAGTGTTAGTAGCCAGCAGCTATATCAGCAACTAAGTGATACGCAGGAGTTTGAACGCCGATTGCAGGATATGATCGTGCTGGCCAATCGTGAAAACGCCCCCGATGCTATACAACGCAGTTTGGCATTGCATGCCCGCCTAGGCCGCTGCCGTAAAGCCTTATCAGATATTGAACGACAAATTCTGGATTTGGAACGCCGCAACTGATGCTAACCTCGTTACCCGCTATGCTTTATCATCCTTGCTACAGCGAACTTGATCTTCCAGCGCAGCACCGTTATCCCATTACAAAGTATCAAGCACTGTATCAGCAGTTGCTTAGTATTGGCGTGCCGGTGAGTGCATTCTCCTTATCAACACCGATAAGTAGCCAACAACTTGCCCAGGTGCACTGCCCACATTATATCCTTAGCTTACAAGATGGCAGTATTCTGCCCAAGGCCATGCGACGAATTGGTTTTCCCTGGTCTGAACAATTGTTTCAGCGTTCGCTTTGCTCTTTAGGAGGAACGTTGCAAACAGCACAAGCCGCGCTTAAACAGGGTATCGCACTACATTTAAGTGGGGGCTATCACCACGCTTTTTACAACGAAGGGTCTGGCTTTTGTCTGTTTAATGATCTGGTGGTTGCCGCTAAAACCCTGTTAACGCAGGAAGTGGATAAAATACTTATCATCGACTTGGATGTGCATCAAGGAGATGGTAGCGCTGCCATGCTAGCAGATGAACCCCGAATTATTAGCTGTTCAATTCATTGTGAAAAGAACTTTCCTTACTATAAGCAGCAGTCTGACTGGGATGTTGGCGTCGCGAAAGATTGCAGCGACAACGACTATCTGCAAACCGTACTGCAAAGTGTGCAAACCTTGATTAATTGGCATCAGCCGGATTTAGTGCTGTATGACGCCGGCGTTGATATTCACCAGCGGGATGAATTGGGGTTACTGAGTATTTCAACAGCGGCACTATACCAGCGCGACTTGCTGGTACTGCAATGCTGTGTTGATAACGCAATACCGGTAGCAGCGGTAATTGGCGGTGGCTACCAGCGCAATGTTGATGCGCTGGTGCAGCTGCATTTGCAGTTGTTCAAAGCTGCTTTTACCCTCTGTGGTTCACACTTCGCCAGCAAAATAGAAACCTAAACGGCGTTTCACTTGTGGTGGCAAGGGCGGCAAATCAGCTTTGGGTAACAAAAACGTCGCCATATTGAACAAGTCGGTAAAGATGCGGTTTTTCTCGGTAGTGCGTTTTAAATAGTCATGTCCCGAGGAACCACCGGTACCAATTTTTGTACCGAGCATACGCTGTACCATCATGGCATGTTTATAACGCCAAATAGTGAGCAACTCATCAATTTCAGTTAAACAAGTAAGCAGTTGAAACGGCAAGTTAAATACCGGCTCTTCCTGATATAGACTAATAAACAGCGCAGACAACATTGCGCGTTGGCTTAAGCGAAAACTGCCACTGTGTTGCAATTGTTGGTATTTGTCGTTATCAAGCAAAGCAGCAAACTTCTCAGCGGTACGTTCTATTTCTGCCAGCTGCAAAGCACGTTCGTGTTCGGCGATTTGCTCAATTGACTCGACAGTACTTTTATCTTCCGCCAACATCGCATCCGTTGCCTGTCGGTACATTTGCCAGAAACTAAAGTCGTTTAATTCGAGAAATGGCATACGCTCCAGCCATTTTTCTATGCGTTCGAACAAGCTAGGCTCATGTTCTAATTGCTGCAGAAAGGTACGGTCTTTCTCATTCAACCGGCTATAAAATGAATTTTTATCAAAATCGATACGAAAATCGCTTTTTAAGCCCAAGCCTATTTCCAGCATTTTAAACTGGATACTTTGAAAACCTGATGCAGGTACCAAATAATCGCGAAACGACATAAAGTCTTGCGGAGTCATGGTTTCCATCACACTAATTTGCTGATTCAGCAACTGCTGAATGGTAATTACCCGCTTGAGTTTATGAACTATACCGGTTAACTGCTCGTCTTTAACTTCTTCAGCGGCAAATACATCCATTACCGCTTTTAATTCGTGCAAAATTTGCTTAAACCATAGCTCATACACCTGATGCACAATAATAAATAACGTTTCATCATGTGCCTCATTGGCATATTTTGCACTTTCAGGCGCTTGTGCTGTTAACACCTTATCCAGTTGTAAATAATCACCGTAGTAGCAGGGCGCAGTATTTTTTTGCATAGTTATTTTTCTCTTATGGCCTTGATGCGCATTGTAACAGTGACCAAGCTTAACTCAATCTTTCAGTGGTCTTTTGCTGTAAAGCTGATTATGCTTTGTGAAATACATAAACCACATTGAGGTTAATATGAAACTGGACGACGATATCCACAACTATTATGAAAAATTAACGCTGGATCATATTGTTGAGTTAGGGTTGGATGCGAATAAGGATGCAGAGTACCTGGCAGATTTGTGTTGTATTTCACTAAACCTACTACCGCCACGCTATATTCGCTACGAAGTAGACATGGCGTTTTATTTACCACAGAGTGAACGTTACGAAATGCAAATGAAAGTGCGGGAAGCAGTAACCCGCGCGCGCGAGTTTCTGGATAGTAATGAGTGAGTGATTCTCTTGAACACGCCCCAGAGCATGTCAAATTGGCTGTCGATTTGATTATGCTTCTGGAGCAACATGAACTTGACCCTAACACCATATTAATGGCGCTTGAGATAGTAAAACGTGACGTTATAAAACAGAGAGATTTGGGTGGCAACCCCACCAGCCACATCCCGGCACATACGTCATAAACTGTGGCTGCTTCCTTCCGGACCTGACCAGGTTCGCCTACTAGTATTGCGAGAGGACCAATGGGGTTACCATTGAACTGCTGAATCCTCAGCAGGCGCGCATTATGCAAGAATCGGTTATGTTCTGCAAGCCACGGCGTGACTTTCGTTCACGCTGTGACTTGCAGAATAATGTTATATAAGCCTCTGCGAGAGCAAAAAAGCGTTAAACAGCCGTCAAATGACTATGATACTGACGCAGCACCGCTTTTATTTTTGCCATATTAGCAGGACCAAGGCGTAGCATTTGTTTTTGCGCAGCAGGCAACTGTTCAATGTCGGGATCTGCAAACTTATACATGACACCCGGCCGCACCAGTTGCAGTGGATAACTTTCATCAGGCGTTGCCAACAATACCTCTATCGCGGTAATAAGTTTATTTTTAAATAACTCATCAGGATAGCCCTGCTCTGCATAAGCTTGTTGTAATAAGGGTTCATAACGGTCAAATAACGTTATCAATTTTGCTGGAGGAACACTTTCTAATAACTGAATATAAGGTTGGAAACGAGCAAAACTCTCATCATTGAGCTGCATAGCGTCCTGACCAGATGGCGTAAATTTTTGCTCAAGGGGTTGCAGTAGAGGATGTTTTTTTGCCAATTGTCCCTGAGCAATATTATCAACTTGCAGCGCAAAATTACGTAACATATCTTCGGTAATAAATAATCCAGCCAAACCAGGCTGCCATTCTAACGCCAGTAATTTTTGCTTTACCTCCTGATCAGAATTATCTAATGCAGGAAGGGGCAACTCAACCGGCGCCTCAACAATGTCAACACTCTCATTCTGCGCTGATACCTCAGGTTCTGGCTCAGCCTCCTCATTGTCAATCTCAGGCTGTGGTTCTGGTGGCAGGTCAATTATTACTGGTTCAGTAACTACCTGCGGCACGATAACGGCAGGTTTAGCTGGCATGTCCTCTTTTTTCAACAACATCCAGGCGGCAATAAGTATCACCACAACAATTGCTGCAATGGCCAACAAATAAACCTGTTGGTTTTTGTTCTGCTCTTGGTCTTTTTCCTGTTCAGCCATAATACCCTCTGTAGCAATATAATCGCACAACGCGATTAAGCGTTGCATTCTGCATTGAATCCAGCAATATATTAAGCAATGAGCATATATACTGGAAAAAGTTCAACTAAGTTATGTCTGAACACGATGTCAAAACGGTAAAAAAAACGGCTTTGCTATTAACCGGCGGTGGCGCTAGAGCAGCGTATCAGGTTGGCGTATTAAAAGCGATTGCCCAGCAATTCCCGCGTAGTAGCAAGCTACCGTTTCAAATAATATCGGGTACCTCCGCCGGTGCCATGAACGGTATTGCCATGGCATGCTACGCGTCTTGTTTTCATTTGGGTGTGAAGAAACTGGAATGGATTTGGCGTAACTTTCATACCAGCCAGGTATATTATGCGGATTATCCGAGGGTTTTTCGTCAGCTGTTACGCGGCGCTTTTAGTGCATTTCAGGCTGATTATGCTAACAAGCAACCGGTCAGCTTGTTTGACAATAAACCGCTTAGACAAATGCTGACAAAGGTGCTGGATTTAAAACGCATAGACCGCAATATTATGGGAGGGTATCTCTCAAGTGTATCGGTTACCGCGTCTTGCTATAACAATGGCGATTCGATAACGTTTTTTCAGTCTGACAAAGCGCAGGAATGGCGCCGGGCTAAACGTTGCGGCCAGCGAACCTTGCTTGGAGTGCAGCATTTAATGGCATCGGCTGCCATTCCCTTAGTGTTTCCAACAGTGCGTATTCATCAACAGTATTTTGGTGATGGCTCGGTAAATCAGCTCGCTCCGCTAAGTGCACCAATACACCTGGGTGCTGATAAAATTATGGTTATTGGCGTGGCAGACCCTCGCAAAAATGAGTCCAATCAGCGCAGTTTGCACCACCCAGATCTAGCAACCATTGCCGGACACTTACTCGATACGGTATTTACCGACAGCCTTAACTCAGATTTAGAGCGGATGAAGCGTATTAATAACACCATTAAAATTATGCGCCAGCACAATATAGAAACGGAATTAAAACCAGTAAACAGCCTGGTGATCAATCCCAGCCAAAATTTTGGTCAAATTGCCAGCGAACACTTTTTGTCGTTACCTATGGCGGTACGAACAATATTGCGAATGACTGGGATACGCCAGCATTCAGACTCCAGCTTAGCCAGCTATTTACTCTTTGAGCAACTCTATACCCGACGTCTGATTAGCTTAGGTTATGATGATGCGATGGCGCAGATGGACAGCATACTGCAGTTTCTGGCAGACGACAGTGATTAAGGTTTAATTACTCGTCAATACCTTGACTGCCCGAAACGCGCGACAAGTTAAGTCATTGATAAATAATAACTTTAAATATTGGCCCATTATTTGCTTTAAAATTTATAAAAGCATTATTGGATACCATTATGGAATACCTGTTAGTACAAGACGTCGCGTTAAGCAGTGCTCCTAGTTATGCCGCCATGACAAAACTGCAGCAATGGCCGCAGTTACCAGAATGCACGGAACAAAGCCTGATAAGCCAGTTACAAACTACGTTAGACATTCAGCAGCAGCTAAATATCGTATCAATGGCCGTCGGCAAAGTTTTGCCGCTTTCAGCAATGTCATTAAAAACCGCGGTGGGTGATTTTTCCGCTATTGGCTCATGCTCAGGGGAATTTGAACACCGTAGCGTACTCGTACTCAACCAACAGTGCTTAGCTGAACTGGTTTATCACAGTGACTACGCCTTTACGCCAATGGCACAACGTGAGTTACTATTGCTTGAAAGTGAATGGTTGTTTGCTCTGCGTAATGCGTTAGTCGTGAGTCGTCTACAACAAATGGCGCTAAAAGATACGCTAACAGGTTTAGGTAACCGTCGTTTTTTTGACGATAGTTTTGAAAAAGCGGTGATGTTGGCAAAACGTCACAACGAGCATTGTGCACTGATTTTGCTGGACTTAGATAACTTTAAGCAGGTTAATGACTCAAACGGTCACAGTGCTGGCGATGAAGTATTGCTGGCAGTAGCTGATTGTTTACGCGATACCCTGCGCGCAACGGATAGTTTATTCCGCTTCGGTGGCGACGAATTTGCCGTTGTTTTATCTGGTCAAGATACCGACAATGCCGAATTAGTTGCCCGACGCTTGGTTAAGGTTATAAACCAACATTACCTGTGCCAACAGTACGCAGTAAGCGCCAGCGTTGGCTTAGCGGTATTTAATACTGACCAATGCAGTAAACAATTATTTTCCGCTGCTGACAGTGCGCTATATGCAGCTAAAGAAGCAGGCAAAAATACGGTTCGCGTAGCCTGACACAATATAAAAACGTTAAGTATTGCTTTATTTTAGCTTTGCCAGCTTATCCACTGTGTCGCTTGCTCTGCCGTAATGCAGCTGGCGTAGCCTGCAACAGCAACTAACTCGCCATCAACTAAAAGAAGTGGCGTGCGTAAGCGCTGCCAGGGTGGTACCTGCCATAATTTAAACCACTGCTTTAACGGTTTACTCATCAAAGCCCCAGCCGGTTTAAACCGCAAACTAAGTTGACCAAATATAATTTGTCCAGAACTTGCAGCGATAGGCAGAGCCGATGACGCTTGTTGGGTTAAAAACTGCAGGCTGCCGCAATGCTCTGGTAGTAATACCGTATTTTGCCCGCGCCAATGGATCTGTTGCGAGGGTACTAAAGTGTCTTTATGGGTAAGCAGATAAAGCTTGCCATCAAAACGTCGTACCTGATACTCAGCCAATTGCAGCGTAGGCGTTGCATCTGGCCGCGCTCCAATAACCTGACATTTAAGGGTATCAAGCCATTCTAAGGACGGATTAAGCCCTGCATGCGCTAACCAATGCCGGATCACTAAATCCTGTTGTAATGGTAACTCCTTCGCTAACGCCGACAACACCAGATGATTGTCACTAACACATTGCTCAAATGCACGTTCTGTATAATGCTCTGCTAACTGTTGTAGCTGTGTTAAGTGCAGCATGCTTCGCGCTGCAGTACGGCTAAAATGTGGCCAACGCTGTCGAATAACCGGCGTAATATGCTGACGAATAAAATTCCGCTCAAAACGGGTATCCTGATTACTTTCATCTTCGACATAGCTGAGCTGTTGTTGCAAAGCATAATGTTCCAGCTCACTGCGGCTAAACGCCAATAATGGCCGCATCAATTTGCCCTGTGCAAACGGACGACTGCTTGCTATACCACTTAAACCAGCCGCACCAGCGCCTCGCTTTAGCGCCAAAAATAAACTTTCTAGTTGATCATCGCCATGATGTGCCGTAACCAAGGTATGTTTTTCGGTGTGAACAAATTCGTTTAGCGCCTGATAGCGCCCTTCCCGAGCGCGTTGCTCCAGATTATCACGCCCACTCAGCTGTAGATGGCGCATTGAAAAACGCACTTTGCGCATGGCACACTGAGCCGCACACAATTCGCCCCACGCACTGGCGTTGTCGCTAATGCCATGATGTATATACACCGCTTCTAACGTAAATGGCTGCATTTGCTGCGCGTTACATAACAAATCCAGCAACACCATAGAATCCAGGCCACCACTAAGCGCCAGCACAATATGGCTGTGGTTTTGCAATTCTAAGGTTTCGATAAGATACGCAGAGCTTAGCTCAGGCATAAGAACATCTACCGTGATAAACACAAAAGGTAAGGCTAACACAAATTAAAAAGCCAGTGCAGCTGCACTGGCTTAAAGTACTCATGATTAAGCACTTATGGTTAAGTGCTTACGTTTACTTAGCAGTATCCGTAAGACATCAAACGCTGGTAACGCACATCAAGCAGCTCTTTAGTACTCATTTTCTGCAGCTTCTGCAAGTCGCGTAGTATCGACTGTTTTAACGTTTGTGCCATTTGCTCTGGCGAGCGATGGGCACCACCGAGTGGCTCAGGGAACACCTCGTCGATCAGTTTAAGCTCTTTAATACGCTCGGCCGTAATACCCATGGCTTCAGCAGCCAAAGGGGCTTTATCGGCACTTTTCCATAAAATAGATGCGCAACCTTCTGGCGAAATAACCGAATAAGTACTGTATTGCAACATATTCACTTTATCGCCGACACCGATAGCCAAAGCGCCACCAGATCCGCCTTCACCAATAACTGTGCAGATCACCGGTACTTTTAAACCTGCCATGACTTTTAAATTGCGGGCAATGGCTTCAGATTGACCACGCTCTTCAGCACCAATACCCGGGTATGCACCAGGGGTGTCAATAAAGGTAACAATGGGCATATTAAAGCGCTCAGCCATTTCCATCAGACGTAGCGCTTTACGGTAACCTTCAGGACGTGGCATACCAAAGTTACGCTTAATCTTCTCGCGCGTATCACGGCCTTTTTGATGGCCAATAACCATAACCGGTATATCGCCTATCCGGGCTGTTCCGCCTACAATCGCCTGATCATTAGCAAAAGTTCTGTCACCGGCCAAATCATCAAAGTCAGTGAAAACATGCTTGATGTAATCCAGGGTGTAAGGTCTTAGTGGATGACGGGCCAATTGTGCAACCTGCCAGGCACCCAGCTCAGCAAAAATTTTCTTTGTCAGGCCCAAACTCTTTTCTTTTAGTTTGTTGATCTCTTCTTCTAAGCCCAAATCGTAATCGCCATTGCGACTTACGTTCCGCAATTCGTCTATTTTTGCTTCTAGTTCAGCAATAGGTTGCTCAAACTCTAAATAATTCAGCATCATCGACTGTCACTACCTAATTAATTAAATTCCAGTTCTATTGTTGCCAATTGCTTTAACTGGTGCAACAAAGCGTCGGCCGGCGTTACCCACCATTGTGTTCCTAGCTGTAGCACTACCTCACCCTCCTGGCGTTGATAGCGCAGCTTTACGGGGACGGTACCGGCATTAAACTCTCCCAGTACCTGCTGCAATCTTTGCAGGTAATTGTGGTCTATTTGCGCCGATTGTACAGTGATATTCAAGGATCTCAGAGATTTTTCCCGTACTTGGGTTATCTCGCTGACATCGCGGCCGGTCATTGTAAGGCCGCCATTAAAATCATCAAAGCTGACCTGTCCCGTTATCACCAAAATACGGTCTTTTTGTAACAGTTGTTCGAACGTTTCCAGCAAATCCGGAAAAAACCGTACATCTAGCCGCGCCGATTTGTCATCCAGGGTTACGATTGCCCAGCGTCGGCCTTTTTTGTTGATCATAATCCGCACTGACACGACGAGTCCGGCTACAGCAACACTTTGATCTTTCTTGGTCGGCTGTAGCTCAACTAAACGACAGTTTGCATAGCGTGGGATTTCATCCAAATAACGGTTTATTGGATGGCCGGTTAAATATAGACCTAGTGTTTCACGTTCACCTTCCAACCATACTTCATCTGGCCATACTGCAACCTGTTTAAACGCCGCTGCTGCATGCTCCGGCTCTGGGCTTAGTAAACCGAATAAATCATCCTGGCCCACTGCTTGAGCTTTAGCGTGTTGATCGGCTGCTTTCATCGCTTCTTCGAGCGTTGCAGAAAGCGCGGCGCGATGTGGCCCTAAACGGTCCATCGCACCTGATAAAATCAGTTTTTCTATCACGCGTCGGTTTAATTTTTTTAAGTCTACTTTGGCGCAAAAATCAAACAGGTCGCTAAAGCTGCCATGCTTATTACGGGCATCAAGAATGGCATCTATTGGGCCTTCACCCACACCTTTGATGGCACCGATGCCATACACAATATGCCCCTGCTCGTTTACGGTAAATTTATAAACACCGGCATTTACGTCAGGCGGGATCAGTTTTAACTTCATCCGCTCACACTCATCAACCAGGGTAACAATTTTGTCGGTGTTATCCATATCTGCCGACATTACCGCCGCCATAAACTCAGCCGGATAATGCGCTTTCATCCATAACGTCTGGTAGGACACCAGAGCATATGCTGCAGAGTGCGATTTATTGAAACCGTAACCGGCGAATTTTTCTACCAGATCGAAAATCTTGATTGCCAGTTCAGGATCAATGCCGTTTTTTGCCGCTCCCTCTTGGAAAGTGTCACGCTGTTTCGCCATTTCCTCGGGTTTTTTCTTACCCATTGCCCGGCGTAATAAGTCAGCACCACCGAGCGAATACCCCGATAGCACCTGCGCAATCTGCATCACCTGTTCCTGATACAAAATAATACCGTAGGTAGGCTCCAGGATAGGAATTAAGCAGTCGTGCTGCCAGGTAGCGTCCGGATACGATATGGCTTCACGGCCGCGCTTACGATCGATAAAGTTATCTACCATGCCCGATTGCAAAGGGCCGGGCCGAAACAGCGCTACCAAGGCAATCATATCTTCAAAACAGTCAGGCTGTAACCGGCGGATCAAATCCTTCATACCGCGAGATTCAAGCTGAAATACCGCAGTAGTATCGGCTTTTTGCAGCAGATCGAAGCTTTTCTTATCTACCAGCGGAATGGCATTAATGTCTATTGGCTCGCGACCCTCTTTTTTCAGCCGCGTATTAGCCATGTTTACCGCCCACTGCAAAATCGTCAGCGTGCGCAAGCCTAAGAAGTCGAATTTAACCAGACCGGCGTATTCAACATCGTTTTTATCAAATTGAGTAACCGGATTATTGCCTTCGTCGTCACAATAAAGCGGGGAGAAATCGGTAATTTTAGTCGGCGCAATAACCACACCACCAGCGTGCTTACCCGCGTTACGGGTAACCCCTTCCAACTGGCGGGCCATATCTATCAGATCTTTTACTTCCTGATCTTGCTGATACAACTCCGGCAGCCGAGGCTCTTCTTTAAACGCTTGCTCCAGCGTCATACCTGGCGTAGGCGGAATTAACTTTGAGATCCGGTCAACAAAACCGTATGGATGCCCCAGCACACGGCCTACGTCACGAATAACTGCTTTGGCCGCCATGGTACCGAAGGTAATAATTTGCGACACGGCTTCACGGCCATACATGTCAGCAACATGGTCGATAACCTCATCGCGCCGGTCCATACAAAAATCGACATCGAAGTCGGGCATTGATACCCGCTCCGGGTTTAAAAACCGTTCGAACAGTAAATCGAATTCCAGCGGATCCAAATCGGTAATTTTAAGTGCATAGGCCACTAACGAACCGGCACCTGAGCCGCGGCCCGGCCCTACCGGAATATCATTGTCTTTACTCCACTGGATAAACTCCATAACGACCAAAAAGTAACCCGGAAAACCCATTTGGTTAATAACGTCAAGCTCAATTTGCAGCCGCTCATCGTAAGGCGCGCGTTTTTCAGTACGAAGTACTTCATCTGGGAATAGCTGCAGCAAGCGGTCTTCCAAGCCTTCGCGAGATTTCATCACTAAAAAATCGGCATCACTCATACCGCCAGTTGGAAATGCGGGCAGAAAATACTCACCTAAACGAATGGTGACATTACAACGTTTAGCTATTTCAACCGAGTTGTCTAATGCTTCTGGTAAATCGGCAAATAACTGCTGCATTTCATCAGCAGATTTTAAATATTGCTGATCCGTGAAGTTTTTGGGTCGACGCTTATCATCCAGGGTAAAACCATCGTGGATTGCGACACGAATTTCATGTGCAGGAAAGTCTTCTGCTTGTAAAAACACCACCTCGTTGGTGGCAACCAAGGGTAAGCCATGCTGTTCTGCCAAAGTAACGGCGTGTTGAATATAACGTTCTTCGTCTGGCCTGCCAGTACGGATTACCTCAAGATAAAACCGGTCAGGAAAATACTGCTGATAAAATGCCAGTAACTCACTAACACTTTGGTTGTTTTCCTTTAGCAGGGCCTTACCCAGAACACCGTCTTTTGCTCCGGACAGGACAATTAAGCCTTCGGCATATTCGGCTAGCCAGTGATGATCTATTTGCGGCTTTTCATCAACATGTCCACGCAAGTAGGCTTTAGAAATGAGCTGACTAAGATTCTGATATCCGGCATTGTTTGCCGCCAATAGCAAGATACGGCTACTTTCAGTGCCAAACAACGGATGCTGTACATAGCAGTCCACACCAATAATAGGCTTTATGCCAGCGTCATGCGCGGCACTGTAAAACCGAACCAAGCCACAAAAATTCATTTGGTCCGTTAATGCCAATGCCGGCATCGCCAATTTTTGCGCAGCTTTAACTATAGGTTTTACTTTGGCAACACCATCGACCATAGAAAAATCGCTGTGTACGCGCAAATGAATAAAGCCAGGAGCATTCATAAGCCGTGTTGCTCCAATAACAGGCGTACCGGTTTAAAACTGCGCCGATGCTCAGCTAACACGCCATGTTGCTTAATTGCAGCCATATGCGCAGCGGTGGGATAACCTTTATGGGCAGCAAAACCATATTCTGGGTGAAGCTGATGTAAAGCCTGCATTTCTGCATCACGGGTAACTTTAGCTAAAATAGACGCCGCACTAATTTCAGGTACCAAAGCATCCCCTTTTATCACGGCAGTTGCAGGCACACCGAAATCTGTAGTGCGGTTGCCATCAACCAGCACCCACTTTGGCCGAAGCGTTAATGCAGCCACTGCACGTTGCATCGCCAGCATCGTGGCATGCAGAATATTCAGCTGGTCAATTTCTGCCGGTTCAGCGCGGCCTAACGCCCAACATAATGCGTTGGCTTTAATAAGCTCTGCCAGCTCAAGCCTGCGTTTTTCAGACAGTTTTTTAGAATCATTTAAACCCATTATAGGTTTCGCTGGGTCAAGAATAACAGCAGCAGTAACCACAGCGCCAATGAGTGGGCCGCGGCCAACTTCATCAACACCGCAAATTAGCTGAACGTCAGGACGCTGATACAACATCATTATTTACTACCTGTATAATGGCTTGCGCGGCTTTAACACTGGCATCGCATTTTATGCTTTGATGAATTTGCTGATATTCGCTGAGCAAGGTATCGCGCTGTGACGTTAACAGCGGCGTCATTGCCGCCACCAGTGCTTGTGGCGTTACTTGGTGCTGCAATAGCTCTGTTACCATGCCCCGCCCTGCTAATAAATTGGGTAGGCTAAAATGGGCCAGTTTAACCAGCCGTCGGCCTATTTGATACGTTAGCCAATTAGCACGATATGACACCACCATCAGGCATTTTGCCAGCATAGCTTCTAATGTCGCTGTACCAGAGGTGATAAAAGTTGCATCCGCTGCTAAAAGTACCTGCCTTGCTTGGCCAATAAACAATTTAACATCCAAATCGGGGGCCAACTGTGCCTTAATCGCTTTGAATTGCTCAGCCTTTGCATCTGTAACCATATTGCAAACAAACTGCAAATCTGGAAATTGTTGCTGTAATAATAATGCCGCGCTTAAGAAATCGGGTGCGAGTAATTTTATCTCGTTAGTTCGGCTACCCGGCATGAGTGCCAGCACCGCTTTTGTGCTATCCAGCCCCAGCTCAACCTTAGCTACCGCCTTATTTACCTCTAACGGCATGCTATCTGCCATGGTGTGACCGACAAAAGTACATGGTACCTGATATTTTTCATAAAACGCTTTTTCAAAGGGCAGCAATGACAACACCATATTGGTGGCCGCCGCAATTTTAAATATACGTTTATGCCGCCATGCCCAAACGGAGGGGCTAACATAGTGCACTGTTTTAATACCGGCTTGCTTTAGTTGCAACTCTACCGGTAAGTTGAAGTCTGGTGCATCGATGCCAACAAATACATCGGGCTTGTCGGCCATAAAGGTGGCAAGAATTTCACGCTTAACCTGTAATAACCGACGTAAACGACCAAGCACTTCTACAATGCCCATTACCGCCAGCTCTTCCATATCAAAATGCGCGGTAAACCCCAATGCCTGCATGCGAGGGCCACCAATGCCGTAAAACACCGCAGCAGGGTGAGTTGCTTTAAGCGCTATCATCAGATCAGCACCTAAAATATCGCCGGAGTGTTCCCCGGCGATAATGGCTATTTTAAGAGGTTTAGCTGCCTGCATCAGCGCACAATTCCCCTACTGGCATTAGCGATAAAATCAGTAAATACTTTAAGCTCCGGCACTAAAGCGGCTTTCTCTTCAAGCGCGGCTAAGGCTTCGGCTACGGTAAGGCCTTTACGATACACTTCTTTATACGCACGGCGTATTTCTAACAGCGCTTCGCTACTGTAACCACGACGTTTTAAGCCTTCCGTGTTAATACCTGCTGGCACACAAGGCGCACCGTGAACCATAAGATAAGGTGGTACGTCTTTAAGTACGATAGAGCCGCCGCCACAAAAGCTGTGAGGGCCAATGTGTACAAACTGGTGCACACCTGTCATACCACCTAGAATGGCCCAATCTCCCACATGCACATGCCCTGCAGCTTGCGCACCACTAGCAAAAATAGTGTGGCTGCCAATTACACAGTCGTGAGCGATATGGGTGGTATTCATAAACAGGTTATGGCTACCGATCATGGTTTTACCCTGATCCTGAACAGTGCCGCGGTGTACCGAGCAACCTTCACGAAACACATTGTAATCACCCACGATCAACTCTGTGGCTTCACCTTTATACTTCTTATCCTGACAAGCTTCACCTATGCTGGAAAACTGGAAAAAGTGATTACCTTTACCAATAGTGCTAGGGCCTTTAATCGCAACATGCGATTCCAGGATACAGTCGTCTCCGATAACAACATCATGGCCAATATAGCAAAATGGGCCTACCTTGACGTTGTTACCTAGCTTAGCACTGGCTTCAATTACTGCGGTTGCATGGATCACGTTATAACTCTCTTCTGGCACACATCAACTCAGCTGAGCAGACAACCTGTCCATCAACTTTCGCTTCACCGTAGAACTTCCATATGTTGCGGCGCTCTTTTAAAAACTTCACATCTATTATCATTTGATCGCCAGGTACTACTGGCTTTTTAAAACGCGCTTCATCAATAGCCGCGAAAAGATACAATTCGTTTTCTGAGCGCTCTGTAACGGTTTTAAAACCAAGAATACCTGTGGCTTGAGCCATTGCTTCAAGAATTAATACGCCGGGGAAAATTGGCATCCCTGGAAAATGGCCGGTAAAAATGGGCTCGTTAATGCTGACATTTTTTACTGCGGTCAGGCTTTCACCCGGCGTGAAATCTAATACGCGGTCAATTAACAAAAATGGATATCTGTGTGGCAACAAGGCCATGATTTCCTGAACTTGAAGGCTGTTAAGTTGGTTAGCCAAAGCTATTCCTCTGTCTAGTGGTCAGTATCTTGTGCATTAAGCATATTTGCGAGCTGGATTTCAAGCTGCTTTACTCGTTGATATAGTTGATCTATTTGGCGTAATTTAGCCGTATTTTTGCGCCAATCCAGATTACTGGTGGCAGGAATACCTGACGAGTATACTCCTTTTTCAGTAATTGATTTCATTACCATGGCCATACCAGTTATCTGAGCGCCATCACAAATGTCGATATGGCCATTAATACAAGCGCCACCACCAATTATGCAATAACGGCCAATCTTGGTGCTACCCGCGACTATTGAAGCACCGGCTATTGCTGTGTGGTCACCAATTCGTACGTTATGGGCTATTTGACATAGATTATCAATAATCACATTGTTGCCAATGATGGTGTCATCAATCGCGCCGCGATCTATCGTTGTGTTAGCACCTATATCTGAGTCATTTCCGACTCTAACCGTACCTGTTTGTGGTATTTTAAGCCAGTTACCGCGTTCATTTGCAAAACCAAAACCATCTGAGCCAATAACAGCGCCACTGTGTATGATGCAACGCTGGCCAATACTAACACCGTGTAAAATAGTAACATTCGGCCAAAGTTTACAACCAGCATCAAGGTGCACGCGCTCACCTATGACGCAGCCTGCGCCAATCTGTACATCAGCGCCAAGTACCACGCCTGCTGAGATAACGGCATTTGCACCAATAGCCACCCTTTCACCTAAAGTTACGCTAGGGTCAATAACCGCTGTAGCATGAATGCCGCTAGCTATCTTTGGCGTGCTATCTAGTAATTGTGCCACCTTAGCAAAAGCGACATAAGGATCTTTTACCACCAATGCATTGACTGCCGGAGCTACAAAAGCAATATCATCTTGAGTAATCAGTACGGCTGACGCTGCTGTTGCAGAGAGAAACTTTCGATACTTAGCATTGGATAAAAAACTTATCTGGCCAGGGCCCGCATTTTCAAGGGTGGCAATTGAAACGATGCTGCAAGCAGCATCGCCAATCAGCTGAGCATCTAAACGCTCAGCGAGTTCAGAAAGGATAAACTGTAGCATTATTTCGCTTTGCTAACCTGAGTCATAACCGCTTCAGAGATATCAAATTCAGGTTTGGCATAGACTGCTGCACCAGAGTTTAATACCATATCGATTTTTTCACGCTCAGCAACGACATCAATAGCCGTTTTAATCAACGCCAGCACTTTGTTGCGCTCTTCTGCCTGGCGTGTACGAATTTCTTCATCCAGCGGGCGCGCTAACTCTTCATACTGCTTGCGTTGGTTAGTAACAGCAACTTTCAGTTCCTCTTGTTGCTGTTCACTCATCGTTGGGCCATCACGACGCAGCTTTTCAATGTTAAAGCCAATATCTTTTTCCAACTTATTTACCGCTTCAATGCGATCAGAAAATTCTTTTTTAATCGTTTCCTGCATGGCAACAGCTTGAGGAATCTTAGCGGCTACGGCCTGCACATCAACATAAGCAATTTTCATTTCTTTGGCAGCAACAGTACCTGCCATTAATAAACCTGCTACTAAAATAATCGCCGATTTTACTGCATGTGTCTTTAACATCTTTTGTTCCCTATTTTTCTAATCTAGAAAGTTGTACCAATATTAAAACTAAAGTTCTCTTGCAAATCACCTTCTTGCTTTTTAATAATTTTCGCCAGGCTGAAGGTTAAAGGACCCATTGGCGAAATCCATTGTAACGATACACCAGCAGTGGCGCGAATCAAACCAGCATCGGCGTAATCTGCCAGTTTTGGTCTGCGTTGGCTACTGGAAACCTGTGTTAATCCATCATATCTATTAATATCAAACTCAGTATCCCAGATATTACCTACATCAACAAAAAAACTGGTACGCACGGAATTGCGATAGTCGTCACTTAAAAATGGCGTAGGCGTTATCAACTCTAACGTAGCAATAGCCATAGCGTTGCCGCCTGTTGAGCGTTGTGATACATCATAAATATCATTTTCCGGTGTACTAGGAAAACTGCCACCATCGCCTGGCAATCCTGGTACTGAGGTTGCGCCTAAGATAACAGCATGCGGTCCGATGATCCGGCTTTCAAAGCCACGAATATTCTGGCCACCGCCATAGTAGTTTTCGGTAAACGGTAGCGTGTAATCGTAACCATTTTTACTGCCATAGCCATTACCGTACCCCACTTCAAGTTTCGATAAAAACGACCAACTATGATCAGTACTTAACGGAATATAGTTTCGCCCTTCAAACGAGGTTTTGAAGTATTTTAAGTCAGAGCTTGGCGCTGTAACTTTGATGTTTGCGCCCAGATAGTGACCTGCAGTTGGAAACAAACCACGGTTCAATGTGCTACGCACCCAGCCTGCAGACAATTCGTAGTTGGTAAAATTGTAGCCGCCGTCAGGGTTTTCCGCGTCAAGCAAGACCGCTCTGAAGTGGCGCAACTGATCGTAATCACTTATAGAGTTAATCTTGTTTACAACGTAATTAGCACCAAAATTTAACCGGTTATATTCGTTTATTGGATAACCAATACTGGCGCCAAAACCATAACGGGTATAGTCGTAAGCTTCAAGATTAGACGAGCCGTAATCTAAATCGCTGTAAAATATCTGGCCGCCTAAACTCACACCGTCTAATGTAAAGTAAGGATCAGTATAAGAAAAGCTTAACGTTTTTTGATATTTATTGGTGTTTAAGTTTATGCCTGCACTGTTACCGCTACCAAGGAAATTTTCTTGTTGCACACCAATCTGGAAGGACAATCCCATATAGTCGCCATAAGAAATACCGGCATTAAAACTGCCTGAAGGTTGCTCTTTGACTGTAAAGCCAATATCAATTAAATCATCTTCACCTGCAACAGGTGCTGTTTCAAACTCAACTGACTCAATATAAGGCAGACGCTGAATACGCTGTTTAGATAACTCCAGCGAATCATTTGATAACCATGCACCTTCCATCTGGCGCAGTTCCCGGCGTAATACTTCATCCTTGGTCGTGCTATTGCCCATCATATTGATACGGCGCACATAGACACGTTTGCCAGGGTCAACGCTTATTGTCAACTCAACTTCTTTAGTATCATCGTTTACTTGCGGTATGGTACGTACCTTTGAGTTAGCGTAGCCAAACCGAGCCAGCAACTTAGCAATGCTCTCTTCGGTGTAAGTTACCAGTGCACCATTATAAAGCTGACCATCTTTTAACGGCAAAACCTGAGTAATAAATTCGTCTTGACCGATAAGATCACCAACAAATTTCACACCTTTGATGGTGTACTTTTCGCCTTCAGTCACATTTAACGTGACATATACAGATTCTTTGTCCGGACTTACTGAAACCTGTTCAGAATCGATTCTAAACCGCAGATAACCGCGATCAAGATAATAACTCGTTATCTTTTCTATATCGCCGTTAAGCGTTTGCTTTTGATACCGATCTGATGACATAAATCGCCACCAAGGTAAGTCTTGTTGAGACTCAATATTTTTCAGCAGCTCTTCATCAGAAAACAGGGTATTACCTACAATGTTTATCTGCCGAACGGAGGCTGCATCACCTTCTTCAAACTTAACTTTCAGATTAACCCGATTACGCGGTAAATAAGTCACTTCAACTTCAACGTCAGCTTGATACTTACCCACACCGTGATAAAACTCAGTCAAGCCGTTTTCAATGCTTTTAAGTGTTGTCTTATCTAGTGGCTCGCCTACTTCGACTTTATTGCCGGACAAGCTTTCAATTAACTGCTCTTCTTTGATGTCTTTGTTGCCATCAAACTCAATCGCGTTAATCGTAGGCCGTTCACGCAGGCGATAAATAACGGTATTACCGTCGCGAAATACTTTGATGTCATCGAAATGACCCGCGCCATATAAAGTACGGATACTGCGAGACAGATTATACTCTGTAACGGTATCACCTACGTTGAAAGGCAAATTATTTAACGCCGCGCCAAGCGCTACGCGTTGCAGGCCTTCTACCTGAATATCTTGAACCGTAAAAGATTCTTCAGCAAGCACCGAGCTACTGGCCGAGGCAAGTAACATCGCAGCTACTAATCGGTTAATTGTCATTATTTGAACTACTTATGATTAGTTATTTACAAACGAGAAACGTCGTTGAGCAGCGCAATTCCCATTAACACCAGCAGGATAAGCGCACCAAACTTGAAACCTATTTCCTGTGTCTTTTCAGAGACAGGTTTACCGCGTATTAGTTCCAGCAGCATATACATTAAGTGTCCGCCATCCAGCACGGGAAGCGGCAACAAATTAATGACGGCTAAGTTAACACTTATCAGTGCTAAAAACGATAAAAAAGCTACCAAGCCTATACTGGCCGTGGCACCTGCTCCCTGAGCAATAGAAATAGGGCCACTTAAATGTTTTACCGACACATCTCCCGTCAGCAGCTTGCCAATCATGGCAAAACTTAACCGTGTCAGCTGCCAGGTGTGCGACACACCCGCGCCAATCGCAGCGAAAGCACCGTAACGCTGAGTGTAAAGTACGCCGGGTGGCCATTCGCTTACTTTAGGCGTAACACCAAGTACACCTTGAGAAAAACCATCGGAGGCTTGCACAAGCTCAGGAGTTGCAATTAGTGTTAATTCATTACCGTCTCGTGCAACGACAAGGCTTAGCGCTTTTTCCGGTGCATTAGCGACAATCTGCTGAAACTGATTCCAATCAATGATGTCTTCATCTGCAATCCGCAGTATTTTATCATTGACTTGTAAACCGGCCCTTTGCGCAGCAGAGCCTTTGGCAACGCTGGCAATTTCAGTCAGCGCCTGTGGCCTTGCCAGGCCAAGGCCCAGGCTAGAGAATACACTTTGTGTCTCGGGATCAAACTGCCAGGCACGGATATCCAACTCAACGTTGTAACGTCGCTCAGTAACGATGTCTTTTAAACCTAATGTGATGGTATCGTCACCAATTTGTTCTACTAATAACAGATTCACACTACTAACATCGGTAGCTTGGTGCTGATTAACGGAGACAATCTGTTGTTGCGGCGAAATACCGGCATAAGCCGCAATAGATTGTGGCGCAACATCCTGAATAATTGGCCGCATGGTTTGTACGCCAACCATATACATTAGCCATAACACCACTATGGCAAAGATAAAATTCGCGGCTGGGCCTGCAGCAATAATAGCCATGCGTTGCCAAACCGTTTTATGGTTAAACGCCGAATCTTTAAACTGCGGTAATACCGGATCTACTCGTTCATCCAGCATGCGAACATAGCCACCAAGCGGGATTGCCGCAATAACAAACTCGGTTCCCTGCTTATCTCGCCAGCGTAATAATGCTTTACCAAAACCAATGGAAAAACGTTTTACCAGCACGCCATTTTTTCTCGCCACCCAAAAGTGACCAAATTCGTGCACAGTTATCAGTATCCCCAGTGCGACAATAAACGACATTAAATTCCAAATCGCACCGGACATTAAATTAACTTCCTCAGCAGTAATTGCGCTTGTTGGCGTGCGTCTTCATCGAGCGCCAATATATCATCCAGTGTACTGACCCTAAAGTCAGCAAAATGTTCAAGACTCATTGAATTCAGTCGAGCAATATCGGTAAACCGTATTTGCCCAGCCAAAAATGCCGCCACCGCTATTTCATTCGCCGCATTAAGTGCCGTCGTTGCGCCCTGACCATAAGCACAAGCAGCCATTGCAAGATACAGGTTGGGATATCGCTCAGGCTCAGGTTCAGAAAAGGTGAAATCACACATTTGTTTAAAGTTTAATGGCGCTACAGGGCTGGCAATACGGTTTGGAAAGGCAAGTGCATGTGCAATTGGGGTGCGCATATCGGGTTGGCCTAACTGAGCCAATACTGACCCATCAGTGTACTGGACCATCGAGTGAATAATGCTTTGTGGGTGAATAACCACCTCGATATCGTCAGCTTTGCAGTTAAACAACCACCGTGCCTCAATAAACTCTAAGCCTTTATTCATCATGGTGGCACTGTCGACTGAAATTTTATGCCCCATACTCCAATTTGGATGCGCAATGGCTTGCTCTGGAGTAATGCCATTAAATTGGTTCAGCGGTGTATTGAGAAAAGGACCGCCACTACCGGTTAGCAACAGTTTGCTGATGCCATAATGTTTTAGCGTCTGGTCATGGGTATGCTGTTGTAAGCCTGGTGGCAAACACTGGAAAATAGCATTGTGCTCACTGTCAATTGGCAAAAGTGTTGCACCATGTTGCTTTACTTTGCTAATAAACAGCTCACCACTCATCACCAGTGCTTCTTTGTTTGCCAATAGAACCGTTTTACCTTGTTCTACGGCTGCCAGCGTCGGTAACAATCCTGCTGCACCAACAATTGCAGCCATAACAATGTCGGCATCCGGGTGCGCCGCTAACTGACACAGAGCATCTATGCCCGATAACACTTCTGTTTTGCACCCTGCCAATGCTAACTCAGTTGCTAATCTATTGGCGGCATCCGTATCAAGCATCGCAGCAAAACGTGGTTTTACTGCAAGACACTGCTGTAACAGCTTGTCGGATTGCGTCGCAGCTGTCAGTGCTAAGACCTGATATTCGTCTGGATGAGCCGCTAGTACCGACAAAGTACTGACACCTATAGACCCGGTAGAGCCAAGAATAACGACCTGACGCATCAGTAAAAACCGCCAAAAACAGCCACGATAATCGCAAACAAGGGTGCTGTGGCCGTTAAACTATCAATACGATCTAAAATTCCGCCGTGTCCGGGTAAAAACGCACCACTGTCTTTTTTTCCGGCAACGCGTTTAAACATACTTTCGGTAAGATCACCAAACACCGATAGTATGGTCAGGAAAAATGCCGAAACATACCAAACCCAAAGTTGGGCCGGCCAACCTTGCAACTTAGCAACGACTGTCACAACAACAGCGACCAGTACCAAACCACCTAACATACCTTCCACTGTTTTACCGGGGCTAACGCGTGGCAATAACTTACGCTTACCAAATGGCTTACCAACGATATAACCGCCAATATCGGCCGCCCATACCAATGCAAGTAAACAGAATATTAACCAAGCACCGGTAAAAGTGGATGAGGTATAATCGGTTGAACGGATGAACAAAATAGCTGCCCAGGCTGGGATTAGCGTTAACCACCCCATTAAAGCTTTACCCCAATCACTTTTCGCCCAAAAAGTTTGACTTCTTGGGTAAGTGAGCACTAACACCACTGCCAGAATCCACCAACAAACGCCCGCTAGCAGCAAGCTACTTAACAATACATTGTGTTCTAGTGGCCAAAGTACTTGTGCAGGCAATTGCCAATACAACACACCAAAAATAACGGCGGTTACGCCAACATAAACAGCCCGCATGGCGTTGTTGGCTAAACTACAAAGACCACTCCATTCCCATGCCCCTAATAAAAACGCGCCTGAAATAAACAACGCAAACCCAGCCAGGGGCAAATAAAATACTGCCAATAATGCTAATGGCGCCAAAATCAATGCTGTAATAACCCGTTGTTTAAACAATCTCGTTATCCTTTACCTTGCGTCGCCAGTTGCCGGATTTGCTCACCGGTACAACCAAAGCGTCGCTCTCGGTTGACAAAAGTAGCTAGCGCTTCTGAAAATACCTGCTGATCAAAATCTGGCCATAAGGTTTCAGTAAACCAAAATTCAGCATATGCGGCTTGCCACAATAAAAAATTGCTAATGCGTAAATCGCCACCAGTTCGGATAAGAAGATCGACCTCCGCCTGATCATGCATCTGCACATGTTGAGCAAATAATTGCTCATCTATTTGTTCGGCGGCAAGTGCTCCCTGCTCTACTTGAATTGCCAGATTTCTTGCTGCATTGGCCATATCCCAACGGCCACCATAATTCGCTGCAATGTTTAATGTAAGTGCAGTATTATTGAGCGTAAGCTGTTCGGCTTTATCGATACTTAACCGCAATTTATCACTAAAGGGTGACAAATCGCCAACCACTTTCAATCTCACATTGTGTTTATGCAATGTTTTCACTTCACTTTGTAACACCAGCAGAAACAGCTGCATGAGCGTTGAAACTTCTTCATCAGGCCGGCGCCAGTTTTCACTACTAAACGCAAACAGCGTTAACGATTCAATGCCAAGCTCGCGACAAAAACTGACGCTGCGACGCACGGCTTCTACGCCTTTTTTATGCCCCCAAACCCGTGGTTTACCCTGCCGCTGTGCCCAACGACCGTTACCATCCATAATAATTGCCACATGCTTAGGCAAACTTTGCGGGTTGAGCTGCGTCAATGCAGTCATAACGTGCGACCTGTCCTTAACTTTAGAGAATCAGTCTGTGCTGATTTACTTTGTTGCGTGCAATACTAAACTGCCAAATAGAAAAAAGCGCCGTAAAGCCCAAGCGTCACGACGCTGATACATTAACAGAAGTGTAAATTACACTTCCATCAGTTCCTTTTCTTTATCAGCTAATACTTCATCAATTTTTTTCACAAAGATGTCGGTGATTTTTTGAATTTCTTCGGCTGCGCGGCGCTCATCATCTTCACTAATTTCTTTGTCTTTTTGCAGCGTTTTTAAATCAGCATTGGCATCACGGCGAATATTACGCACGGCAACACGGCCACCTTCAGCTTCGCCACGCACTAACTTAACCAAGCTTTTACGACGCTCTTCTGTAAGTGCAGGTAACGGCACACGAATGACCGTGCCAGCAGACATTGGATTTAACCCCAAGTCAGAGGCCATAATGGCTTTTTCTACTGCCGCCGCCATGCTCTTATCAAATACAGTAATGGCTAAAGTACGGGCGTCTTCAATTGATACGTTAGCTACCTGACGCAGTGGCGTATCACTGCCGTAGTAAGATACGGAAATACCGTCTAATAAGCTTGGATGGGCACGACCCGTGCGCACTTTAGTTAATTGTACTTTAAGCGCATCAACGCTCTTTTCCATCCGCACTTTGCTGTCTGTAATAATGTCGTTAATCACGATCTTTATCCTTGTTTATTCGTTGCTGCTGTTGCATGAAACTGTACTAAGCGCACTAGTTTACTGTAAATTTTCCGCGTGGTCGATTACCGTGCCTTCTTGCTCGCCCATAATCACGCGTTTTAACGCGCCGGCGGTGTTCATATTAAACACCCGAATTTGCAGATTATGATCGCGAGCCAAAGTGAATGCCGCTAAATCCATCACTTTAAGTTCTTTATCTAACACTTCATTATAGGTAAGTTGGCTATATAGTGTAGCGCTGGGGTCTTTAACCGGGTCTGCAGAAAACACACCATCAACTTTAGTCGCTTTTAGTACCGCATCAGCTTCAATCTCGATACCACGTAAACATGCAGCTGAGTCTGTGGTAAAAAACGGATTACCGGTACCGGCAGAGAAAATGACAACACGGCCTGATTTTAACAAGCTTATCGCTTCAGCCCAGCTGTAGTTATCACACACACCATTTAACGGAATGGCGCTCATCATGCGGGCATTAACGTAAGCGCGGTGCAGTGCATCACGCATAGCAAGACCATTCATCACTGTAGCTAACATGCCCATGTGGTCGCCAACAACACGGTTCATGCCCGCTTTAGCCAGGCCTTCACCACGGAAGATATTGCCACCGCCAATAACAATACCCACCTGAACGCCAAGTTCAACCAGTTCTTTGATTTCCTGCGCCATACGGTCCAGCACTTTGGGGTCAATACCAAAGCCCTCATCGCCCATCAGTGCTTCGCCACTGAGTTTTAATAAGATCCTGCGGTAAGTCGGTTTTGGATTCGTGCTCATGACATCCTCGTAGTGCTGGTAAATTAGGGATATTGCGGGTAAAAAAAACCGCGACCCGGTCGTTAAGACCGAAAGCCGCGGTTATTCTAGCGGGTTTTGCCGTTAGGCAGAAGAATAAATTACTTCTTAGCTGCTGCGATTTGAGCAGCAACTTCTGCAGCGAAGTCTTCTTCTTTCTTCTCAATACCTTCACCCACTTCTAAACGGATGAATGATACGGCTTTGGCGCTGCTTTGCTTCAGGAAATCACCAACAGATACTGATGGGTCTTTCACAAATGGCTGACCGGTTAAGCTTACTTCGCCAGTAAACTTGCTCATACGGCCTGCAACCATTTTCTCAGCAATTTCTTTTGGCTTGCCTGAGTTAACGGCGATATCGATTTGGATTTCGCGCTCACGATCAACAACATCAGACGGTACGTCGTCTGGTGTTAAGAAGCCAGGATTGTTTGCAGCAATGTGCATTGCAACGTCTTTAGCGATGTCTTCGTTACCACCGTCTAACACGGCTAATACACCGATACGACCTGAGTGAACGTACTGACCGATAACCGCACCTTCAACTACCGCAGCGCGACGTACGTTGATGTTTTCACCAATTTTAGCAACCAGTGTAGCGCGAGTATCTTCAACTGAAGTACCGTTTAAATCAGCGGCTAAGATAGCTTCTGCGGTAAATAACTTGTTTGCATGTGCTAAGTCAGCAACTGCGTTGGCAAAAGCCAGGAAGCTTGCATCACGGGCAACGAAATCGGTTTCGCAGTTGAATTCAACGGCTAAACCTAAACCGTCCGCAACGCGAGTGATAATAGTACCTTCTGCAGCAATACGGCCAGCTTTCTTGGCAGCTTTGGCCAAACCACTTTTACGCATCGCATCAATTGCGGCTTCGATATCACCGGCAGTTTCTTCCAGTGCTTTTTTACAATCCATCATGCCAGCGCCAGTGCGCTCGCGAAGTTCTTTAACTAAAGCGGCAGTTACAGCCATGGGAGCTTCCCTCGTAATAATTCTGGTTAGACAAACAGGGGCCTAGGCCCCTGTCGCAATTTTGCACTGCGTCAGCGCAAGCTTAGCTTGCGCTAATGACAGAGAAATTACTCTGCTTCAACAACGAAGGCTTCAGCTTCTGCCTGTACTTCGATGTTTTTGTCACGACCTTCCAGGATAGCTTGACCAACTGCACCCAGGTATAACTGGATAGCGCGGATCGCGTCATCGTTACCTGGAACGACATAGTCAACGCCTTTTGGATCAGAGTTGGTATCAACGATTGAAACAACTGGAATACCCAGGTTGTTTGCTTCTTTGATAGCAATGTGTTCATGGTCAGCATCGATAACGAACAGTACGTCTGGCAAACCGCCCATATCTTTGATACCGCCCAAGCTCTTTTCCAGCTTGTCCATTTCACGGGTACGGTCTAAAGCTTCTTTTTTGGTCAGCTTGTCAAAAGTACCGTCCTGGCTTTGCGATTCCAGGTCTTTTAAACGCTTGATTGACTGACGAACTGTTTTCCAGTTAGTCAACATACCACCTAACCAGCGGTGGTTTACGTAGAACTGGTCAACCTTGCTTGCAGCTTCTTTGATTGCTTCAGATGCAGCACGTTTAGTACCAACGAACAGGATTTTGCCTTTTTTCGCTGCTACTTGCTGAATGAATGCCAGTGCATCGTTCATCATAGGAACAGTTTGTTCCAGGTTGATGATATGTACTTTGTTACGCGCACCAAAAATGAAAGGCTTCATTTTTGGGTTCCAGTAACGAGTTTGGTGACCGAAGTGCACGCCCGCCTGGAGCATGTCGCGCATAGAAACTTTTGCCATGATTTATTTTCCTGTATAAGGGGTTAAGCCTCCATGTATCCCATATGCCGACCTTGGTCTGACTGTTGTTCAGTGCAAAGCAAAGCACCCCGGTATATGTGTCGATACATGTGTGTTTTGTGTTTAATTTCGCTATCAGCGCCGTGTTATCTTTAATTAAGAACAAAAGGTTCTGCAATATAAGGTAATGCGATTTGCTAATTTGCGGCGCGCTTTATACCATAGACACCTTACAAACACAATCAAATGTGTATTTTTGCAGCAGTACGGCCAGTGCATTAATCTGGCGGTACCTAAGAGAGAGATGGCATGACAGCAAGCATCAAAACCCCAGCTGAAATTGAGAAAATGCGCGTTGCAGGCCGCCTGGCTGCAGACGTTCTGGAAATGATAACGCCTTATGTTAAAGCCGGTGTCACCACCGATGAGCTAAACACCATTTGCCATGATTATATTGTTAACGAGCAACAAGCCATCCCTGCACCACTAAACTACCATGGCTTCCCCAAATCGATTTGCACCTCAGTGAATCAGGTTATTTGTCACGGCATTCCGGCAGATAAGAAATTGAAAGAAGGCGATATTATCAATATCGACGTTACAGTAATTAAAGATGGCTATCATGGTGACACCTCGCGCATGTATGTTGTAGGCAAGCATAGCATTATGGCCGAACGACTTATTCGGGTAACACAAGAGTGCATGTATCTGGGGCTGAAAAAAGTCAAAAACGGTGTGCGTTTAGGTGATATTGGCCATGTTATTCAACAGCATGCAGAGGCACATAGCTACTCTGTTGTTCGCGAATATTGCGGTCACGGTATTGGCGCAGTGTTTCACGAAGATCCGCAAGTATTGCATTATGGCAGGCCCGGTACCGGTGAAATGCTAAAAACCGGTATGTGTTTAACCATAGAGCCAATGATTAATGCCGGTGGTCGCCACAGTAAATTGTTAGCCGATGGCTGGACAGTGGTAACCAAAGACCGCAGCCTTTCAGCTCAGTTTGAGCATACCATTTTAGTTACTGATACGGGCTGCGAAATTTTAACCCTGCGCAGCGATGACACTATCGAGCGGATTTTAACCGCAGAATAACCCCACAACGGAGCATTAGCATGAGCCAGGCGATAACCTTTAGCAAAACGCTTCCTGATAGTTACAGCCTGGAGGGCTATAAAAAGCACTTCGCCGATTTTCATGAGTGGTTAATCAAAAGTTTTTCTCAGCATCCGGTTAATACCCTTGTTAAAGCCCGCGCCCATTTTATTGACGACGTGTTAGTGCAGTTGTGGCATAAATTTGAGCTGCATAAAAATAAAGATTTATGTTTAATTGCCGTCGGCGGCTACGGCCGCGGCGAGCTGCACCCGTGTTCAGATATTGACTTGCTTATTCTGGCAGATGGCCGTTTATCTGCTGCACAGCAGGACGCTATAGGCCAGTTTATCACCACACTGTGGGACTTACGCCTCGAAGTAGGCCACAGTGTTCGTACGCTCAAAGAGTCTATGAAATTGGGCAAAGACGATATAACCATAGCGACAAACTTGCTGGAAATGCGTCTGCTCACTGGTAATAAACCGCTGTATGAGCAATTACAAACCGACGTCAGCAAAGACAGTTTCTGGACCAGTCAGGCTTTTTTTCAAGCGAAACGGCACGAACAACAACAACGTCATGCGCAATATCATGGTACCGCCTATAACCTTGAACCCAATTTAAAGGCTAACCCAGGCGGTTTGCGCGATATACAAACCATTGGCTGGGTAGCGAAACGACATTTTCAAACCCGCACCATGCGAGAATTGGTTGCCTATCAGTATCTGACTGAAGATGAATATCAGGAACTGATGGAGTGTGAAGCCTACCTGTGGCAAATGCGTTTTGCGCTACATATTGAAGCAGGCCGCAACGAAAACCGCATTTTATTTGATTACCAACCTGCCGTTGCTGAACGCCTTGGCTTTGGTGCTGATGGCAAAGCATCGGTTGAACGCATGATGAAACGTTTTTTCCGCACCGTGCAACGGGTAAGTGAACTGAACGAAATGCTACTACAGCATTTTGACGGCAGTATTTTGAACCACAAAACAAAAATTAAAACCCTGCTACTAGATGACTACTTTGAGCTGCAGGGGCACTTAATTGTGGCTCGTGACAACGCTATTTTCGCCAGACGTGACAACTTGTTGCGATTGTTTTGGCATATTGCCAACAACTCGAATATTGCCGGCATACACTCATCCACTATGCGTCTTATTCGTCAGGTGCGCCGACGCTTAATGGGCGATTTACAAGACTACGAAGCCTGCCGCCAGCTATTTTTAGCCATTATCCGCCATCCACGCGGCATGGACAAAGCCATTACCCTGATGCACCGCTACGGTGTATTGGCAGCCTATTTACCACAGTGGCGTAATATTGTCGGCCAGATGCAGTTTGATTTGTTTCATGCTTACACTGTAGATGAACATACACACCGTTTATTAAAAAATCTTTATAAATACACGCTTAGCGAACACGAAAGCGAATTTCCGTTGTGCAGCGATATCGTAAAGAAAATGGAAAAACCCGAGCTATTGTATTTAGCCGGTATTTTTCATGATATTGCCAAAGGCCGTGGCGGCGATCACTCCGAATTAGGCGCGATGGACGTGCGTGAATTTGCCAAGTTGCACAAACTCGGTGAATTTGACAGTAAGCTGATTGCATGGCTGGTAGAACATCACTTATTAATGTCGGTTACTGCACAACGGCGGGATATTCATGATCCTGCTGTGATTGCAGAGTTTGCTGAAAAAGTCCGTGACGAAACCCGACTTAACTACCTGTATTGTTTAACCCTGGCCGATATCCGCGCCACCAACGACAATTTATGGAATGACTGGAAAGGTTCATTACTACGCGAACTGTTTTTAGCCACTCAAAAAGCGTTTCGCCGCGGCTTGGAAAAACCAATGGATTTACGCGATCTAATTCGGGAAAACCAAGCTGAAGCTATGCCAATGCTATTAAAACAAACCTTTAGCGAAAGTGAAATATTGCATTTATGGAGCCGGATTAAAGCCGACTATTTTGCCCGCTATAGCGCCAAACAAATTGCCTGGCATGGCGAGCATATTCTACGGCACAAAAACCCGGACGAACCGCTGGTACTGATTAGCAAAGCACCCATTCGCGGCGGTACTCAGGTATTTATCTACACCAAGGATCAACCCAAATTGTTTGCTCGCTTAGTGGCTGCACTAGACAGCAAGAAAGTGAATATTTTTGATGCCCAGATCATGACCAACAAAGACGGTTATGCCATGGATACCTTCGTGGTACTGGAGCAAAACGGTGATCCGGTAAATTCACCGTCACGCCAGCAAAGCATTAAACGCGCACTGGAACTGTTTATTGCTGGCAAGCCGGACCTATCGCGGCAAAAGACTAAGCTGTCACGCCAGATGCGTCAGTTTAGTGTGCCACCCAAGGTGGTGTTTTTACCGGGCAACACCAGTAAACGCACTATGATTGAGCTTGCGGCATTGGATACGCCAGGGTTATTGGCCAATATTGGCGAAGTGTTTCAGCGCTGCGATGTCAATATTCATGCGGCCAAGATCACCACCATCGGCGAACGGGCAGAAGATTTTTTTATGATTTCAAATAGCGACGATCAAGCCTTATCCAGTGAGCAACAAAGCGCACTGAGGCGGGCACTTATCGAACAACTTTCACAGCAAACAGAAGGCTAAAAGGTACAATGTCAGAGTTAAAAAGCATTATTGAACAGGCATTTGAGCAACGCGCCGATATCACACCTACCACCGTTTCTGCCGAAGTAAAACACGCGGTTGAATCGGCCATCAGCATGCTGGATAACGGCAGCGCCCGCGTTGCCGAAAAAATTGCCGGCGAGTGGGTAGTACACCAGTGGCTTAAAAAGGCCGTATTATTGTCATTTCGTATTAATGACAATGCGGTAATGGACGGCGCTGAGAATCGCTTTTTTGACAAAGTGCCAATGAAATATGCCAATTATACAGATGCACAGTTCCGGGCAGACGGCGTACGCGTAGTGCCTCCGGCAGCTGTTCGCCGTGGCAGCTACATCGCAAAAAACGTCGTGCTAATGCCCTCCTACGTGAATATCGGCGCTTATGTTGGCGAAGGCACTATGGTTGATACCTGGGCAACAGTAGGTAGCTGTGCCCAGATTGGTAAAAACGTGCACTTGTCCGGCGGTGTCGGTATTGGTGGCGTACTTGAGCCTTTGCAAGCCAACCCGACCATTATTGAGGATAACTGCTTTATCGGTGCGCGCTCTGAAGTAGTCGAAGGCGTTATTGTTGAAGAAGGCGCTGTGCTTTCAATGGGCGTATACATCAGCCAGAGCACGCGTATCTATGATCGCGAAACAGGCGAGATAACTTATGGCCGCGTGCCAGCGGGCGCGGTTGTTGTGCCGGGTACAATACCAAGCAAAGACGGAAGCCACAGTTTATACGCCGCAATTATTGTTAAAAGAGTCGATGCGCAAACCCGAGCTAAAGTAGGCATTAATGCCCTGCTTCGAAGCATAGAATAGCATTAAGTATAAATGCAAAACGGCAGCCGAAAGCTGCCGTTTTTATTACTGGCACGTGATTAACCAATCACCATCAGCACGCCAAAGCCTACCAAACCAACTAATGTAAATATGCCGTACTCTAAACGCTTTTCAAAACGTTTCTCCGGACCAATCTCAGCGGGTACCAGCAGTGCAGAGAACAAACAGGACAAACCTGTCAGTAAAAACAGTGTCGTTAAGCCAAATACCAGCGCAGAACCTAACATCGCCATATCTCACCCTTAATTTATGTTGTCAGTAAAACCAATAATACCGCGCTGCGGCTAAAAACTTATCGTATTCTAGCATAAAAACCAGATACAAAAGCCAGCAACCTGTGTGTTGCGTTATATTCTGTTACCAAAAATTAGGTAACCGTTACGCCAATATCTAACAACACCCCTTATACTGCCATCAGAGCGGTCGCAGATATTTATTCAGGTGATGTAATGTACTACTTTTTCCGTGGCGTAAGTTTGATCCATACCAAAGGTTTGAAGCGTTTTGTGCTGGTACCGTTAAGCATTAATTTGTTGCTGTTTTCATTTGCGTTTTATTTTTTGCTGCAGCAGGTCAATGCCATGGTTGCTGCCGTACAGCAATACTTGCCTGGCTGGTTGCATTGGCTGGAATACCTGCTTATTCCGCTTGGGGTAATGACGTTGGTGATAGGCCTAGCCTATACCTTTACTATGATAGCAAACTTTATCGCCGCGCCGTTTAACGGTTTGCTCAGTGAAAAAGTTGAAGCACACTTAACCGGAAAAACCTTGCCGAATGTAAGCTTTGCTGCTTTTATGCACGACGTACCCCGCATGCTAGGCCGGGAATGGCAAAAATTTATTTATGCCCTGCCTCGGGCAATAATTTTGTTTGTGTTGTTTTTATTCTTGCCGGTAGTAGGGCCAATTTTATGGTTTTTATTTACCAGCTGGTTAATCGCTATTCAGTACTGCGACTACCCATACGATAACCATAAAATTCCATTTCATACTATGCGCCAGCAGTTGCGCAGCCAACCTGGCAATAGCTTTGCTTTTGGCATAACGGTAAACATTGGCTGCATGATCCCACTATTTAATTTATTTGTTATGCCGATTGCGGTTTGTGGTGCTACCGCAATGTGGGTAGACAAACTGGCCGAAAAAAACGACCCGGCACTAACAGCGCCGGGCGCAAAAGCCTATAACAAACTGGATAAGTATTGTTAAGAAGAAAACTGCTGCTGTAGCCAGGGCAGCGCTATTGTTTCAGGCTCTAAGGTCTCTCCCGCATCAATACGTAACATGGGCGCAAGTTCTGTGCCTTGTATTTCAGTTAACAGCTGGCGAAACTGCTCGCCAGCACCACAAAAAGTATCGTAACTGCTGTCGCCAAGTGCAATAACGGCAAAGTGTTTACCGGTTAACAGCGGGAAGCGATTTTGTACATCAAGAAAGAAAGGGAAAACATTATCTGGAATATCGCCCTGCCCAGTGGTAGACGTAATCACCAGCCAGATATCGGCATGAAACGCTAATACCTCATCCAGTTTAGCTTCTTCAAACAAATTAACCTCATGGTCCAAGCCAGCGAGTAATGCTTTTGCCTCTTCCGCAACATACTGTGCTGCGCCGTATACCGTCCCTACGATTACTGCTATTTTTGCCATTTATCCTCCGCAAAAAATTCTTCAAATTGTTGTTGGTAATAGTGCTCGTCTACCGGCCAACCAAACTGGGCAAACAGCGGCTCAAGCTCGTTAAGACCTGCACTTAGGCATAAAGTTTCACCACTTACGGGGTGTGGCAACTGTAACTGCTTGGCAATTAATAACAAACGCCGGCAATCAAAGTGCTGTTTAAACAACGCATTGTGCTTACCATCACCATGACTAGTATCGCCAACGATAGGATGACGCAAGTGCGCCAAATGCCTGCGAAGCTGGTGTTTTCGGCCGGTTATAGGCTGCATAGCCACTAACGAATAACGGGCTGCAGGGTATTTACTCACCGGGATAGGTAGCTCAACGTATTGCAATGGTTTATAGCGCGTAATGGCTTCTTGCGGGGCTTTATCATCACGGCTGAATTTATCGGCAATTTTGTCCAATTCTTCTTTGAGGGCATAATTCAACTCTCCCGCATCAGGCAAAAAACCTCGTGCAACAGCAAGATAGTTTTTACGCCATAACTTTTGCTCTTGCTGCTCACCCAGTAATCGTGCAACATCACTTGAAAGCGCAAACAACAAAACGCCAGACGTAGGACGGTCTAAACGATGCACAGGGAAAACATGTTGGCCAATTTGGTCGCGCAGTGTCTGCATAACAAAGACAGTTTCATGTTTATCTAAAAACGAGCGGTGAACCAGCATACCGCTGGGCTTATCTATCGCAACAATAAAATCGTCTTGATACAAGATAGTTAGCGGCGCGTTTAATACAAAAGGCTCAGCTGAACTCATACATCATCCGACAGGGTTGTATCTATGCGTGAAATAATTGCCAACAGCGGTGCTAAAACCTCTCCCCGCTGTTTAAATACTTCTTCTGCCATCGGCAATATACTGATTTTATTAGGTAAGCCATGGTTGCCGTCGAGCAATGCCTGAATACGCGGTATAAAAATAAACTGCAGCCATTGCTCTAAGGGCATGGTGTCACAGCAAAACGGCATAGTGCTTGCCAAGGCAACGGGATTGGCGGGTTGCAAACACCATAATTCCTGCTGCTTAAGTTCAGCTTCCAGCTCGGACAACAACCCTTTAACTTCGTCTGACATAACCACCTCATTTGATGCTTGCCAGTTTACCACAAGCTAACCTTGCAGCCAGCCCTTGTAAATTAGCCAAACTAGCAGCATGATCAGTCAATAGTTTCAGGAGGAACCCATGGGGTCAGTATTACTACTGCTGGTTATCAGCACCATTTGTTATATGTTCTGGTTACAACGCAAGCAAGACGAACGCGCTATTGTGGTTGCTAGCCAGCTATGTCAGCAGCAGCAGCTACAAATGCTTGATTGTGGGCGCAACGGCCACAGCCTAAAAAAAATAAACGGCAAGTTGCGTTTTATCACCATTTATCAGGTTGATTTTAGCGGTGATGGTGAAAGCCGTTATCAGGCAGAATTACAATTAAACGGTATGCGTCTGGCGGCGTTTAATTTACCGGCATACCGAATTAATTAGGGCCTTTTGTCTCAACCGGCAGCTTATGTTTTAGCTGCCCGGTTAAAAAGTCTTTTAGCATTACCCAATCGGCAGCCAAACTGTAAAATGGATAGCTAAAGGTAGCGGGTTTATTATGTTCAAATAACAAATGCCCTAACCAGGCAAAACCATAACCGATTACTGGCAGCAGCCATAACCATTGCCATTGCTGGCTTAACAGAACGTATAACAATACTATGATCACCAAACTGCTGCCGATGTAATGCATAGCACGACATACAGGGTGGCGGTGTTCAGTTAAATAATACGGATAAAACTCGCTAAAACGACGAAATGTCTTCATGTACACTTACTTTGAAAGTTGTTGTCTAGGCCGAAACATTAAGCTGCCTTTAACGGTATTAAACGCTAACTCACTCACGACCTGATACTTATCATCGGCAAAAAACGCCCGATATTTGTCTAATGTGACAAACACCCCAATACCCGCAGAACTTTGGTCTTTGTCAACGATAGAGTCAACAGCGTGAATCAGATAGTGCCCCAACCCCAAATGTTGCTGTTTAGGTAATACGGCAATAAACGCTAACATGTGATACCGCTCAGCTGGCATAGCGGCATGAATTTTTTGCTCTTTATCTAATAACTGCTTTGTTGATACATAACCAGCAGTTAGCAGCATCTTTAACCGCCAGTGCCACAGACGACCGGCGCCTATACCGGAGTCTGGCTCGATAACACAGGCTACACCATAAAGTTGTTCGCCGAGAAACAAACCCACCATGGGCTGCTGGGCTTGCCAAAATGTATTGAGTTCTTCCCGAATGGCTGCACGCAACCGTTGCTCATAATCGGGCTTTTCGGCACGAAAAATTTCCATAAACAGTGGGTCATCATAATAAGACTGATACAAAATTGATGCTGCCAGTTTTAACTCATCAGCACTTAGCAACACGGCTTTAAGCCGCTCCAATTCAACGGTGCTTTGCTCAGTTATCATATTTCCCCCTGCTTTATTGTTTTCTTTTTAACCACCATAGCAGTACGGTTAATAATTGCCAAGCAGCACTTGAACGCAAGATTTTGCAAAACTGACTATGCTTAACGTACATCTCTCCACCAAGGAATTGTTATGGACACCTCAGCACACACATTGCAAACATTGTTTACTCAGTTGGGCTTAGAGAGTTCGGATCAAGCCATACATACATTTATTAGACAGCATAAACTGGCGTCCAACCTGTCAATTCAAGACGCACCGTTTTGGTCGACAGCACAGGCGGTTTTTATACGTGAGTCACTCAAACAAGATGCTGACTGGAGTGAGGTTATTGATGAGCTTAATATCCTGCTGCACTAAGCAGCAGGATAGTCAAAACAGCGTTTACAGATATTGATAAGCTTTATCGCCCCAGCCAACCAGTTTATTTTGCTTGAAAATAAGCGGTGTGCATTCTTCTTTCGTGGTTTTACCATCGCTTTTATCGTGATGTGTACGATAAAACAACACTTGTACTGTCTCACCGTCTTTATTAAATGACTCACTGAAATCTGGTTTACCCATTAATGTACGGATATCTTCGGCTGACATTTCCAATACTAACTTATTGACTTGCTCCTGGTTATAGCGCTGTGTTTTTTTCCAACTACTGTCATCGTCAAAATCATGATCTCCGCCAACCGCTACGACACATCCAGATAAGGTTACTGCCAATGCGGCTGCAACAAAAATTTTTCCTAACATAATGATTTTCCTGTGTTGTTTATACATTACATTTGGCTTCAAGGCCTACAATGAAATTTGCAAAGCCTATGCCAGAAATTTAAATGTTTAAAAACAGCAACTTAAAATAAACTTACTATCCTTAAAGAACAAACAATGGTAAATTTCACCAATTGTTAGTCAAACAGGCATAAGTGATGTCAGATACTATACAACTGATGCAACAAGTCGCGGCTCAGTTACAGCAAGAAGGTAAAACACCTAGCCTGGCACTATTTAGAGCTCGTTTAGCGGGGCAGTTAGCCCCGCAACAACTGTTTGCTGCTTACCAACACTGGCGCAGTAACCCTGTTTTTGCGTCAGAGATTAACCGTGCCTCCCCCTCAACCCCCGTTACTGAAGAAGTCACTGATGATCTGGCGGCGACTCTGGCACGCATTGAAGCAAAACTGGATAAATTACTTAGTAAGCTGGATAACTGAACATGTATCTAGCCGAGCTTCAATTTAAGGTAATTGCTGATACTGATTTCACCCGCGCTGAAATAGCAATCCGCGGCTATATTGAAAAACTAATTTTTAGCGGCCAGGTGCTAGGTCGCGAATTCCCAACGGCCTGGCAGCAAGATGTTTTTAGTAGTCGTATCGTAATACCTGAAGAGCAAGCGTTACTGCATAAACACCACAGCACACCAGGATTATACGCGTTACAGCAGCTGGCAACAGCCGGTTTAGCCTATCCGCAATTACAGCTGCTGGGTATGGATGTTATGTCTCAGCATACCGACCCTTGTGAACACGCGGACAATTACATTCTGTATAGCCGCTTTAACGATACTTGCTCAGCCGTTCGTTGTGCTGAACATTTCGCGCCGATCCCCTTGTATAAGCTTATTCCTCATGGTGTGGATCATGAAGCGCTCATCCGTTGGCAACTGCAATTTCAAGCATTGGACGAGATCCAAATGCAAGAAACACGGGTGTTACGAAAAGGAGCCGAGCGCAGTCTGCAGCTACTACATAGCCAACTTAACCGGCAGGGCCGTAAACTGGCGTCGCAATTAGAAAGAGACAATAACACCAGGGTTTACTTTGCCCTTTACAGCGGCAGTAGTACTAACTGTGCGCATGAGTTTGACAAGCAATGCCCTGGATGCGGCAACAACTGGCGGCTACCACAACCGCTACATGATCTTTTTGACTTTAAATGCGATAACTGTCGCTTGGTGAGTAACATTGCCTGGGATTGTCAGAGCCCATCATAGTTGCATGGGGTAATGTCCTGAATAAACGTTGCCAGATCATCGGCTAATTTTTCCGTCACTTCCTGCCCGACATACTCCAAAAATACTTCACCGGTACTGTTTAACACAGACAGCAAAATATCATCGTCCTCTGTAGTGGCAAAAAACACCGTTTCACGTTGCTTTAAGCGCCGTTTCATCAAAATATGACCAATGATGTTCTCCTGCAAGCGTTTCACATCCTCACTATTCCACACCATTAGCAACGCCAATTTGCCTCTTTTATGCTCCGCCGCTAAACCTGCACCATAATACAAACTATAAAACGCTTTAATATCCTCGTGCAGTGTCAGCTCTAGAGCCTGTTCCACATTAGTAAAATCTGCCATGGGTTGTTGCTGAACTGGCTGCCAAGGTACTTGGTTATCAACAATATCACCTTGCTGACAGGGCGATGGACTGGCCGGATCAGCCCAGGTAATTAACAATTGCTGTTGTTGTTGATGCCACTGAATGGCCTGTTGCACAAACTGTGTGTAATTGCTTGCCAGAGTCACGCGATTTTCCGTCGATATTTATGATAAACTGACGCCATTGTAACGTTAACCTCGCCGTGATGACAGTAACCGACATGAGCAGCAGCCAATCAGACATTCTAACCGGGTTAAGCCTGGGTAAAATAACCGCCTATGCCGACAAGTATGATGCCAGCCTGTTGCAGGCCGTGCCGCGAAGTTTAGGCCGCGATGATATTGGCTTAGACGCTGGCGCTTTGCCT
This sequence comes from Rheinheimera baltica, assembly GCF_030731985.1. Classification (NCBI taxonomy): domain Bacteria; kingdom Pseudomonadati; phylum Pseudomonadota; class Gammaproteobacteria; order Chromatiales; family Chromatiaceae; genus Rheinheimera; species Rheinheimera baltica. The sequence goes on from NZ_JAPJDY010000002.1 coordinate 92,705, forward strand.
TTTGTTGGGCAGGATATATGGCATGGTTACGAACTGTCTTGGTTAAATGCTAAAGGTAAGCCGGTTGTTGCACTTGCCACTTTTACCGTCCCGTATGATTCAGCTAACTTAATAGAATCTAAATCTTTTAAGCTGTATTTAAATAGCTTTAACCAAAGCCGATTTTCAGATTTAGGCCAGGTTTATCAGCATTTACAGCGTGACTTATCGGCTTGTGCTGGCAAGTCTGTAAAAGTAAGTCTGCATAACGTTAACGAAATTATGGCGTTTCAACCAACCTGGATACCCGGACACTGTATAGACGATCTTGATATTGAGATTGCTCACTATCAGTACGATGCCAGTTTGCTCAAAACGCAGCCAGATGCTGATATTGTAGAAGAAAAACTCCATTCGCATTTGCTCAAATCTAATTGTTTAATAACCTCTCAGCCTGACTGGGCGAGTATTTATATTCATTACCGTGGTACCGCATTAGATCATGCCGCATTACTACGTTATCTAATTAGTTTTCGTAGCCATAACGAATTCCATGAACAATGTGTCGAGCGTATATTTTCTGACATCTGGGCACATTGCCAGCCCAGCTTTCTGGCGGTATATGCCCGTTACACTCGTCGTGGTGGCTTAGATATAAACCCCTACCGCAGCAGTGAACCCTATACCCCACCGGCTATCCGCTTAAGTCGTCAATAAGCTGTAACATTACGAGTTGGATTACAAAAATTAAATGACAAATAAAAACTCAAGCTATTGAAAAAATTGATTTAAATTTTTTAGCTATACCTTGCAGACTGGATAAAAATGAAAGTTAAACTGAAATAGTACAATCTAACTTTCAAAAAATGCGCTTTTCTGGTTAAATATGCAGCGCTCGGTAGATGGACTGTCGGGCAGCAGTACCAAAACAGGAGTGCAATGCATGCAATATCTTACCTCTACAGAAGAACAATCTTGGTTACCTTACTATTTGTGTAAGAAGTAAATCAGAAAAAGAATCATTCCTTACCTCAGCGGGCCTTAATGCCCGCTTTTTTACACATTTTGCGCATTTACGTCTAATCAGAGATCGCATTTACAGCGATAGTCGATATACTTAGTTTAAACATGCATTTAAACATTGCTAAGCAGGTGATGCCTTTGCAGAATGACACTAAACAACAACTAACTAATGCACTTCGGGCTCGCAAAGCACTGGAAGATACCTACGAAGCACAGTTTAAAATTCTGGCGTTGTTTGTTTCCAGATTGTCGCTGGTGTGCAAGGGAGTTGATGTTGAGCTGGACAATAGGTTGGCCAAACTGCGAACCGAACTGAGCCGTGGCACAGATTTAGAAAAACTACTGCCGTTTATTGAAGGCACTAGTGAGAGCCTTAAACAGCTCGAAACGAAGCAGCATTTAGAAATGCAGCGCGTTCAAAAAGGGCTGACACAAGCCGGTAAACTTCTGCAACAACAAAAAGGCTTACCTGATCAGCTAAGACGCTCACTACGTGAATTATTAGGCAAAGTAGAAGCGCCGTCGGCCACGGTACATGCATTTTTACCCCACTTAACAGACCTGACAACACTTTACCAGCACGCGCTGCAGGCAAAGCAGTTGCTGGCATCTGAAAACACTGACGACGATCGCTATGGCCATATTTGCCGGCAAATAAGTGTTGAATTGACTAATTTACTCAGTGAGTTAGCCTTTGCCGAAGACAGTGCAGTAGAGATGGATAATATCCGCTTAAGCTTGTTGGACAAGTTGCCAATAGACGCTTTGCTTGAAGCCTGTTTAAAAACCATCAGTATTATTATCAATAGCATAAATAGTGAACGACAGTCAGCAGAGCAATTTCTACTAAAGCTAAACGATGCATTGTCGTCGGTACAGCAATCAGTCGTGTCGTCGTTAACGACATCATCTGAATTAAAACAGAAGATGCAGGTGCTTAATCAACAGATTGAGCAGCAAATTGAACACTTGAGTGAAGCGAGCGAAAAAGCCACCTCGTTAGAACAACTAAAAGCCTTGGTTGGAGATAAATTATCCGCTATTACCGGCTCTTTGCGGGAAAAAGAGTTGCTGGAACAACAGGAACGTCAAAGCTTGTTGGCAACACTCGGTGATATGGAACGTCGTCTTAACCAATTAGAAACTGAAGCCAGCATCTTTAAGAAACGGATTTCAGATCAAAACTTCCGAAGTTTACAAGATGCCCTTACTGAAATTCCTAACCGTGCAGCCTTTGATGAACGTTATCAACTAGAAATCAAGCGCTGGCAGCGTTACAAAAAACCACTTTGTGTTGTGTTAGGCGACGTTGATCATTTCAAAAATATCAATGATAGTTATGGCCATAGCGCCGGTGATAAAACCCTAAAAGTGATCGCCAAAACCCTGAAGAATAGTTTACGTGAAACTGACTTTATTGCCCGATATGGTGGTGAAGAATTTATTATCCTTTTTCCAGAAACCTCACTCAGCGAACTAACTGAGCCCCTAAATGCGCTAAGAGAAAAAATAGGCAAAATTCCGTTTAAATTCAAAAATGTTAGTGTGCCTATTACCATTTCATTTGGTGGAACGCAATTTGATATTAAAGATACTAATCGTAGTGCTTTTGACCGGGCAGATGAAGCCCTTTATGAGGCCAAAAAAGCCGGACGGGATAAAGTCATTTTAAAGTAGCCTGCCTTCTCATTTATTTTAAGGAGCACATATGCATGTGCAGCTAAACCCACTAGGGTCTATGGATTTATTGTCACAACTCGAAGTTGATCATTTAAAACAAAACACCCAACAAGAAGCCTTCAAGCTGTTTCGAAACTGCTGTCTTGCGGTGCTAAACGTTGGTAGCCACACTGACAGCTCCGCTGAAATTTATGAGCAATATCAAAACTTTGTAGTCAACTTAATAAGCCGTGAACGTGGAATAAAAATTGAGTTATTTAATCCACCGCAAAGCGCATTTGTTGACGGCCAAATTATTAAAGGTATTCATGAACACCTGTTCGCCGTACTAAGGGATATTTTGTTTTATCACAGCCGATTACTAAGCCACAAAAGCTGGTTAGATCTTAGTAATAGTGATCATATTACGCACACTGTATTTGATATTCTGCGCAACGCCCGGGTGATTGACGCAAGCAATGAGCCAAATATGATCGTCTGCTGGGGAGGACACTCAATCAATGAAGGCGAGTATAAATATACTAAAGAAGTTGGCTATGAATTAGGCCTTCGAGGCATGGACATTTGTACTGGCTGTGGCCCGGGAGCGATGAAAGGCCCTATGAAAGGTGCCACTATTGGCCACAATAAACAACGCCGTAGTAGCGGCCGGTATCTTGGCCTAACGGAGCCCGGTATTATTGCAGCTGAGCCACCGAATCCTATTGTTAACGAGCTGGTCATCCTGCCCGATATTGAAAAGCGACTGGAAGCCTTTGTTCGCGTTGCTCACGGAATCATCGTTTTCCCGGGGGGTGCAGGCACAGCGGAAGAATTACTGTATTTACTAGGCATCATGTTGCATAAAGATAACCAGCAACAAACCTTGCCCATCATTCTAACTGGCCCCAAGCAAAGCGAGGCCTATTTTAATGAAATTGCCAGCTTTATCGAGCAAACGCTTGGCAAACGCGCGCTCGCGCTGATTGATATAATTATTGACGATGCAGCAGCCGTTGCACGTAAACTAAAACTGGGCGCAGCAGAGGTCAGACATTACCGTAAATCTGTTGGTGATGCTTATCATTTCAACTGGACGCTACAAATTGAATCCGGATTCCAGCAACCTTTTGTCCCGAATCACCAGAATATGGCCGCACTGGACTTGCACCTTGATCAGGACAGCGCCACACTCGCGGCTAATTTGCGCCGTGCATTTTCTGGTATCGTTGCAGGCAATGTGAAAGACGAGGGTATTAAAGCCATCCGTCAACATGGTCCATTTCAATTAAGCGGTGAACCCAAACTGATGCAAATGATGGATACGTTATTAAACGCCTTTGTCGAGCAAGGCCGGATGAAATTGCCCGGTAGTAAATATGAACCCTGTTACAAGGTTGTTCGTTAAATGGCCCATCTGTTACTCATTGACGCGTTGAATTTAATTCGACGCTTATACGCCGTGCAAGAGCGTCCCCATCTCCCTATGGCAGATGACGTAGCAGAAAGTACCAAACTCCAAATTGTACGAAATACTGAACAAATGTTGCAGCAGGCTTTAACGCGCCTCACCCAGGAATTAAAGCCTAGCCATGCCTTGCTGGTATTTGATGGCCGAGGTAGTGCGTGGCGCAAACAACTGTATCCAGAGTACAAAGCAAACCGCAAACCGATGCCAAGCTTATTAGCTGATGCTCTGGGGGCATTACGGTTAAGCATGAATAAGCTGGGTTTTAGTAGCCTGTTACAGGAAGAATACGAAGCTGACGATATTATCGCTTCAATTGCCGTTAAACTTGCTCAGCATGATCAGCAGGTAACGATAATATCTACAGACAAAGGTTTCTTACCATTGTTAGCTGCAAACATTCAAATTTATGATGCCTTTACCCGACAGTTTCATTCAGAACAAAGCGTACAAGAAAAATTTGGTGTGGGTACAGCACAGCTGGTGCGTTACTGGAGCCTGGTTGGTGATAACACCAATAATGTGCCAGGCGTGCATGGTATTGGCCCCAAAGGCGCTCATGACTTGTTAGCGCTAGGAGCAACGCTTACCGAAGCGCTGGAACATCCAGACTGCCATAAAAAGCTGCGTGAAAAAATCCTGCAGCACAAAGAGCAAATCAAAATTTTTATGCAAATTCTCACGCTTAGAACTGACGTGCAACTTGGCTTAAATCTTCAGGATATGCGCGTTGGTCTGGTTGACGAATGCTAATCATGTCCAGAGTGCAACCTACTATGGCAAAATTTCGTATCAGCAAAATGACCCTGTTTGGCTGTGGTCTGGTGATTTATGTACTACTCACTATGGCGGTGTTGTTCTGGTATCAGGATGATGTTGAGCAAATGAGCTGGGTGGACAGGCAAGTATTTAATCATAAAATTATCAGTCACTATCAACTGCAGGATAATATTTCTCAACTGCAGGTGCTGGAACGTCTGGGTAGTCCAGATATCACGATGGCACTGCTCAAAAGTGGCTTTACCTACCAGGTTTTATATTATCGCACGCATCGTAATGCCGTAGATGGCATCACCACTGCCGATGAGTGCACAGCGTTACTGTTTAAAAATCGCCAACTAATTGCTATTGGAGATGCTGCCGTGTCTCAATACCAGACTATTGCAGCCAATGCCAATTAATGATCCGGCCTGGCAGCACTACCTCAGCGCACTAGAACGAGGCTCTGCGACGCTGGCATCAAATGACGACACCGTTAAACTTATTAGCCTGAGCCATCAACTTAGCGCACAACGTTTGGCATTGCCTGCTGCAAGCGTAACCCTTTGGCAGCAGCCGATACCGTTACCCAGCACAGTATTGCAACTAGAATTGCTGTTGCTACTTTGTCAGCATTACCGTTGGCCTGATGACAGTATTCAACTCGTGCTTCAAGCAGGATTTTGCAGTGTACTGGCAACAACAATGCCGCAAGTACGACAATGGCCGAAACTACAACGCTACCCTGCGTTAGCTGCTGCACGGCTATTACAAGGTGCAAATAATAGTACTGCTTTACACCGTGTTCTGGCTGGTTGCTATCCTACGGAGCGCAATATTGCGCCATGGCAACAACAACCACTTAGCCTGTTACTGACTGAAGTGGAATATCTGACCAGGCCCAATCTTCATCCTTCTTTACTGCTTCAGCATATCGGCCAGCGAATTAGTCAGACTAAAAGTGAGTACGAGATTAGCTTGCTACGACACATACTGACGATGTTTTGCCATAGCCAAACACCGCTGTCAGTAAACACAGACAGAAGCGACTTAATCACCAACTCCAGGTTTAGGCAGTTATATCAAGCTAACACGGGTCAATTAGTAGAATATTTAAGTCAGTCTAGTGAGCTGGCAGCCCCCCTTCTGGCTTTGGCCAGCCAGCTAAACCGGCAACAACAACAAATACACGACATTCGCCTTGCATTAAATTTAATAGGTAGCGAACAGGTACCTTATGTATTAGCCGAGTCAGAATTACACTCTAGCATGGCGCAGTTGCATCATCCTAAGCATGCTTTGTTACACCAATTCAGCGCCTGTTTGGGCCATACCATTAATAAATTACTACCAGGACGCGCTCGCAGCCGGGCGTTGGCGCTATGCTTATGTGCACCGCTATGGCTTGAACCCCATAGTTACAACAACAGTTTACTGCAACGCTGTACTCAAGGCGTGCGACCAGCGTTGGACTTTAGCTGCTACAATAATTCATCAACGTTGTCTTTTTTATTGGCATTATTAGACCACTACCATCTTAACGAGTGGATTGAACCTGTGCGCTTATGGCTACAAAGCCTGCAACAGAATATACCCACCGCCGGAGATATCAACGTGCTGACGCTACAACTGGCCTGGCATAGCAATCTGGTGCTGTTTGCAAACCTCAACGCCCAACCACTAATACGTTGCTTGCAACACGCCAAGCAAAAAAATATATCGGATACTGGCAGCCCGGCAAACTGGCTAATGCAGCTGGCCACTGACAGCCAATGCTATTTTCCGCTTGCACTTACATTGTAGTTTTATTACACCATTCACCAGCGTTATATAGGGTATAACGCAGATAACTGGCGTAAACTTGCACCAAACTGGCGTAATCCGCCGAAAAATGCTATATTCTGCGCCGTTTTCAGGCCCGCCAGAGGCCCTCTTTCCGAAAAATATACGACAGCTAAGGATCCCCATGAGCAAGCAAATTATTACTGTCATTAAAGGCGATGGCATAGGCCCAAGTATTGTTGAAGCCGCCATTGAGGTACTTGAAAAAGTTGGCTGCGAATTTGACTACGAATACGTTGATGCTGGCTTAACAGCACTGGAAAAAACCGGTGAATTATTACCACAAGCCACATTAGACGCTATTGCACGTAATAAAATCACATTAAAAGGCCCATTAACGACCCCTGTGGGCGAAGGCTTCACGTCAATTAACGTGACACTGCGTAAGAAATTTAACCTGTACTCTAACGTACGCCCAGTGATCTCCTTTAAAGGCACTAAAGCCCGCTATGAGAACATTGATATTATTACCATCCGCGAAAATACCGAAGGCATGTACTCAGGACATGGTCAGGTGGTTTCAGCTGATGGAATGGTAGCAGAAGCCACCAGTATTGTGACGCGCGATGGCGCAGAGCGCATCGCAGTATTCGCCTTTGAAACTGCTCGGCGCGAAAAACGTAAGAAAGTGACTATTGTACATAAAGCCAATATTCTGAAATCAACCTCAGGTTTATTTTTGAAAACTGCACGCGAAGTCGCAACACGCTACCCTGATATTGAAGCACAGGAAATGATTGTTGATAACGCCTGTATGCAACTGGTAATGAACCCACAGCAGTTTGACGTTATTGTTACTACAAACTTGTTTGGCGATATTCTGTCAGATTTATGTGCTGGTTTAGTTGGCGGTTTAGGTATGGCACCGGGTGCAAATATTGGTACTGACTGTGCTATTTTTGAAGCAGTTCATGGCAGCGCACCGGATATTGCCGGTAAAAACCTGGCTAACCCAAGTTCAGTTATCCTGGCGTCAATCCAGATGCTGGAATACTTAGGTATGCAGGATAAAGCAGAGAAAATCCGTTCAGCTCTGGCTGACGTTATTGCCACCGGCGATCGCACCACTCGCGATTTAGGCGGTAGCTTTGGCACAACAGACTTTACCGCTGCAGTATTAGAGCGTTTATAAGCGCTTGCTCTGATAGAATAGCCACCAAGAGTGGCTATTTTTTTGTCTGCCCGTTGAAGGAGTTTTTATGTCACAAGCGAATAACCCGCTGCATGGCGTTACGCTGGAACAAATTGTTACCGCACTGGTAAATCATCTTGGCTGGCCAGGCTTAGCCAAACAAATTGATATCAACTGTTTTAAAAGTGATCCTTCGGTAAAAAGCAGCCTGAAATTCTTGCGCAAAACGCCTTGGGCGCGGCAAAAAGTAGAAGAGTTGTTTGTGGCGAAAAAGCTGTATCAGAAGCCTTGATACAGCTTTCACTGATCGGCCTTAACCGTTGTAAATGGTACCGCCATCACTGACATAATGTTGCAATACCGCATTGGCGGCATCACGCTGCACCAGTCTGACGACTTCAACGCCAGCATTTTTTAAATACTCATAGCTGCTGTCGTAAACCGGCCCTTCATCAAAGCCAATTGCCCTCGCATCATCGGCTGTAGCGGCGCATACTAAACGCTTAACGCCACTCCATAAAGTGCCACCTAAACACATAGCGCACGGCTCACACGAGGTAAACAGTTCGCGTTTTACGCCATCAGCGGACAGGCTGAAACTTTGAATATTATGCTCGGCCAACATAATCGCCATCATTTCGCCATGGGCAGTAGAGTTATGTAGCGGCATCACGCGGTTAACACCAACACTGACTAGTTTGCCACTGCTTATATCAAAAATCGCGCTACCAAAGGGCCCACCGGTGCCACGCAGCACATTTTGTTTAGACAGCTCAACGGCCAGCGCCATTTTATCGTCATCGTTTTGATACACTTTCTGCCAATCGACCAGCTCATCAACCCAAGCTGGTAGATCCAATATTATTTGATGTTTACTCATCATTCGTCCTTCAAAACAAAGCCCGCAAAAGCGGGCCCGTTAATGCTGTTATTTTTCCGCCAGCGGGGCGCTGTAGGCTAGCTCCATATCCCATGGCAACTGGATCCAGGTGTCTTGCTCAATATCGGTAACGTAATGGTCAACCAAGGGTTTACCCTGTGGTTTGGCATACACGGTAACAAAACACGCTTTAGGGAAGTGCTCACGCAAGGCTTTTGCTGTTTCGCCGGTATCCACCAGATCGTCCACAATAAGCAGACTTGTCGAATCTGCTAAACTGGCATCTTTTAACACACTAAGGCTGCCCTGTTTGTCATGCTCGTAGCTGGCAACACAAATACTGTCTACCACACGAATGTTTAACTCGCGCGCCAAAATAGCAGCAGGCACCAAGCCGCCGCGGCTAACTGCCACAATAGCGTCGTATTTCTTGTCCAGCAACTGATGCGCCAACTCTTTAGTAGCACGGTGAAAGGCTTCCCATGATACATAGAACATTTTGTTGGTTGATAATGACATAGCGTTATCCTGCAAAATCAGATAAGAAAAATTATAAGCAGCCTAATGCCACTTCCACCATTTCATTGAAACTGGTTTGACGTAACTCTGCGCTTAACGCTTCTCCAGTGCGGATATGATCGCTCACTGTAAAAATGGCTAAGGCATTAATGCCGTACTCTGCCGCTACACCATATAACCCGGCAGCTTCCATTTCAACGGCTAATACACCGTATTTTTCCAGCGTATCGAACAAGGTTTCACTTGGGTTATAAAACAAATCAGAGGTAAAAACATTGCCCACTTTAACGTCAATATTTTTCGCTCGCGCCGCTGCAACGGCTTTCTCTAATAACGAAAAGCTGGCCATAGCAGCAAAATCCATACCGGCCAGACGGTTGCGGTTCACGTTAGAGTCCGTACTGGCGCCCATACCGATAACCACGTCACGTACGTTTACACTCAGCGGCAAACCACCACAGGAGCCAATACGGATAATGTTTTTCACACCGTAAAACTTTACCAACTCTGTAGCATAAAGCGACATCGATGGAATACCCATGCCAGAACCTAATACGCTAACCGGCTTACCATTATAGGTACCCGTGTAACCAAACATGTTGCGTACAGTATTAACGCAAACTGCATCCGTTAAAAACGTTTCTGCGATGTGTTTTGCCCTAAGCGGATCGCCTGGCATTAAAACAGTTTCAGCAAAGGCGCCTGCTGGCGCATTAATATGCGGAGTGGCCATAATGGTCTCTTAGTTTAAGTTGGTTAAAAATGAATCGCCGTGCGCCATAGCGTCCAGCCCAAAATAGTCGGCCAAAGTCTGGCCTATATCAGCAAACGTCATACGTTCGCCTAAATCAACGTCTTGTATGCCGGGTTTATACACTAGCACCGGAATATATTCCCGAGTGTGTTCAGTACCTGGCCAGGTTGGATCACAACCGTGATCTGCGGTAAGTATTAATAAGGTATCAGGTTCACAAGCTGCAATTATTGCTGGTAAACGCTGGTCAAAATACTCCAGTGCTTCACCATATCCAATAGGATCGCGTCGGTGACCAAAGTTTTGATCAAAATCGACCAGGTTAGTAAACACTAAGCTATTGTCTGCTTGGATTGCCATCTGTTGCAGTGTTTGATCGACTAAGTCAGGTAAACCAGTTGCCTTAATACTTTCACTGATACCCTGATGCGCATAAATATCAGCAATTTTGCCAATACTAACTACCTTGCCGCCTGCAGCCGTAAGCTTATCCAACACTGTAGCCGCAGGGGGCAGCACAGAATAGTCACGACGGTTACCCGTGCGGGCATAGTTTGCCGCGTTATCACCTAAAAATGGCCTGGCAATGACTCGACCAATGTTATATTTGTCTAGCAACTGCCTGGCAACCAAACAAAAATCCAGCAACCGCGCTAAACCAAAGTGCTCTTCATGTGCCGCAACCTGAAACACACTGTCAGCTGAGGTATAACAAATAGGCATTCCAGTTTTGATATGTTCGTCACCCAGTTTAACTAGAATGTCGGTGCCCGAAGCATGGCAGTTGCCCAATATACCGGGCACGCCTGTTAAGCGACATAATTCATCGAGAAAATCGGCAGGGAAGCTGTTGGTTTTGTCATAAAAATAGCCCCAGTCAAACAACACAGGTACACCGGCCATTTCCCAGTGCCCGCTAGGGGTATCTTTACCGCTGCTAAGTTCCCTCGCAAAACCATAACCGCCATTAACCGTTGTCGCATCAACAATATCAGCTTGCTGGCCACCAGAAGCCGCAGCGCCTGCTTTTACCAGCCCCAGTTTAGCCAAATTAGGCAACGCTAGCTGGCGACCTTTTTTTGCATGAAATACTTTAGCAATACTGGCAAAGGTATTAGCGCCGACATCGCCAAATTTGTCGGCATCGGGAGCATAGCCAATGCCAAAGCTATCTAGTACCAGAATTACTGCTTTTTTTGCCATTGTCCCGCTCCTGCGTTGAATGTTAGCCAGGCGTTTAGCTTGTCACGCTATATTGCAACCGACTGCAAGCAGCAATACGGTTTTAACAATAACACCAGCACACTTTTTAAAAAGGGCACGCAGTGTAAAACGAAGCGCTTTGCTTTACAAGATTGATGTAAATTAATAGCATCGGGAAATAAAAGAACCCGCCAAAAGTGGCGGGTTCTTTTAACTAAAAACGTTTTATGGCAGTTGTTTATAACCCATGTTGTAGAGGGTAAAACTAAAAATATCCGCCATTTGCTCTATCTGCTTAGACACAGGTGTACCGGCACCGTGTCCAGCGTTGGTTTCAATACGGATTAGCTGTGGGTTTACACCCGCATCTTTCGCTTGTAGCTCTGCCGCAAACTTAAATGAGTGTGCAGGAACAACCCTGTCATCGTGATCTGCCGTGGTCACCATCGTAGCAGGGTATGCGACACCAGCTTTGACATTGTGCACTGGTGAATAGCCACGCAAGTAGTCAAACATCTCTTGGCTTTGCTCACTGGTACCGTAGTCATAAGCCCAACCCGCCCCTGCGGTGAATGTATGATAGCGAAGCATATCCATTACCCCAACTGCAGGTAAGGCAACCTTCACCAGTTCAGGCCGTTGAGTCATCACGGCACCCACTAACAAACCACCATTTGAGCCGCCGCGAATAGCCAATTTAGCGCTAGAGGTGTAGCCTTCTTTTTGTAAAAACTCAGCAGCGGCAATAAAGTCATCAAACACATTTTGCTTCTGTAACTGAGTGCCCGCTTTGTGCCACGCTTTGCCGTATTCGCCACCGCCGCGCAGATTTGGCACTGCATACACGCCACCCATGTCTAACCAAACTGCATTAGGAATGCTAAATCCCGGCGTCAAGCTAACATTAAAACCACCATAGCCATATAAAATGGTTGGGTTGGTGCCATCACGCTTCAGGCCTTTTTTGTAGCTGATGATCATCGGTACCTTAGTACCATCTTTAGAGCTGTAAAAAACTTGTTCTGAGACATAGTTTTCGCTATCAAACTCTGCGCCAGATTTACGATACACGTCCGAGCTACCTGATGCGGGGTCAAAGCCATAAATGGTCTGTGCCGTGGTGTAATTGGTAAATGTATAGTACAAGGTTGAGTCTTGCTTTTTACCGCTAAAACCGCCAACACTGCCAATACCGGGCAAACTTACTTCACGAACCAGTTTACCGCTGTAGTCGTATTGTTGAATTTTAGAAATTGCATCCACCATATACTCAGCAAAGATAAAACCGGCACCGGTTGAAACGCTTAGTACATTGTCAGTTTGCGGGATAAGATCTTGCCAGTTTTCCGGCTGCGGTTGGGCAACATCAACCGTTACAACTTTTTTGTTTGGCGCGTTAAGGTTTGTCACCAAGTACAACTTACTACCGTCATTATCCAGTAAATCAGTGTCTGAGTCAGTATGGTCTAAAATAGTAACCAAGCCACTTTCAGGTTTGGTTAGGTCTTTTAAAAACAGCTTATTACCCGATGTAGAAACCGCTGCAGAAATAAGCAAGTAACGATCATCCTCCGTGACAGATGCGCCTACATAACGGTGTTTTTCTGCGTCAGTACCACCAAATATAACCGGATCATCTTTTTGTGCAGTACCCAGTTTATGGTAATACAATTTATGTTGATCTGTTTTCGCTGATAATTCACTGCCATCCGGTTTATCATAACTGGAGTAATAGAACCCTTCATTGCCAAACCAGTTAATACCGCTAAATTTCACATCGACCAATGCTGTTTCCAACTGCTGTTTGGTCTCAACGTCAATCACGATAATTTTGCGCCAGTCACTGCCGCCTTCTGAAATAGAATAAGCCAGTTTTGAACCGTCTTTTGAAAAACTGGTTTCGGCTAAAGACGTAGTACCGTCTGTACTAAAGGTGTTAGGATCTAAAAACACCTCACTGCTACCATCCTCTAATACACGGTACAATACGTACTGATTTTGCAAACCGTCATTTTTGTAAAAATAACTATACTTACCCTCTTTGAAGGGTGCTGAAACCTTCTCATAATTCCATGATTTAGCAAGTTTCTGCTTAATTTGCTCACGATAAGGGATTTGTTCAAGATAGCTAAAAGTGACTTTATTTTGTGCTTTTACCCAGCTCTCAGTTTCACTACTGCGATCATCTTCCAGCCAACGGTAGGGGTCAGCAATGCTTTGCGTAAAATAGGTATCTACTACGTCGCCCTGTGCAGTTTGTGGGTAGCTTAATGCGTTTTTTGTGGCTTCAGTCATGGTTACACTATTGGGTTCTACGACGTTGTCGGTTTTTTGTTCGCTGCCGCAGGCAGCCAATAAGGAGAGCGTTAGGATACTTAGCACATGTTTCATCTACGAAAACTCCGTGTTACTTGTTGTTTTATTTTGTCGGAGCTTAACAAAGATGTGGCGTTTTGCCTATTTCAGTTCTGCGCTTTTTATGCATGAGCTGCCGTAAAGCAAAAAGGCCAGTCATAAGACTGGCCTTTAAACATGGTGCCCAGACCCGGAATCGAACCAGGGACACGCGGATTTTCAATCCGCTGCTCTACCGACTGAGCTATCTGGGCAAAACTGTGCTACGTAAATGGTGCCGCTTATCCGAGTCGAACGGATGACCTACTGATTACAAGTCAGTTGCTCTACCAACTGAGCTAAAGCGGCAAACTACGTAATGGAAAAAGCTGTTAAAGTTTGATACTTTACAACAACTTTGACACCAAAACTAATGGTGCCCAGACCCGGAATCGAACCAGGGACACGCGGATTTTCAATCCGCTGCTCTACCGACTGAGCTATCTGGGCAACGCGGGTCGTATTAAACGGATTTTACGATATTAAGTCAACAGATATTTTAATGCTTAACGTGCGTTAGCTTATTAGTTGAGCAATACGGTAAAATACTCAACGTTTAGCGATTAAATTGCGTGCAATGAACGAATAAAACATAACGACTACCTAATCGGCTAAAAGTTGTTAAAATGCATCGCAAAATACCAAGTCTGCATGAAGTGCAGCATATTTGGATAAAAAATGAAAAACACGTCGTTTAGTAAACCGCTATTTAAACGTCTAGCGCTAATGTCTTTGCTTATGTTGTTAGTACAAGCAGCTCTATTCATCCTATTGAATAAACCTGATCCCAACTTAACGCAGAGCAAACTTGAGCGTCTTGGTGCCGATGCAAATTTGGTGGCCAGAGCAATAACACCACTGATGTTAGTTGGCGATATAAGCGGGACTGAACAAGTCTTAATGCAAGCAAGGCACGGCGATACCAGCCGAGCTTTGTATCTGTATCGTCAAACTGACAATAATGATGCGGAACTTATCGCTAATACTAATAATGTTGTTGGTTACGTACCACAGCCACAGTGGCAGATGCTTGCTGAACAGCAACAGAATTATCTGGTTGTGCACCAGGTGGTTACCTTGGCAGAGCAACAATCCGTATTACTTATTTACGTACAGCAGCAAGATATAGCGCCACTATGGCCGTCTGGCGCCGTTTTTGCTATCAGCTTTATTTTTGGGCTCGTCCTTTGTGGTATCTTTGCATCTGCCATTTCAGGTTTCTTTAGTCGTCGCATCAAACCGTTAATGCAAGGCACACAGCAAGCGCTGGACAAAACTAAGTTTGATGCCAGCGTAGACAGTAATAGCAAAGACAGTTATGGCATCTTAGGTGGCTACATTAACCAACTGTTTCGCAAGATAGAGCAAGCACAGGAAGCACTGGCAGCGTCTGAACAGAATATAAAAAACTTAAAACAAGAAGTAGAAACGCGCATTAAAGAGCGCACAGATGCACTTGAAACGGCCAAGCTAACTGCAGAAAAAGCCAATGAAGCAAAATCGACCTTTCTGGCGACGATGAGCCATGAAATTCGCACGCCGATGAACGGCATTATTGGTACCATAGATTTGTTGCGTAAAACACAACTCTCTACCTCACAGTTTCGCATGACAGACACGGTACGCGAATCATCCTTTTCATTATTGCGTATACTCGATGACATTCTCGACTTTTCTAAGATTGAAGCAGGTAAGCTTGAACTTGAGACCATACCGCTGTCGCTCGTTGAAATCATTGAAGCAGTCGGTCGTATTTTGGTTTCAGTGGCTTACCAACGCCAAATCGATTTAAAACTCTTTGTCGATCCCCGCATTCCAGATGGCTTGGTAGGTGATCCCGTTCGGTTACGACAAATTCTGTACAACCTGGCAGGCAATGCGATTAAATTTACGCAAACAACACCTGAAAAAACAGGGTTGGTTATTATAAAAGCTGAGCTGCTGGAAGGTAATATGGATTTCAATCAAATCCAATTCAGCATTATCGATAACGGCAAAGGCATGACACAACGTCAAATCAGCCACGTTTTTCAACCGTTTAATCAGGCTGAAGGCTCCATTACCCGTAAGTTTGGCGGTACCGGGCTTGGTTTATCTATCTGTCAGCGCTTAGCCACATTAATGTATGGTGACATTACCGTTACCAGTGAAGTTGAAAAAGGCACTGAGTTTAGCGTGCGCATTCCAATGCGTACTTCAGATGAAATTCGCTATTTGGACAAAGAACTACTGCGCGATATTCATCTTTGTTTGTTTACTACTGACTCACACAATCAGTCGCATTTAACAACCTACTTCAACTATGCCGATGCCGATTTCGAAGTCGTTAACACTTTTGAAGGCTTATTGAATCGTGCGCAGGCAATAAAACCTCTTCCGCCCAAGCAGGCTGCAGTTTGGTTGTTGGACGCCACATACGAGCAAATTTCGGCAAATGAAATAGATCAACTGCAACAAATGCCTCAAATGAGTCAGGTTCAGTTTGTGGTAATAACCAATCTGGTTGAGCTATCTGAGCGCAGCAATGACCGGGTTTATTATTTACACAGTTCGCCAATTTGTCGCAGCCACCTGTATGATGCAGTGCTCATTGCGGCAAAGCGCAAGCCTAAACCGGTTTACCCAGGTGAAAAAACCATTGTTGCGGCGGCTCCTTCTATTGAGCAAGCCCGCAAAAGTCGTCAACTAGTGTTGTTGGCAGAAGACAACCTGATGAACCAGCGTGTGATTGTTGATCAGCTTAATGCACTAGGGTATGCCGTTGAAGTAGCAGATGATGGTGCCATAGCACTGGAAAAATGGCGTAAGTTCCATTATCCACTTATCTTGACTGATTTACATATGCCAAACATGAGCGGCTATGACCTTGCCAGCGCTATCCGTAAAGAAAGTTTACATTTAAGTGAAGGTGCTGAGTTTACTCGTATCGTCGCGGTAACAGCTAACGCGCTAAAAGGTGAAGAGCAAAAATGTCTAAGCATTGGTATGGATGGTTACATCACCAAACCACTTGAGTTGGCTACGCTGGAAACGATGATGACACGCTGGCTGCCACAGCCAATTGACAAGAAAAAAGCCATCACAGCGAATGGCGAAAACAACCAGAACAGTTCACCAATTTGTTTCACCACTATCGCCAATTTTCTTGGTAATGACTCAGCAAAACATGAAGAACATCTGAACTACTTCGTTAAACATGCCGCAGATTTACTGGCAAATATAGCAGCACATGCTTCTGCGCATGAGCGCAGCGGTGTTCGCGCCATTGCGCATCAATTTAAATCTGTAGCAAAAAGTATCGGGGCAATAGCCGTATCTGAACAGTCGTTAAAACTGGAAAAAGCGGCTGAAGAAAGCGACTGGGCGGTAATTAACGAGTATATCCGCTTACTTCAGGAAAAATATCAAGATGTTGTTAGTTATGTAAAGCAACGTTATTAATTAGAACGATCGATAAGCCTGCATCCAAATAGCGGCCATGGAATTTATCCATGGCCGCTATTTGATTAAAACGTAACAACACGTTGTTTAGTTGGTTCTATCACTGTTCGCTGAGTCGCGCTGACGTCTGACCCTGGAACCTGATTTGCGTTTTGCGGTGCCGTTTCATTCCAATAATTTACCGGAATTTCTTCATAGATATTTATTCTGCCACCGATAGTGCGCGCTCCAGTTGACGCATTGAAATTCTCTTCTCTGACATACAGCCTGCGCCCAAGCAGGCCTTGTTCTTCTTTAAGTAGCTGCCAAAAACGCTTACTACTACCATAGGTAAAATTCATTGACACAGGGTTAGTTTTTAGCCAGCTAAGCGGGTTGGAGGTTATTTCAAAGGTTGGCGGCACACTACTCAGTGGGTAACCTGCAGTATATTGATTGCCTGTCCCCCCCGTCGTAAACTGCCAGCCAAATACTGGTATGTATGTATCTGCAGGCGCTGCGCAAAGTGAATCGCCTTGGCAAAACAACAAACGGCCATTTTCCCAGCTGTCTTTGCTCCAGGAGTTAATCATAGTTTGCCAATAAACGCTGCCTAAGTTTGCCGGCTGAGCCTGCCCGTTTAACAAAGCTTTAAAACCATAATCTGCTTGTGCTGCAATAAGGTTGTCAGCACCATCATAGACGCTGGTAAATACCTGATAATCGTTACCAGACTTGTCCATAATTTCAATGCTGATATGGCTGCCATCCGACATTGCTAAGGCCAGCTTGTCTTCATTAATTTGCCAGGTGAAGCTTCTTCCCGTTGAAACGCCTTGCCCTGTGCCATTGACATTAAAACTTAACGGATCAAGATAAAAATTGGCTACATCCCCGCCCTGGTTTGGCAAGCTAACCGCATAGTACGTGTTTAATGCCCAAGTGCCTGCCATATTATCAACATTAAAAGCCAAGGTTGAGTTAAGCTGCTTACGCATTAAAATATTGCTGGTAAAATCGGCCTGAGCAGT
This sequence comes from Rheinheimera baltica, assembly GCF_030731985.1. Classification (NCBI taxonomy): domain Bacteria; kingdom Pseudomonadati; phylum Pseudomonadota; class Gammaproteobacteria; order Chromatiales; family Chromatiaceae; genus Rheinheimera; species Rheinheimera baltica. Next base: position 110,768 of record NZ_JAPJDY010000002.1, read on the forward strand.
GGACTCAACAACGCCTTGAGTCGTTGTTATCGGCCCCACTTTGAGTTGTTTTACACCGACTTGACGAAACGTATCAATAGCTTGCCCTGTTGTTACTCTGGTCAGCTCTGCATTATTTATTATCTCTGTAACGCCAACTTGCTGAATATTGTCGGCCACTAACCAATCAACCTGTTGTTGCGTCAAGCCAGCAGAGCCGACCTCTGCCGAGATTAGATAACTGTTGGCATTGTATCCATTGGTATACAGCAGCTCGATATTGCCATCCTGTAATTGCCAGTTAAATGCAGCTTCGCCAAAACTACCTGCATGTGAACCCGTACCATCAGGGTTAAATTGCCAGCGCTCTCCACCGCGGGATAAAAACCCGGGCGCGGCTGAAAACGTTTGAAAATATAATGGCGCTACAGTCTCTGCAGTTAACGGTGGTGTCAGTATTGGATCGGCAATAATTGCCAGCACCGTAGCAGCAATAAGACCAGGTCGATCGGTTTCAAGCTGGTTAGCAAAAGCATTATAGGCATTGATGTCCAGCAATAACGCAACAAAGTCTGTGCTACCTTCGGGTAACATAATATCTGGATTATCTGTCAGAATTTTTACTACAGCCGCCGCTTCTGCCAGCTCATCAGCATCTATTGACTTCTCAACAACCATTAATGCATCAATATTGGCAGGCACTACACCATTGTTGGCCGCAACAAGTAAGGAGTATAAAGCCGTTGATACAGCAGTTACCGATACAGTATTACTGCCGTCATCTTCGGCACTATTGGCAGCTGATGCTACCGCTGTTTGCGCCGAAACCTCAACCGGTGCCGCAAAGCCGGAATGTAACGCACTGTATTTAACTCTGCTGTCCGTTGCTGACGTCACTTCAATCGCTAAAAGCGCAGTGTCGAGTGCATCATCATCCAGCTGTAACGTAAAAGAAAAACCGCCGTTTTCATCAACTGTACTGATAACCGGTGCTGCCGCGCCGTTGAGTATGGCCTGCCCTCCGCTAAAATCCGCGCCGGTTATTTGCCCATCTAATGCTACGTTAACCAGGGTTGGCGTTACATCAACGCTAAACTCCAGTTCAGCAACTTCTGCATCATCATCCTGCACTAACAACTTAAACGTTAGTGCTGTTAGTTCTGTCACCGCAGGCGCAACAAAGTCAACCGTCATGGTGTCATCACGACTTAACTCTACCAGCGGTCCTGCGCTTTGTTGCCATCGAATAGCTCTGATTTCACCATCATCGGTCACCGGAGCTGTCAGAGAAACTTCGGTTTTTTCCGCTATAGCCTCAACATCACCACTCAATATTGGCAGAGTGTTATTAATGATGTTTATGCTCATAGTATCTTCAGCAACCTGGCCTTTGCTGTCAGTTACAATCATGCGCAGCTGGGCAACTGAGTCGGCATCAACGGACTGCGCAATAACTGTCGGCGTAAGTGTGTTTCCGCCAGTAATAATTAACTGTGGGCCTGACAGTTGCGTCCAGGCAATCTTCACATTGCCCTCACCAGTGGCAGTGGCGGTAGATAATTGCATTGCACGACGCTCTTTGACCGTAATATCGTCACCAGCATCAGCGGCGGCGTTTTCATCATCAGAAAAACAACCCGTTAGCAGCGTGGTCGCAACCAAAACGGCCAATGCATTTTTATTCCATATCATCTTCATAGCATCCCTATTGAATTCTTATCTGACAAGCAAGCTTAACATTCAACGCGCTGAACATTAAAACAAACTAAGACTATAGCCTAGGTTGATTTAAAACTACCAGATGTTTACAGCATAGTGAGCTGTAAAAGAGGTTATGTAAAAAAAAGGGCAGCCACTAGGCTGCCCAACTGTCAGTTACCTGACCACATAGCATAAACGTTAAAATTGGTTCATGGTGTTATCTTTACCACCCGCTTTTAGCGCTGCTTCGCCAGAGAAATATTCTTTGTGATCATCGCCAACGTCAGATCCTGACATATTCTGATGTTTTACACAGGCAATACCCTGGCGAATTTCTTTTCGTTGCACGCCTTCAACGTAGCCCAGCATGCCCGCAGCACCAAAGTACTCTTTGGCCAAATTGTCAGTAGACAAGGCCGCAGTATGGTATGTAGGTAAGGTGATAAGGTGATGGAAAATTCCTGCTTCACGTGCACCATCGGCCTGAAAGGTGCGAATACGGTTGTCAGCTTCCAATGCCAGTTCAGTAGTATCGTACTCAGCACTCATCAACAACGCTCTGTCATACGCTGATACGTCTTTACCTTCACCTTTCCAGGCGTCAAACACCTGTTGGCGGAAATTCAGCGTCCAGTTAAAGCTTGGGCTATTGTTGTAAACCAGTTTGGCATTCGGCACGACTTCTCGGATACGGTTAACCATTTCAGCAATCTGGCCTACATGCGGTTTTTCAGTTTCAATCCACAACAAATCAGCGCCATGCTGTAATGAGGTAATACAGTCCAGCACCACACGATCAATACCACTGCCTTGCTTAAACTGGAACAAACCACTGGCCAAACGTTTTGGCTTTAACAGCTTACCATTGGCTTTTACCACTACATCGCCGTTGGCAATATCGTCGGCCCCCGTAATGACATCACCATCGAGGAAACTGTTGTATAAGTCACCCAAATCACCAGCTTGGTTGGTTACAGCAATTTGCTTGGTTAAACCCGCGCCCAAAGAATCGGTTCGAGCAACAATAATTCCATCGTCAACACCCAGCTCTAAAAAAGCATAACGAACCGCGTTAATTTTGGCTAAGAAATCAGCGTGCGGCACGGTTACTTTGCCATCTTGGTGGCCACACTGCTTCTCATCAGATACCTGATTTTCTATTTGAATAGCGCAAGCACCTGCTTCAATCATTTTCTTTGCCAGCAAATAAGTGGCTTCTTCATTACCAAAGCCCGCGTCAATGTCGGCAATAATAGGCACTACGTGAGTTTCAAAGTTGTCAATTTTGCTTTGCACCGCAGCCGCAGCAGCACTGTCACCTTTTGCGTTAGCTGCATCTAATTCTCGAAACAGACCGCCCAGCTCACGCGCATCAGCTTGCTTTAAAAAGGTATATAACTCTTCAATTAAGGCCGGTACAGCGGTTTTTTCGTGCATAGACTGATCAGGTAAAGGGCCAAAGTCTGAACGCAGCGCTGCTATCATCCAACCCGACAAATACAGGTATTTTCTTTTTGTCGTGCCGAAATGTTTCTTAATCGCGATCAGTTTTTGCTGACCCACAAAGCCATGCCAGCACCCTAGTGATTGCGTGTACTGACTGCTGTCTGCGTCGTAAGCCGCCATATCTTCGCGCATAATTTTAGCGGTGTATTTAGCAATATCCAGTCCGGTATGAAAGCGGTTTTGTGCCTGCATTCTGGCGGCGGATTCTGGGTTAATGGCGCTCCAGGCACCACCATTTTGCTGACGTAATTGCGCGATATGTTGTATTGCATCTTGGTAAGCTGACATAGCAGTATCCTCTTATTGCTTATTGCCCGGCTTGCCGGACGCTGACTGTTTTCAGGCTGACGTTTAACCTGTTGCATTACACTATAGGTTTCATTTCCATAATTCATAAAGGTGATTTTTGTGATGCTGGCCATTCACAGCATTAATACCAAAGTAGGCTTGACGCCGATCCCGCCGCTAATGCTATGATTCAGTTAAGTTATGAATATTGGCAGGACTATTTAAACAATGAATATTAATAAAATGGATTTAAACCTGCTGGTGTATCTGGATGTGTTACTGCGAGAAAAAAATGTTACCCGGGCAGCTAACCAACTCAACATTACACAACCCGCCATGAGCAACGGCTTGAAGCGGCTACGTGATTTACTTAGCGATCCTATTTTAGTGCGCACGTCAGATGGCATGGTACCAACAGAGCGCGCGCGTGAGCTGGCACCCATAGTTCGCGGTGTATTACTTACCTTGGAAGAAACACTACAGCCAAATAAAGACTTCGAGCCACTCAACAGCCAACGCGTGTTTCGTATTATGGCCAGCGATTATGCTGCTTCAACGTTAATACCGGCGTTGTTAAAGAAAATGCGCGTGCTGGCGCCACTTACCAGCCTGGATATTATGACGCCATCCGATGTCACCTTTCACGATGTGGAAAACGGTAAGGTCGACATGGCAATAAACCGTTTTGATCAACTGCCACAATCATTTCATCAAAAAACAGTCTGGCGCGATAGCTTCTCTTGTTTAATCAACGCCAAAAACCCTGTGTTGAAAAACTTTACTTTAGACAGTTACTTAAAAGCACAGCATATTTGGGTTAGTAAAACTGGTTTTGGTGTTGGCGTTGGAATGGACCCAAAAGATGTGCAAAAGCTGGGCTGGGTTGATGAAGCGCTTGCCAAGCTGGGTAAACAGCGCAATATTTCCGTTTTTACGCGTAATTACCATGTTGCTATGCACTTAGCTGTAGGTATTGATTTAATTGCTACCTTACCTAGCCGTGCAGCAAAATTGTATGAAAATGATGCAACCATGGCCATTATGGACCCACCTTTTGCCATACCGTCAATTGAATTGAAGATGATTTGGAGCCCGTTGCTGCACCAGGATGCCAGCCATATATGGTTTCGCCGGCTGATTGGCGAAACCGCAGATGAATTGAACTGAACCTTCCAGACAGGGATAAAACCTTTTTCGAAAGAGTCGGGGAGTGTCTGAGCCCTGCCGTAGGCATAAGGGCGAGCTGCCCCGGCGAAAGAGGAAAAATGTTTTATCCCGGCCTTTGAGCTTAGGACGAGCCGTAACACCCGCTTTGGCTCGTCACAGCAACTCGTTTGCGCTGGCGCACTCACTCAGACACTCTGTGCCGACCAAAACGGGGTTCCTGCTCATCCTTTATTGTGCTGTTAAAACACATAAAAAAGGCGCTGTCAGCAAGTCAGCGCCTTTTGCATTACGGGTTTACTCGTTAATCAAGTAACTGATAAGCCGGCAGGGTTAGGAAATCTACCAGCTGATCAGAAGTCGTGATATCCAGCAGTAACGTTTGCGCCCGGTCGAAATTTTGCTCCGCCCATAACACTTCACCTACTTCTGCCCGAACCACTTTTGCCTCTTCCTCTAACATAGACGCAAATAAGGTTTTGGTAATAAGCTTGCCGTTACTCAAGCTCTTACCATGTTTAATCCATTGCCAAATAGACGTACGAGAAATTTCTGCAGTAGCAGCATCTTCCATCAATCCATAAATAGGCACACACCCTTTGCCGCTAATCCAAGCAGCGATATATTGTAAGGCCACACGAATATTGGTTCGCATGCCCTCTTCTGTGCGCTCGCCATCGCACGGTTCTAACAGCTGTGCAGCGGTAATATCCTCATCGTCAGCACGGCTAACATCCAGTTGGTTTTTCTTACCGCCTGCCAGGTATGTCGCAAACACGCCATTGGCCGTAGCGGCCAAACCAGGATGCGCCACCCAGGTACCATCATGCCCATTACTGGCTTCAAGCTCTTTATCAGCCGTCACTTTTGCTAAAATAGCCGCATTTTCAGTCGTATCTTTTGACGGAATAAAGGCGGCCATACCGCCCATCGCCAACGCACCGCGTTTATGACAGGTTTTAACCAGCAAACGCGAGTAGGCATTTAAAAAAGGCTGTTTCATGCTAACCACTTGCCTGTCCGGTAACACACGATCAGCATGATTTTTTAATGTCTTTATATAACTAAAAATATAATCCCAGCGGCCACAGTTTAATGCCACGATGTGCTCTCGCAGCATGTATAGAATTTCGTCCATCTCAAAGACGGCTGGCAGGGTTTCAATCAACACCGTAGCGCGAACGGTCCCAATAGGTTGAGCAAACTTTTGCTCGGTATACCGAAACACATCATCCCACCACTTGGCTTCTAAGTGGCTTTGTAATTTTGGTAAATAAAAATAAACGCCGGTGCCATTAGCTAAACGAGTTTGGTAGTTATGCAGGAAATACAACGCAAAATCGACCAATGAACCCGGAATTTGCTCACCATCTACCAGTAAATGCTTCTCCCACAAATGTAAACCCCGTACGCGGGCGATTAATAATGCAGGCTTGTCTTGCAACGCATAATGTTTGCCACTTTGCGCATCGGTATAACTTATAGTGCCAAGATTGGCATCACGCAGGTTAATTTGCCCCTCAATGACACCAGCCCAGCTTGGCGCCTGCGAGTCTTCAAAGTCGGCCATAAATACTTTTACATCAGCATTTAGCGCATTAATAATCATCTTGCGATCTACCGGCCCGGTAATTTCAACCCGACGGTCCTGTAAATCGTCTGGTATGGCTGCAACCTGCCAATCTGACTGACGAATATTAGCAGTTTGTGGCAGAAAATCTGGCAACCCACCCGCGTCATATTTTTGCTGTGCAGCCTGACGTTCTGCTAGCAATGCGTTTAATCGGGGCCGAAATTCGCGTGTCAGCTCAACCAGCAAACTGCAGGCTTGCTCGGTAAGAATGGTGTCATATTGTGCATTTAACGGCGCATTTATTGTTAAGCCAGCACGGCTGATACGTGTATTCATAACTCGGTCCTTTTTAAGCGGCTAATACCGGTGTTGCGCGATATCAGAAGTAAGCACAACTATAAGCGCTTTAAGTCATAAAATATATTAATGCAGACAATGCTAGCCATTCACACACGAAATACTAAATCATTGTGAACACCATAAATATTGGCATAGCTTATGCTTTAGAAATAACAGTGTTGTGGTGTGTCAGACACCGAGTCAATTTTCTGTCGGAGGTGCACATGGAATTTGTCCTGTTATTAATTTTACTTTTAGTCATTATTGTTGCCATGGTAGCGAGCCGCTTTATCGACAATGGCAATCCGTTTCCTGTGCAAAAAAAGACCACGCTATTTAGTCCGGTAGAACGTTCTTTTATGCTGTTACTGGAAAAAGCAGTTGCGGCAGATTACAAAGTATTAAATCGGGTGAAATTGGCTGATGTAATAGAACTTAAAAATGTTGCCAACGCTAAGGCTCGAAACGCAACGCTAGCAAAACTAAACGCTAAATATTTGGATTTCGTGCTTTGCGACCCAACCGATATGAGCATCGTTGCGGTTTTGGATTTAGTTAATAACAGTAATAAAGACGGTCATAAGGCTGTGCCCGACTGGTTTGTCAATGGAACCCTGGATGCAGCAGGAATCCCCTATCTGCGCCTGAAAATTCAAGCTGGCTACACACCTGCCGATATTCAGGCCGCCATCGCTGCGCGTCTGGGCAAGACAGTCGTAAAACCCGAACCCATGTTCAAAGGAAGTATGAAAAAGGGCCCTACACGGCCGGTACGCTCGCTTAAACCGGCTACTCCCAGTGGAAACAACTTACCGGTGCCAGCGCTTTCTCATTCCCAAATAAAAGCGCAACAAACCGCCTTAATTCAAGCGTAAGCTACTGACTTAACAAGCCACCGTTAAACCGGTGGTTTTTTTATTCTTTTTTTACTAAACAACTAAAGTATTGCGCTATCCTGCCGCTATAGCTAAGAGGAATTGGCAGAGGAGGCACTATGAGTCAATCCGTTGGCGCTGCGGCGTCTGGTCAGGGCTTTGAAATGCTTGGGGCTGTAATGGCTAAAAAGCAGCAAAACCAGGAAGCAAAAATGGCAATGATGCTAATTCAAAGCGCCGTACAAACAGGTGAAAAGGTGCAAGCCTCATCTCCTGTCGGCAACCTGGGACAGAATATCAATATCGCTGTTTGATATTGAGTATTATGAATGCAAAGGCCAGCTTCCGCTGGCCTTTTTATGAGTAAGATATTTATTATCGTGCAAATCTGACGACCAATTCATGCAATTCATTTGACACTAGCTGCAGCTGTTTAATGCTGTCAGCAGAGTGTGATGCTTCTGTAAGACTTGAGTTCGCCAAGGTTGAAATGTTAACCACTTGCCGATTAATGTCTTCTGCAACACTCGCTTGCTCTTCCACAGCCGCCGCCATTTGAATAGACATACTCGCAATGCTACCCACAGCGTCAGAAATACCGAAGAGCATTTCTTCTGTTTCTTTTACCCGGGTTAAGCCTGCATCCGCCCCTGTTGTTCCATTTTGGGCAACACGTACAGCGGTATCTGCTCGACTAGTTAAATCGGTAATAATTTGATGAATTTCTTTAGTCGACTCTTGTGTACGCTGAGCCAAATTCCGTACCTCGTCAGCCACTACCGCAAAGCCCCGACCTTGCTCTCCGGCTCTGGCTGCCTCTATCGCCGCATTTAGGGCCAATAAATTAGTCTGTTCAGCAATTTGTTCAATCATTTGCGCGACAGTCGCAATTTTCTTGGTTTGCTCAGACACCTCGGTTACTGAGCTACTAATTTCATTAACCGTATTGCGCAATTCTTCAATGGCTTTGCGCGTTACGGCGGCCGTTTCACGGCTTTTTCCGGCGAGTTCATTTGACTGCTCTGCCCGCTCTGCAGTGTCCTGAACATGCTTTGATACTTCCGCAATTGTTGTCGTCATTTCATGCATCGCGGTTGCGGCTTGTTCGGTTTCTTGCTGCTGCCTTTGGATAAGCTTCATTGACGATTGCGCTAGCTCCAGCCCGTTATCTGATTGCGCAGAGACACTTTTCGCTGCATCCTCCATGCGGCTTAGCACCGCACCCAAGTGTGCTTTAGAGCTCAAAATCGCAACTTTAAGCTCGCCCAAGTCTTGTTTGTCATCGGTAAACGTCTGCACGGCCAACTCGTGGTGAAAAGAGTTCACAAGTAAGGTTTTAACGCTATCCAAAGCAGATTTTTTGCTGAAGTTTGCCCAAAGCGCAAACCCTACAGCCGCCAAAAAAAGTACGCTTTTAGAAAAACCTGAATAACCCGCAAAGTAAGCCACCACCGCAGCACTAAGGGCAACAACGAGCGCAATATTAGCAACGCCCAAATGAAAATGGCGCTGATTAAACTTTCCTTTATTAATGGCATGATAAAGCTTTTGAGCACGGGCAACGTCTTCGCGCGACGGACAAGATCGCACCGATTCGTAACCAATAACACGACCATTTTCCGTCACCGGTGTAACGTAGGCATTAACCCAGTAATAATCACCATTTTTACTGCGGTTTTTAACTAATCCCATCCATGGTTTGCCTGCCTTTAAATGCTCCCACATTATTTTATAAGCCAAGGGGGGCATATCAGGATGACGCACAATATTATGCGGCTGACCAATCAATTCAGCTTTGCTAAAGCCACTAATCTGAATAAAAGCATCATTGCAGTGTCGAATATTACCGTGCAAATCAGTATTTGAAATCAACTTCTCATGTTCAGGAAAAGTGCGCTCTGTATTTGTTACCGGCTCATTTCGACGCATTAAGTTTTGTTCCTTGCTAAGTTCACTATCATCCAGATATTAAAAGTAGCAGGCAAAAACCAAAAGGAAACAGAGTTTTCTACTTACGGTCGATATATTCCCCCCCATTTACGCGTACCAACGTAAAGAAACGTTAAGTCAGGTAAAGCTGCGTAAAGTAATGAACTGATTCAATATTATGCCTTCTTAGCCCAGGTTCAGCAGTTAACTCTTAACTTTAGACGAGGCGTTATGCGTAATTTTACTTTTTATTTGTTACTTTCCACTTTATTGGTGTTGGCAGGCTGCGGCGGAAGCAGTTCTGATGATACGTCATCCACATATACCACTAGCTATATTCAGCTCTATAATGGTTCGGCAAACAGCACGTCAACTCGTTTAATTCTGACAGATGATGATGATGTAAGCATACTGATTGGCAGTGCAACCTATACCGATGCAACATCGTTAATTAGCTACACACCCGATAGCTACGACATCGCACTTAGTCGGCTAAATAGCGCTGGAGATGATGTCAGTATTCTGGAGAGCACTCTTCAGTTAAAGCAAAGCTACAAACATTTATTGTTGCTAAGTGGCGACTATGCCAGTCCCGACTTACTTAGTTTGTCATTTTTGCGCGATGACAGTCTGACCGATACATTCAAATTGTATGTCGTTAACCTGTTACCAGATACCACAGCGTATGATCTGTATATTAGCGACTCGGATGGCACCTTTGACGATGCAACTTTAGTTTCAACGCTAAACTATCAACAGATTAGTGAACCGATGGAGTTTAGTACAGGAAGCTACATTGTGTATCTAACTATTGCAGGTAGTCGCGATGTGCTGTTTTCTTCGGCAAGTTACAGCTTTAGTTATCTAACCGAATATGTGCTGGTGCCAAGACAAGCATCTGGTCCACTACAAGGCAATGTTGCCATTGATGTTATCAGTAACACAACAACCGTTACGCATTTAACCGACATTGAAGCTACTGCTCAATTCCGGCTTTACAATAGTATCGACAATGACGAACCGACTGATATTTTCCTTAATGATAGCGTGTTGTTTACTGCCTTGCCTAGCGATGTTTTTAGCGACTATGCTCAACTTGACGCAGCTGATTACCGCTTATCATCAATAGATTTACAAGGCCAATACGTGATGAAAAATGCCTTACTTACGCTTAACCAAGGGCAGAGTAAAGCCGTAGTGTTGTATAAAAATAGTGATGATGTGTCTCGAGCCATCGTCGTTGAAGAGAGCGAACTGCCACAAATATACGATTTTGATGTTAATGTGGTAAATATTATTAATGACTACACTAGCCTGAGCCTTTATTTTGTGCCGCCAGCGGATACCATAGATACCACAGACTATGCTATTGCAACATTAAATCGTGGGGCACAAACCGATATCAATCTGCCTGATGGTGCGTATAGGATCTTGCTGGTTTTCACCGATAGCAATAAAAACAATACACTATTAGCCGAGTCAGAGCTGCAACAATTTGAAGCCGGTAAGAACTATTTATTGGTTGCTGAACCTGACAGCAACAATGGCTATAAACTGAGCTTATTGCACTAAAAGATCTGGAGAGACGGTGAACCGGTTATTATTAATTGACGATGATATTCAGCTAACGTCGCTGTTGGCTGAATACCTGCAAAAAGATGGTTTTGATGTCACAAGCTATAATGATGGCTTCGCCGGTCTTTCCTGTTTACAGCAGCAACAATTTGACCTGCTTATTCTGGATATCATGATGCCAACGCTGGACGGGATTAGCCTATTAAAGAGATTACGCCAAACCAATAACATGCCGGTAATCATGTTAACCGCGCGTGGTGACGAATTTGACAGAGTTGTCGGTCTGGAGTTAGGCGCGGATGACTATCTTGCCAAACCCTGTTTACCACGCGAACTTACGGCTCGTATAAGGGCGATATTACGCCGGGTTCAACAACCTTCAAAACCACAACAACACTCTGCATTGCAATATGGTGCTTTAATGATAAATACAGTAAATCGCAGCGTCTATGTAGACCAAAAACTGGTCGAATTAACCGGTGCGGAATTTAATGTTCTATATTTACTAACGCAAAACGCCGGTCAAATCCTTAGTAAAGCAGCCTTGTCGGAACAAGCTCTTGGCCGGGCGTTATCAAGTTTCGATCGCAGTATTGACGTACATATTAGCCATATCAGGCAAAAGCTGGGTAAACTGCCCAATGGCCAGTATTGGATCACCGCAGTGCGTGGAAAAGGCTATCAGTTTACCTACGCCAAGACATTATAGGTACACCTAACGTGCAACAGTTATTCTGGCGTTTTTTTCTGGTATTTTGGGCAACATTACTAATCGCTATTGTGATGGTTAGACTCACATTTATCGGTGTGGGTGATACCCAACTACAAAGGCCGACTGTAGCACCACCATTGCACGCACAGCTGAATTTACTTGGTCCACCGCCGTCTATGCGTAATCCAGCCCATAGACCAAAACCTACATTCTGGCGTAGGCCGCTGTTGCATTTAATGTTACTACTTACAGCAAGCCTGGTGTTTAGTTGGTTGTTAGCTCGTTACATTGCTTTGCCCATTCGGCAGCTTAAACAAGCATTAGCAGACCTGGCAAGCAATAGTTGGCAAACTCAACTCGCTCCGTCGTTGACCTTACGACGGGATGAATTTGGCAGTCTGAGTAGAAACTTTAATCAAATGGCAGCAAAAGCAGCTGAAGCAATAGCATCTCAAAGACGCTTATTACATGACGTTTCACATGAACTACGCTCACCTTTAGCACGAATGCAAATTCTTACCGGCCTGGCCCAGCAGCCCAACACTGCCGCTCCGTTATTACTGCAAAAAATTGAACAAGAAGTCATTAAGCTTGACGCATTAGTTGCCCAAATTTTAACATTCTCACAATTAGATAACGGTAGTTTTCAAGCTGAGCATATTGATATTAATCTGACAGAATTGGTTGTATCGGTCTGTGAAGACGCCCAACTCGAAGCCAACGATAGCAGTAAATTGCTTGCGTTACAGCTTACGCCTGTGGCAGAAGTAAAAGGAGATCCTTCTTTACTTTACAGCGCTATTGAAAATGTGATCCGCAATGCAATTAAGTATACCCCAGTCAACACTAGCGTTAGCGTGCACTTACAGCAATATGGTCGGCAGGTAATGCTAACTGTCAGTGATCAGGGAGCAGGTATAGCTGCCCAGCACCTGCCGAAGCTGTTTACACCGTTTTTCCGTGCACAAAGTACTCATACCGGTATTGGTCTAGGTTTAAGTATTGCTAAACGCGCAGTAGAAGCCTGTAACGGTAACATTATCGCCGGAAACATCATGCAAGATGGCGCCATAAAAGGGTTTAATGTTGTTATTTCCTTGCCCATTGATTCATCGAAAGTTCAGCTAAACTAGTTAGACTCTGCAAATGTGTTTTGTACCTATATTTATAGGTTATACTCTGTAACAACACATTAAACTTAGCAAAGGAACTGCAATGACCCGGCAGCAATACTCAGTGTTGATTATTGACGACGCCTACACGGTGCGTGAATATTTACGCCAGACATTAATGCATTTAGGCATTACTCAGGTGCATGAAGCATCCAGTGGTAATAAAGGCTTAGCAACATTTACTCAACACCAACATGATTTAGTCTTTTTGGATATTGAGTTGCCTGACATTAATGGCCAGCAGTTACTGCAACAAATTAAAAGCCACACCGACAGAACCCATGTTGTTATGGTTACTGCACACAACTCAGTTGATAACGTGCAACAAAGCATCGCCGCCGGAGCCAGTGGATTTATTGCCAAACCCTTTAGCCCGCTAAAAATTAAAAATATTGTTGAGCGCTGTCTGGCGGCAAAACTCAACTAATTCCTACATAGCATAAACTGTCTTTTTTACCGTAAAGAAAAGGCCGATTTCTGCTTCGGCCTTGTGCTTTATTGTGATAACTGTTGCAAAATAGCCTGCCATGGTACAAGTTTCAGGTTTTGGCCCTGCTCAGGCATGCGGTTACGTCCATCTTGTACAATAAGTGCTCCCTGTTCAAAACCTGGCCCTAACGAACGGGTTGTTACATCCAGACCATCGGTTTCAGAGCTACCATCAATTCCCAGTGTGGGGTTGGTTGTAACCCGAAAGCGCAAACGGGCGGCATAAGGTGCTACTGCATCGTAAATTACATAACTGTCGTTGCCCTGGCTAGACACCACCAAATATTGGTTGTCACCGTCTTGTGCCAATGCCAGTCCTTCCACATCATCTACCAGGGTGGTGCCATCCACTAAAATGATGCTGTCGCCGTTAGTTGCTGCATCAGCTTCAGCCGCAAAGCGCCAAATCCCGACATCTTCTTCACCAACAAAGAGTACGCCGTTTTTATCGTCTGCCACGCAACCCTCCGGTTGGCTGGGCACAGTAAGCGACCTTACCAGCGTACCTCGCCAGGTGTTACCATCGGTGTCGATGCGGTATTGCTCAATCAAGCCAGATTTGTCATTTACAAACACATAGTGCTGGCCACTTTTAACACTTTGGTACATGCACAGGCCATAAATGTCGTTCATGCTGGTCAACACCTTACCGGCGTTATGCAACTGGCCATTATTATCAATGGCAAACAATTGCAGGCTGTTATCATCACGCAAACTGGCGGTTGCAATATCATGTGGTATACCCTGCCATGTCAGGCCATAGCGCACATCAACATTGTTCAGCCGTCCGACTGGCAGCTGCTGTACATCCTTACCTTGCATATTGTAAACGTTTAAACCTGCACGCTTGTCGGTAGCCAGAATCAAGCTGAGTGCTGGCATAGAAGGATGATGCCATACCGCAGGGTCGTCCATGACATCACCGCGTTGACTGGCCGCTTCCGTTTGCAACGTCGGCATCAACTGCACCATAGTGGCATTATTGCGATGCTGTGGTGTTGACTGTGATACTGGCTGTGATACAGGGATTGCCCCTAAGTTAAGCTGCTGCACCGCTTTAGCGGCTTCACTGCTAATAAACGCTGTGCCGCTGTTTCGCTGCAGTTGCACGCTCAACCCCGAGGCTTCAGCCAGAGCGGGCACGTTAACCGCGCTAACTAGCTGGCCATCCTGGCTAAGATGTAACAAACGCGCCGGCTCTTCCTCCAACGCCAGCACACTGCCATCTGGCAGTAGCTGCAGCGCTTTAACCTCGCCCTGCAATTGACCAAATGGCTGTTGAACCTGCAATAAACTGCGACCTTCGTCAGCTTCTGGCTCAGCCTGGTAGCGCCAAATGGCCCTGTCGCCTTCTGCAATATAAAGCGCCCCTGCTGTTTGATCTACCGCGCATGCCGTACTGTCATAAGGCACATTTAACTCACGGATCACCAGCGGCTGTTCCAGCCATTGCTGTTGTTGTTGCAATAGCAATTGATCAGCACCACCACGCCCGCCAAGCAAAAACAAGCTAAGTTGCTGGTTTTCATTGCTGTGATAAAAACACAGATCGTCGACCACGCGACTCGTGATTAGCTGCTGACGCATCAATTGCAGCGGTGATTGCTGTTTCGGCATAAAATGCCACAGATACAGACTGTTGCTATTTGCATCCATTGCCGCCAGCAACGCTGTGTCAGGTGTCAGTGTATGCAACGTCAGGCGGATAAAATGGCCACTGTGGTTTG
Source organism: Rheinheimera baltica (assembly GCF_030731985.1). Lineage (NCBI taxonomy): Bacteria > Pseudomonadati > Pseudomonadota > Gammaproteobacteria > Chromatiales > Chromatiaceae > Rheinheimera > Rheinheimera baltica. Next base: position 125,797 of record NZ_JAPJDY010000002.1, read on the forward strand.
CAATAAGCCGCTCTGCCTGACGGATTTCCAAGCCCTGTGACGTAGTAAGCAGCTGATAGTCAGTTCCCGCCAGTTGCAGGCTATGGAAATGGCTGGCATGGACTGTTATTGCTTGTGGTGCCAGGCTCGCAGACACAGTTGACTCTTCAGTCACTTGCTGACAAGCACTCAACGTTACACCTAGCAACACACTGAAGATACTGAGTTTAAACATGGTTTTATTTGCTAACATCGTACAGCCCTTATTTACCAGTTAGTGATCTGTACGCCAAGCACTAAAGTGCGGCCATATTGTTCGTACTGAAAGTTGTACTGCTTATTGCCAGTGTAAGCATAATAAGGCTCGTCATTAAGGTTCACGACATTAAAGTACAGCTGCATACCACGCTGAAATGTCCATTTAGCCGTAAAATCAAGCTGCATATGGTCGTCCGAGTACACATCATAGGCACTGTCGGTGACATCACCCACTTCAGCGAGGTACTTCGATTTATAATTGGCGGCTAAACGCAGGCTGATGGTATCGGTTTCATACCCTAGACTCAGGTTGGCGGTTTTATCTGACTGGCTAGGCAACGCCACTTCGCGACTCAATAAAGCACCATCATCAAACCATTCTATATCTGCAGCAGAATCCGTCAGCGTGAGGTTAGCCGACAGCAGCAGGTTATCCATCCAATTGCCGTGGCCGGATAACTGATGAATCGCATTAAGCTCCAGGCCATATAAATCGGCTTTACCGCCGTTGACAAAAGTTTCTGCTTTGGCGAAATCCATATAGTCGCCACGGCCAGCTAAATCGGCTTCGTAGATAAAATTATCAATCTGTTTATAAAACAGCATTGCCGACACCACACCGAGTTTGTCAGCGTAATGTTCAATACCCAAATCAAGGTTTTTGGTGGTTAAAGCATCCAGCTGTGGGTTACCAAAGCTGGCTTCCAGCTCGTCATCATCTTCTTCCAGAATATATGCCGGTGCCAACTGTTCGAAATTCGGCCGTACTAAACCTGTACTCACCGCTGCCCGCACTATGCTTTGCTCAGATACGTTATAACGCGCTACCACAGCGGGTAACCAATAACCTTTACGACTACTTTGCTCGTTAGTGCTAAAGACTTCGTTGATATCGTCGTAACGTGTACCTATGGCATCGCGGCTGTCATGTTCATAGCGCACGCCGCTAATCAATTGCCAATTGTCCCGCTCCCATTGCGCCATTACATAAGCGGCACTGATATCTTCATCGACGCGGTAATCATTAATCTGTGACTCCACGTCATCGACATAGTCGTCGCGATTAAGACCGCGCACTAACTGATAAATACTTGCGCTACTAACCTCTGCTCCCATGGTGCTGAGACTATAATCAACCGCGCCAGCAGCATAATCGGCCATACTAAGCGCGCTAATACCCACATCAGCAAAGTCCTCAAACAACCATACATCTTCTTCTGTGGTTTTCCTGCGCTGGCTATATTTGGCGCCAGCTTTTAACGTTAAGCTACCTGCAGACTGAATAATTTCGCGGCTAAGATCAAACTTCACATTGCGTTCGGTTTCTTTCGCGTAGGTATCTCCCATTTCCACTTCTTTTAGCGCATAGCCATTGGCCAGATAAGCTTCTGCCGGCGCGGTCAGACGCAAAACATCGGTACCGCTAAAACCAATGCCGCTAGCAAACTCCTGCGCAAAGTCGGCAGCGGAGATATTAAACGGGGTATCTTCGTCAGCTTTACTGGCACCGGCTTCCAGTAACCACTGCCAGTTGCCCGATTGTTGTTTAGTCCCCAACACCACAGCACTAATGGTCTGCGTTTCTTTGCGTTGTTTCAGTGAACGGATAATTTCGGCTTCACCTGTGCTACCGGCAAATTGAGGATCGGCCAATTCAACCACCAGACCCTGTCGATTTTCGGTATCACTAAATTCACTGTACAAGGTACGCAGGTAATACTCGTTGTGATTGCCAGGCCGATAGTCCAGGTTTAATGCTAAACCAATCCGCTCGCGGCTAATGGTGTAATCGCGCAGTTCAAACTCTTCCAACCCATCGTCAAAATCCCAGCTGCCGCCGGTTTCTACGTTTTCAGAACCAAATTTTCGCTCGGCATAACTTGCTGCGATGGCAATGCCCAAACTGTCCGTTTCACCCGCAGCATCGAGTATTTTGCTATACACACCAGAGAGCTTTGGGCTGGTTTTGCTTTGCTGCTCGTTGTAACCCGCTTCGGCCGTTATCGAATAAAAGTCGTTACTACGGTCAAACGCTGACAAACTTTTAATCTCCACCGTGCCACCCAGCGAACCCGCTGGCATGTCTGGTGTTAGCGTTTTGCTAACTTCAACCGACTCCAACAAATCCGACGGGATCACATCCAGTGCCACAGCCCGACGGCCTGCTTCTGGTGCAGCAAGCTGGGTACCATTATACGTTACGGCGTTATAGTCTGGCGCTAACCCGCGCACCCGCACGAAGCGGCCTTCGCCCTGATCGCGCTCTACCGACAACCCCGCCAAACGCTGCAGCGCCTCGCTCACATTGCTGTCAGGAAACTGGCCCATCTCATCAGTACTGGCAACCGTAACTATGCCTGACGCATTGCGTTGGCGGTTTAGTGCTTTGCTAACCGCACCAGATTGGCCGACTACTTCAATATGTTCAATACTGTCGCTGGCAGACAGTAATTTAATATCACCCAGGCGCTGCTCACTATCGCTTACCACCAATACCCGGGTTTCCGGCATAGCGCCAAGATAATTGACCAACAAGGTATAGGTCCCTTTGGGTAGCTGGTTGAACTGAAAGCGGCCATCGGCACCGGTTATACGGCGCAGGGTGAGCTCTGGAATACTGACCTCAGCACCAGTAATCAAATTACTGCGGTTATCCGTAATACGGCCCTGTACATCGGCATCTGCTAATATCGGTGCAGATAACGTGGCAAACGCCAGGCTTACAGCACACGCCAGCACGCTGCGTGAATTGTGTTTATGATTGGTCGACTTCATAGGTTGCTCTCAGATCACGGCTAATAATTGCCGTAAAGTGTGCCGCCGATGTATGACAAAAAGCCGAGTATTAACAGCAACAACTGCACGTTGCTGACCCGGGTCTTTAGCGCGCAGCAAGCGGTAAAAGCCGGCCAAGTCTGTCATATAGTTGTCATACCAGCACCGCAAACTGCTGTTTATTTGTAGCGGAAACCCACGATGTGGCGACAACACACATACAAACTGCTGTTTAGTACCCTATTACTTTGCGGCGGCCTGTTAATGGCAACCAATGCCGGCGAGCTAAAACAAAGCCAGGCTTTTGACTGGATTGACGTGCTAGGCGAAGGCACCACCTTTTTGGTGGCGTGCTTGTGGCTGGGGTTAATTATCAGTAGTCGCCCGGCTGGGCGGGTCACAGAATGGCTTTACTACGGCAGCTTACTGCTGATGTTTTCTTATTTTCTTGACCTACTGGACGAGTTTATCCGCTACCCGGACGCGCTTCGGTTAATGAGCTGGTTGGAGTCGTTACCTGCACCAGTAGGTATGTTAGTACTTACCATAGGTTTAGTGGGTTGGCACCGTGAACAACGGGCTATAGATCGCCAACTACGTGGCCGTGAGCTGTTTCTGCGCGATCACGAACTTATCGATCCGTTAACCCAACTCTATGGTACAGAATATCTTTATGCCGTATTACAACGTGAAATAACGTTGCACCGCAGTATGCAAAAGCCGCTAAGTTTATTGCTACTGGATGTTGATAACTTTGCTGACTTCAACCGCCAATATGGTATTGCTGCCGGGGATAACTATCTGGTTCAGCTCAGTGAATTGCTGTCGAATCAACTGCGCTATAGCGATGTGGTATGCCGTTATAATGGCGACCGCTTTGTGGCGTTGTTGCCGAACACCGCGCAGTTGCAGGCAAACATTATCGCGCAACACTTACAACAACAATTTTCATTACTGACAAACCAGAATCAACAGCCACAACTCACCTTGATAAGTTTGGAAGTAGAGCAATTGTCAGCGAAAGACGCCCTGCAACAGGCGCTAAATACACTTACCTCTGCCCGCAAACACGGGCCGTTAACCTTACAGACAGACTGATGAAGCACGCGCATTTTGGTCATCAGGACAAAATACTGCTACTGCAACATGGCTGCACAGATTTACTAACGCTGGCACAGCGCCGCGGTGCACCGCTGCACAAGCTGTTAGCCGGTACCGGCATTTTTGAACAAGACCTGCACAAACCGCATGGCCGATTGCATCATGCCGATTGGCTAAAACTGCTACACAACAGCCAGCAACACCTTAACAGCCCGGAACTACCATTTTTACTTGGCAGCGCTCTGCTCCATAATCACTATATCTCGTTGTGCCAAACTGTGTTGCATGCAGAAAATCTAAGCCAGGCACTGCGCCAGTTGTACTATTTTCGCCATCAATTATTTCCCTCTATTTATGTGCAGCTGTGCCGCCAACCACAACATTTGGTGTTAGAGTTTCACAGTGGCATCGCACTTGGGCCACAATACAGCAGTTGCATTAGCATAGTGTTATCACTGCTACTTAACCTTATAAAACAACAGCTTGGCAACACTGAGGGCGTTAGCGTGCAGCTGCAACACGATACAGCTACAGCTGTACAAAGCCAGCTGCATTGGGGCTGTGAGGTTGTGGCGAATCAAGCCTGCAACAGTCTGCATATTGCGCTGCCTAAGCTTCAGCTGCCGTTTCACACAGCCGATAAAGAAAAATGCACTGCGGCCCTGAGAACCTGCCGACAGCTAAACCGTATTTTACCGCGCCAGCGCGGCTTACTGGAACGAATTTACCGGCTACAACGCCGCGCACTACCGCAATTGCTTAGCCTGGAGCAAGTTGCCCAGCAGCTGGACATTTCAGTAAACACTCTCAAACGCCAGCTCAAACAGCAGAAAACCAATTTTGCCCAGCAGCTTGATGCTATTCGCCGTGATGCCGCTCGTCAATTGCTGCAGCAAGGACACTACTCAAACCGCCAGCTAGCCATCAGGCTGGGCTACTCCGACGAGCATAATTTCCGCCGCGCATTTAAACGCTGGACCGGGTTGCTGCCCAGCAATTTTAAAAGCCTGCTGAATTCACCTTCACTCTAAACATGTACTCAGGACCTTTAATGAAATCTATATCGCGCATTATTTTTATCCAGCTGTGCTTGACGCTGATAGCCTGCTCGCCAGCTGAACGTACAACGACAACTACTAACCTAAGCCCGCCACAATCCGCACAAGTGCTGCGCTTTGCCGTGTTGGGTGACGCCGAACCGAAGCCGCTGGCGGAGTTTCCGCATACGGCCGCAGCAGTGGCAGATATAAACCGGTTAGCACAGCAACAGCAGATACACTTTGTTGTCGGTGTGGGTGACATCGCCCACAAAGGCACCCTGGTGCAATACGAAAATGCTACGCCGGTGTTGCAGCAACTGACGTTGCCGTTTTATCCGATAATGGGTAATGAAGAACACGGCAGCACGGTAGAGCGCTTTATGCAATTTGCCAACAAGTGGAACGACGGCAAAATAACTCTGGATGCGCCCAGCTATGTACTTGAGTTTGATGGCGTAGCATTGGTTTTTGCTTCACCGGATCACGGCCGTGATTTTAATAACAACGGCATTAACTGGATACTTAATCAGCTTATACGGTTAGCGCCCAAACCCGTGCTGTTGGTAGTGCATGGTGCCCAAGCGGGAGTTTATCCAGAAATGGCCGCAAAAGGCATTACCCATTCCGACTTTACCCGCGTTATTGCCCAACCTAATTTAGCTGCAGTGATCTCAGGAGATTTGCATATGGATATGGACAGGGTGCAACACTCCAAGCAGTTGGGTAAGGTACATTACCTGCACATACCGGCGCTGGAACGCACTAAAGTACCGGATGACACCCAGCACACCGCCATGTTCCGGGTATTTGGCGTTTATCAAGATGGCATCGTGCAGGTGGACACCTACCAAACAGGTGTAACCAGCCCATTACAGCGTCATGCCTATCAATTCAGTCTAATGCCTAGCCAGAAATAAAACTTTAATTCCAGCCTGATCATAGCGTTACTGTTCAGGCTGAAAATATTGCTTAAGTTTTAACCACCACTAACCGATAACCGTTTAACATAAAAACCTTGTGAGGCTGAAGATGGAGATTTCATCTGCTTCGCAACAGTTTGCGGTTGCCGAACAAAAAACCGTTGCTTATGGTCGCAAACAGCAGTTACTAAGCAATGAAATTGTGTCAACACCGACAGTAATACCTGCCGAAACAGACGCCTTATCTGAAGATGATTTCAGTGCCGATGACGGTACCTTGTTTAATGCTTACCAAACTTTTGGCATGGTAAAGCATATTCTGGCAACGCTGGGACAACATCACAAGGACTGGCAAAAGCCTGATCTTGCAGCCCCGCCGGCACACAGCAACAGTCGTTTGAACACTGAGGTAGACACCGCTGTATTTGCTGCAAGCTTTAGTAGCGAAAGTCTGTTTGTCAGTGGCAATCAGCAGCAATTAGCTAACAACGGTCAGCGCATAGCCACAACGGAATGGGAACTTGGCTATCAGTCGGTGCAGGCCAATTTTAGTGGTCAGCTGCAAATGCAGGATGGTAGCAGCGTCAGTTTTGCCTTTGAGTTTAGTATGCAGGTAAGCTGGGCCCGCTACAGCTACACCGAGCAGCCGCTGCAAGACCCGTTAATCGTTAGTCTTGACAATAGTCCGGCTAAACTCACCGATAGCCAAACTGAGTTTGATTTATTCAGTAATGGCAGTAGTGTGCAGTTGCCGCAGCTGGCGGCGCAGCAGTTTTATCTGGCATACGATCGTAACAAAGACCAACAGGTAAATAATGGTACTGAGTTGTTTGGCCCGCAAAGCGGCCAGGGTTTTGCCGAACTGGCAGAATTTGATGACAACGGCAACGGCTTTATCGATCCGGGCGATGATATCTGGCAGTACTTGTATTTGTGGCGACCACAACAGCAATTGCTCAGTATGACAGAAGCCAAACTGGGCGCTTTCTCTGTAAGTTCTGCCGCCACACCAATGCCATTATTGGATAAGCAACAGCAGCAGTCCGGTGAGATCCAACGCAGTGGTCTGGCGTTTACAGAGAATGCCAGGCCCGTTTTGGTACAACAGATAGATTTGGTGGTGTAGTAGTTGGCAATTAACACTATAAAAATCGACGTACCCTAAACCAACCGTTGACGGCATGGATGCCGGACAAATTCGCACGGAGCGAATTTGAACAGCCCCGCTGGCCCAACGGACAAACTTCACAGATGAAGTTTGTAATCGAGCCTACAGGGACGTATTCACGGCGTGTTGGTGTGGGTAAGACGGTTCTTTTGGGGCAACTAAACGCTAGCTTTTATCCTGATTTTCCAAAAAATCTTTAAATTCTATGGTGTATAGCTTTAACAGCACCAATGTCAGGGCAAAAATAATCGGCCCGTAGATCACACCGATTAAACCAAACAGTTGAATACCACCAATTAGCGATAAAAAAATCAGCAGCGTATTCATACCTGCACTGTCCTGCATAAGCAACGGCCGTAGGAAATTATCAATAGAGCCCACTACTATCGCGCCCCACAATGCCATAAACAGCGCCCATGGCCAGTCGCCTGTAAGCAACAAATACAAGCTAGCAGGTATCCAGATAAGCGCCGTACCCACCACAGGTATAAAAGAAGCAAATGCCATCATCGTACCCCAGAACAACGCGGGTAAACCAACAATGGCCATGGCAATACCACCGGCAAAGCCCTGAGCTATTGCCGTTAAAAATGAGCCCATAACTGCAGAGCGCGCCACTTTTTTGGCCTCGTCTAACAAAGCCTCTTCCTGCGAGCGTGACAGCGGCAACACCCAATGCAGAGTGTTTACCACTTTGTCGTGATCACGTAGTAAAAAAAACAGAATAAACAGCATCAAAATAAAACTGAATAATAAGCCCGTGACATCGCCTAGCAACTTAGTGCTTAAATTCAGCAATTCTTTACCAAAACCGGAAGCAAACTCGGTAAGTTGCTGCACCAAGCCTTGGCCGCTAATGTTGGCGGAAGGAAGTAACTGATTAATTTTATCCTGCGCACCTTGTAACAATGGGTGCTGTATTAACTGCTCGGCACCACCGCTGTTAAGCCAGGTGTAGCTTTGCTTGGTAAACGCAACGCCCTGCTGCACTATAGCAGTGAACACCAATGACACCGGCACAACAATGACCACGACCAACAATAAGCACGAGATGCTAGCTACCAGGTTAGGCCTGTCAGGAATTTTTCGCTCAATATACTGATGCACCGGAAAACATAACAACGACAACACAAATGCCAGTACTATGGCGCCAACATAAGGTGCCACCAACAGATAACTGGCGTAAAGCGCCAGCAATAAAGCGCCAATTAACACATAGTGCCGCGATTCAGTTTTAAAAGCTTGTTTCATATATCACACTCCCTTGCTTAAAATGGTTAAGGCGCAACCTGCTGCAGAATTAAGCCACAAATATAAGCACCATAGGTACCGAGGCCATAACCCAACACGGCGAGTAATACACCAACCGGAGCCAGTGACGGATGGAATGCCGCAGCCACCACCGGGGCAGAAGCTGCTCCACCTACGTTAGCCTGGCTACCCACCGCCATATAAAACATCGGTGCTTTAATCAGTTTGGCGACCAGCAATAGAAGCCCGGCATGGACGGCCATCCAGATAAGACCAACCAAGAACATCAATGGGTAATCCAGAATAGCGGTAACATCCATATGCATACCAATGGTTGCCACAAGGATATACAAAAAAGCGGAGCCCACTTTGGACGCACCAACGGCTTCTAAACTACGCAACTTGGTGGTAGATAAAAATAAGCCTACCGTTGTGGCAATAACCACCAGCCAGAAAAAGGTACTGGTGAGGCTATACATCGCAAGATGCGGCGCAACCTGCTCAATCCAGGGTGCAATAATGTCGGCCAGGGCATGAGATAAGCCGGTAACACCAAAGGCAACAGCGATAATCAGCATAATGTCTTTTAACTGAGGTATACGCGAGTTTTGCGCTTCATATTGCTCTATTTTTTTGCGCAAATTTACAATGCCGCTGGTATCGGCGCCGTTTTTACGATCAAAAAACTCAGCCCGACTGGCAATAAATAACAACACGGCCATCCAGACATTCGCCACCAGTACATCAACGGTAATCATAACCGAGAAAATACTACCATCGACATTAAACACTTCCTTCATTGCCGCCTGGTTAGCACCACCGCCAATCCAACTGCCGGCAATGGTAGTCATACCACGCCAAACATCACCACCAAGCTGCTCGGGGAAAAAATAGCCCATGCTAACCAGTGCTATTGGTCCACCAATCACTATGCCGGCAGTACCGGTTAAAAACATAATTAACGCTTTAGGCCCAAGCCCAATTATCGCTTTGAAATCAACACTTAATGTCAAAAGCACCAGGCTTGCGGGTAATAGATAACGCGATGCCATTTTGTACAACGACGATCCTTCTCCATCAATAATGCCAAAGGTATTAAACAACGACGGAATGAAATAGCAAAGCAGCAACGCTGGCACATAAGTATAGAATTTTTTGAAAAATGGGTTATCGCTATGGCTGGTGTAAAACACCGCACCAAGGATCACGGCCATTAAACCAAGCACCACGGCATCATTGGTGATTAGTACACTGGATTCTTGCATAGGGAGACCTGAATAATGATGATTATTATCTGAAATTAGCTGGCATCAAAATACCACAGGGGCGTGACTGAGCAAAGCGGCGCAAGATAAGCAGCATCCAGCATGCGCTGACGACGCACTGGACAGGTTGTTTTAAATAGATTTAGCGCTCAGTGCGATTTGCTCAAACTCAACACCATCCCAGCCGCTTCTGATGAAATTACGAATATTTTGATGATCAGTACCCTTAGGGCTATCTAATACTGCACGATAATAATCGCCAAACAAAAACAAGGTTTGTGGCGCAGACAACTGATGCAACAAACCAAATGCCAGTATTTTGCAGGAGCCATTATTTTCACCCGCACTGCTGTATAGCTCACCATTTTTAAACGCTGTCGGCGTAAAATCATATAACGCATCAATCAATGAAATACTTTGCTCAAAACTAATGGTTTCCGGTTCAGTACTTAATTGAATAAAAAAATGTTCTAACATAGTTCCCCCTGCCCCATTCCTTTTTAAGGACTCGCGTAATACGCAGATACTAAGCCTGGGCGGTATCATAAGGCAATAAGCCAAATGTCGGCGCACAACATATTTTTTATTCAGTGCCGGATCTGGCTAATTCATTCCAACGTGCCTGATATAATCAGGCAACACCTAACTTATGGAGCATAACGTGATCAACGCCGATACCTGCCATCAAGCACGGCTGGCACGCGATGCCCGTTTTGATGGCCTGTTTTACACTGCTGTAAAAAGCACTGGTATTTATTGTCGCCCGATTTGCCCAGCACGCGCTCCGGCTGAGCAGCAGGTAACATATTACCCTTCAGCGGCTGCGGCCAGCGCCGCAGGATATCGCCCTTGTTTACGTTGTAGGCCAGACAGCGCGCCGGGTTCAGCGGCCTGGCAAGGTACTAATACTACCTTACAACGAGCGCTACGACTTATTGACGACGGCTGTCTGCAACAACAAAACCAAAGTGAACTTGCCAGTCGACTTGGTATCAGTGAACGGTATTTACGCAAGCTATTTCAGCAACAGCTTGGCCTATCACCAAAACAGTATGCTTTGGCACAGCAGGTATTATTTGCCAAAAAATTATTACACGAGACTGTGATGCCAATTAGCAGCATTGCATTTCAGGCGGGTTTTAATAGCGTTCGCCGTTTTAACGATGCTTTCAAACAACAGCTCAAACTGAGCCCACTGACAATTCGCCGCGCCAACAAAACAACGCCCAATACGTTGCAATTATCGCTTAGTTACCGCCCGCCACTCGCGTGGCAACAGATGCTGGATTTCTGGCGAGACCGCACACTTGATGGCATTGATAGTGTTAACGGGCAATGTTATGGCCGGACATTTACATTTTTACAGCAGCCCGGCTGGTTTGAAATATCACCGGGACAGCACAATAGTTTGCGCCTGGAAGTACATTGGAACGGCAAACAAGGCTTGTTCAAGTTAATTAATCAAATACGTCGTTTGCTGGATTTAGATGCCAACATGCTGCAAATTGAGCAGCAACTAAGTCGCCATACTTTGTTTAGCAATGGCATTATACCGGGACTACGTATTCCTGGTGTTTGGGACAGCTGGGAAGCAGGTGTCCGTGCTGTGTTAGGACAACAAGTTAGCGTGGCCGGTGCCAGAACACAGCTCAACCGGCTAATACAGGCATTAGGCCAACCACAGCCGGCTGACCGGCGGTTGTTTCCAACACCGCAATCTGTAGTACAAAGTGATTTGCAAATGATTAAAGTCCCTCAAGCGCGGCGTGAAACGTTGAGAGCACTGGCGCAATTTGTAATGGAAAACCCAGATGCCGCACCTGAACAGTGGCTGCCGATTAAGGGTATTGGTCCTTGGACAGTAAGCTATGCCAGGCTACGTGGTTTGTCGGATAGCGATATCTGGCTAGGCGGTGATTTAGGTGTGAAAAAAGCGCTGGCAAAAGCGGGTGTCAGCAATGATATCAGTGCATTAGCGCCCTGGCGCAGTTATGCCACGTTTCAATTATGGTTTAGTTTGGGAGCATAAAATATGTATTGCCAGTTTATTAGCAGCCCGCTGGGACACATCAAAATAACTGCCAATGCCGATGGCATAACTGAAATCATGTTCAGCAGTGCAACTGAACATAGTACCCCGTCACGCTTTACCGAGTTAGCGGCAACACAATTGCAAGCTTACTTTGCCGGAACGCTGCAGCATTTTACGTTACCTCTGGCTGCAAGCGGAACACTGTTTCAGCAACACGTTTGGCAAGCATTATGTGAAGTGCCCTTTGGAATGACTTGCAGTTATGCCGATATCGCCAGACGTATTGGCAATAACAACGCTGTACGTGCTGTTGGTAGTGCAAATGGCCGCAACCCTATTGCTATTGTAGTGCCGTGTCATCGGGTTATTGGCGCCAATGGCACCTTAACCGGGTATGCCGGAGGGCTGGAGAAAAAAGCCTGGCTGCTAAAACACGAACAGCGCCTGTAGGCGCTGTTCGTGTTTTAGCGTTAACTTAATTAAAACTGATATGACACACCAAAACGGAATTCATTTTTGGTATCACCGCTATTTAAAGCAATGTTGCTTCTTATCGCCCAGTCAGGACTGAGGAAAAAGGCAATACCACCGGTAAAACTGCCATGATCATCACCTATGGAGTGATAAGTCGCTTCTGAGTACAACTCAACCTGAGGTGTTAATGGGTGACGAACACCAACACCGCCATAACCGCCGGTTTCATCAGCGTCGCCTGACACATTATCAATACCCACTAGAATATAGGTCTGAGTTGTCGGTGAAAAATCTAACTTGAACCCCGTTAAATAGTTAACGCCGGCTTGCACCACATTTACGTCAAACGGACCACTAGATAAACGGCTGTATGTACCACCTACTACCCAGCGGCCGTCAAGACGATAAGAGCCCTCTATATAAGGACCATCGCCCGCAGCGTCAGTGTACCCTGCGCCGACATAATCCCATTTAATATTGGCCTGTGCGCCTGCAGCAAACACTGCAGTTATAATTCCCGCTAAAAACAATGACTTTTTCATGTTGTTACTCCGTGTTATCCAACATACAACCTAGTGTGGTGGCACTTTATTTAAGTGTCGCCAGTTTAGCGTCTGCGAATTAACACCGGCTGAACTGTGCATTGCCCCTAACATTCGTTTTAATAGAAAGTTTTAAGGCAAATTATGCCATTTTCATTTCAATTTTACTGATGTTTAATAAGACAAATATTATGGAGGCCAATATGAGCGCACGTACCTTACAACGATTGATCCCATCGGCTGCCGCATCAGATGGCGCAGGGGTAAAAATTAAACGTAGCCTGGGGCAAAATCCACAAACCCGGCTGGATCCATTCCTGATGCTTGATTTCTTTGGCTCTGATCAACCCGGCGATTATATAAAAGGCTTTCCCCCTCACCCTCACCGAGGCTTTGAAACGGTAACCTATATGCTAGACGGCCATATGCTGCATCAGGACCATTTGGGCAATCAAGGCCACTTAAAAAGTGGCGGAGTACAATGGATGACAGCAGGTCATGGCATTATTCACTCGGAAATGCCGCAACAAGAAGCCGGTGTAATGCAAGGTTTTCAGTTGTGGCTAAACCTGCCGGCAAAAGAAAAAATGAAGCCCGCAGCCTATGTGGATATATTGCCAGAACAAATACCGCAAATTGCTATAGGCCAAGGCAAAGCAAAAGTGATTGCAGGCACTTTGCATCTTGCTGATTTACAGCAAAGCGGCCCTATTACAGGCTTAACAACTGACCCACAATACTATGACTTGCACCTACGCAGCGGCCAAACTATTACGCTGCAATTACCAAGTGCCTACAATGCGTTTTTATATCCTTATGTTGGCAACATTAACGTTAAAGATGACTCTGGATCGCGCAAAATACCGCAACATCATGCTGGCGTGTTAACCCTTGGTGATGAATTAACTATTCAGGCAGAGCAAGATTGTCAGCTGCTATTATTGGCGGCAATGCCGATAGGTGAACCTATCGCGCAATATGGTCCGTTCGTTATGAACACCATGGCTGAAATTGAACAGGCTATAAACGATTATCAACAGGGTAAACTTACCGCTGCAGGCGCAGCACAAAAAATCACGCTGACACAATAAGTAACAGACAACGCCATGAAAAACGGGATTTTACTGTCATGGCGTTTTATACTAGCTGCTTTGGAATAATAGAGACTGCAGCATGCAACTTATTGGTATTATCGGCGCAATGGAGCCAGAAGTGGCGTTGTTACGCCAGCAAATCAGCGATGTCACCACCACTGAACTAGGTAGTTATACCTTTTACTGTGGCACCTTATCAGGTGTCAACGTGGTGCTGGTGCAATCTGGTATTGGCAAAGTCGCATCAGCACTGGCCACCGCGTTACTTATTCAACATTTTAAACCTGAAGCGGTGATCAATACCGGTTCAGCTGGCGGCTTCGACCCAGAGCTCAATGTGGGTGATGTCGTCATAGGTACAGAAGTTCGCCACCATGATGTCGATGTTACCGCCTTTGGTTATGAGATAGGCCAGGTACCGCAAATGCCGGCAGCCTATATAGCGCACCCAAGCTTAGTTATCGCAGCAGAACAAAGCATCGCCGCATTAGGCTTTTGTAAAACCAAGAAAGGATTAATTGCAACCGGTGACAGCTTTATTTGCGATCCAAGCCGGATAGCCATAATACGGCAGCAGTTTCCCACCATGCTTGCCGTTGAAATGGAAGGTGCAGCCATTGCCCAAGTTTGCCATATGCTGCAAATGCCGTTTGTCGTGATCCGCAGCCTAAGCGATATTGCCGGTAAAGAGTCGCCGCAATCTTTTGAGGCATACCTTGAAGTCGCCTCTAAGCACAGCTCAGCCATGGTGCTTGAATTACTGCGTCGGTTAAACGCCGTTGTTCTATAACCTAAGCTGGCCCGAAGGCCTGTCAGCTTACCCAGCGTTAGTGGTGCTGGTTGTTGTGGTTGCAAGGTTGCTGCCTCTGCCGCCGCTTTATCATCCCCTGACGCTGTTTCGCTTGTTGGCACAGCAATTAGGTAAAAAGGTCAACCCGGACCCTTCCAGATCACGGCAGCAATTGATGATTTCCGGTGCACTTGCCATATTGGTTATCTGGCTGCCCATTATGGCATTATTGTATAGCCTGTATTGGTTTTCCGAGCTGCCTTTAGTGCTGGATGCCTTGCTGCTGTATTGCAGCCTGGACTGGCACACTCAGCAGCAACAAGCGATGGCAATTCAGCGCCAGTTACAAGCGGGCCAGTTAACTCTGGCACGAGAACAAGCCAAGCAGCTATTGTGTCGCCGTACAGCCTCCCTAAGCGAAATGGGATTAAGTAAAGCCTTGATAGAAAGCCTGACGTTGCGTTCAGCCAGTCAATTAATTGCGGTCTGCTGCTGGTTTTTAATCGGTGGTGGCCTTGCGGCTATCGGTTATCGTCTGCTCATAGAGATGCACCAACAATGGAATATAAAGCGCTCGGCACATCGCTATTTTGGTGTAACGGTCGCGCTATTAGCAAACCTGACCAGTTTTATACCAAAACTAATAAGCGTAAGCTTGCTGGCATTTCAGCACGGTATATTGCAATGCTACAGACAATGCCGTCAGCCTAAAATGAATCTTAGCTCCGGTTCGTATTGGCTGCTATGCTGTGCCAGTGTGGCAGTTCAACGTAATATCGGTGGCCCGGTATTTTACAATGAACACAAACTGCAGCGCAGTAAAATGCTGCAAGGCACAGATCCCAAACCAACGGATATAGCGCGTATTATCAAACGGTTGCACTTTGTTCATCTATATTTATATGTGCTCATTATGACAACCAGCTTGCTACAGCTAGTGTGGCTGCAGACTAACTGATATCTGCATCAAGGTTACGGAGCGCAACACTGGACAAGTTAAGCCTTCTCGTTATATGTTTTCCACTTATGATAGATGTAGCAACTATAACTTTAACAACGCTACCCTAAGGGAGTACGAGTGAATTTTTTGCCGCACCTTTTGTGCTACTTTGCCTTTAGTTTACTGTTAACGCTAAGCTCTGCGGTAGCATCACCCCTGTTGCGGCCGCTGACTCCGGATCAAGGCTTATCGCAAGGTTCTATCCGCGATTTATTGCTCGATAAAGAGGGCTTTTTATGGCTGGCAACCGATGGTGGCGTTAACCGCTACGACAGTACTTCAGTAACCCACATCACAGCACAGGGTTATCAGCTCAAGGCGCTGTCTTTCTCCAGTTTATTGCAAGACTCTAGTGGTAAAATCTGGGCATCGTCTCACCATGCCGGTATTTATCGCTTTAATCAGGATAAAGCGCTATTTGAATTGTTTATGCCGATGCCCACAGAGCCAAATTCAGAACTACCGGTGCCGCATAATATTGCTGCCGTATTGGAATATGATACTAACACCCTGCTGTTTGTTATGGACGATGCTCTATATCGATTACCATTGGATACCGCAGTACCGGAGCGTATTTTTAGTTTATCTGAGCAGGGTATAGAAAATGGATGGCTACGCACTGCCGCAGTGGTTAATGGACATATATTTATTGCTGCTTTTAATGGCCTATATCACTTTGATACCGCATCAAAAGAAGCGACAAGGTTGCCACATCTTACAGCCTCAATGTCGACTTCAGAAAAGAGTAAAATTGAAGATCAGCAGCATGTTAAACAGCTGAAATTTAAGCATAACCGGCTTTGGATTGGTACAGTAGAGGGCTTATACAGTATTGGCCTTGCTGATATTGAAGCGTACTTAGAGCACGACGTTACTTATACCCCTCTGCAGCATATTGCTCGCCAAAACATCTGGCAACTGCTGTGGCAGAACGAACAAGCATTAGTGGCGACAGAACAAGGTTTGTTTAGCTTGTCGATAGCGGATAAATCACTTACAAACGTTATTCGCTTTACAGATAGTGATTTGGATCTTTTTGACAACAATATTATTGATTTTGTCGCCGACAAATACGGCGGTTATTGGCTTGGGTCTCGAGATGATGGCGCCTTTTATTGGCATCCCCGTGGCAATGCGTTTAGCAATATAACCCGCAGCTATGCCGTTGCTTCAGGTCTAAGCAATGAGAAAGTGTTTAGTCTTGCCGTACAAGAGAGTAACACGCTTTGGATTGGCACTAACAACGGGTTAAATCAGGTTGATTTAACCACAAACAACGTGCAGCAGTATCTGGTAAACCCAGATACGAAAGCGATTTTTCACGGCGGTACCATATATCAAATTTATCCTGACGCGCCCGGAAAGCTATGGCTATTGTCTGCACTGGGGCTGCGTTATTTTGATTACATCACCAACACCCTGACAATGCCACCGGCTAACGATGATAAAGCTGCGAGGATATTGGCTGAGCAAACAAGTTTTATCTATCGCACCGACGAGCAATTTTACCTCTATGCGAATAATGCGTTTTTCATTTATACGCCTAAAAAGGCTGACCTCACAGCGTTGCCGGAGCTAGACGGGGTATTTTCCGCTAGCCTGTTTGGTGGCTTTATTGGTGAGGTTTCAGCAAACGGGCAACTGTTACTATCAGCAGCTGATCAACTCTGGCTGTATGACACTGAGCGAAAACAAGCTCGTATGTTTTATCAGCATCCGCAATTTAAACCCGAACTTAACCGCCAAGCCGATGGGTTGGTCATTGATCGAAATGGCGTGCTGTGGATTGGTTGCTATGGCCTGGGTCTCTTCGCTTTTGACCGTGAAAGCCTAACATTGCAGCATCATTTTGATAGCAGTAATGCTTTATTATCCGACGATGCGTATGCCTTACAAACAGATGCAGAAGGGAACATTTGGTTTTCATCACACATTGGTATTTCCCGGTTGAACCCTGACACACTGCAAATTGAACATTTTAGTAAAGCCGATGGCTTACCGACTTACGAATACAATGGCACAGCGTCGGCAAAGTTGCCTGATGGTCGTTTGGCCTTCGGTAGTATGCGTGGCGTTACGCTGGTTACGCCTTCAGACTTAACAACAGAACATGAGCGCCCTACTGCCATGATTACGGGTATCAGTGTTCAAGCTGGCGAACTCTCGGCACTTAACGGCAACTTAAATGAGCGTCATATCACCTTGTCATATCAGGATTTGGGTATAACGTTAAATTTCAGCAGTATGAATTTTCGTGACGCGCACAAAATGCAATATCGCTTTTGGCTTGAAGGCCAGCGAGAATTGCAATATCCCATCCAGACCAGCAGCAAAGTGGCTTTTCCTCAATTGGAAAGTGGTGACTATGTCTTCAATGTGGTGTCAATATCTCCCACAAATGGCTTGGAAAGTACGCCTGCCCGTTTATTTTTGCACGTAATACCCAGTCCCTGGTTGTCAAACTGGGCACTGGCAGCCTATTTTCTATTGGCAATGTTTGCGGCCTTTCGCTTCTATCAGTACCGCCGTCGTCAACATGACGAAATAACAGCGGCCCACGAAAAAGTACAACAAAGTGCGCTACGTATGATGCAAGCATTGGCGTCGGTCAACAGTGGTGCCTGGGAGTGGAATGCCAGCACTGATCAACTATTTGCCAAACGTATTTACAATATGCTGGGTTATTCAGAGCAATTAAATCCACTTAGTCTGCAGCAACACATTAGCCTTATTCATCCGGATGACGTGCAAAACTTCAATAACCAATGGCAGCGGTTTTTGCAACAGCCAACATCTGGCTTTGACTGTACTTATCGTTTACAGCATAAAGACGGCAATTGGCTTTGGTTTCGCGATATCGGAAAAGCTACGGACATGGTGCACGTTGATAATGTCACTAAAGTTATTGGTACTTACAGTAATATTACTGAAACCCGGGCGAATCAGGAAAAGGCGCGCTTATTTGGTGAAGCCTTCCAACAAACGCGCGACTGGGTGGTTATTTTAGATAGCCATCAACGTGTTATTGCAGCCAATCAATCTTTTACTACGGCTTTTGGCAATATAGAGCAGTATTTGGACCAACCCAGAGTGCATCATTTGGGTATTAGCCTTAAACGACGCCGGTTTTACACCAAGCTACTGCGTGAACTGCAAAGTGGTGAACATTGGCAAGGTGAAGAACAAGTTATAACACCTGATGGCCGTGAGCGGCCAACCCTGATCAATATCAGCGCTATTGGTGAGCAACAGCAACAAACTTTTTTTGTGCTGGTGTTTACCGACATCACCGCACAAAAAATGGCAGAAGACGAACTTCGCTATCTGGCCAACTACGATGCTCTTACCGGTTTGCCGAACAGGGCACTGCTCATGGATCGCATTTACCATGGCATTGATCAAGCCAAGCGAGACAAACGCAGCCTGGCATTGTGTTTTATCGATCTGGACCGGTTTAAACAAATTAATGACTCTCTTGGTCATGATGTCGGCGACTTATTGCTAAAAGAAGTTGCCCGGCGACTTACTGAGGCTTTACGTGACAGCGATACCGTAGCACGCTTAGGCGGGGACGAATTTGTTGTGCTACTGGAAGGCTATAAAAATGAAGACAACATTAGCCACGTCGCCCGAAAAATGCTCACCGTAGTGGGTGAGCCAATGCAATTAGCTACTCATACCGTAGGCGTTTCACCCAGTATTGGTATTGCCGTCTATCCGGATGATGCAATAAATGCAACTGAGTTACTCAAACATGCTGACGTTGCCATGTACCACGCGAAAGAAGCGGGTCGTAATAACTTCCAGTTCTTTACCGAAGAAATGAACGAGAAAGCCCATATGCGGCTGGCAAAAGAAACCCGCTTGCGCAACGCCTTGCACAATGATGAGTTCATTAACTATTACCAACCCATAATCAACAGTCAGACCCGACAAGTTGTCGGCGCCGAAGTATTACTGCGCTGGCAAAGCGCCGAAGGTATGGTTTCACCGGCAGAATTTATCCCGCTGGCAGAAGAACTACGCTTAATTATCAACATGACGCAGCAAA
Source organism: Rheinheimera baltica (assembly GCF_030731985.1). NCBI lineage: Bacteria > Pseudomonadati > Pseudomonadota > Gammaproteobacteria > Chromatiales > Chromatiaceae > Rheinheimera > Rheinheimera baltica. The sequence continues at coordinate 145,537 of NZ_JAPJDY010000002.1, forward strand.
TATTAGAGCGGGCACTCAGCGCATTAAAACAGTGGCATAACGATGGCCACCAAATTTATCTGTCGGTCAATTTGTCAACGCAACATCTTGAGCAACCTGCATTAGCGGAACAGACTCGCGCCTTACTGAAAAAATATGAACTACCAGCCAGCTGCTTGCGCTTTGAAGTCACTGAAAGCGCCCTAATGAGAGATCATCAAAGTGCAATAGACACGATGCTGGCATTAAGTAAGTTAGGCGTACAACTGGCACTGGATGACTTTGGAACAGGTTATTCCTCATTAAAATATTTAAAAGAACTGCCAATCGATGGGATTAAAATTGACCGCAGTTTTGTTAAAGACATCGGTATAGATAACAGCGATGAGACCATTATCGAAGCAATGCTTAGCATGGCCGGCAGTCTGGGCATGTATTGCGTAGCAGAAGGGGTTGAAACTGAACAACAGCTGGCATTTTTTAACCGGCGAGGTTGCTATCTTATCCAAGGTTTCTTATTTGCTAAACCTATGCCGGCAGAAGCACTATTGACATTTTTACAGCACGAACATGACAATCTTTAATATGGCTGCGGCAAATGGCTGACCTTACGAGGTAATTCACAAACGTCACCGGTCTGTTATCTGTTTGGGCTCTGTTATACTTGGCGCCAAACAACGCCTGCTGGATATCTATGCTATCGCCGTTAGTGCAAGGTGCTCTACTTTTATTGCTTGCTGAAGCTTGCTTTGCGGGTATCGGTGCCATTGTAAAGTTTACCAGCAGCACAGCATCTGAAGTTCAGGTGGTGTTTTTCCGCAACTTTTTTGCCTTGTTGTTAATGCTGCCTTTCTTATATCAACACGGTTTTAGTTTACTTAAAACCAAACGCTGGTACCTGCATTTAAGCCGTGCTTTAACCGGTATTATCTCTATGTATTGCTTTTTCTATGTGCTGGCGCGATTACCCCTTGCGCAAGGTATGCTGGTATTACTGCTATCCCCCTTTATCGTACCGATTATTGCACGATTTTGGTTAAAAGAGCGCCCAAGTCGGCTGACGTTATTTGGCATTTTACTAGGTTTTGTTGGTGTTATGCTGGCGTTACCGGTTAATTTTGGCAATACCGATGCCATCTTATTAGTAGGGCTTTTATCTGCTGCGTTGGTTGCCATTACCAAAACCACGATTCGCTATATGTCTGATACTGAACCTGCAGTACGAATTGTATTTTATTTTTCGCTGTTAACCGCTGTCTTATCAGCTATTCCAGTGCCTTTTTATTGGCAGCCGTTGAATGGCTCAGTCTGGTTAGCTTTTGTTGGTATGGGTATTTTAGCGGCAATAGGTCAACTGGCGATGACACGCGCTTATGCTCTGGCACCCGCCAGTGATATAGGTATGTGGACATACAGCAGTGTTATTTTTGCCGGCCTGTTTGGCTACCTGTTTTGGCAAGAACCTGTCACGTTAGCCTGGCTTGGCGGCGTACTGGTTATTTTTTATGCTGGCTATATTACAACCCGCCAGAGACTGCTGTAATAATTCGACGAACAGGGTCGTTGCAGTGCTGAAAAGCCATTTTCAGCCAATGCTGGCAACACAAGCGTGAACAGGCTAAAATACGCTCCTTTTTTCCAAGTGACAATACAGGTAACAACGCGCAATGGGCAAAAAGCTGCACATTAAAACCTGGGGCTGCCAGATGAACGAATACGATTCATCTAAAATGGCAGACCTTTTGGATGCTACTCATGGCTATACACTGACTGAAGACGCAGAAGAAGCAGATGTTATTTTGCTAAATACCTGTTCTATTCGTGAGAAAGCACAGGAGAAGGTATTCCATCAATTAGGCCGCTGGCGTCCGCTGAAAGAGAAGAACCCTGAGCTGGTTATTGGCGTGGGCGGCTGTGTCGCATCGCAAGAAGGTAAAGCTATACGTGAGCGAGCACCTTATGTCGATATCGTATTTGGCCCACAAACGCTGCATCGTTTGCCTGAAATGATTAATGCCGTAAAAGGCTCAAAGTCACCCGTTGTTGATGTTTCTTTTCCAGAAATTGAAAAGTTCGACCGCTTGCCAGAGCCTAAAGCAGATGGTCCAAGCGCTTTTGTGTCTATTATGGAAGGCTGTTCCAAATACTGCACCTTCTGTGTGGTACCCTATACGCGTGGTGAAGAAGTTAGCCGACCGCTGGATGATGTATTATTTGAAATTGCTCAGCTGGCAGAACAAGGCGTACGCGAAGTTAACTTATTAGGCCAAAACGTTAACGCCTATCGTGGTGACAAATTTGACGGTACCTTGTGCCATTTTTCAGAGCTATTGCGTTTGGTTGCCTCTATTGATGGCATAGACCGCATTCGTTATACCACGTCACATCCTGTTGAATTTACCGACGATATCATCGAAGTGTACCGTGATGTGCCTGAGCTGGTTGATCACTTGCATTTACCGGTACAATCAGGCTCTGACCGAATTCTTAACCTGATGAAACGTGGACACACGGCGTTGGAATACAAGGCTCAAATTCGCAAGCTAAAGCGTATCCGGCCAAACTTAAGCATGTCGTCTGATTTTATCATTGGCTTCCCGGGAGAAGACGATGTTGATTTCCAAGCCACAATGGATTTGATTCAAGCCATCGACTTTGACATGAGCTTTAGTTTTATTTACAGCGCGCGCCCGGGTACCCCGGCAGCTGATTTACCAGACGATGTTAGCGAAGACGCAAAAAAACAGCGCTTATATATCCTGCAAGATCGTATTAACCAGCAAGCCCTACGTATTGCGCGCGGCATGTTAGGCAGCGAGCAGCGTATTTTAGTTGAAGGCCCATCCAAGAAAAACATTATGGAACTCACCGGCCGCACTGAAAATAACCGCGTTGTTAACTTTGAAGGCACGCCTGAGATGATAGGCCAGTTTGTCGATGTAAAAATTACCGATGTATTTAGTAATTCACTGCGCGGCGACCTGCTTAGAACAGAACAGGAAATGGGCTTGCGTCGCGAAGTTGCACCGCAGCAAATTCTTGCCCGGCAAAAAGCTGAGCCATCTGTTGACAGCATGGGTGTTGCAACCTTTACACCTTAACTTATTCGGGGGCATTATTGCCCCCCTTTTGCATTGAGGCAGGCATTTGAGCACACCTTTATTCACCGCAGAGTTAATACTTGAAGAAGCCGATAGCCGGCGTCTAACCCAGTTATGTGGGCCATTTGACGATAACCTGAAACATATTGAACGCCGTTTACTGGTTGATATTAATCATCGCGACAATCAGTTGAAAATCTCTGGGCCTGAAGACAATGTGGCCGCTGCCCTAGATGTAGTTCAACAGCTTTATGACGCAACGGCTGCAGTTACGGCCGAATTAACACCGGAACAGGTGCATTTATTGATCAGTCAAAACTATGACATTCAGTATCAACAAGACAGTGATAACCGTGATTTCAGCCTGAAAACAAAAAAAGGACTGATTAAACCACGCAACCCAAACCAGGCGGCCTATGTCGGTAATGTGCTTAAACATGATGTCTGTTTTGGCATAGGCCCTGCAGGTACCGGTAAAACTTACCTAGCGGTAGCCTGTGCGGTTGACGCCCTTGAACGCAACTTAGTGCGGCGCATTATTTTGACCCGCCCGGCGGTAGAAGCTGGTGAAAAGTTGGGTTTTTTACCTGGCGATTTAGCGCAAAAAGTTGACCCTTATTTAAGGCCACTTTATGACGCCTTGTTCGAGATGCTTGGTTTTGAAAAGGTCGAAAAGTATTTAGAACGCGGTATTATTGAAATTGCACCGCTGGCCTATATGCGCGGCCGCACATTGAATGATGCCTTTATTATTTTGGATGAAAGCCAAAACACTACAGTAGAACAAATGAAAATGTTCTTAACCCGTATTGGCTTTAGTTCTAAAGCGGTAATTACCGGCGATATTACCCAGGTCGACTTACCTCGCGGTCAGTACTCAGGTTTAAAACACGCTATAGATGTGCTAAGCGAGGTTACAGAAATTAGTTTTAATCACTTCACCGCCAAAGATGTGGTACGCCATCCCATCGTTCAACGTATTGTTATGGCTTACGAAGCACACGAGGCCGCCAAACTGGCAGCTAGTGCTATTGGCAAAGGTGACTAATGGCCATTACTTTGGATTTACAACTGGCCTGCACAATAGACAAAATACCGGCTGAAACCCAGTTTCAGCAATGGTTAGAAGCAGCTATATTACCGTTTCAGACAGAAGCCGAAGTCACCATACGTATTGTTGATAACACTGAAAGCCAACAGCTTAATCTGGACTATCGTGGTAAAGATAAGCCCACCAATGTATTAAGCTTTCCTTTTCAATGTCCACCCGGTATTGAACTACCGTTGCTGGGCGATTTAGTCATTTGTGCTCCGGTGGTAATGCAAGAAGCGACAGAGCAAGGTAAAAGCCTGAACGCGCATTGGGCACACATGGTGATACACGGATGCTTGCATTTATTGGGGTTTGACCATATAAATGACGACGATGCTGAACAAATGGAAGCTGAAGAAGTTACCATATTGCAGCACCTAGGCATTACTAACCCCTATTTGTTGGATGACGAGTAGGTTTTTTTTGTTTTTTGGAGTAATAGTTCACCTATGAGTGACGACAATCCACACTCTAGTCGCGGTTCTGCCGGTAAAACCTGGTTAGATCGGATCGCCAGTATCTTTAATGCAGAACCACAAGATATTTCAGACTTACAAGACATCATCAGCGAGGCAGAAGTACGCAGCCTGATTGATGCCGATACCAAGAGCATGTTGCATGGTGTACTGGACGTATCCAATATGCGCGCACGTGACATTATGGTACCTCGCTCACAGATGGCCACGATCGATATTGACGATAACGTTGCCACCATGCTGCCCATTCTTATGGAAAATAACCACAGCCGTTACCCGGTCGTCAATGAAGATAAAGATCATATTGAAGGTATTTTGCTGGTAAAAGACCTGCTGCAATATGCGCTAGACCCCAATGTGACAGACTGGCACCTGCGCGATTTATTGCGCCCTGCGGTTATTATTCCAGAAAGCAAACGGGTTGATGCACTCCTAAAAGAGTTCCGGCAAAAACGTTACCATATGGCGGTGGTTGTAGATGAGTATGGTGGTGTATCAGGGCTGGTAACCATCGAAGATATTCTGGAGCAAATTGTCGGCGAAATTGAAGACGAGCACGACGATGAAGAAGAAAACGATATTAAGAAAATGGCGTCCCGAGTGTTTCAGGTAAGTGCGTTAACGCCACTGGACGAGTTTAACGAATCATTTAACACCCGTTTTGACGAAGAAGACGCAGATACCATTGGCGGTATTGTGCTGCATGCTTTCGGCCATATGCCAACTAAAGGCGAAAGCATTGAGCTTGAAGGCTTAACGTTCAAAGTAAGCAAAGCCAATAGCCGCCGCTTAGTGCAGTTACAAGTAATACGTGCAAAAGAGCCCGTAACCCCTGAGGAAAACTAGCCATTTTGCCTGCTGTCGTTTCTAAACTACACGCGGTTATTCCTCACCTGCTGCTAATACTAGCCGGTGGGGTAACCACGCTGGCTTTCGCGCCCTACACGCTATGGTGGCTACCGCTGGTAACGCTGGCGTTGCTGGTGTTTCTGCTACAGCGCGCGAATACTGCTAAGCAAGCTATGCTACTGGGTTTTAGCTTTGGCTTAGGCTGGTTTGGTGTGGGCATTAGCTGGGTACACATTAGCATTGATCAGTTTGGTGGCTTACCATTAGCCGGCAGTTTAGGCTTAATGGCGCTGTTGGTAGCCTATCTGGCTATCTTCCCGGCGTTGGCCAGTTGGTTAAGCAATAAACTGCGTTTACCGGTTGTGATGCCCCTGGTATTCGCGGCCAGCTGGACGTTAGCAGAATGGTTACGCAGCGTTGTTTTGACGGGGTTTCCATGGTTATCTTTGGGCTACAGCCAAACTTCAGCTGGCCTGAAAGATTTTGCCCCCCTCATCGGTGAAACCGGTATCAGCTTTTTATTAGTTTTTGCCGCAGCCGCACTGGCACAAATTTGTCGGCCGCAAGCCGCAATTAGCCGTTATAGTTACCTACTTATTGCGGGTGCTGTTTTTGCCATTAGTCCTTTTTTAAACCAGGTTAAAGGCTGGCAGTACAGTGATAACTCGCTGTCCGTACTGCTGGTACAAGGCAATATCAAACAAGAATTGCGCTGGGCACCGGAGCAAGAATGGCCAACCATGGTGAAGTATATGGATCTTACCCGGCCGCATTTTGATACCGACCTGGTTATCTGGCCGGAAGCGGCAATTCCCAAAATGGAACCCCTGGCACAGGATTACCTCGACAACCTGAACCGGGCAGCGTTGTATGCGGATACCGCAGTGATCAGTGGCATTTTGGATTACAACTTTAAAAGCCGTGAAGCCTGGAATAATTTAATCGTACTGGGAAAACGTAACGCCGACTCTACCGACGCTGATTATTTTCATGGGCATGCCAACCGCTATAGTAAACATCACTTACTGCCGATTGGCGAGTTTGTTCCCTTTGAAAACTGGTTACGAAACTTAGCGCCTATCTTTGATTTGCCAATGAGCTCGTTCACCCGCGGCGGCTATGTTCAGCCAAATTTAGTCGCCAATGGCTATAACATACTGCCGGCCATTTGCTTTGAAATTGCGTTTCCGGCGCAAATTGCGGCCAACATGACACCAGACACACAAGTATTACTCACCGTAAGCAATGACGGCTGGTTTGGCGACAGTATAGGGCCACATCAACATTTGCAGATTGCGCAAATGCGCGCCATCGAGTTTGGCCGGCCCCTGATCCGAGCAACTAATAACGGCATTACCGCAACAATTGATGCCAGTGGCAACATCAGTGCCCGCGCTGCCCAATTTAGCGAAACCGTACTAAAAGATACGCTACGTTTAACCCATGGCAACACACTATATTCCCGAGCAGGTAACTACCCGCTGTGGTTGCTGTGCAGTCTGATATTATTGCCGCTGCTTTTGCAACGAACCTACCGACATTATGTCGCACGCAAATAAGATTAATTGTTAACTTTTAACTTGTCCCTATAGCTCAGTCGGGTAAACTAACAGTACGCTTTGCTTAGCTGACGACAGTAATGACCTTACTACACAACATCAGCCGCACGTTGCAGCGCCGCCGCAACAGTACCTGGCATGCATTGGGTTATGACACCACAGTGCGCTTTGAAACCCCTGCTGATATTAAGGCTATTGCCAGTCTTACGCAGGCGGCATTTAATAACGATACCGAAGTACAATTAATCAACACCTTGCGCCAGCAGTGTGCAGAATGTATTTCGCTGGTAGCTGAGCAACATGGCCGTGTTATTGGTCATATTTTGTTTTCACCTGCCACCTTAGATAACGAAACAAACACAAAACTAATGGCATTAGCCCCGATGGCGGTAAGTAGTGTGTTGCAGCAACAAGGCATTGGCTCAGCCTTGGTAAGGGCGGGTTTAGAATTATGTCGCCAGCAAGGTATTGCCGCTGTCGTCGTATTAGGACATCCGGCTTACTATCCCCGGTTTGGTTTTGTTCCTGCCAGCATGTTTAATTTAAGCAGTCCATGGCAAGTGCCCGACAACACCTTTATGTTGCTACCGTTACAACCGCAGGCTCTGCATAAAAAAAACGGCCAGGTTGTATATCACCCGGCCTTTGCGGCGCTTTAATTGCAACTTACCCAAAAGCCACATAACGATGTGAGATCGTTATTCTTCCTCTACCGCGCCGTTAACAATTTCTGCAATCTGCGCTAGCCGCGTCATCGCACGACCATTCACTGATTTTTTCGGATACTGACCACGGCTATTTTTCGTACCGGCATCCACGTCTGTCAGTAAGGTTAATGCCTCATCGACTGTTTTTACCGCGTATACATGAAACTTCTTAAGCTTAACGGCATGAATAACCTCGTCATTAAGCACTAAATTCAATTGGTTACTTACAGGGATAATAACGCCTTGCTCACCGGTTAAGCCGCGGCTTTGGCACAAGCGAAAATAGCCTTCAATCTTTTCGTTAACGCCGCCAATAGCTTGTACCTGCCCATGTTGGTTAATAGAACCGGTAACCGCCAGGCTTTGCTTTATCGGAATATCGGTAATGGCTGAAATTAACGCACACACTTCGGCTAAGGACGCGCTATCGCCATCAATATGACCATAGCTTTGCTCCATCGCAATATTGGCTGATAACGTCAGAGGAAACTCGCGCGCATATTTTGCGCCTAAATAACCGGTTAACAGCAACACCCCTTTGGAGTGAATGGCTTTACCCAATTCGACTTCACGTTCTATATCAATAACGCCGCTAGAGCCAGCAAATACGGTCGCGCTAATGTGCGCCGGTGTACCAAAAGCCGTATCACCAATTTCCAGTACCGTTAAGCCATTAATTTTACCGACGGCTAAACCCTCGGTATCAATTAAAATTTGGCCTTCCTGAATATCTTCCAGAAAACCTTCGCTGATGCGACCGGTTCGATGCTGCTTGCCTTTTAATGCTTGTTGAATATGTTCGGCTCCCAACAAAGAGCTACTTTGCTGTCCGGCGTAATAACACGCTTCGCGCACCAATTCGAGCACATCAGCAAAACGGGCTGACAATTTACGCTGATGCTCTGCCTGGCGAAAACTAAATAGTAGTAATTGTTTTAAACCAGGGGCGCTAAGCGCTTCAATATCAAGCAAGCGCATTTGTTCTTTAATTTGCATTGCCATATAACTCACTGTTTGCGGTGTATATGGCAGGTAATGTTCAAAATCCGCCAGCACGCGAAACAGTTCGTTAAACTCATCATCTACGTCCTGGATCAGGTAATACAAATCACGCGATCCCAGCAACACCACCTTTACGTTCAACGGAATAGCTTTGGGGGTAATAATGGTAGAGTTGGTTACCGAGTGTTCAGACAAGGTATCAATAAGCAGCTCACCCGATTTCAGTGCCAGCTTAAGCGCATCCCAAAGTGCAGGCTGAGTTAATAACCTGTCCGCATCCAGAATTAAATAACCACCATTGGCCCGGTGTAGTGCACCGGGGCGTATCATGCGGTAATTGGTGTATAACGCACCACTTGATGAATTGTATTCCACCCGGCCAAACAAGTTGCCATAGCTGGGGTTAGGTTCAAAAATGATGGGCGCACCAGACATGCTTTCATAATGAACTAACACATTAGGGACAAATTCTTCGATAAAAATTTCGCGATTGTCAGCCTCTTCCTGCTTTTCACCTTCTGACTCGTCCGGTAACAGTTCCAGCACCGCTTTTATCAGGTGGCTGCGCATTTCGCGGACATAACGCTGTACGCCAAGCTCTGCCGCGTAGTCATGCTCCAGCTGTTTTAACAATGGCTTTATGGCTTGCTCTATAGTGTCTTTGCGCAAGGTTCGTAAACTTTCCGACAACTCACGCTTCCACTGCGGCAGCTCAAGTAGCTGCTCGTTTAAAATCGTTTCCAGCTCGCTGACTAAGCCATAAAAGTACTGGCGTTGCTCGTCAGTTATTTTTGAAAACTCCTGATCATCCAGCGGCTTACCATCAATAATGGGAGAAAAACTCACTGCGCCGTTGTCTTCATACAGTACAACGTCTTTTTCCAGTGCTTTTTTCTCCACCAGCTCAATGGCGTGTTCGTATTTGTCGTCAAACGCGCGAGCTATGGCTTTTTTCTTACGCTGATAACCCGGGTTGTCAAACGCCGCCGGAAAGGTATCCAGTAACTCGTCAATCAGTCCCTCGATTTTCTTTACCAGCACCTTGCCTTCACCCGGCAACAAACGTAGCGTGTTGGGCACACGCTCATCATCAAAGTTATTCAGATAACACCATTCTTCCGGTGTAGCTTTTTCACTGGCCGCTTGCTGCAGAACATCTTGCACCAGGGTAAAACGGCCTAGTGCGGGCTCCCCCATTACATAGAGGTTGTAACCCGGCATGTCCATACCAATGGCGAACGCCAGTGCAGATTTTGCCCTGTCCTGGCCTATAAACGCCGGGATAAGTTGTTTTACCTCCAGCGCTTGCTTAATCAGTTTGCTGTCCAATTGTGGACTGAGTTGCTGAACGGTCAGGGCCAGAGTGTGTGCGTGATGGGTCATGTATTACCTTAGCTTAACCAGCTGTTATGCCCGCTATACTAGCAAAAAGCGGCCTTACTGTGCTGGTCATTTTTATTGTTTGGCTAAAGAAATCATTGCCGCAGTCGATACGGTGTTTACCAAGGCAAAGAAAACATGGAGCCCGCAATGAACGAGACTTACCGCTTAGAGAAAATTCGCAACCTGGGCGTACGCTTACAGGAACTGGAATTGGTGGCATTAACACCGGGTAAATCTTACGCCAGCGCCGCACTTAACTTTTTGTTTGCCGATCATGAATTGGAGCGACCTTTTGGTATGCCGCTGGAACACACGTTAAAAACGTTGGGTGAGGCCATCGTTGCCAAGCGCAAAGTGCGTTTTACCACCTTAGATGCAGATGCTGTTATTGATTTTTTTTGCCGTTTGTACCGCGTGCACTAACCCATTCCCCCGCACAGTAAATTGCTACTGTGCTGAAATATTCTCGCTGCCCTGCCGTTCTTATACCTCAGTAAAGCATTATTTGAGTAAGTACCCATGCAGGCTGTTTTTTATTATTATCAACGCGCGATAGCGCAAAGCCAATATTTGTCGGGCTTAGCCCCATTGTTGCTGCGGCTATATCTGGCTCCAGTGTTACTGCAGGCCGGCTGGAATAAATACCAACATTTTGACAATACCGTAGCCTGGTTTGCCAACGACGACTGGGGGCTTGGTTTACCTATGCCAGCATTAATGGCCGCTTTAGCTATTGCTGCTGAAATGGTTGGCGCCTTACTATTGTTGTTTGGCCTATTAACTCGTATAGCCACCCTACCACTAATGGTAACCATGTTAGTCGCTATTTTTGCCGTACACTGGCCCAATGGTTGGCTCGCCATTGCCGACAGTAGTAGTTGGCTGGCAAACCAGCAGGTTATTGATTCGGCACAACAACTTAGCGCAGCCAGAGGTTTGTTACAAGAGCATGGTCACTACGATTGGCTGACTAAAAACGGACAATTCGTCATATTGAACAATGGCATTGAATTCGCTGCAACCTACTTTGTTATGTTATTCAGCCTGTTTTTTAGTGGTGGTGGACGCTATACCAGTCTCGATCACTTTATTGGCCGCTTGCAAGCCGGCAAGGCACAAGCATGAATAACATTCATTTTTTGCCTACTACGCAAAATAGCGCTAGGCTGGCAACTAACTCAGCTGCAAACGAATTATCCTCTATGAGTGAGCCCTTAGTAAAACTCGTGACACAAGCTAACGCTGCGTCAGCTAATGTAACGGCGCTGTTCAAGCTCAGTGATAGCAAAACTCACCGCTATGAAAAGTTAGTGCAACATTATCATGCAGATCTGTATCGCTATGCCTACTGGTTATGCAAAGACCCGGATATCGCTCAAGACTTAGTACAAGACACCTTTTTGCGCGCCTGGAAAAGTCTGGACAGTTTGTTAGACCCTGGTGCAGCAAAAGCCTGGCTGATAACCATTTTGCGGCGAGAGAATGCAAGGCGGTTTGAACGTAAACAATTTGACTACGACGACGTAACGGAGCAAGACAGTCTGGTTGATGTCACTCAAAGCAGTGCTGAACAACATTGCGACAATGACTTGCTGCGTAAACGCATAGCCATGTTACCGCAAGAGTACCGCGAACCTATAGTGCTGCAGGCCTTGGGAGGGTTCAGCAGCGACGAGATAGCCAACTTACTGCAGTTAAATGTGAATACCGTCAATACCCGACTGTTTCGCGCTCGTAAGATGTTACGTGACAGTCTTTCAGCGCAAGGGGAGCCCAGCAATGGATAATTTAGAACTACAGCGTATCTTGCTAGCCAATCCGTTTAGCACGCACCCTGATGTGTTAGCCGCCTTAGCACAAGATGCCGATTTACAACAGTTTGCTGCAGAGTTGCAACAACAAGAGCGCGAGTTAGAAGATGCATTGCAGGTGCCGATACCCCCAATGCTGGCAGAGCGATTACTGCAACTGCCTGAACAGCAGCCAAAATCACACCGACGCTGGTTTGCCCCCTTAGCAATGGCCGCTAGCATCGCATTGGTATCGGTACTGGGGATACAACTGTACCAGGAGAGTTTTGCCACTGATCTTGGCAGCCATGCACTAGCACATGTGTACCACGAAGAAAATTTTATGCTCAGCCACACCAGCGCACAGCCATTGGCAGACGTAAACCTGAAACTAGCCGATTTCAGCGCCAGCTTACAAGATTGGCAGGACGAAATTATATACGCCCGGTATTGCACGTTTCAGGGCGTACGGTCATTACATCTGGCGGTTAAAACGGACAGCGGCTATGCCACTATTTTTGTCGTGCCCAAAGACGCCGAGCTTTCCTATAGCGAACATTTCGCAGATGATCAGTATCAGGGGTTAACACTGGCGATGGCAAAGGCGAATATCGTTATTGTTAGCAGCAATGCGTCAGACTTAAAGCAGCTACCGAAAAAGTTAACCGATAAACTTATCTTTTCGGCATAACAAGCACAGTGTTTTTTAACCACAGCTAAATATCACCAGCTTGCTGTTATTAAACCGATGAAGGCCATGGATGGCTGCTGTGTTGACGTGAGCAAATAGCATTATGCGTCATGCTAAACGGGTGGTATCAGCACTGGCATTTTTCAATTACCACGCTGTACTTCCCCGTCAATTTCCGCTCTGCGGCTAAGCTTGCGCCACATATATAAGCCATACCAGGCATTAAACCAAAACCCAATGTAGACGATAGCCGTAAGCTGCAAGTCACGTGAAAAGTACAACGGCACTGCCAGCGTATTGACCACAAGCCAGAACCACCAGGTTTCCAGTTTACGGTTCATCAGCAAAAACTGCGCAATAACACTGAACATTAAAATGGCCGAGTCAATAAACGGCGCATAGGCGTCCGTTAACCGATGCAGCATATAGCCGTATAGCACGGTAACAAAGAGTGCCAGCGCACTATATCCTGCCAGCCTTTTTATAGGCGTTTGGCTAACGTGTTTAGTACCACTGGCACGGCCCCATTGGTACCATCCAATCAGATTGGTTGCAGTAAAAAACAGCATTAGCAATACTTCAGCATACAGCTGAACCTGATAAAACAAACCGGCAAATAATATGCAGCCAATAATGCCTAACCACCACGTATGAATGCTATTGCGCGCCGCCAAAAACACCGCTAACAAGTAAAAGCCGTTTGCGGCATATTCCAGATACGTTAGATCCATTTAACTTCCATAGTATTAAAAGCGGTCATTGTTACTCACCCCAAGATTATTAATTTTGCGCTTTCTCATCAGCTTTAGCAGTAAGTTACGGCAGCTGCGTAACACCGGATAAAGCCACTTAGCAACCCGCTGTGATTTAAATAAATGGTAATTTAACCGGTTAAATATACCGCTGCGGCTACTAAGTAGTGAAAGCATATATACCGCATCACTGCCGTAATACCAGTTTTCATCCAGTTTTAGCACCATTCCCTGGTCAATATCTAAACCCTGTGCGGTAATGTGCTGCATAATGTCACTGTCTTCACGGGCGTTAACCAACTTAAGCTCGCCAAGGCTCTGCCGCACACGCACTATCTGACAATACGCATTGCAGGCAGGACAATCTTTGTCGTATATCAATACAATTTCTGCGTGCTTTGCCACCCTAACACCCCATTTTTCATAGTCCGTTTTCTACCAATATGTGCCGCAAAAGCATTATTAGTGCGCCAGCATAAAACCAACCATGCCCAAGACAAACCCCAGCACGGTGCCCATTGGCGGCCCCCAATGGCGCTCAAGTTTAACGTTTGGCGCCATATCCTGAAACACGGCATAAAGTATACCACCGGCGGCAAACAACATAATGGCACTGACAATTTCAACCGCATCATGCAGCCATAAATAGCCAGCAAGGCCAGCGGCTGGCCCCAACAAGGCCATTAGCGCAAAACTACCAATTAACCGTGGGCCAGAGGTAAACCGGTTGCGTAATTCACGATAAGCATTAAAGCCTTCAGGCAGGTTTTGTAGTGCAATAATACCCGCCAGCAACAGCGCCATTTGGGGATTGGCACTAAACGTCGCCCCCAATGCGATAGATTCGGGGATAAAATCTGCCAGCATCGCCGCTAACTGACTAGCGGGTGTATTCGCCTTTTGCAGCACAATATCCAGCAACATAAAACCAAAGCCACCCGCGATGAACCACAATGCCGCGCTGTTTGCACTTTGGTGCTTGATCCCTTCCGGCACCAGTACTAATGCAACGGCAGACAATAATGCGCCTGCACCAAACGCCAGCACACTGTGGCGAAATTCTTGCTCCAGCCAATCTGAGTGAATATTTTCAACAGCGGCTATAACGGCCCCTAATGGCATCGCAAAACCGGCACCTAGCGTTACTAACAAAATGATTAGCAAGGCATCCATATGCTTTCTCCACTATTCATTTACGCGGTAGCTTCCTTAACCATCAATAGTGACAGCCAAAAAAACACGCAGCACCGTATTAGTCCTGTAGCGCAAAATCGGCTGCTGCATTAGCGTGAATTAAGCTGGTATCAAATAACGGCACGGCAGCATCAGCTTTGCCCACCAATAAACCAATTTCAGTACACCCAAGAATGATGCCATCCACCCCTTGCCAGCCAAGGCCAGCCATCATCTTGCGCAGGGCCTGCTTCGACTCCGGGTTAATAATACCCTGACACAATTCCTGATAAATAATCTGATGCAAGCTATCTCGCTCCGCCTCGTTGGGCAAAACAACCTCTATGCCATGATGCTCACTTAGTCGTTCACGGTAAAACGGCTGCTCCATGGTAAATTTAGTACCCAGCAGCCCCACCCGGTTGCAACCCGCTTGCTTTATCGCAGTGGCCGTAGCATCGGCGATATGTAATAGCGGAATAGTCACCGAGGCCTCAATCTGCGCGGCTACTTTATGCATAGTATTTGTACAAAGCACAATGCAATCTGCGCCAGCGGCCTCAAGTGAGCGTGCTGCATTGGCCAGCAATTCACCGGCAGCATCCCAATCGCCGGCCTGCTGTAAGCGCTCTATGTCATGAAAATCAACGCTATATAAAATACATTTAGCCGAATGCAGCCCGCCCAGTTGCCGTTTTACCGCTTCGTTAAGCTGTCGGTAATAAGGCACCGTCGACTCCCAGCTCATACCACCTATCAGGCCTATGGTTTTCATCGTAAAACTCTCTGCGTATTAGATAGACATAAAGTGGCGTAAAAGCAGGTAAACTGCAATAACTGGCTAGAGATAAGTCGGATACGGCGGTAAAAAAAAGCCCTGCATTTCAAGGCTTTTTGTAAATTTTAACAATCAGCCTAGCTTAGGCGCATCGAAGTTAGCCGGTTCGTCACTGTAAACACACACATTCCAGTCTTGCGCCAGGCCATCTTCGGCTAAGCAATAGGTGTCGAAAAAGTGCTTTATTTCAGCGCGTTGGCAGTGCGCTTCAAAACTCTCTATGTCGGCCCATATTTCATTAAAGGCGATTGGAAAGCTTTTACCTTCGGCAAACGGGCTGGCAATTTGCCGGGTTACAATGTACTGCAAACAACCGTCTTCACGGTTGCTGTTAGGCTCTAAGCTTTGCAGCACCTTAAATAACTGTTCCGCTTTGCCGGGTTTAGGCAAAAACTGCGCAATACAATACACTTTCTTTGACATAAAGGATCCTTTTACAAGAGCGTCGCGGCCTTCACCGCGACACGTGTTTTAGTAGCTAATGTCCACTTGGGCTGCCGAAAATCTGAAACACATCGGCATTTAAATATAAATGCGTCAGCACGCTTGCACCGTATCCAAGCAAAATAACCGGCGCCCACTTTAAATGACCAACGAAGGTATAGTAGCCACGTGCTTGGCCCATTAATGCAACACCGGCTGCAGAGCCTATAGATAGCAAACTACCGCCCACACCAGCGGTTAAAGTAATCAGTAACCATTGCCCGTGAGACATGTCGGGTTGCATAGTAAGCACCGCAAACATCACCGGTATGTTATCTACCACCGATGACATTAAGCCTAAAATAACGTTGGCGGTGGTAGGGTTGCCATTACCGTACAAACTGGTAGATAGCATTTCCAGATAACCAATATAGCCAAGGCCACCAACACAGGTTACCACGCCGTAAAAAAACAATAAGGTGTCCCATTCAGCTCGGGCTATACGGTTAAATACGTCAAACGGTACAATTTGCCCCAAAGCGCGCAGGCGCTCTTTGTCGCCTTCGCGTTCGGCCATCGCCCGTTTGCGCGCCAATGAGCCTGGCAACGTTTTGCGCAAAAAGAAACCAAAGAACTGCAGTAAACCTAAGCCGGTCATCATGCCTAACACTGGCGGTAAATCTAACCAGGAATGGTAAAGCACGGCAATAGCGATGGTGGTTAAAAACAGCGTTAAAATACGCAGGGCACCGCGCTTTAACTCAACATCTTCTTGCAGAGCTGCCGGGTAGCGGCGCTCTACGAAGAAACTCATAATGATAGCTGGCACCAAATAGTTAACGACAGCCGGGATAAATAAGGTAAAGAATTCATTAAAGGTAACAATACCCGCCTGCCAAACCATTAGCGTGGTGATGTCACCAAAGGGTATAAACGCACCACCGGCATTAGCCGCTACAACGATGTTAACGCAGGTTAGATTAATAAAGCGCTTATCGCCTTCAGCCACCTTCATTACGACTGCGCACATTAGCATTGCCGTGGTCATGTTGTTGGCGAACGAAGAGATGACAAAGGCTAATACACCACTTATCCAAAACAAGGTGCGATAACTAAAGCCCCGTCGTATCATCCAGGCGCGCAGTGCATCAAATAAACGCCGCTCCTCCAGTGCACTGATATAGGTCATCGCAACTAGCAAAAACAGCATTAACTCGGCAAATTCAAGCAGAGTATGGCGAAACGCGTCCGCAGTAACATCGGGTATGCCGTCCTGCATATAGCGCCAGGCAATAAGCGCCCAAATAAGCCCCGCCGCGACCAATACCGGTTTAGATTTTCGCAGATGAATTTTTTCCTCTGCCATTACCAGCAGATACGCCAGAGCGAACAGCACTAACGAGACAATACCAATAGGTGATAAGGTCAGATCCAGGCTTCCGGTTGCGGCAAACGCCGCCGGAGAAAACCCCGCACACAGCAACAGGCACAGCAGAAACAGCTTCACGGTTTTACCCTCAGGTTAGAACGAATAAAATCCGGCGGATACCGGGCGGTTAGTATAAAACAAACTCAGTTAGAATAATTGCTCAACTTACAGCAAAAAACCCGGCCAATAGCCGGGTTTAGGGTTTAACGTAAGATCAACAAAGAACACTTCGCTTTGCAGATCATGGCAGTGGTGGTACTGCCAACAATAAATTGCCGGATCCGGGAATGACCATAGGCCCCCATCACCATTAAATCGATTACATGCTCTTGTTGATACTGGTGCAGCACCGTTTCAGGCTCACCCGCTACAATGGCTGTTTTGGTATCAAAACCGGCTGTACGTAAAATCTGTGCGGCGGTGTCCATTTGACAACGAGCCGCTTCAACATCAGCACCGGCCATCACTAGGTGTACCGGTAAACCGCGCCCTAATGGGCTGGCGGCTAGCATTTCCAAGCCTTTTAAAGCGGTGGCACTGCCATCGTAGGCCAACATAATACGTTTAGGTTCGGTATAACTCTGCTGCGTTAACAGTATTGGCTTATGCAAGCTGCGGATCACACGCTCAACATGTAATCCCATATGGCCGTGCGCTTCTGCACTGCTAAAACCGCGCTTGCCTAATACCAGCAAGCGGGTTTCGTCTTCAAGCTCAGTTAATGTTTCCACCAATTGACCATGGCGTAAACGCTCGTCTACCGCTTTTACACCGGCCTGTTCCGCACGTGACTTAGCCGCATCTAAAATACTACGACCGCGGGCCAGCGCCAGTCTGCTGTGTTTTTCATCCAGCTCAGCCAGTTGCTGTAACAATAATTCCTGTGAGCCAAGGCCTATGCTGCCACTTAAATCTGGTGTATGAGTGTGTTGCGCTTTATCGAGGATATGTACCACAGACATTGCAACATCAAGCTTTTTCGCTGCCCATACGGCATAATCGCAAACGGCTTCGGCATAAGGTGAGGCATCAATACACGCCAGTACTTTTTTAGTCATTACTTTGCTCCGTAGTCCAGTTTACTTATCAGTGGCCCATCAGCTTTTCAACGGCATCAGGCTGATTGTGCACACCAAATTTATCCACTAAGGTGGCACTGGCCTCGTTTAAACCAATTAGCTCTACTTTGGTGCCTTCACGGCGAAACTTCAGCACCACTTTGTCCAGTGAACTGATGGCGGTAATATCCCAAAAGTGTGCCCGGCTCAAATCAATTTGCACCTGCTCTACGGCCTCTTTAAAGTTAAAACCGGCGATAAACTGCTCCGCCGAGGTAAAAAACACCTGACCAACCACCTGGTATTGGCGTTGATGGCCGTCTGCGCTGAGTTTCGAGCCAATAAACAGTATTTTGCCCACTTTGCTGGCAAAAAACAGCGCACTAAATAACACGCCAACTAACACGCCATAGGCCAAGTTATGCGTAAACACGGTAACAATAACGGTGGCTATCATCACTACACTAGAGCTTTTAGGGTTGGTGCGTAAATCTTTAATTGAGCCCCAGTTAAAGGTACCAATAGACACCATGACCATAATGGCCACCAAGGCGGCCATAGGAATTAAACCGACCCACGCATCTAAAAACACAATTAAAATTAATAAAAACACACCCGCTAACAGAGTGGATAAGCGCGTACGACCGCCCGATTTTACGTTAATGATAGACTGGCCAATCATGGCACAACCTGCCATACCACCAATAAGCCCTGAGCCAATATTGGCGATGCCCTGACCAACACACTCACGGTTTTTATCGCTGCTGGTGTCGGTTAAGTCATCCACGATGGTGGCGGTCATTAATGACTCCAGAATCCCCACTACAGCCAGCGCCAAAGCATACGGAAAAATAATAATAAGTGTATTCAACGTTAGTGGAACTTCAGGCCATAAAAATATCGGTAAGCTGTCAGGTAACTCGCCCATATCAGCCACAGTGCGAATATCAAAACCAAAATATATCGCTAATGCAGTTAATACTAAAATGCATACCAACGGCGAAGGAACGGCTTTAGTGACATAGGGAAACAAGTAAATAATCGCCAGGCCCAGCGCGGTCATACCGTAGACCAGAGCCGTACCATGCTGACCGCTTAGTTCGGGCAATTGCGCCATAAATATCAAAATAGCCAATGCATTGACAAAGCCGGTGACCACTGAACGCGAGACAAAGCGCATTAAATCGCCTAGCTTAAAATAGCCGAAAATAATTTGTAGTAAGCCGGTAAGTAAGGTTGCAGCCAACAGGTACTGTAAGCCATGCTCACGCACTAGCGTGACCATAACCAACGCCATGGCACCGGTCGCAGCTGAGATCATCGCAGGACGACCACCCGCAAAGGCAGTTATTACCGCTATGCAAAATGAAGCATATAACCCTACCTTGGGATCAACTCCGGCAATAATGGAAAATGCGATAGCTTCAGGTATCAACGCCAAGGCGACTACCAGCGCTGAAAGCACATCACCGCGCAGGTTAGAAAACCAGTGTTGTTTTAAGTACATAAGCATGACAGGCGCCGATTAAGCAAAACAGAGGGCGCATATTCTAGCAATAATCAGCCCGTCTGCCCACCCGTAAACTAGCTTTGTTGGCGTATTATGTATTAGCCTTAAACCGGTAAGCCTTCACGAAAAAACTGCACACCACCGCAATCATTGCATACCAGTAATTCTGTAGGGTGAGTATAGTCGATGTGCTGCAAGCAATGGCTGCAGCGATAACGACCCATACCAACCACTTCGCCCTGATAATAAACACCCTGATGCTTGAAATCCTGCACCAACTCTTGCCATTCCAACTGGCTTTTGTCGGTAATACTACTTAGCTCTTGCCACAATGCCTCTGGCCACAGTGAAGGCGGTTCATGGGCTTTTTGTGCAAGCTCTTGCTCATTGTGCTCCTGCCACTGCCGTTTTAGCGTTTCGACAAACAAGGTCGTTTCATAGGCACTTAAATCCTTACCAGCCTTTAAATAGGCTTTAAATTGCTCGACAAAATGCACCATACTGTCCAACTGCAACTGATCATTTTGCTGTAAAGTGCGGTTAAATTCGCTAAGCCACTGCTGATATCGCTTCACAAAATCTGTCATTACGCCTCCTGTTATGTAAAACAAGTATAGACAATGCGCTGCTTATTGTTGTCAATACGCCTCTGCGGTATGCTATGGGTACTTTTTTGCCGTAATAGCGGCAGCTGTACTAACCCCTTTTTCGGAAGACCTGAATGCAAGAACAATATAACCCGCAGCAGATTGAAACTGCTCTGCAGCAGCAATGGGAAGATACCAACGCTTTTAACGTGACAGAAGATGACAGTAAAGAAAAGTTTTACTGTCTCTCAATGTTCCCATACCCAAGCGGGCGCTTGCATATGGGCCATGTGCGCAATTACACCATTGGTGACGTGGTTAGTCGTTTTCAGCGTATGCAGGGTAAAAATGTTATGCAGCCAATGGGCTGGGATGCCTTTGGTCTACCTGCAGAAAACGCCGCTATTAACCATAAAACGGCACCAGCAAAATGGACTTACGAAAATATCGACTACATGCGCACCCAATTAAAGCGCCTGGGTTTTGGCTATGACTGGAACCGTGAAGTGGCCACCTGCAAGCCAGAATACTACAAGTGGGAACAATGGTTTTTCACCAAACTGTATGAAAAAGGCCTGGTATACAAAAAAATGGCCACGGTTAACTGGGATCCGGTAGATCAATGTGTACTGGCAAACGAGCAGGTTATTGACGGTCGCGGCTGGCGGTCAGGTGCCTTGGTAGAACAGCGCGAATTAGCACAGTGGTTTATTAAGATTACCGCCTATGCAGAAGAATTGTTGCAAGATTTAGATCAGTTAGATGGCTGGCCAGAACAAGTTAAAACCATGCAGAAAAACTGGATTGGCCGCTCAGAAGGCGTTGAGATCCGGTTTGATATTGCCAACACAAAAGACAGTTTAACCGTGTACACCACCCGGCCAGATACGCTATACGGTGTAACCTATGTTGCGGTAGCAGCACAGCACCCTTTGGCACAACACGCCGCTGCAACAAATGCAGAACTGGCCGCCTTTATTGAAGACTGTAAAGGCGGGAAAATGGCCGAGGCTGAACTGGCTACCATGGAGAAAAAAGGCTGCGCTACAGGCATCTTTGCCGTGCATCCGCTTACAGGTGAGCAAGTTCCGGTATGGGTAGCCAACTTTGTATTAATGGATTATGGCTCTGGTGCCGTAATGGCGGTGCCCGGCCATGATCAACGTGATTACGAATTTGCCAGCAAATATAAATTGCCTATCAAGCAAGTTGTTGCGCCAGCTCCGGACAGTGCACAGGATTGCGATTTATCCAGCGCCGCTTTTACCGAAAAAGGTGTACTGGTTAACTCTGGCGAATTTGATGGTTTAGCCTTTGAGCCAGCCTTTAACGCCATTGCCGATAAACTCGCCGCAATCGGCCGCGGCGAAGTTAAAGTGAATTATCGCCTGCGCGACTGGGGCGTTTCACGCCAACGTTATTGGGGCACGCCTATTCCTATGCTAAACCTGGCAGATGGCAGCCAGGTACCCGTACCAGAAGGCCAACTGCCAGTGCGTTTGCCTGAAGATGTGGTAATGGACGGGGTAACCTCGCCGATTAAAGCCGACCCCAATTGGGCAAAAACCACCTATAACGGTGCTGATGCCTGGCATGAAACAGACACCTTCGACACCTTTATGGAGTCGAGCTGGTACTATGCCCGTTACTGCAGCCCTGATCACGATAAAGCTATGCTGGACCCGGCCAAAGCCAATTATTGGCTGCCGGTAGATCAGTATATTGGCGGTATTGAACATGCAATTTTGCACCTGTTATACAGCCGTTTCTTTCACAAATTACTGCGCGATGTTGGCTTAGTAAATTCTGACGAACCGTTTAAACGCCTGTTATGTCAAGGCATGGTGTTGGCTGAAACCTTTTATCGCGAAAGCGAAAATGGTGGTAAGCAGTGGTTCTCGCCGCAGGATGTTACTGTTAGCCGCGATGAAAAAGGCCGCATTTTAACTGCTGTGTTAAACAGCGATAACCAACCTGTTGTTGCCTCTGGCATGAGTAAGATGTCAAAGTCGAAAAACAATGGTATCGATCCACAGAAGGTTATCGACCTGTATGGCGCGGACACGGTGCGTTTATTTATGATGTTTACTGCACCACCAGAGCAAACATTAGAGTGGTCTGACTCAGCAGTTGAAGGTGCACACCGTTTTATTAAACGTATTTATGCCCTGGTTACTGACTTTGTCGCTGCTGGTAACGTGGGGACACTTGACATCAACGCGTTGAATAATGATCAGAAAACGCTGCGCCGCGAACTGCATAAAACCCTTGCCAAGGTGTCAGATGACATTGGCCGGCGCTACACCTTTAACACTGCTATTGCCGCCATTATGGAATTGAGCAATAAACTACAAAAAGCCAGTTTATCGACAGAGCTTGACCGAGCTGTGATGCAAGAAGCCGTTTTAGCGTTATTGCAAATGTTAAACCCAATAACGCCGCATGTAGCACAATACCTGTGGGCACAACTTGGGCAACAGCATGGCATTGAGCAAACGCCTTGGCCAGAAACTGACACTGCCGCCATGGTAGAAGACGAAAAGCTGGTGGTGGTTCAGGTAAACGGTAAAGTACGCGGCAAAGTCACGGTCGCCGCGAATGCCGATCAGGACGCTGTGCTAAATGCCGCAAAAACGGACGACAATGTTTGTCGTCACCTTGAGGGCGTTACAGTACGTAAAGTGATTTACGTACCGGGTAAATTGCTGAACCTGGTGGTGGGCTAGTATGGTCCGCTTCAGTGCAATGCGGCTGCTGCAATGTGGTGTGCTACTTAGTAGCATGTTGCTAAGTAGCTGCGGCTTTCATCTGCGCGGTGATTTACCCCTTAGCCATTTCCCGGCGATGCATGTTCAAAGTCAGCGTCATTCTGAACTAGCCTCGTTACTCAGCACCAGGTTGGAGCAAAACAATGTGCAACTGCTGAAAAGTTATCAGCAGTCTGCACCGGTACTACAACTCATTGACGACACCCTTGAGCGACGCACCCTGTCATTATTCCCTAATGGCCAGGTCGCTGAGTACGAGCTAATTTATAGAGTGCGCTATGCACTCACCATGCCTGAAGGTGAACCACAAAACTATCAATTTGAGCTGTTCCGCGATTATCAGGACGACCCAAACCAAGCGTTAGCGAAAGCCAAAGAGCTGGAATTGATGCTGGGCGAACTTCGCCAGCAGGCCGCCAACCGCATTATGCGTCAATTGTCCCGGCTGCATTGATGCGCATTGGGCAAGGTTGATGCAAAAACTGTATGCCAATCAATTACCCCAGCATTTAGCTGGTGCGCTAGCGCCCTGCTACTTGCTGTTTGGTGATGAACCACTGCAAAAACTTGAAGCCATTGACGCCATTCGCGCTGCAGCCAAACAAAAAGGCTTTGCTGAACGCATTAGCCTGACTGCCGATACGCAATTTGATTGGAATGAACTCAACAACGAGCTTCAAGCGATGTCATTATTTGCTGAAAAACGGCTTATTGAATTAGAACTGGCACAGCAAAAGCTGTCCACTGCAGCAAATGAACAGTTAAAAGCGCTACCTCAGCAGTTACATCAGGACATTATTCTGCTTATTCATGGCGATCGCAGCCATAGCGAAGTCAGTAAGCTGGCCTGGTTTAAGCAATTGCAAAACCAAGCGGTACAAGTACCCGTTTATCCGTTGGATGAGCGTCAAAGTATGCAATGGTTAAAAGAACGCGCCCGACAACTCCAGCTGCAGCTCAGTAGCGACGCACTGACATTGTTACAACAGCACTGTGCGGGCAACCTTTTAGCTGCAAGGCAAGAACTGGAAAAATTGGCACTGAGTAATATTGACCAGCCGCTGGATGCCGCCTCACTTAGTCAGTTTTTAGCTGACCATTCAAACTTTACCGTGTTTCAGTTAGTTGATGCTATCTTGCAAGGCCAAACCCACGATGCGTTGCACAAGCTGCAGCGTTTGTGTCAGCAAGATGTCGAACCGGTGATTATCGCCTGGCAACTGCAAAAAGAAGTACTACAACTGCGACAACTGCAACAGGCTAAGCAGCACAACCTCAATAATCTCTTTAAAACGTTGGCTATCTGGCCAAAGCGCCAACCGCTGTATCAACAGGCGTTAAAAAGGCTCTCCATTAACTGGTTAGACTATCTACTACAAGAACTGGCAGCATTCGACCGGCTATATAAAGGAGGTCGCCTGAGTAATACTGACGTTGCACTAGCACACCTGGTTACCTTGTTTATTCAGCCAGTACCTAAAGCGTTTTCACTGCAACAACAGGCGGGATATGACTAAGCATATTGGCATTCTGGGGGGAACATTTGACCCGGTACACCTGGGACACGTTAGCTGTGCTCGCTTCGTGCAGCAGCACTGTCAACTTGACGAAGTTAGACTAATGCCATGCCATTTACCTGCACATCGCGCCACACCTGGTGCAACCAGTGAACAACGCGCCGCTATGGTAACACTGGCGATACAATCTTACCCAAGGCTTTCATTGGAAAGGCTGGAGCTGGACAAGCAAAGCGCGTCTTACACCGCAGACAGTTTAGCATTGCTCACCCACCGCGAACCCAACAGCCGTTTCTACTTTATTATTGGCATGGATTCACTTTGCTACTTCCAACAGTGGAAAGACTGGCAAGGTATTTTAAAGCAGGCCCATATTTTGGTATGCCAACGGCCAGGATATAGCGCGGCAGAGGGTGATGCGCCATTCCTATTGCAGCACTATGGCATCAACAATGTAACGTCGCTGAAACAGGTTAGTGCCGGTAAAATTTTACTGCTTGATAACCCACTTCACGCCATCAGTGCCAGCCATATTCGTCAACAACTTGTTAGCGCTAACCCAGGCACTGACACTTTAGATCCTGCCGTATTGAACTATATTGCTACACAACAACTCTATCAGGCGTAAGAGCTATCGCCTGACGTAAACTATGCTAAAATGCCGCTTTTTTAATGTGCAGAGGATTTAGGGTGCAAACATCCGAGTTAGTAAGTTTTGTTCAAGACAAAATTGACGATATGAAAGGCCGTGATATTGTTGTGTTAGATGTCCGTGGTAAGTCTAGCGTAACAGAGTTCATGATAGTGTGTTCAGGCACATCTAATCGACATACTAAATCAATTGCTGACTATGTTGCGGCAGAAGTTAAAAAAGCCGGTATTAATGCGCTAGGCATTGAAGGCCAAAGCTCTGGTGAGTGGGTTTTGCTAGATTTGGACGACGTAGTTGTGCACGTCATGCTGGAAGAAAGCCGCAGCTTTTACCAGCTGGAAAAACTTTGGGGTGCTTAAACCAGTATGAAGTTAATACTGATTGCTGTAGGCAGTAAAATGCCAGCTTGGGTACAAAGCGGCTACGACGAATACGCCCGCCGCTTTCCGCGCGATATGGCGTTGGAATTAATCGAAATACCCGCGGGGAAACGGGGTAAAAACGCTGATATTAAACGCATTCTTGAACAAGAAGGTGAAAAAATGCTGGCGGTTGTGCCGCGGGGTAGCAAAATAGTGACACTGGAAGTAACCGGTGATAACTGGAGTAGCCCACAGCTGGCCAGTAAGTTAACCGACTGGCAACGAGATGGCCGTGATGTCTGTTTGCTGGTTGGCGGACCAGAGGGTTTGGCACCAGCGTGTATCGCTGCCAGTGAGGCTAAATGGTCGCTGTCTGCGCTAACACTGCCTCACCCGATGGTGAGAGTCGTACTGGCAGAAAGTTTGTATCGGGCATGGAGCATTTGTACTAACCATCCTTATCATCGCGAGTAAAGATGTTAAAAAAGCGCGTTGCCATCCAGGATTTCGCTGCCGAAACCAGACTGTTTAACCACAGGGCTGTGGTAGCAATGTTAGTTGTTGCGATACTGTTTTGCGTCATTATCTTTAACCAATATCAGTTGCAGATAGTCTCGTATCAAGACTATCAAACCCGCTCTGAAGGTAATCGCATTAAAGTTATGCCGATGGCACCTAATCGCGGTCTAATCTACGATAGAAGTGGTATTTTACTTGCGGAAAACCGGCCGGTTTTCTCACTGGAGCTGGTACCTGAACAAATCAAAGATATGGATGAGGTGCTTTCAGCACTGGCTCAGTTAATTGATATTACACCAGAGCAAATAGAGTCATTCCTCAAGCATGTCAAAGCACAGCGCCGCTTTAATAGCATTGCATTAAAAGAGCAACTCGACGATACCGAAGTTGCCATACTTGCTGCGAATCAACACCGTTTCCCGGGTATTACGGTAGAAGCCCGTTTAAGCCGCCATTATCCGTTTGGTGATCTGTTTACTCATGCGCTAGGCTACATTGGCAAAATAAATACCCGTGAACTACAACAACTTGATGAAGATGGTGAGGCCGCTAACTATGCCGCCAGCCGCGATATTGGCAAAATTGGTCTGGAACGTTTTTACCAGCGTGAGTTACATGGCACCATGGGTTACCAGGAAGTTGAAGTTAATAACCGTGGCCGGCTAATCCGGGTATTGCGTTCAGTTCCTGCAGTGTCTGGACAAAATATTCATCTGGGACTAGATGTTGGCTTACAACTCACTGCTCAGCAAGTGCTAAAAGATCAACGTGGCGCTATTGTGGCGATGGACCCGCGTGATGGTGCAGTATTGGCGTTTTATAGCAACCCAAGTTACGATCCTAACCTGTTTGTCCACGGCATTAGCTCAACCAACTACAATGCACTGCTGCACTCGCGCGACAAACCACTGTTTAACCGGGTAACACAAGCTACCTACCCTCCGGCGTCAACGATTAAACCACATCTCGCATTACTCGGCCTTGAAACGAATACCATTACACCCAGCAGTAAAATTTGGGACCCGGGATATTTTATGCTGCCAAATGTCGACCACCGCTTTCGCGACCACATAAGCTGGGGCCATGGCTGGGTAGATATTTACACTGCGGTGATGAAGAGCTGCGATACATTTTTCTACGAATTAGGGGTAAAACTCGGCATTGATCGTATCTCTGAATACATGGGAAAAATGGGTTTTGGTGAAAGAACCGGCATTGATATTTTTGAAGAAAGTAGCGGCATTATGCCATCTCGCGGCTGGAAGCGCGCCAGACACAATCAGCCTTGGTATCTCGGTGATACCGTGCCGTTAAGTATTGGCCAAAGTTACTGGACGACGACCCCACTGCAACTGATTGTTGCCACGGCCGTAATATTAAATGAGGGGCAGTTGGCTACGCCACATCTGGTAACTGCTTTTAGCGATGAACAAAACACCACTTTTCACTCACCACCATTACAACCGGCAATAGAAGTTGTAGACCCAAATAACTGGCAGGTGGTAAGAGATACCATGCATCGCACAGTGAAAGACATCGGAGGCACGGCACACAAAGCGTTTATTGGTGCCAGCTATGATGCGGCAGGTAAAACAGGCACCGCACAGCTAGCCGCCATTGCCCAGGATGCAAAATATGATGCCAAGGCGATAGATGAACGGTTGCGGGATAATGCTATGTACATTGGCTATGCGCCTTACGACAACCCAAGTATTGTTATCGCTGTAGCATTAGAAAATGCCGGTGGCGGTGGCAGTAATGCGGCGCCGATAGCACGGCATATGCTGGACTATTACTTTACCGCCGGAGTAAACGCCAATGAATGAACAGTTTGACAGCTCAGCCAGACAAAGCAGGCTGGCGCTGTTCCACATTGACGGCCCCTTACTGCTCGGATTAATGCTACTGATGGGCTTTGGCCTAATGATCCTCTACAGTGCCTCAGGCCAAAATATGATCATGATGAAAGCTCAGCTTATTCGTCTTGGCGTTGCCCTGGCGGTGATGGTAGCTATTGCGCAGGTTAAGCCTCAAACCTTGAAGCGCTGGTCATTGCCGCTTTTTATTGCCGGCTTAGGCTTATTAGTTGCCGTGTTATTGGTTGGGCACGTGGGTAAAGGTGCCCAGCGCTGGTTAGATTTAGGCTTTATGAAGTTTCAACCATCAGAAGTAATGAAGCTGGCCGTTCCAATGGCCGTGGCATGGTTTATCTCGTCGCACAATTTACCTCCCAGACTATGGCATTTGTTGGTGGGTTTTCTCATGTGCGCTATTCCCACCTTACTTATTGCCAAACAACCCGATTTGGGTACCTCTATTTTAATTGCTACTGCGGGTGTGTTTGTGTTGTTTATGTCCGGCATGAGTTGGCGCATTATTATTTTTGTTGCTGGCGTAATTTCGGCATTTTTACCGGTCTTGTGGATTTTTTTGATGCATGACTACCAACGTCAACGTGTCCTCACTTTTCTTAACCCGGAAAGCGATCCACTTGGCTCTGGCTACCACATTATTCAATCAAAAATTGCTATTGGCTCAGGTGGGTTAGAAGGTAAAGGTTACCTACAGGGCACACAGTCACAACTGGAATTTTTGCCTGAACGCCACACAGATTTTATCTTTGCCGTGGTAAGTGAAGAAATGGGGTTGCTGGGCGTGCTGATTTTGTTAGGTGTCTATCTGTTTATTATTGCCCGTTGCATGTTCATTTCTACTCAGGCACAAGAGAATTATAGTAAGTTAGTTGCGGGGAGTTTTACCCTGACCTTTTTTGTCTACGTATTTGTTAATATCGGTATGGTATCGGGCTTGCTACCGGTTGTGGGAGTGCCACTGCCGCTGGTAAGTTATGGCGGTACCTCTATGGTAACTTTGATGGCTGCTTTTGGGGTAATAATGTCTGTCTGTACACATAAACGCATGTTGGCAACGCCATGATGAAATACTTGTGGGTAGTGCTTTGCCATCTCTGTCTGCTGTTGGCATGCAGCAATACACGTGATAATGCTCAGAGCCGCGCCAGCGAGCCTAATGCCGGTCGTTATCAACAAAGCAAAGACAGCATTCCCAAGCGACTCCCAACCTTATTGGAAATGACTGACCCAACGCCTCAATCTGAACCGCTTAGTCGAGGCGGCAACAAGCCATATAATTTATTTGGCCAAGATTACACGCCATTAATTAGTGCTGTAGATCATACTGAAGTTGGCATTGCGTCTTGGTATGGTAATAAATTTCACGGTCATCTGACGTCAAATGGTGAAACCTACAACATGTTTTCTATGACAGCGGCCCACAAAACGCTACCGCTACCGTCATACGTTAAGGTAACTAATCTGGATAACAAACAAACTGCCATTGTCAGAGTTAATGACCGCGGCCCGTTTCACCCCAACCGCATTATTGACTTATCCTATTCTGCTGCCAACAAGCTGGGGATGCTACAACAAGGTACAGCCAGAGTTCAGTTAGAACTGTTACAGTCGCCGGCCATGCTGGCACAGACAACACCTGTCGAGCCATGCTATATTCAGGTCTTTGCCAGCGTCGACAGCAATAAGCTTTCGCAATTGCAGCAAGAACTGAAGCAGCAACAAGCCTTGCCGTCTGAAGTTCGCCCTGCCAGTGGAATTTTTCGCTTGTTGGTTGGTCCGATACATGACAAGCAACAGGCTCAACGCTGGCTAAGTCAATTGCGTACGGGAAGTTTCCCATCAGCCTATTTTGCTGATAGCCAGCAGTGCAGCTGAACTCGAATTAGTGTTTAATCATCCATAAATTAAAAGAACAGGTCTCATGAATAGTTATTGCCACGTTTTCTCCGTTGCCGCCCTTACACTCGCTAGCATTAGCCTTACGGCTCAAGCACAAACGGTAATGCCTGAGCCACCTGAGGTTGCCGCTAAAGGTCACATCCTGCTTGATTTTGACACTAATAAAGTCTTAGCTGAAAATAATGCAGACATGTCATTAGCCCCTGCTAGTTTAACAAAAATGATGACTAGCTATGTTATTGGTACTGAGTTAAAAAACGGTAATATAACCAATGACGATATGGTGACTATCAGTGAAAATGCCTGGGCGAAAAACTTTCCGGGTTCGTCACTGATGTTTATTGAAGTGGGCACCAAGGTTTCAGTAGCAGACTTAAATAAAGGTATCATTATCCAATCAGGGAATGATGCCTGTGTCGCCATGGCAGAGCATATTGCAGGCAGTGAAAGTGCCTTTGTTGATTTAATGAATGCCCACGCTCAGCGCTTGGGTATGCATAGCAGCCGCTTTGGTAACTCACATGGCTTACCAAGTGCAGAGAATTTTTCTACACCAAGAGATATGGCCATACTGGCAGCAGCACTTATCCGTGATGTACCAGAAGAATATGCTATTTACGCTGAAAAAGAATTTACCTATAACAACATTAAACAATACAACCGCAACTCTTTGTTGTGGGATCGCAGCCTGGACGTTGATGGTATAAAAACCGGCCACACCAGTGAAGCTGGCTTTAGCTTAATTACATCTGCAACACGCGATGGCATGCGGCTTATATCAGTTGTAATGGGCACTAACAGTGAGCGTAGTCGCCAAACCGAAAATAAAAAATTACTTACCTACGGCTTTCGTTTTTTTGAAACCTATATGCCTTATCAAGCTGGAGAGCAGTTTGCTGAGCAACGAATTTGGCAGGGTGATAAAGAGAATATCCAGCTCGGTATTTTGCAGTCAGTGCAAGTTACAATTCCGCGAGGCCAACGCAAAAACCTACAGGCAGACTTTACCTTGAATCAACAACTTATTGCCCCCATAACCAAGGGCCAGCAAGTTGGTACTATTTACCTTAAACTCAATGGTGAAGACATTGCTACCTATCCGTTAGTTGCACTGGAAGATGTTGCCGAAGGTGGTATCTTCAGCCGTATGATTGACTATATTAAAATGCAGTTTATCTAACTGGCTCAGTTGTAAACGGATGAAGTCCCGGCAACGCCCGGGACTTTTTGTTACAATACACCTATTAACAGCAACACCTGCGACAGAGAGACAACCATGGTGCAAGAAGTAAAAAATACCAAGTTCGACGAATATCTGGAATTTCCTTGCCAGTTCAGTTTCAAAATACTGGGCCTGGCTGAAGACGCGTTGGTAGATCAAGTGATGGCTGTGGTGCGGGAACATACTGAGGCCGGTGATTATAGCCCGGCCGTTAAGCCTAGCAGCAAAGGCACTTATCACTCCGTGTCTGTCAACGTAACTGTGACCAGTAAGCAGCATATTGAACTGCTGTACACTGAGCTTGGCAAAATTGAGCTGGTGCGTTACGTACTTTAAGGTAATACCACAGGCATAGCCATTCGTATTCCATGTATAAGGCGGTATAATGCACAGCGTTTCGAACCACGCCGGACAACAAGTGCCTTTAGAACAACATATAAATAGCCAACTCGTTGTACGTGATCTGGCATTGCAGGACTACACTACCGTGTGGCATGCCATGCAGCAGTTTACGGATCAGCGCAACGCTAGCACACCGGATCAATTGTGGTTGCTGGAACACAACCCGGTGTTTACCCAGGGGCAGGCCGGAAAAGAGGAACACCTGTTGTTTCCCGGCGATATACCGGTGGTAAAAGTTGATCGGGGTGGCCAGGTAACGTATCACGGCCCTGGGCAACTGGTAGTCTATGTATTATTCGATTTAAAGCGACGTAACTTAGGCGTACGCCAGCTGGTTACGTTACTTGAGCAGGTGCTGGTGTCATTATTAGCATCCTATGGCATCAATGCTTATGCCAAATCCGATGCGCCAGGTGTCTATGTTAATGATGCCAAGATTGCCTCGTTAGGTTTAAGAGTGCGCAAAGGCTGTACCTTTCATGGCCTGGCATTAAATGTAAATATGGATTTGGCGCCGTTTTCCCGTATTAACCCCTGTGGTTATGCTGGTATGACGATGATCCAATCAAACGATTTAGGCGGCCCGCAAAGTATTGCCGAGGCCAAACAAAAAATAGTGCAGTGTTTTATGCAGCAACTGAATGTCGCGACACTGCAGCACACCACAGGGTTAGACTGGCAAAATGACTAAAACTGCACGTATGGAACCGGGCGTAAAACTGCGCGACGCGGAAAAAATGGCACTTATTCCGGTGAAGGTGTTACCGACAGAGCCAGATCAAATGTTGCGTAAACCCGAGTGGCTAAAAATCAAACTGCCAAAAAGCTCAGAACGTATTGACCAGATTAAAGGCGCACTGCGCAAACATGGTTTACATTCTGTATGCGAAGAAGCCGCTTGCCCCAACCTGACAGAATGCTTTAATCATGGTACCGCTACGTTTATGATCCTTGGCGCTATATGCACCCGTCGCTGCCCATTTTGCGACGTAGCGCATGGCCGCCCCCTGCCGCCAAGTGCTGAAGAACCTGAAAAACTGGCGTTGACCATTCGTGACATGAAACTAAAATATGTTGTAATTACGTCAGTCGACCGCGACGACTTGCGCGATGGTGGTGCGCAACATTTTGCCGACTGCATTAGTGAAATACGTAAACATAACCTTGAAATAAAAATTGAAGTGCTGGTACCTGATTTTCGTGGCCGCATGGATACTGCACTGGATATTTTGACGCAAACCCCACCAGACGTGTTTAACCACAATCTGGAAACCGCGCCACGACTATACAAGCTTGCGCGTCCGGGCGCTGACTACAAATGGTCGCTACAACTGTTACAACGCTATAAAGCGGCCCACCCGGAAGTTGCAACCAAGTCAGGTTTAATGGTCGGCCTGGGTGAAACCACGGAAGAGCTGATTGAAGTATTAAAAGACCTGCGTGCGCATGATGTCGACATGCTTACGGTGGGCCAGTACCTGCAACCGAGTAAACACCACTTACCAGTAAAACGCTATATGCCACCGGCCGAGTTTGACGAGATTAAACGCATTGCTTACGAGCTGGGATTTAAGCATGTTGCCAGTGGCCCCTTTGTGCGCTCAAGCTACCATGCCGACCGCCAGGCAGCAGGTGAAGATATTAGCTAACAAAGATTGTAATTAATGCATTATATAAAAGCGCCATAAGGCGCTTTTATATAATGCGAAATCAGCTACTTGTGTTGCCTCCACACTAATTTCATTCCTAGCTGTAGCGCTAATTTGTTACCATGTAAGCAGTGCCTTTGCAGGTCATATACGCATAACAACTTGCTCTTGTGGTTTGCAGGCCACATGCTTGAAAGACAACGCCGTTACCGCCTAAGCGCTGTGTATCAATCTTTAGTTTTGTCATCAAATAGCCCTGGCTGGGTTTTTCATCCATTCTATCAACCTGGCAGTAGTCTGCATCAACATACCCCACTACAGCAGCGTTTAATTGCCAAATCTCACCCTCGGAGTATTCTTTTACCACACCCGCTCTAATACTATTTTCTGCTTTGTTTTGCACGTAAGGACCCATGTTAGAATTAAACACAATTCCTGAGCACCCCGTTAGATAAAAACACAATATAAACAAGCTTGCTTTCATAAGCCCTCCAAACACGCACCAAAACTTTATTTCATTCTACCTGGTGAATGTTAATTTACAATAAGTCAAACTAACTAACATATTCTACTAAATCAATCGGAACTTACTTTGCTTTCCAAGCTACAATGCTAAAGATATACTGCGGGAGCATTGTCGTGCTTTTGTTTAACTTAAAAGACGCTATGCTCAATAAAGATTAATGGGGGACGAAATGGATAACAGACGTTTTAGCCGGGTCAATTTTAAAGGCAAAGCTCATCTTGATATGGGTGAGCACAGCTTACTTACTGAAGTACTGGATCTCTCATTGCAAGGTGCCTTGATCAGCAAACCTAACGACTGGCCAACGGCTATACCTCAGCAACTTCAATTGCGTATTCAGTTGGATGATTTTCCGTTGGAAGTAATTATGAGCGTTAGCGTTGCGCATACTTCTGATACGGTAATAGGATTGCACTGCGAAAAAATAGATATAGAAAGCGTCTCACATTTACGCCGGTTGTTAGAACTTAACTTAGGCGATGCTGAGCTCTTAAGCCGAGAACTGTCAGAACTAAGCGCAGACTAGTCCCTGTTAATCTACTGCTAATGCTTGCTGCGCATCTGCATAACCTTGTTCAGATGCGCGTTGCATAAACTGTTGCCACTGCAACCAACTTTGCTGCTGTCTAGCAAGATAAGCAAAATAATATTGTACCGGCATTAGCTGCTGTGGGTTTTGCAACACTTGTTGCGCTAAAGCCAGATATAAATCCGGTAATCCAAGCTCATAAAATCGCATCACATTTGTTGCACTTACCACACGATAGGCTTGCTGCCCAATAGACTGGCAGGTTTTTACAGCGGTTAAAGCAATATCCTCTGGCGCTAATTGCCAATGTTGCAAATACGCTGTGCTATTGTCACCAATAATAAGATTGGGGTAGCGCATACCCGGCTTACATATCGCTATAGCCGCTTGCTCTGTCAAAGGATACTCATCTACAAAGCCCAAAACATGCATAAACTCGTGACGAAATAATGCCAAGTCAGCATTGTCTGGCAGCTGCAAAATACCGTTGTTGTAACTGGCTTTACCCCGCCCAGCAATAACCAATAGCTGGCTAAATCTGCCAGTTTCAACAACAGTGTCAAGTGCTCGATAATGGCACTGTATAAGGGTGTCACTGCTTTCTGTACAGCCCAAAACGGTGCTATCCAGAGTATATACTGGCAAAAAACAGACTGGTAGCTGCGACAACTGCGGATCTTGTTGCCATTGCTGAGATAAGCTTTGCCAGTTGTCTGCCCCAGCCTGCTGACTAATAACCGGTTGCAACGTGAGTTTACAGCCAAGAGCATGGGAAATGCCCGCAATACGGGGTTTGTTTTGTTGCCATAATCCCAACTCAGCACGCTGTGCCAGATTTACGGCAGCGTTATTAATAGTATTGC
The DNA here is from genome assembly GCF_030731985.1 of Rheinheimera baltica. Taxonomy (NCBI): domain Bacteria; kingdom Pseudomonadati; phylum Pseudomonadota; class Gammaproteobacteria; order Chromatiales; family Chromatiaceae; genus Rheinheimera; species Rheinheimera baltica. The sequence goes on from NZ_JAPJDY010000002.1 coordinate 180,719, forward strand.
TATCAAGTTGTTGCTGCAGCCACTGCGCTGTAGCAAGCCTACCTTGTTCGCGCTGTTGTAACTGCAAGGCATGATGCAACGCAATATCATCGCCAAGTAACGCTGCATGTCGAAACCAACGCAGCGCTGCATCATACTCTGCCGAGGCTAAGCGCTGACTCGCTAACGTAACTGCAGCAACGGGGTCGTCTGCAGCCCTTCGCATCAACTCAGCCTGATTATTATTTACCGGCTGACAAGCACTCAGTAACAGAAAAGCAAAAAAGCCGGTAAACCGGCTTTTTATAAATCGTTGTACCAATATATTACGGCTCATCGTATTCGCTGGCGGGCATAGTGTCACCTCGCAAACGTGCTATTTCCAAGCGGGCATAGCGGTGCTCAACAAACTCAAATACGTTAGTCGCCAATACTTGCTTGTAATAAGTTAATGCTTGCTCCTGACGATTCTGACTTTCATGCCATTTAGCCAAGTAGAAATACACTTCACACAATCTTTCGGCCAACAGCTGTGAATTGCTTAAATCTTGTAATACAGAATCAAGCAACGTTTGCTCAGCCATTTCTCCCGCCAGAAAGCGCACTATGTTAGTAGACCATTCCGCCTTATCTAACTTAGCAAGGTTCTGCTTCAATTCTAAGCGGGCTTGCTCAGTGGATACATCGCTTTGGGCAAGGTATAACCAAATAACACGGTAAGCATCGTTAGGTTTTAACGCCAAAAAACGTTTGAAATCAGTTAGAGCTAATTCAGTTTTGCCAGCATAATATAACGCAATACCACGATTTAAATAGGCAAATTCATGCTCGGGCGCTAGCTCTAAAGCAGAATCAAATGCTTCAAATGCCGAGTTAAAGTCACCATTAACGGTATTGTGAATACCAACAAAATTGTATGCGTCCGCCATATCAGGTTTTAAACGCAAAGCGCGAATAAAATCCAGGCGAGCCAATGAACGTAACCCAACGCTATCGTACATCACACCACGGTCGTAGTATAACTGCGCAGACTGTTCTTCCGACAACTCTGCACGGTACAAGATTTCACTTAACCGGGCGATAGCCAATTCAGTACGGGTTGACGCGGCAAGCGGTTCTGGTACAAGCCAACCAGCATGCATGGCCGGCTGCGAAGCGCAGCCGCCAAGTAACGAAGCCAATAGCGCCAAAGGCGCTATTTGACTTAACAGCCTATTAGGCATTGTCTTCAACATTTGCAGGCTCAGTAGCAGGTTTAGCGGTCGCTTCTTTAATACTTAAGCGCACGCGGCCTTGCTTGTCGACTTCTAACACCTTAACGGCAACTTTCTGACCAACAGTTAAGTGTTCAGAAACATTATTCACGCGCTCATCAGAGATTTGTGAAATATGCACTAAGCCATCTTTACCCGGTAACACGTTTACAAAGGCACCGAAATCAACAATACGTACGACTTCACCTTCATAAATGGTACCTACTTCAATCTCAGCAGTAATAGCGTTGATTTTGTCGATAGCAATTTGTGCCGCTTTGGCTGTTGTAGCGGCAATTTTAATGCTGCCGTCGTCTTCCAGTTCAATGGTAGTACCTGATTCTTCAGTGATCTGACGAATTACTGCACCACCTTTTCCGATAACTTCGCGGATTTTCTCCGGGTTAATCTTCATGGTGTAAATTCGCGGCGCGTATTCTGACATTTCTTCGCGGTGACCGCTGATAGCCTGGTCCATCACGTTCAGAATATGCAAACGGGCAGCTTTAGCTTGCTTAAGCGCAATTTGCATAATTTCTTTGGTGATACCATCAATTTTGATATCCATTTGCAGCGCTGTAATACCGTCGGTAGTACCCGCTACTTTAAAGTCCATATCACCTAAATGGTCTTCGTCACCTAAGATGTCTGACAGAACAACGAAATCGTCACCCTCTTTAACCAACCCCATAGCGATACCCGCTACAGATGCTTTGATAGGTACGCCAGCATCCATAAGTGCTAATGAAGAACCACACACCGATGCCATAGAACTTGAACCGTTTGATTCAGTGATTTCAGACACGATACGAACAGTGTATGGGAAGTCATTAAAATCAGGCATAACAGCTAGTACGCCACGCTTCGCTAAACGGCCATGACCAATTTCACGACGCTTAGGCGAGCCAACCATACCGGTTTCACCAACACAGTACGGAGGGAAGTTATAGTGCAGCATAAAGGTGTCGGTTTTTGCACTTAGCAAGTCATCGATATTTTGTGCATCACGGGCAGTACCCAAAGTTGCAGTTACCAACGCTTGAGTTTCACCACGGGTGAACAAGGCTGAACCGTGAGTACGAGGCAAAACGCCCGTCATCACGCTTAAACCACGGATCATTTCCGGGTCACGGCCATCGATACGCGGCTCGCCCTTGGTAATACGACCACGTACCACTTTAGATTCCAACTCGTGGAAAATATCGCCGACGTCGTTTTTATTAAGTTCTTCACCGTCAGCCAGCTCAGCAGTTAATTTTTCAACTAAAGCGGCTTTGATTTCACCAATACGCTCGTAGCGTTTGGCTTTTTCAGTGATTTGATAAGCTTCACTCAGTTGAGCGCGTGCTAATGTGTCAATTTTATCAATTAACGGCTGGTTCTTCGCAGGAGACTGCCAGTTCCACTTAGGCTTCCCGCCTTCAGCAGCAAATTCATTGATAGCATTGATAGCCGTTTGCATTTGCTCATGGCCATACATTACTGCACCTAGCATGACATCTTCAGACAGAATGCCGGCTTCAGATTCAACCATTAACACAGCACTGGAAGTACCGGCTACCACTAAGTCCAGCTTAGAGGTTTTCAGCTCTTCTTCTGACGGGTTCAGGACGTACTGGTTATTAATATAACCAACACGAGCCGCACCGATAGGGCCTGCAAACGGAATACCTGATAACGCCAGCGCAGCAGAGGCACCGATTAACGCAACGATATCGGGTTGAATTTCCGGCTGTACGGATACAACAGTAGCAATAACCTGAACTTCATTAATGAAGCCTTCAGGAAACAGTGGACGAATTGGCCGGTCGATTAAACGCGACGTTAAGGTTTCACCTTCAGATGGGCGGCCTTCGCGTTTAAAGAAACCTCCAGGGATACGACCGGCAGCATACATTTTTTCTTGATAATTTACCGTTAACGGGAAGAAATCCTGACCAGGTTTTGGCTCTCTCTTACCCACTACCGTTACTAAAACTGACGTATCACCCAGGCTGGCCAGCACTGCGGCATCTGCCTGACGGGCGATAACGCCGGTCTCTAAGGTAAAAGTGTGTTGGCCGAATGGGAATGATTTTACGATGGGAGTCACGTGTTTGTTTCCTTTACTTAATCGCCTAATTGCGATGTCATTTTTGTCGTTTAATTCTTACGTAGTATACTCTGTAACCAAAGCGGAAAGATAGTTCAGTCAATCGTTAAGTTTGTAGAAAATTTCATCGCCTAATATAAAAAAAGGGGCTAAAAGCCCCTTTTTTACTTAAACCGATTAACGGCGTAAGCCTAAACGCTCGATCAGTGTGGCGTAACGGCTCTGGTCTTTACCTTTTAAGTAATCCAGTAATTTACGACGCTGGCTAACCATGCGCAACAAACCACGACGAGAGTGGAAGTCGTGCTTGTGCTGGGCAAAGTGGCCTTGTAAATGGTTGATTGACGCAGTTAACAGGGCTACCTGTACTTCTGGTGAACCTGTGTCGCCTTGCTTAACAGCAAAGTCAGCAACGATTTTTGCTTTATCAGCAGCGTTTAAAGACATATGTAACTCCAAATGTGAGTGAACTAAAATAAGGGAATTGCCGATCACTCATCCAGCAAGCCCAAAAAACCGCGCGATTATACCATTTTACGGTTTTTTCTCAATACGTTTTTCACTAGCATTACAGTGCAGCTGTATTAAGTAAACGCCGTGAACTTAAGACGTTATCGGTTATCTCGCCAATACCAAAAAAGCTATCGTCAGGACCATGTAGTTTTATTGCCGTAATGTTCTGCGCAGTCACCTGACAACTCTGGCCATGTTGTAACCGATGCTGCTCAGCACCAGTCAGAACTATTTTAGGCATAGCAACAATACCCGCATCCATCGGCAGTAGCAGGCTGTCCATAGTGGTGAAATCGGTACTTTGATGACAAGCTTCAGCCAATTCATCCAATTGTAATGGCGTAATCATTTGCGCCGCGTCAAACGGGCCAACCTGAGTTCGGTGCAACTTAGCAACATGAGCACCACACCCCAGCGCCTCACCTAAATCATCAATCAGTGTGCGAATATAGGTGCCTTTTGAACAGTGCACTATAAAATCAGCATTACTACCCACCATTGCCAGTAGCTCGAAGCGAAAAATACTAATGGGCCTTGCATCACGTTGTACTTCGATACCCTGGCGCGCATAGCGATACAATGGTTGGCCTTGATACTTCAAAGCAGAAAACATCGTTGGCACCTGCAGAATATCCCCGCGAAACGCCTGCATCGCCAGCTCCAGCTCTGCCTGGCTGAAATTGACCGGCTTTTCGCTGATTATTTCACCTTCGCTGTCACTCGTATTAGTTCTAACACCAAAGGTCGCCGTAACGAGATAGGTTTTATCCGTATCGAGTAGAAACTGGCTAAACTTGGTTGCCTCACCAAAACATATAGGCAGTAAACCTGACGCCATGGGATCTAATGCCCCAGTATGACCGGCTTTTTGAGCCTGAAACAACCAACGAACACGCTGTAAAATGCCGTTACTGCTAACTTCCAGCGGCTTATCCAGTAATAAAATGCCATTTACCGCACGGGCATTTTTACGCGCCATTAGTTATTAGGCTCGTCGCTGTTGCTGACTTCTGTATCCGCTGCGTCTTTATTTGCGTCAACATCATCCAACGCTTGGCCTGATTCCAACCGGCGACGGTCATCATCAGCGCGAGCTGAGCTAACCAAGGTGGCCATACGAATACCTTCGTTAAGCGACTCATCAAACACAAAACGAATGTGGGGCACAATACGTGCCTGGATCCGCTTGCCAATTAAGCTTCGGACAAAACCAGACGCGTCGTTTAAAATTTTAAGGTTGTCTTCAACCTTTTCATCGGCAAGGCCTAAAAAGGTCACAAATACCTTGGCATGCGATAAGTCTCTTGATACTTCCACATCGGAGACCGTAATCATGCTGTGTAAACGCGGATCTTTAATTTCACGCTGTAAGATCACGGCCATTTCTTTTTTCATTTGCTGCGACAATCTGTCGACGCGCGAGAATTCTTTACTCATACACTTATTTCCGTTGTATGCAGCAGACAAAACAGGGGCCGTCGGCCCCTGTTTTATTGTTGCGTTGCCTGTTACAGGGTACGTTCAACCTGTATCACTTCGAACACTTCGATTTGGTCGCCTTCGCGAACATCGTTGTAGTTCTTCACGCCGATACCACATTCGAAGCCGTTACGAACTTCACTAACGTCATCTTTAAAGCGACGTAATGACTCCAGCTCACCTTCAAATATAACCACGTTGTCACGCAGTACGCGGATAGGCGCGTTACGCTTAATAACACCTTCGGTAACCATACAGCCGGCAACCGCACCGAATTTCGGTGAACGGAACACGTCACGTACTTGCGCCAGACCAATGATCTGTTGCTTAAATTCAGGCGCTAACATACCGGTCATTGCTGCACGAACTTCGTCTAACAGCTCATAAATGATACCGTAGTAACGTAAATCCAGACCTTCATCTTCGACTAACTTACGTGCAGTACCATCAGCACGCACGTTAAAGCCGATAACAATAGCTGAAGACGCTGCGGCTAATGTTACGTCGGTTTCGGTAATGCCACCTACGCCGCTACCAACAATTTTAACTTTAACTTCGTCAGTCGACAGCTTCATTAATGATTCAATGATAGCTTCTACCGAACCTTGTACGTCAGCTTTCAATACGATATTTAGTTCTGACACATCGCCTTCAGTCATGTTAGCAAACATGTTTTCCAGCTTAGATTTCTGCTGACGTGCTAACTTAACATCACGGAATTTACCTTGGCGATACAGCGCAACTTCACGAGCTTTACGCTCGTCTTTTACAACAGTAACTTCGTCACCCGCCTGAGGTACGCCAGATAAACCTAAAATTTCTACCGGAATAGATGGGCCAGCCGTTTTAACGTCTTTGCCGTTCTCATCACGCATCGCACGAACACGGCCGTATTCAAAACCACACAGTACGATTTCGCCCTGCTTCAACGTACCAGCTTGCACTAGTATAGACGCAACCGGACCACGACCTTTATCCAGACGTGACTCAATTACCACGCCACGCGCTAAACCATCTTTAACGGCCTTTAATTCTAACAGTTCAGATTGGTTCAAAATGGCTTCTAGTAAGTCGTCAATACCCATACCAGATTTAGCCGATACTGGCACGAACTGAACATCACCGCCCCACTCTTCTGAAATAACATCGTATTGTGACAGTTCGTTACGTACACGTTCTGGATCAGCTTCTGGCTTATCCATTTTATTAACTGCAACCACTAACGGCACACCAGCAGCTTTCGCATGCTGAATAGCTTCTTTGGTTTGTGGCATCACGCCGTCATCAGCCGCTACCACCAAAATAACGATATCCGTTGCTTTAGCACCACGAGCACGCATAGACGTAAACGCAGCGTGACCTGGCGTATCTAAGAACGTGACCATACCGCGGTCAGTATCTACGTGGTAGGCACCGATATGCTGGGTAATACCACCGGCTTCGCCTGCAGCAACTTTCGCTTTACGGATATAATCCAGTAATGATGTTTTACCATGGTCAACGTGACCCATTACCGTAACAACCGGTGCACGAGACTCTAGTACACCCTGACCTTCACGGTCAGACATTACCGCTTCTTCCAGCTCATTTTCTTTTGTCAGCGTAAACTTATGGCCCATTTCTTCACAGACAATGGCCGCCGTTTCCTGATCAATAACCTGGTTAATGGTTGCCATAGCACCCATTTTCATCATCACTTTAATAACTTCTGATGCTTTAACGGCCATTTTGGCTGCCAGCTCAGCAACAGTGATGGTTTCACCGATTTTCACTTCACGCTCAACCGGCTGAGCTGGCTTGTTGAAGCCATGCTGCATACTCGTCGGCGTTTTCTTTTTCTTAGCATGACGGTTAGCACGGTTAAATGCTTCTTTGTCATTAGCATCGTCTTTCTTTTTACCTTTTACAGGAGGCGCTTTTTTACCTGCACCACGACGACCTGCACGCTCTTCTTTCGCGTCCACTTCATCTTCAGCCTGTTTAGCAAACTCGTTGCTGGTTAGGTGGTAATCATCAGTGTCTGCTGGCTTGGCTTTTTCTTCCTGAGCCCATCGTTCACTGTTTTCTTCTGCCAGTTTACGGGCAGCTTCGGCTTGCTTGGCCGCTTCTTCTTCTAGCTTCCGAAGTGCTTCAGCCTCTTGCTGCTGACGAATATGCTCAGCTTCTTTACGGGCTTCTTCTTTTGCTGCGCGACGTGCTGCTTCTTCCGGATCATCTTTCACCAGCTGAGCTTGCTTAGCTTCTTCACGACGTTTAGCTTCTGCAGCTTTGCGTTCAGCCTCTTCTTTGGCTTTTGCTGCCGCAATTTCTCTTGCTTTGCGATCCGCTTCCTGACGCGCGTGGTCAGCTTCGGCTTTCGCTTTTTCTTCTGCTAAACGGGCTTCTTCCTGTGCTTTTAATGTCGCTTCATCAACCAGAGGCTTTTTCACGAAGGTCTTTTGTTTTCGAACTTCAACCTGAATCTCACGGTTACGACCTGCGCCACCAGACACACTCAGCGTGGTCTTCTCTTTGCGCTTTAACGTTAAGCGCGCTGGCTCTGATGAGTTTCCACCATGCTGTGCACTTAAATGTTCCAGTAAAGATTTCTTTTCATCTTCGCTGACTACCTGTCCGGCTGCTTTATTGATACCGGCATCAGCGAATTGCTGCACTAACCGTTCAACAGTAGTACCGACATCACTGGCTAGCTTTTCTATAGTGACTTCTGCCATTTGTGTTGTTACCTCCGTTGACTACTTATTTTCTTCGCTAAACCAGACAATATTACGGGCGCCCATAATCAAGTCGGCGGCTTGTTGTTCCGACATGGTGGCAATTTCCAGTAAATCATCAACACCCAGCTCTGCCAGGTCGTCTAACGTTGTTACCCCTTTACTGGCTAAAACATAAGCCATATGGGTATCTAATCCTTCCAGCGCTAACAGCGCTTCGCTTGGTTGGGCGTCTTCCAGCGATTCTTCGCTAGCGAGTGCGCGAGTTGTTAACACTGCTTTAGCACGACCGCGAAGTTCTTCAACCATCGCTTCGTCTAAACCATCAATGCTTAACAATTCACTCACAGGTACATAAGCAATTTCTTCTAGTGTCGAGAAACCTTCGTCAACTAAAACATCAGCAAAGTCTTCATCAATCTCTAAAGCATCAACAAAAGCCTGGCGTACCTTGGCTGTTTCTTCCTGGTGTTTCTGTTTCATGGCAGAAACAGACATAACATTCAGTTCCCAACCTGTAAGCTGGCTTGCCAAACGTACGTTTTGCCCATTACGGCCAATTGCCATTGCCAGGTTTGAATCTTCAACCGCAATGTCCATAGAGTGGGTATCTTCATCAACGATGATAGAAGCCACTTCTGCTGGTGCCATTGCGTTAATAACAAACTGGGCATCGTTGTCGTCATACAACACGATATCTACGCGCTCACCGGCCAATTCGTTTGATACCGCCTGTACACGTGAACCACGCATACCAACACAAGCACCAACCGGGTCAATACGACGGTCGTTACTCTTCACCGCTATTTTGGCACGTGCCCCCGGATCACGAGCAGCACCACGCAGTTCAATCATTTCTTCGCCAATTTCTGGCACTTCAATGCGAAACAGCTCCAATAACATTTCTGGACGTGAACGGCTTAAAAACAGTTGCGCACCACGCGCTTCTGGCTTTACTTCAAACAGTAAGGCACGAATACGGTCACCCGGACGATAGGTTTCACGTGGTAACATTTCGTCACGACCCAACATCGCTTCAGCATTGTTGCCTAAGTCGACAATGATGCTATCGCGATTAACTTTTTTCACTACACCTGTGACTAACTCACCCACTTGGTCGACATAAGCTTCAACAACTTGTGAACGTTCTGCTTCACGCACTTTTTGCACGATAACCTGCTTGGCCATCTGCGTGGTGATACGGTCAAATTCGATAGAATCGATTTGCTCTTCGTAGTAATCGCCAATCTGCACTGAAGGCTCGTCGTACTGCGCTGCCGATAATGTCATTTCACGGTACGGGTGCTCTTGCACCTGATCATCCGGGATAACTTGCCAGCGACGGAAAGTTTCATAGGCACCGGTTTTACGATCAATACTGACGCGTACTTCGATGTCGCCTTCATTTTTCTTCTTCGTAGCTGCTGCCAACGCAAATTCTAATGCCTGGAAGATTTTCTCCCGCGGTACCGATTTTTCGTTTGAAACTGCATCAACAACTAATAATATTTCTTTTGCCATTGTCTGTTGCCTCGCTTTGCCCCGATACCTTAAAAAACAGGTACCACGTTTGCTTTATCTACGTTATCCATCAGCAAACGATAGGGTTTGCCATCTACTTCCACTATCAACATATCGTCTTCAATAGCTGTTAGTACGCCTTTAAACTTGCGACGGCCATCCTGTGGAATCGCAAGTTTCACTTCAATCTTTTGCCCTACTACTACAGCGAAATGTGCCGGAGTAAATAGCGGGCGATCTAAACCCGGCGACGATACCTCAAGCAGGTATTCGTTCGTGATAGGATCTTCCACATCTAAAATGGCGCTGACTTCACGGCTGACCAGTGCGCAATTATCAACATTCACGCCATCGGCATGGTCAATATAAATGCGCAAAGTCGAATGACGACCAGCCTGCACCAGTTCCAGCCCTAATAACTCAAAGCCAGTTGCTTCAACTGTTGGAAGCAACAGCTCGGTCAGTGTTTGTTCTTGCTTAGTCAATGCGACCTCCGAAAAACCTGTATCTGCTGCAACCAGGTCCTAGGTCGCAACAAATAAAAAAAGGGCTGCGTAGCCCAATACTGCTTAAAACTGAGTCTGCAGATACGAAAACGCCCCGAACTAGCGGGGCGAATGGGCATCTAATCAGTAAACATATCGCCAATGTTTACTGAAAAACATAATCACTTTTGCCTTAAAGCATCATCATATGCGACAAGACTGAAAGTTGGTTGCGGGAGCCGGAGCCGGATTTCAGACCTTCGCCCTGCCGTTATAAAGAGGAGCCCGTTGGACTTTCTCTGTAACTGCTTAACCATTAAATTTGGTTGCGGGAGCCGGATTTGAACCGACGACCTTCGGGTTATGAGCCCGACGAGCTACCAGGCTGCTCCATCCCGCGTCCGTAATTGGCGCTTATTATATAGCGCTGACTGGTTAATCGCAAGGGTTGCGATGGCAAACTGTTGATTAATTTGGTGCCGAGAGCGGGACTTGAACCCGCACGTCCGAAGACACTACCCCCTCAAGATAGCGTGTCTACCAATTTCACCACCTCGGCAAATTCTTTGTTAACTTAGTTGCCTACAGGAATATCGCTAGCATCGTCTTTTTTCAATTCGACTTGCTCTGTAGTAGGAACAGAAAGATCCTGCCATTCGTCAACTTTTTTACTCTGGCCTGCACTGTAATTGCCCAGTACAATACTCAGGACAAAAAAGATGGTTGCCAGAATAGTGGTGGTTTTGGTAAGGAAGTTACCAGTACCAGAAGAGCCAAACACTGTAGCAGACGCACCAGCACCGAAAGAAGCGCCCATATCAGCACCTTTACCGTGCTGTATTAACACTAAGCCAATTAATGCCATCGCAACTAACAGATAAACTACTATAAAAATTTCGTACATGCTTATTCCTTTGCACCTTTTGTAACTGCAAGGCAAATTTGCGCAAATTCAACTGGCTTGAGGCTAGCGCCACCTACCAGTGCACCGTCTATGTCGGCTTGCTGAAATAACGCAACACAATTGTCTGCATTAACACTGCCGCCATACAATAATTTCACCGTTACGGCTGACTGCGAATTATATTTCGCCAAATGCTGCCGGATAAAATGGTGAGTTGCTTGAGCCTGTTCTGGCGTAGCTGACTCTCCGGTACCGATAGCCCATATTGGCTCATATGCAATAACTGAGTTTGCCAGTAATTCGGGCTGCGAAGCATACACCGCATCAAGTTGCCGTGCAAGAACCTGCTGAGTTTTTTCTTGTTGTCGCTCAGATAATGATTCACCAACACACAAAATAGGTGTTAAGCCTGCTGCTACTGCACGACTGAGCTTTGCCGCAATCAAGGCGTCAGTTTCAAAATTTAATTCGCGTCGCTCAGAATGCCCAACAATGACATAGGTTGCACCCGCTTCAAGGAGCAAATTGGCACTCAACTCACCGGTAAAAGCACCGCTAACTTCATGACTTAATGTCTGGCCACCTAAGGCGAACGTCTTTGGATTAGTAAAGGCTGTAAGCAAAGTTGCCGGCGGGCAAACCACAACAGTGGTAGTACCTTGCGACAACTCATTAAGCGCGGCAGTCATGTCTTGTGCCAGTGCAGCCGAACCGTTCATTTTCCAGTTAGCAGCAATCAGTGGTGTACGATGCATGATGCGGTATCCCCATTATTTACCGGGCGCGATAGTAACCAACCACGCCCAGCCAAACAAGTATTATTGGCGCAATTGAACAATCAACTGGCTATTTTTACCGCAGCGGCGATCTGTTCAGCATATTCACGCACCAATAATGCGTCTTCGCCTTCTACCATTACCCTGATCAAGGGTTCAGTACCACTTTTACGAATTAGCACTCGACCAGATCCATTAAGCCTAGTTTCAACATCTGCGATAACTTGCTTAACATGCTGCTTTTCTAAAGGTGCAGTGCCTTTTTCAAACTTCACATTGACCAGCACTTGTGGCAACTTGTGCATACCTTGGCTAAATTCAGCCAGCGTCATTTTCGCTTCAATCATCGCGGTTAATACTTGCAGTGATGCAATAATGCCATCGCCGGTACAGGTATGATCTAAGTTAAGTACATGACCAGAATTTTCACCACCGATACGCCAGTCTTTCTCACGCAGCAATTCCATCACATACCGATCACCAACTGCACTTCGGGCAAAGGGAATATCTAATTGCTGCAATGCCAGTTCAAGGCCAAGGTTACTCATTAAGGTGCCTACGACACCTCCATGTAACTTATTTTGTGACTTCGCTGCACGGGCAATAATATAAACAATTTCATCGCCATCAATAACACGACCAGTATGATCAACCATCATGACCCGGTCACCATCGCCATCATAGGCAATACCTAAATCAGCTTGTTGTTCTACTACCGTTTTCTGCACTAAGTCTGTATGCGTCGCGCCGCAGTCAGCATTAATGTTAATGCCATTCGGGCTAGCACCAATAAGCACAACCTCAGCACCGAGCTCTTTAAATACGGCAGGTGCAATGTGATAGGTGGCGCCATGCGCGCAGTCGATGACAATTTTCATCCCACTGAGCGATAGGTGGTTTGGTAAATGACTTTTACAAAACTCGATATAGCGGCCTGCCGCATCTTCGATACGCTGTGCCTTACCAAGCTTTTCTGACGATTCACAGACCATGGGCTGTTCCAGCTCATATTCTATCGCAAGTTCAACTTCATCCGGCAGTTTAGTACCATCAGCAGAGAAGAACTTAATGCCGTTATCATAGTATGGGTTATGTGACGCGCTAATAACGATACCGGCTTCGGCACGAAAGGTACGGGTGAGATAGGCAACGGCGGGGGTTGGCATTGGGCCCAGCAGGCGTACATTGATCCCGGCGGCAATTAAACCTGCCTCTAGTGCAGTTTCAAGTAAATAACCGGAAATACGTGTGTCTTTACCAATAAGCACTTTACGCGTGCCACGCTGCGACAACACCCGACCGGCTGCCCATCCTAGTTTCATGGCAAACTCAGGTGTAATAGGAAAATCCCCTACTTTGCCGCGTACGCCGTCGGTACCAAAATACTTTCTGCTCATCCTTTATACTCCATACTGCATGGCTGTCACTACCTTGACGGCCTGCACGGTTTCTTTAACATCATGCACCCGTATAATTTGGGCACCTTTTAATGCTGCAATAGTAGCGCAGGCCAGACTGCCTGCCAAACGTTCGTTCACTGGCAGGCTAAGTAACTGCCCTACCATAGACTTGCGCGACATACCGGCAAGCAACGCATAACCGGTATCACAAAACTGAGAAAGCTGGCGCAGTAACGTATAGTTGTGCTCCAGGCTTTTGCCAAAACCAAAACCGGGGTCAAGAATGATATTGTGTTTTTTTACACCGGCATGTTCACAGGCTATCGCTCTGTGTAGTAAAAACTGTTTTACCTCAGCGGTAACATCGTCGTACTGCGGTGCATGTTGCATACTGCGTGGCGCACCTTGCATATGCATTAAACAGACAGGAACCTGAGACGCCACAGCAACCGCGAGTGCTCCGGGTTCCTGCAGTGCCCGTACGTCATTGATAATATCTGCACCTGCATGAACCGCCGCTGACATCACTGCAGCTTTACTGGTATCAATGGAAATAACACAATCAAACCGTTGCCTTATCGCCTCAATAACAGGTATTACCCGCAGCAGTTCAGCTTGTTCCGGCACCTCGTCAGCACCTGGGCGGGTAGACTCACCACCAATATCTAAAACCTGCGCACCATCTGCCAGCATTTGCTCGGCTTGACGCAGTGCATCGTCTACCCGCTGAATACGACCTCCATCGGAAAACGAATCTGGTGTGATATTTAAAATCCCCATCACCACTGGCCGTGTTAAATCAAGTTGGCGCTGACGAGGTAGAGACAACAGCATAGCGACTCCTGTAAAGCATAAACGTTATTTTTACTTACGATAAAAATAGGCACTAAAAATAAACCCCGGCAAAACCGGGGCTTGGACAATATCAATTTTAGACAACGTGCTTAGTGCAGATTACCTTCAGAAGGCTTCGCCGATGTTGCGGTATCATCGTTACTTGATTTCGCATCCGGCTTATCATCAGAACCCGGTTTATCACGAGGTTCCCAGTTTTCCGGTTGACGAACTTCACGACGCTCCATTAGGTCGTCAATTTGTTTAGCATCGATGGTTTCATACTTCATTAACGCATCTTTCATCGCATGCAGTATGTCCATATTCTCTTCAATCAGCTTTTTAGCTCTGTCGTAGTTGCGATCGATAAACTGCCGGATCTCTGCATCAATGGCTTTTACGGTATCCTCAGACATATGCTTATTTTTACTGACTGAGCGTCCAAGAAACACTTCGCCTTCTTCGTCTGCATACAACAGCGGCCCCAGTTTTTCTGAGAAGCCCCACTGCGTTACCATTTTGCGCGCCAAATCTGTGGCACGTTCAATATCGTTAGAAGCACCTGTAGTTACAGACTCAAAACCGTAGATCACTTCCTCAGCAATACGACCACCGAACAACGAGCTTATCATGCTCTCAAGCAAACGCTTGCTGTGTGATACGCGGTCACGCTCAGGTAAGTACATAGTCACCCCCAGGGCACGACCACGCGGGATAATACTCACTTTGTAGACAGGATCGTGATCCGGAACTAAACGTCCAACAATGGCATGGCCTGCTTCATGGTAGGCCGTCATCTCTTTTTCTTTTTCCGTCATCACCATAGAGCGGCGTTCTGCACCCATCATGATTTTGTCTTTGGCTTTTTCAAACTCATCCATCGACACCACACGACGATTTCCGCGGGCAGCAAACAATGCCGCTTCGTTGACCAGGTTGGCTAAGTCTGCACCTGAGAAACCCGGCGTGCCTCGCGCGATTACTGAAGGCTCAACACCTTCAGCTAAAGGTACTTTGCGCATATGCACTTTAAGAATTTGTTCACGACCTTTCACATCTGGCAAACCAACAACTACCTGACGGTCAAAACGACCTGGGCGCAATAACGCTGGGTCCAATACGTCTGGACGGTTGGTAGCGGCAATAATGATGATACCTTCATTACCATCGAAGCCATCCATCTCTACCAGCATCTGGTTTAACGTTTGTTCACGTTCGTCGTGACCACCGCCTAAACCGGCACCGCGCTGACGGCCAACTGCGTCAATTTCATCAATAAAAATGATACAAGGTGCGGCTTTTTTCGCCTGTTCAAACATGTCACGTACCCGTGACGCACCCACACCAACGAACATTTCAACAAAGTCTGAACCCGATATTGTAAAAAACGGAACTTTAGCTTCGCCAGCAATGGCTTTTGCAAGTAACGTTTTACCGGTACCTGGTGGGCCGACCATTAAGATACCCTTGGGGATCTTTCCGCCCAGCTTCTGGAAGCGTGATGGGTCTCGCAAGTAATCGACCAGCTCAGACACCTCTTCTTTTGCTTCGTCACAGCCTGCGACATCAGCAAAAGTGGTCTTAATCTGATCTTCGCCCATCAAGCGTGCTTTACTCTTACCAAATGACATAGCGCCTTTACCGCCACCACCCTGCATCTGGCGCATGAAGAAAATCCACACACCAATGAGCAGCAACATTGGGAACCATGAAATAAAGATGGTCGTTAGCCAGCTACTTTCTTCTGGTTTGCTACCAAAAGAGTCCACTTCATTTTTAATCAGGTCATCATTTAACTTTGGGTCATAACCTGTCGGAATAACGGTTTCAAAGCGCTCACCGCTGCGTTTCACACCAGTAATAACGCCAGCGCGATCCACTTTAACTTCGCGGATCTGGCCTTGATTTACCTCTTTGATAAACTGAGTGTAACTGGTTTGTCTCTCACTGTTGTCACCGGGTCCAAAGCTATTGAACACCGACATTAGTACAACGGCGATAACTAACCAGACAATCACATTTTTTGCCATGTCACTCAAGGTTATAACCTCTTCTTACCGAAAATTAGATAATTACCAGACTACTTTACTAGACTTTAAAGCCGGTAGCCACGATATATGTCTCTCGTGAACGCGCACGAGACGAATCTGGTTTACGAATTTTAACCGTTGTGAAAGCCGCTCGCACATCTTTTAAGAACTGCTCAAAGCCATCACCCTGAAATACTTTGACCACAAAACTACCATTTTGCTTCAATACTTTGTGACACATATCCAACGCAAGTTCCACCAGATAAATAGAACGCGCCTGATCCGTGGTGTCATTCCCGCTCATATTCGGCGCCATATCAGATAGCACTACATCTACGTTCTGACCATTAATTCGGCTCAGTAGTGCATCAAGTACCGTTTCTTCGCGAAAATCGCCTTGTAAAAAACTAACCCCGTTTATCGGGTCCATCGGCAAAATATCGCACGCAATAATAGTGCCTGAGCCCCCAACTAAACCAACACAAAATTGAGACCAACTGCCCGGCGCTGAACCCAAATCGACTACGGTCATGCCCGGTTTAATCAACTTGTCTTGCAGATTAATCTCTTCAAGTTTAAACGCTGCGCGCGATCTTAAACCGAGTTTTTGTGCCTTTTGCACAAATTTGTCATCAAAATGCTCTTTCAACCAGCGTGTTGAACTGGCAGAGCGTTTTTTCTTGGTCATGCTATCACTCTTGATTAGTGTTATGCGTTAGATGGCGCTACAATAACGCAAATTCAAGCGTTATCTGCGGAAATAGTCATTTTATGAGTTTAACCAATAAACAAAAACAATTTTTAAAAGCAAAAGCACATGATCTTAAACCCGTCATTCTGCTCGGCGGCAATGGCCTGACCGAAGGTGTAGTAGCAGAAATCGACGTGGCGCTTAATTTTCACGAACTGATTAAAATTAAAGTTCCTACAGAAGATCGTGAAGAAAAAGTGCTCATCATGGATGCTATTGTTCGTGAAACTAAAGCAGATAAAGTACAGGTAATCGGTAAAACACTGGTACTTTTCCGCCAGGGTAAAGATAAAAAGATCCCACTGCCTCGCGGTTAATGTTGCTGCCATTAACTCTGTAGCAAGCTACTTAACTATATTATCAACTGCCTGCATCATCATGTAGGCAATGGTAACATTAAACATTTAAACAGTCACAATACCGAACCTGCCGTGCAATTAAGAGACTATCAACAGCAAGCCGTTGACGCTGCTATTGCCCATTTCAGGCACAGTAGCGAATCGGCAGTTATAGTACTGCCGACTGGTGCAGGAAAAAGTTTAGTACTGGCAGAGTTGGCGCGCCTGGCCAACGGGCGGGTACTTATTTTGACGCATGTTAAAGAGTTAGTGGCACAAAATGCCGAAAAAGTGGCTTTACTAAGCCAAGCTGGCACTGTGTTTGCTGCAGGACTAAAGCAAAAGGACAGTAGTGGTAAGACGGTTATTGCTAGCGTGCAATCAGCAGCACGTAACCTGACTCAGTTTAGCCAGCCTTTTTCGCTAGTCATTATTGATGAATGCCATAGAATTAGTCTTAGTGAAGATAGCCAGTATCAGTTACTGTTTACTCATTTACTTCAGCAAAATTCCACGCTTAAGCTCCTTGGACTTACTGCTACGCCATACCGGTTAGGAACAGGCTGGGTATACCAAAGTCACTACCACGGTAAGGTAGGCTCTGTCGAGCAGGCCACTTTTACGCGTTGTATCTTCGAACTGCCGTTACGGCCACTTATCAACAAAGGCTATTTAGCTAAACCAGTGTTGTTGGACGGCTTGGCAGCGCAGTATGACTTTAGCCATCTTGTTCCCACTGAGGGTGGTGATTACAGCGAGCAACAGGTTGATTCAATTCTCGGTAAAACGGGCCGTGCTACTAAATTAATTGTCGGCCAACTAAATCAGTTAGCCCATAATAAGCAAGGTGTGCTTATCTTTGCCGCTTCGGTGCGTCATGCCAACGAAATTGTTACTCTACTCGAGGGCTTAAATCAACAAGTCGCCTTGCTCACTGCAACAACACCTGGTAACGAGCGCGACCAGCTGATTAGCGAGTTTAAGGCGCAGCGACTGAAGTTTTTAGTTAATGTTGCAGTGCTTACCACTGGGTTTGATGCGCCTCATGTCGATTTAATCGCTATTTTGCGCCCTACAGCCTCGGTCAGTTTATTTCAGCAAATGGTAGGGCGTGGCCTTCGCAGTGCACCAAATAAAACCCACTGCCTGATTATTGACTACGCCGCAAATGGCTATGACTTATATTACCCTGAAGTGGGCAGCCCAAGGCCTACCAGCAAGGCAGTACCCGTTCAAGTGCCTTGCCCACAATGTCAGTTTGCCAACATATTTTGGGGGCTGGTCGATAACGACGGGGATATTATTGAACACTACGGCAGACGCTGCCAGGGGCTAGCAGAGCATGCGCCCACCACAGTACCCAACCAATGCAGTTATCGGTTTCGTGCCAGAATTTGTCCAGATTGTGGTGGCGAAAATGATATTGCCGCCAGAGTGTGTCAGCAGTGTCAGTCTCAACTTATCGACCCTGATAAGCGTTTGAAAGAGGTATTAAACCAAAAACATCATCATTTGTTTCGTTGTCAGCACATGTTGCTTGCTGATGTGCAAGGCAGATTGCAAGTGCAGTATGTAGATATTGATGGCAATCCGTTTTATCGTCAGTTTGCACTTCAAACCGCAGCACAGCGTAGGGCATTATTTGCGCTATTTATTTTACCGCATCAACGTGCACCAGGATTAAAACCTAAAAACTACCTGACAGCCCGTGAAGTCGTCGCCGATCAAGATAAATTTCGCATGCCGCAACTTATTCTGTTAAAAAAAACCAACAAAGGTTGGCAACATCTGGACAGTATTTTTGATTACAACGGCCGTTATCAATCTAATGCTAGCATAACGTAGCACTATAGAAATAAAAAACGCCAGCCTTAAGGCTGGCGTTTTTACATCAGTAGCGTTAATGCTTAGATATATTTAACATCTATAATTTCAAACTCTACCACCCCTTTTGGCGTAGTAATGTTAGCAACGTCATCAGCAGATTTGCCAATCAAGCCACGCGCAATAGGCGAATTGACAGAGATCAGGTTATTTTTAATATCGGCTTCATCATCTCCAACAATGCGATACGTCACTTCTTCTTCAGAATCTAAATTCAAAATAGTGACTGTACAACCAAAGATCACCTTACCATTGTTAGGTTGTTTACTAATATCAATGATCTGCGCATTAGATAACTTAGCTTCTATATCCTGAATACGCCCTTCACAAAACCCTTGCTGCTCTCGCGCAGCATGATATTCAGCGTTCTCTTTTAAGTCGCCGTGTTCACGCGCCGTCGCAATAGCCTGAATAATGATAGGCCGTTTTACTGACTTAAGTTCATGCAGCTCGGCGCGTAATCTCTCTGCGCCCAGCACTGTCATCGGAATTGCACTCATCCGTTTACTCTCTTATGTAGTTCCTGCACCGAGGCTACGCTATCAAACGCACTGGCAGTGTTTGATTTAACGGTAGCAAAGGCGGCATTTAAAGTAGTGGTATAGTTGGCTTTATACTGCAGCGCTCCACGACGAATGACTTTGGAGTCTTCAATGGCCTGGCGACCGTCAGTGGTGTTTACAATATAACTGTATTCACCGTTTTTAATACGATCTAATATATGCGGCCGACCTTCTGATACTTTGTTAACCGTACGACACTCCACGCCTGCAGCTTGTAAAGCTTTAGCCGTACCGCCGGTTGCATCTAGCTCAAAGCCTTTTTCTACCATCCGTTTTGCCAGTTCAACAACGCGCACTTTATCGCTGTCACGAACTGAAAGCAAGGCACGGCCACCGGTTGGAATAAGCGTACTTGCGCCTAACTGTCCCTTAGCAAAGGCTTGTTCAAACGTGTCGCCCACCCCCATAACTTCGCCGGTTGAACGCATTTCCGGGCCTAAAATAGGATCGACACCCGGGAATTTGTTAAACGGAATAACCACTTCTTTTACTGAGAAGAACGGTGGAATAATCTCTTTAGTCACACCTTGCTGAGCCAGAGACATGCCTGCCATGCAACGTGCGCCTACTTTAGCCACCGCTACACCGGTCGCTTTAGAAACAAACGGCACTGTACGGGCAGCACGCGGGTTGACTTCAATTAAGTACACTTCGTTATCTTTAACCGCAAACTGGGTGTTCATCAGGCCAACTACGCCTAACTCAAGTGCCAGTTTCCGTACTTGCTCACGCATCACATCCTGAATTTCTTTGCTCAAGCTATGCGGTGGCAGCGAACAGGCAGAGTCACCAGAGTGCACACCCGCTTGTTCAATGTGTTCCATAATGCCGCCGATGACAACATCTTTACCATCACAGATGGCATCGATATCAACTTCGATCGCATCGTCAAGGAAGTTATCCAGCAATACCGGTGAATCGTTAGATACACTGACCGCTTCGTTCATATAGCGGCGTAAGTCTTGCTCGTCATAGACAATTTCCATTGCCCGGCCACCCAACACATAAGACGGGCGCACCACCATCGGAAAACCAATATCGACCGACTTAGTAATCGCCTCTTCCATACTGGTTACGGTAGCATTTTTCGGCTGTTTAAGCCCCAAGCGCTCAACGGCCTGCTGGAAGCGCTCACGATCCTCAGCACGGTCAATAGCATCAGGCGAAGTACCAATAATTGGCACTCCGTTAGCTTCCAGCGCACGTGCTAATTTCAGCGGTGTCTGACCACCATATT
The DNA here is from genome assembly GCF_030731985.1 of Rheinheimera baltica. Lineage (NCBI taxonomy): Bacteria > Pseudomonadati > Pseudomonadota > Gammaproteobacteria > Chromatiales > Chromatiaceae > Rheinheimera > Rheinheimera baltica. The sequence continues at coordinate 201,472 of NZ_JAPJDY010000002.1, forward strand.
GCACGATAACGCCTTTAGGTTGTTCTTTGCGGACAATTTCCAATACGTCTTCTAACGTAATCGGTTCAAAGTACAACCGATCTGACGTGTCGTAATCGGTAGAAACGGTTTCCGGGTTGCAGTTCACCATGATAGTTTCAAAACCATCTTCGCGCAGTGCCAGCGCGGCATGAACACAGCAATAATCGAACTCGATACCCTGACCTATACGATTTGGGCCACCACCGATAATCATAATTTTATCGCGGTTGGTCGGTGCAGATTCACATTCTTCATCGTAGCTTGAGTACATGTAAGCCGTGTTAGATGCAAACTCGGCGGCACAGGTATCTACCCGTTTATAAACCGGATGAATACTGAAACTGTAGCGCTTTTTACGCACTTCATTTTCACTGACACCTAATACGTCAGCGATACGCTTATCGGCAAAACCTTTGCGTTTCAGGCGTGCAATACGAGCTTTATCCAGGGCAACAAAACCGTCTTTAGCTAATGAATGTTCTTCTTTAACTAAATCTTCCAGCTGCACTAAAAACCAGCGGTCAATATTGGTTAGGCTGAAAATATCATCCATGCTCATGCCCATGCGAAATGCATCAGCAATGTACCAAATACGGTGCGAACCCGGCTCTTTTAATTCACGAATAATCTTATCTTTGGCTTCTGGCAGCGTGATATCAATTATTGGATCTAAACCGCAAACGCCAATTTCCAGGCTACGCAGCGCTTTTTGTAAAGACTCTTGCTGGTTACGACCAATCGCCATTACTTCACCAACCGACTTCATCTGGGTGGTTAAGCGATCGTTAGCGCCGGCAAATTTCTCAAAGTTAAAGCGTGGCACCTTAGTGACAACGTAATCGATACTCGGCTCAAACGAGGCAGGCGTTTTACCACCGGTAATATCATTGGCCAACTCATCCAACGTATAGCCAATCGCCAGCTTAGCGGCCACTTTGGCAATAGGGAAGCCTGTTGCTTTGGATGCCAGTGCAGAGGAGCGTGATACCCGAGGGTTCATCTCAATAATAACCATACGGCCATCAACCGGGTTAATACCAAACTGTACGTTTGAACCGCCGGTTTCAACGCCAATTTCACGTAAAACTGCCAACGAGGCATTACGCATAATTTGATATTCTTTATCGGTTAGGGTTTGCGCTGGTGCGACAGTGATAGAGTCACCGGTGTGCACCCCCATAGGGTCGAAGTTTTCAATGGCGCAGACGATAATACAGTTATCGTTTTTGTCGCGCACCACTTCCATTTCGTATTCTTTCCAGCCGATCAATGATTCGTCAATTAACAACTCTTTGGTTGGCGACAAATCTAACCCACGGGTACAAATTTCTTCAAACTCTTCGCGGTTATAGGCAATACCACCGCCTGAGCCGCCCATGGTAAAAGAGGGCCTGATAATACAAGGGAAACCGATATCATCCAGTACCTGATACGCTTCATCCATCGAGTGAGCAAAACCTGCTCGCGGACAGGCCAAACCAATAGAACGCATAGCTTTATCAAAGCGCCCACGGTCTTCTGCTTTGTCGATAGCATCGGCTGTGGCGCCAATCATTTCGACATTATATTTAGCCAATACGCCATGACGCTCTAAATCCAGCGCACAGTTCAGTGCAGTCTGACCACCCATTGTTGGCAGCACTGCACAAGGGCGTTCTTTTTCAATAATTTTTTCTACTACCTGCCAGTGTATTGGCTCGATATAAGTAGCGTCAGCCATTTCCGGATCAGTCATAATGGTGGCTGGGTTAGAGTTCACCAGAATAACGCGATAACCTTCCTCTTTTAAGGCTTTACAGGCCTGAGCGCCGGAATAGTCAAATTCACAGGCCTGACCAATTACGATTGGTCCAGCGCCTAAAATGAGAATACTTTTTAAGTCGGTACGTTTTGGCATTGCTGCTATATCTCCGTAATTCGTGTCTGCTTATACCCTTCATCTGTCATCATGCACGGTCGTTGCCTGTGCCGAGGTGCCCAATCACTTAGCACAACTAAGCTCATGAGCCCCCGGTCTTGCCGCCTACGTGCATTTCGACATTTATTGGGTAACGGCTTTATGCTGTTGCATCAGCGCAATAAAGTGGTCGAACAGCTCAGAAGCTTCGTGCGGCCCCGGACTGGCTTCAGGGTGCCCCTGAAAGCTAAATGCCGGCTTGTCGGTACGATGTATACCCTGCAAGGTGCCATCAAACAACGATTTATGGGTTGCGCGCAAATTCGTTGGCAAACTGGCTTCATCTACTGCGAAGCCATGGTTTTGTGCAGTAATCAGCACGCGCTTGGTATCCAGGTTTTGCACCGGATGGTTACCACCGTGATGGCCGTGGCTCATTTTCACGGTTTTTGCACCGCTGGCCAATGCCAGTAACTGATGGCCTAAGCAAATGCCAAACAGCGGAATATCTGTATCTAAAAAGGCTTTGATAGCGTCAATGGCATAAGTACAGGGTGCAGGATCGCCCGGGCCATTAGAAAGAAAAATGCCATCTGGCTTCATCGCTAACACATCACTGGCCGGTGTTTGAGCGGGTACCACTGTTAACTTGCAACCACGGTCTACCATCATGCGCAAAATATTACGCTTCACACCAAAGTCATACGCTACTACATGAAACTGTTCTGTGGGTGCGCTGCGGTGTCCTTCGCCTAACGCCCAACTTCCTTCCGTCCAGTGATAAGGGGCCTTAACAGTAACTTCTTTGGCTAAATCCATACCTGACAAACCAGGAAAGCCCTTGGCAAGTAGTAATGCTTTAGCTTCATCTAGGTTGTCACCAGCCATTAAGCAGCCGTTTTGAGCGCCTTTTTCACGCAAAATACGGGTTAATTTACGGGTGTCGATGTCGGCAATGCCGAGTATGTTGTGTTGTGCTAAATACTGACTAAGTGAGAGTTGGTTACGGAAATTACTGGCAAGAAGTGGTAAGTCGCGGATAATCAGGCCTCGGGCCCAGATTTGTCCGGATTCTTCGTCTTCAGTGTTGGTACCGGTATTGCCGATGTGTGGATAAGTAAGCGTTACAATCTGTTCTGCATATGAGGGATCAGTTAATATTTCCTGATACCCGGTCATAGAAGTGTTAAACACCACTTCACCAACAGAAACTCCTTCAGCGCCAATGGCTGTACCGCGAAATACGGTGCCGTCTTCCAGTACGAGCAGGGCGGACTTAGTCAAGATAACCTCCAAACAGCAAAAAACGGGCGAAAACTGACACTGTTTTACAACCCGTTTTGACCCAAAATGTGATACCCGGATTTGCCTTAGGCAAACCTGACTATTTTAGGCGATAAGCACAGAATTAGCTATGCTTTTTTTGATATTTATCACAAATGGCAAGTTAAGCGTAATTTCATCCTTAATAAGGCAAAAGACTAGCTTAAATCAGCCAAACCTAACACTTGTTGCATAGTATAAAGTCCTGCCGGTTTATTTTGTAACCACTGAGCAGCACGCAGTGCGCCTTGCGCAAAGGTGTTTCGGCTTGATGCTTTGTGTGTAATTTCCAGTCTTTCGCCTAAATCTGCGAATAAGGCAGTATGGTCACCAATAATATCGCCGCCACGTACGGTAGCAAAGCCTATTGTTTGCTGCTCACGTTCTCCAGTAAACCCTTCACGACCATAAACTGCAACGTCAGCTAGATTGCGATCAAGCGCTTTGGCAATGCTCGTGCCAATGGCCATTGCGGTGCCTGATGGCGCATCTTTCTTGAAGCGATGGTGCGCTTCTATAACCTCAATATCAGCGGTTTGTCCCATTACCTTGGCGGCTGTTTGCACCAAATGCAGCAACAAGTTCACACCAACACTCATATTAGGTGCCCAAACAATCGGAATATGCTGGCTAGCCTGCTGTACCTTAGCATATTGCGCGTCAGTTAAGCCGGTAACACCAATAACCATAGCTTTTTTGGCTGTTACAGCAAGCTCAAGGTGCGCAAGCATTGGTTCTGGCATGGTAAAATCGACCCAAACGTCGGCCAAACTTACGCTGTTCTGGTTGGTTTGTTTCAGAGCTACATCACATTTACCAACGCCAGCTAGTTCGCCAGCATCAACGCCTATAAGTTCAGAACCTGCCCGCACCGTAGCAGCGGTCAAATTAAGCTGCTGCTCTTTGGCAACAGTGATTAATGCACGCCCCATACGGCCGTTAGCACCAAAAATTCCGATAGTGGCCATAGTAAAACTCTTTATAAAATTCAGATGGCGGCTATTAAAGCAAAAGCCGCCTGCGGTAGGAAGAGAAATAGCCATCTTTATAGCTAAATAATAAGCTTTGTTTAGACGCGTTTGCTCTCGACACTGTCTTGATAGAGTTGGCGGACTTCTTGCTCCAACGTCATTGCATTGGCGGCCTCTGCAGCTATGGCTGCATTCGCAACAAGACCAACTTTTGACCAGAGCCGACCTTTGAATTTGAATGCCCCACTGCCATGATGACTAAAGAACGACCCCCACAACCCTTGTAACGCCATTGGAACGACTGGTACCGGCGTTTCAGCCAAAATACGCTCTATCCCTGGACGAAAGCTATCTATCTCGCCAGTTTTGGTTAAACGCCCTTCTGGAAAAATACAGACCAGGTTTCCAGCGTCTAGCTCACGCTTGATAGCAACAAATGCAGCTTCATATACGACTTCATTTTTTTGCTTACTACAAATCGGAATAGTACGCGCAGCTTTAAACAACCAATTGGCTACCGGTAAATCATAAATGGCTTTTTCCATCACAAAGCGCACCGGCCGACGCACGGCCCCTCCTATTAGCAATGCATCGACATAACTAACATGGTTTGCAACCAGCACTGCCGCGCCTTCTGCCGGAATATGCTCCAGCCCGCGGCTAGTTACCCGGTACATAGTATGGCTCAGCAAATAAATGACAAAACGCACCGCAAACTCTGGCACCTGGCTGAATACGTAGAGTGCAATAACCGCATTCATAATGGCCAGCACCAGAAAGTATTCCGGGATTGCTAAATCCAATACACTTAAAAATAAGATACCGGCTAACGCGCTTACCACCATAAACAGCGCATTAAAAATATTATTGGCAGCAATCACCCTGGCCCGTTGCTGCGGTTCGGCTCGTTGTTGTAACAGCGCATATAGAGGCACAATAAACAGGCCACCAAATATGCCAATAAACAATAAATCAAATAGCACTTTCCAGCCGAGGCCGGTTGCCAAAAATTGCGACAGCGATAACAATTCTGTTGTTATACTGGCGGGGCTGCTAAAAAACAGACTGATACCAAATATGGTTAATCCTAAGGCCCCAACTGGCACAATCCCCAGTTCAACCTTATCGCAAGACAAACGTTCACACAGCATTGAGCCTGCGCCTACCCCTACTGAAAAAGCCACCAGCAGCGCTGTAACGACGGTATTGTCGCCGCCCAGAACCGTCTTGGCAAAGTTAGGAAACTGCGTTAAATAGCCAGCGCCCAAAAACCAAAACCAGCTAATCGCCATAATCGACAGATACAAGGTGCGGTTTTGATAGCTGATACGCACCGCTGCCTTTGTTTGCTGCCACGGTGCAAATTTGAACGGATCCGCTTGATGCACTTCACCAACCAACGGAATATTGCGGCTGACAAGGTAACCCAATACAGAAAATACAATAACAACAGCCCCAATCCAGATCGGTGCATTAGCAACACCAACCAACAAACCACCCACTATAGTGCCAAGTAAAATGGCGACAAAGGTACCCATCTCTACCCAGGCATTGCCGCTTAATAAGGTTTTGTCATCCAACAACTGCGGTAATATGGCGTATTTTACCGGACCAAAAAAAGCAGACTGGCTGCCCATTAAAAACAGCACCCCCAATAGCAACAAATATTGCTGATAGTAAAAAGCCGCCCCCGCTAACAGCATTAAGCCAATTTCTAATAGCTTAAGTGCACGGATAAGCTTTGTTTTACACATGGCATCGGCCAGGGTGCCAGCCGTTGCGGAGAACAATAGAAAAGGCAATATAAACAGCCCGGCAGCTAAGTTCATGGTTAAGTCCGTGTCCCATGGCAACGCATTAGCAGCAGTAAACGCCAGCATTAACATCAGCGCATTTTTAAATACATTGTCGTTAAAGGCGCCGAACGCCTGAGTAAGAAAAAACGGCAAAAAGCGCCGCGAGTAGATTAACCGGTTAGCTGACATAGACACTCCAGCGAAAAAAGCAGCCAAATAAATAAGTTGCCAGCATAATCAACTCAGGTAGCTTATACCAGCAGAGAAAATAATCTGCGCAAATTGACAGGCCATCTAGCCATCTATATATTGCGCAGCTATTAAGATGCCCAGGCCGTCTGTTTACTGAAAAGGTAATACTATGAATTCACATTCTTCGACACCAATTGGCGCCAAACGCTCGTTGTTGCCGCTGCTCTTTTTTGTCGCGTTATTTCTGGGGACCGGCTTGTATTTACATAGCCAGGACGTAGCGTATGCTTTTTATCAGCTACCGGGGCATGTGGCGATTATTCCAGCACTTATGCTTGCAATCTGGTTACATAAAGCGCCGTTACAACAGTCGATCGATGTAATGATTAAAGGCGCTGGTAACAGCAATATTATCACCATGTGCATTATTTACCTGTTAGCTGGTGCTTTTGCTAGTGTTGCTACAGCAACCGGTGGTGTGGATGCGGCTGTTAATGCCGGCCTGAGTTTAGTGCCTGCCCCCTGGTTATTGCCTGGCTTGTTCGTGATTGCCGCGCTCATTTCCACGGCTATGGGTACTTCTATGGGCACCATTGGCGCCTTAGCCCCCATCGCTGTGGGTCTGTCCAATCAAGCGGACCTGGAACCGGCGTTAGTTGCCGGTGTGCTGTTAAGCGGCGCGATGTTTGGTGACAACTTATCTATTATTTCCGATACCACCATCGCCTCTACCCGTACACAAGGCGCACAGATGGCAGATAAATTTCGAGAAAATATTAACATTGCTCTACCCGCAGCACTGCTCACATTGTTACTGTATGTAGTGTGGGCCGGTGACAGTGCGCAAGTGCAAACAAACGCGGTAAACTGGACCGGGGTGTTGCCTTATGCGGCAATATTAGTGTTAGCCGTACTGGGTTTAAACGTCTTTGTTGTGCTGTTGCTGGGCATCGTCTTAGCCGCATTACAAGGTGCAGTATTTGCCGATTATGCCATCGCAAATTTGGGCAAAGATATCGCGACAGGTTTCGCTAATGTACAGGAGATATTCTTACTGGCGATGCTGGTAAGTGCGTTAAGTGAGTTTATTAAGCAGCAAGGAGGCTTACAATGGATAGCCGACAACATTCAACGTATCGCCAACAAGCTCCAGCTGGCAGGTAATAAAGCACAACAACTAGCCATAGCCGCGCTGGCATTTATCAGTAACCTCTGTATAGCCAATAACACTGTTGCGATTGTGCTTACCGGTGACGTGGCTAAAACGCTGGCGCAACAGCATCACATTACACCCCGGCGTAGCGCCAGCTTACTGGATATTTTTGCCTGTATCAGTCAGGGTTTAGTTCCCTACGGTGCACAAGCGCTACTGTTAGGGGCCAGTTTTGGTATTTCACCCTGGCAAGTCGTTAGCCAAAGTTACTATTGTCTGCTGCTGTTACTGGTAGCCGTGTTGGTCGTGTTGTTACGTAAAACCACAACGCCTTAGTTTGACGGGATAGCTGGACGGAACAGTTTGGCGTTATCACATTACCGTATAACGAGGTAGCTGTTATGCGGTAATGTGCAAAATACGTTAACCGTTCATAATCTACATTTAGGCAGTGCTGACGCGGCTTTGCGTTCATTAAATGTTTTCATAGCTTCAGGCAGTTTCTCTCGCAACTCACGGATACGGGTATCTGGTGCCGGGTGGGTAGACATAAACTCTGGCGTACCACCACTGCCTTGAGCAGCCATATTTTGCCACAAATTAACCGCTTGACGTGGTTCAAAACCGGCCCGGGCCATTAAGTCTAAGCCAATAATGTCAGACTCAGACTCGTGCGCCCGGCTAAATGGTAACACAATACCAAATTGAGAACCGGCACCAATCAATGCCATAATTTCCTGCTGGTATTTAACACCATAGGCTTTCATACCGGCATCGCCCAACGACATTGCCGTCTGAATTGCCTGATTAGTGGATAAACGCTCATTGCTGTGGCCTGCGATGACGTGGCCAATTTCATGACCCACCACAGCAGCCAGTTGATCTTTATTTTCTGCCACTTTTAACAAACCAGTGTAAACACCAATTTTACCGCCCGGCAACGCAAAGGCATTTACCTGATCGGATTCAAACACCACGATTTCCCAGCTTTGTGCACGAACATTCTCCGGCGTAACGGCCAACAAACTGTTGGCCACACACTGCACATAATTATTGGTTTTTGCGTCTTTAGAAATAGGGACTTCAGCTTTCATACTGTCGAAGGTTTGTGCACCCATTTTGCTTAAATCAGCGTCATTAAACAGCATAATCTGGCGTCTGCCAGTAGGGGACTGCGCACAGGCGGCAATAACGAGAGCGCAGGTCGCGGTAATAAACAACTTTTTCAACATGAATATATCCTTATTTGTGACCAAAGCGGGTAAACATATGTCAGCACCACTTTATTGTATCCCCGAAAAAACAAAAAACCACCCGCAGGTGGCTTTTTCATTTGCAGTTAACTGGTTAAATCATCAAAAAACTTCTTCACACCATCGAAGAACCCTTTAGATTTTGGCCGATGTTTGGCCTCACCATCACCCGCCATAGTGTCATCAAGCTGTCGCAGTAAGTCTTTTTGCTTATCGCTTAAATTGACCGGTGTTTCAATCACGACCTTACAAACTAAGTCACCAACACCACCACCACGCACAGACTTAACACCTTTACCCCGTAAACGGAACATTTTCTCTGTTTGCGTTTCAGCAGGGATTTTAAGTTTAACGCGGCCATCCAGTGTGGGTACGTCAATTTCGCCCCCAAGCGCTGCGGTAGTAAAACTCAGCGGCACATCACAGTAAAGGTTATTACCATCACGCACAAAAATAGGATGCTCTTTAACATGTACCTGCACATAAAGATCACCCGCTGGTGCACCATGCATACCGGCTTCACCTTCACCGGTTAGACGAATACGATCACCAGTATCTACGCCGGCTGGAATTTTTACAGACAACGTTTTGGTTTTCTCTATGCGGCCTTCGCCATGGCACTTGCTGCAAGGATCCGGGATGATTTTACCGCGGCCACTACAGGTTGGACAGGTTTGCTGTACCGCAAAGAAGCCCTGACGCATGGTAACCTGACCAGCGCCATGACACGTTGGACAAGACTTAGCTGATGTGCCTTTTTTGGCACCTGAACCATCACAGCTGTCACAACCCACCATAGTCGGTACTTTAATATCTACCGACTTGCCACGAACGGCGTCTTCCAGGCTCATCTCAAGGTTGTAGCGTAAATCTGAACCACGCTGGGCTCGAGATTGGCCACGACGTCCACCGCCGCCACCGAAAATATCACCGAATACATCGCCGAAAATATCACCGAAATCAGCACCACCGGCACCGCCGCCTGCGCCGCGGTTAGGATCTACTCCGGCATGGCCATAACGGTCATAGGCTGCACGCTTCTGCTCATCCGACAACACCTCATAGGCTTCCTGGACTTCTTTAAACTTCTCTTCCATAGCTTTATCACCCTGGGTACGGTCCGGGTGAAATTTCATGGCGAGGCGTTTATAAGCCTTTTTGATGTCTTTATCGTCGGCGCTTTTAGCAACACCTAGTACTTCATAATAGTCACGCTTGGACATACTTCTCGCTCAGTGTTTCTCAACGTAAAAGGCTGCAGTATACTGCAGCCTGGGTTAAACCAAACTTATTTTTTGTCGTCTTTAACTTCTTCAAACTCAGCATCAACGACATCATCATTACCATCAGCTTGTGGCTGATCTGCAGCGTCTCCGCCCTGTTGAGCTTTTGCCTGAGACGCTTCCATCAGCTTCTGAGAAGCCTGGATAAGCGCTTGAGACTTCTCGTCAATTACAGCTTTATCACTGCCTTTCAACACAGCTTCCAGCTCTTTAATTGCCGTTTCAATCTCTTCTTTATCGTTTGCCGCTAAGCTATCACCCACTTCTTCCAGTTGTTTGCGCGTAGCATGTACCATCGCATCAGCCTGGTTACGGGTTTGTACCAATTCTTCAAACTTTTTATCGTCTTCAGCATGGGCTTCGGCATCACGAACCATGGCTTGAATTTCTTCATCGGTTAAACCCGAGTTAGCTTTGATGGTGATTTTCTGCTCTTTACCCGTGTCTTTGTCTTTCGCTGACACATGCAGAATACCGTCAGCATCCAGGTCAAATACCACTTCAATTTGTGGCTCGCCACGACGACCGCCGCGAATACCTTCTAAGTTAAACTGACCCAACGACTTATTGTCAGACGCACGCTTACGTTCGCCTTGCAGAACGTGAATCGTTACTGCCGACTGATTATCTTCTGCTGTTGAGAACACTTGCGACTTCTTAGTCGGAATAGTGGTATTTTTCTCAATCAGCGCCGTCATTACGCTGCCCATGGTTTCAATACCCAGTGACAGAGGTGTAACGTCAAGTAACAGTACATCTTTTACATCACCTGAAAGTACTGCACCTTGAATAGCTGCACCTACTGCTACCGCTTCATCCGGGTTGACGTCTTTACGTGGCTCTTTGCCAAAGAAAGCTGTTACAGCTTCTTGTACTTTTGGCATGCGGGTTTGACCGCCAACCAAAATAATATCGTTGATTTCACCAACGCTTAAATCAGCATCTTTCAGTGCTTGCTTCAGCGGCTCAATAGTACGCTGAATTAAGTCTTCCACTAAAGATTCCAGCTTAGCGCGGGTGACTTTAATGTTAAGGTGTTTCGGGCCAGACGCATCTGCAGTAATGTACGGCAGGTTAACTTCAGTTTGTGACGCTGAAGACAGCTCAATTTTGGCTTTCTCAGCAGACTCTTTTAAGCGCTGCATCGCCAGCGGGTCGTTGCGCAGGTCTATGCCCTGCTCTTTCTTAAATTCTTCTACCAAATAATTGATCAAACGGTTATCAAAATCTTCACCACCTAAGTGGGTATCACCGTTAGTGGCCAATACTTCAAAGGTTTGTTCGCCGTCAACGTCGTCAATTTCAATGATAGAGATATCAAAAGTACCACCACCTAAGTCATATACTGCAACCTTGGTATCGCCTTTCTTTTTATCCATACCATAAGCCAGTGCAGCAGCTGTTGGCTCGTTGATAATACGTTTTACGTCTAAGCCCGCGATACGGCCAGCATCTTTAGTGGCTTGGCGCTGAGCATCGTTGAAATACGCCGGTACAGTAATTACTGCAGCCGTTACCGCTTCACCTAAGAAATCTTCTGCTGTTTTCTTCATCTTTTTCAGCACTTCAGCTGAAATTTGTGGTGCAGCTAACTTTTTACCTTTAACTTCAACCCAGGCATCGCCATTATCAGCTTTAACGATGGCGTAAGGCATAATTTTAATATCACGCTGTACTTCTTCATCTTCAAAGCGACGACCAATTAAACGCTTAATCGCGAATAAGGTATTTTTCGGGTTGGTTACCGCCTGACGCTTAGCTGGCTGACCTACTAATACTTCGCCATCTTCAGCATAAGCAATAATAGATGGCGTAGTACGTGTACCCTCTGCGTTTTCTAATACGCGAGGTTTATCGCCGTCTAACACCGCTACACATGAGTTAGTTGTACCTAAGTCAATACCGATAATTCTGCCCATAACTGCTCTCCACTTATATTCTTTACAATTACAAATTGTGTTGAAGCATTTATGGGGATTAGCCCTGATCCATTCAAGGTTATTCAAGTAAAAAAATTACTTTAATAGCTAAAAGCAATGCTTTAGCCGTGATTTGCCGCTTTTAGCGGCGAAAGCGGTTAACTTATAACAGCTGACCTGACTATAATAGCTGCTATCAACCGTCGTTAATTACAGGGTTTAGTTATGCCATTATTAGATAGTTTCACTGTAGACCACACCATTATGAAAGCACCTGCTGTGCGGGTTGCTAAGAAGATGAACACACCAAAAGGCGACGCCATTACCGTATTTGATTTGCGTTTTTGTGTGCCAAACGAAGAAATTCTGTCGGAAAAGGGTATTCATACCCTGGAGCACCTGTTTGCCGGCTTTATGCGCGACCATTTAAACGGCGCAGATGTAGAGATAATCGACATTTCGCCGATGGGCTGTCGCACTGGCTTTTATATGAGCTTAATTGGCACACCAGATGAGCAACAGGTAGCAAAAGCATGGCAAGCCGCCATGGATGATGTACTGCATGTCGCTAGCCAGAACGATATTCCCGAACTTAACGTCTATCAATGCGGCACAGCACAAATGCACTCACTAGAAGAAGCTAAGCAAATTGCCAAGAACATCCTTGAGCGTGGTGTAGGTGTAAACCGCAATGACGAGCTGGCCTTACCGGCTGAGATTTTAAATAAGCTTTGATTTTTACCTTAAATAAAAAACCGCTGTTTAAAGCGGTTTTTTATTTAGCAAACCTGATTCCGGCCAGCCCGTTTTGCCTGATACAAGGCTTTATCTGCAGCCTCAATCATTTGCTCAGCGTTGTTAAATTCATTTTCCTCACTACTAATCACGCCAGCAGAAAAAGTACAGCTGAAGTGCTTAGCATCTGCAGTAAAGTTTAACTGTCTAAACGCATCTAAAATGTGCTCCGTCAAAGTAACAGCCTGTTGGCGCGGACAATTTGGCAATACCAACATAAATTCTTCACCGCCGTAGCGTCCGGCTTTGTCTGTTTTGCGTATGCGTTTGCGCAGTAAGGTCGCCAGAGCGGTAATCACCATGTCACCTGTGGCGTGGCCATAGTTGTCATTAACGGCTTTAAAATGGTCAATATCCAGCATCACCACACTAAACGGCTTGTCGTAGCGTTGGCTGCGCTCAAACTCCAGCTCAGCAGCTTCTTTAATTGCGCTGTGTTTTATTAATGCGGTTAAACTGTCTTTTTCAATCAAATTCTTTAATTGCAAACTGCGTTTAAGTCGTGTTTTAACGGCCTGTACCAGCTGTGCATCATCTATCGGCTTAGTTAAAAAGTCATCAGCACCATAAGCCATAGCACTAAGTTGAAGCGCTTTGTTGATTTCGGAGGATAAGAATACGATTGGCAAACGCTTCAATGACGGGTATTGCCTTATAACACCGGCCAGCTCAGCGCCGGAATATTCCGGCATATACATATCCATCAGTAATAAATCCGGCTGAAATACTACAAGCTCCGCAATGATCTGCCGCGTGTTGGCCATAATATGAGTTTCTATGCCGGCGCTATTAAGCACAAGAGCATAATGCTGCGCCAACAGTTTGTCATCATCAACAATAAAGACTCTGCCACTTTGTCTGGTGCCATGCTCTAACAGCTCACTGATGGTGGAAATCATATTAGGTACATCCAGCGGTGAAACAAAAAATGCGTCAGCACGCTGCTGTGCAGCTTTTATGCGAAGTGCAAACTCGTCCCGGTCAGACAATACCAATAAACGACTACTATGTTGCTTCAGCTGTTTTAACAAAAGGGTTTGTTCAAATAACGAGCCGCAACTGTCAATATTAATAGCCGAAAACAGTACCGCAGGTGCCGTAATCTGCAAGCGCTTAAGGCAGCTGGTAAAGTCAGTAAAACATTCAACCTTGTGACCAAATGCCTGCAACTGCCGCGTTAATTCCTCAGCCAGCGTCGCAGATGGCAATAACAACCATACGGTGTCAGGCTGATGCAGCATCACCGCCTGTTCTGTTTCCAACTCACCTGACGCTTGCACAGCCGCATTAACCGCAATATCAAATTCCAATACAACCTGACGCAAACTGGGCAATGCCTGCAGACGTTCATCATCGTCTTTGCTGTCAATCTCTATGGCTAATTGCTCAATCTGTCTGGCATGACTGCCCAGTACGGATTGGCCAAAAGTGCCACAGGCACCGGCCAGCTTATGTGCCTCAGCGACTAAGTCCGCCAGGTTGCTGTGTGAGGGTTGCTCCATTAGCACCAGCATCTTAGCAGAGCGCTCAGGTAGGCTAGCTTCAAACCGGCGGCGCAAGGTAGCAAAAGCGGCAGACAAATCGGATCTGGATTTAGCACTACTCAAGCGTTTTCTCCTTTACTATCTGCAGACAAGGCTATTCCGGCGATGGGTAAACTCACGACAAAGCGGGTCTCGACACAGGGCTTCGAACTAAAACTAATACTACCCTGCATTTGCTGCACTAACTCCTTACAAATTGCCAGCCCCAAGCCAGTTCCGCCTTTTTGCCGCTGATTAGAGCCGTCTGCCTGAGCAAAACGCTCAAACACCCGATGCTGAAACTCCGGTGCTATGCCAGCACCTTTATCCGTCACTACAATTTGCACGTTTTCACCTTGTTGCTGCGCTATTAACTTTACGTCGCTGCCTGCAGGTGAAAACTTAATCGCATTTGACAGTAAATTTGTCAGCACTTGCTGCAAGCGCAGTGCATCAGCCAATACCATCGATGCACCCACCGCCTCAATAACCAAATCAACATGATGTTGCATTGCGAACGGCTGTAGATTATCCACCGCTTGCTGAAGCTCGGCTACTACCGCCAGCGGCTGGATATCAAATGGCATTTTGCCTGCTATTAACTTTTCCATATCCAGCAAATCATTAATTAACTGCGCTAAGCGCTCACTGTTACTTGAAGCTATATCCAGTAAACGATGCATAGCATCTGGTACCTGGCCCAGCTTGTTGGAGTTAAGTAGACTTAGCGCACCTTTAATGGCAGTGAGCGGAGTGCGTAATTCATGGCTCACCGTCGAGATAAATTGATCTTTTAGTTGTTGTAGTTCAATGCGTTCGGTAACGTCCTGCACTGAACCAACCATAATCTGCTGCGGGTTTTGCTCTGCAGGCAGCATTTTTGCCAGCTCATGTACCCAACGTATACTGCCATCCGGCCTGATAATACGGTGCACTACGTCGTGCAAACCGGTTTCCAGCGCTTTTTGTTCACTATTAGCCACTAACTGGCGATCCTCAGGGTGTAGTGTGCTTCTAAATAATGCCACACTGGGTATTGAAGATTCTTCCAGTCCAAAAATCTGATAAATTACTGGCGACCACCATAAGTCACCGGTTATTAACGAAGCCTGCCAAAAGCCCATCTGTGCGGTTTCACTAGCTATATCAAGGCGTTGCTGGCTAAGTCTGTATTCTGTATTTAACCGCTCCAGCTCCAAATAATGCTGCTTCTGAGCAGTGATATCCTCAATGTAACCGTGCCACAAGGTACTGCCATCCGGCATCCGCTCCGGCGTAGCGCTACCTGACAGCCAAACAGGCTGACTATCATTTGAGAAAAACCGGTATTGGTGTTGCCATACCGATAAGTTATTGGCTGACTGCTCAATGCTTTGCGCTAAACCTTGCAGATCATCCGGATGCATTTTACTGAATAAAAAAGTTGCATCGTGTTTAACGTCTTCGGCAGAAACACCATAAATTTTTTTAATATTGTCACTGGCATAAGGGAATGCAACCCGGCCATCTGGCCATTGCTGATACTGGTAAACCACGCCGGGCAGCTGTGAGGTTAGTTTTAAAAGTTGCTGTTTCAGGCTTTTTTCTTCAGTAATGTCCAGAATAAAACCATCCAGACAAATAACCTCACCATCCTCGTTATATTCCGCCTGCCCGCGCTCTTCCACCCAGTGTGTAGTGCCGTCTTTGTGCAACACCCGGTATTGCAATAACCAGTTGCGCTTTTCGGCTATAGCACTGTTTACATCAAGTTCAAGGCGGCTTTGATCCTCCGGGTGAATAACACTGGCATAGCTGCGTACACTGTTATTAATAAAATCGCTGGCCGGATAACCTGAAAGGGGATCAATACTGCCGCTCATGTACAACATGGTCCAGTCTTTATCGACCTTACAGCGGTAGGTAATGCCCGGAATATTTGCCACAAGCGCCTGAAACTGGTCGCGACTGGCTTTTAATTCCAACTCGGCCTGCTTTTGTTCGATAATATCCGCATGAGTGCCATACATCATTAGCGGCTTACCATCTTCGGTCCAGCTAATTACCCTGCCGCGATCATGCACCCACACATAATGGCCGGCTTTATGTTGCATCCTGCATTTACAGTCATAAAACGCTGACTGGCCGGCAAAATGCTGCTCCAATAAACGGCCAGATTCGGGTAAATCATCCGGATGCGCCAGTTTAAGCCAGGTATTGATATCTATCGGCGCGAGCTCGTCCAGGGTATAACCGACTATGTCGGCCCAACGTTCATTAAATATCGTCTCGCCCGTTTGCACATTCCACTGCCAGGTACCAATACGGGTACCTTCCAATACCGAGCGATACATTAGCTCACTGGCGGCTAGCTGGTTGTGAGCTTGCTCCTGCAACCGGTCACTAATCTCCTGCTCCACTGCATCAGCAAAGCTGCGTAAAATTTGCCGCTCAGTAGCAGTTAACTGGCGGGGTTGGGGCTCTATGATGCATAAAGTGCCAATACGCTGGCCGTTAAAGTGCAGCGGCGCACCGGCATAAAAACGGATAAGGGGTGCACCGGTAACCAGAGGGTTGTCAACGAAACGCGAGTCCAGCGAAGCATCCGGTACTTCAAATATATCGCTGGCTAAAATAGCGTGGCCGCAAAATGAAATATCACGACCGGTTTCGCATGCATCTAAGCCCTGACGCGACTTAAACCACTGCCGCTCACTGTCAACCAGCGATATCAGCACGATATCGGTATTCAGGCATTGCTTTACGAGACCCGTTAATCTATCAAAACGTGGATCAGCCTCAGTATCAAGCAATGCCGAATCTGACAAAGCCTGCAGGCGTAAGGTTTCATTTTTTGGCTTCAGCGGTAACTGCATTATGCCCCCAACGACGTTGAATGATTTGCCGCAGCGGACAACTCAGTGCCAGTTTGCCTATCATAACGCTGAAAACGCAACCAAAACGTCGTGCCTTTACCAGTTGTTGATGTAAAACCGATTTTACCCGACATTTTTTCCGTCAATTCTTTACTGATTGCCAAGCCAAGGCCGGTGCCACCCTGGCGGCGGGTACTAGCAGCATCGCTCTGAGCAAACTTTTCAAAAATGCGCTGCTTAAAATCGTCAGCTATACCGTCCCCCCGATCAATGACTTCTACGTGTATAGTTGTAGTGTCGGCATAGAGCCGCACAGTTACCGCTGCGCCAGCAGGTGAAAACTTAATAGCATTTGACAATAAGTTGGTAGCCACCTGGACAAAACGGGCAGCATCCAACATTGCCAATACCGGATCTGCGGCAAAATCGTTCACCACTGTTACTTTATACTGTGTTGCATAACCAGCAATATCATTAATTGCCTGCATCAGAAGCGGCTGTACTGGCTGTAGCTCAAGTACAAGCTGAAACTTTCCCGCAGTAAGTTTTTCGATATCCAGTAAATCATTAATTAACCTACCCAGGCGCTGACTGTTGCTTTCCGCCAGTTGCATTAAGTTAGCCATCTTTAACGGCAGCTCTCCGAGCTTGCCAGAGTTTATCATACGCAAAGCGGCGTATAAGGATGTCAGCGGTGTACGCAGTTCATGGCTTACTGTCGAGATAAATTCATTTTTTAGTTTTTCATGGCGATTACGCTCAGATATATCTTTTGCCACGCCCAAATAGCCACTAATATCATTAGATGCTTCTAGTATAGGCGTAACAGTCAGCGATACCGGTACTCTGTCGCCATCTTTACGCACATAGTGCCATTGCCGGGTTTCGCTGCCTTGTTGTTCAGCCACTGCAACAAAAGCCCGAAAACCAGCAATGGGCTGCTGCATCAGCTCTGTTAATTGTTGCGATCTTTGTTCAACCTCTTCAGCTACGTGCAAAATAGCCGGTGTTTGCTTACCAACCAACTCCTCAGCGGTGTAGCCCAGTAACTTTTCGGCACCACGACTAAAATAACTAATCTGCCCGTCACGATTGGTGGCAATAATAGAAAAATCAGAAGCAGCGGCTAAAATAGCCTCCAGCTGACCGTTAGCCTGCTGTAATTGCTGAGTTCTTTCATCAACTTGCCGCACCAGGTCCGATTGATTCGCCTTGCTGATTTTAAACGCTGATGTCAGCTCACGGCTCATTGCCCGCAAATTAAGCCCCAGGGTGTTATATTCGGCAACGATACTCTCCGGTATCTCGCTTTCTGCCCCAGAAGCAATATTAAACTGCAACTTTTCGCTGACAAGTGCCAAGCGGTGTAAGGGGCCACCTATCGTTTTACTAAGCCAATTGGCTATCAGAGTCGCCAGTAACAAAAAGCTCACCAACAGTAATAACTGCCTGGCGCTGTCCTGCTCGAGTTTGGTCATCACCTCTCTAGCACTGTGCTCCAACACTATAGCGTTTATACCCGGTAAGTCAGTTGCATGATGCACTAAAACATAGCGGCTTTGCCGCCAGCGCTGCAGCAGCGGCGATATAGCTGTGGGTTGCCAGTGCGAAAATCCGGCTTCCGGTATCTCAGCCTTTGATATATCAACGCTTTTTATTAAACCTGCCCGGCTAACAACACTGCCGCCGGAATACAACAACTGCACGCCGTAGCTGTCATCTGGTAATACAGCCAGCAGCAGCTTAGCTATATCTGCTTCATTAGGCGGCTGCCCCAATGCTTGCAATTGCTTTTGCAAATTGACAGCTAAAAATTGCAATCTCTGTTCAACACTGTGTATGTACTCGGCTTGCAACTTGCGCGCATCCAGCAGCAAGGGTACAAAGCCGGCAAATAAGGTTAAGGCTGTCAGAATATGAAATAACCACTGGCGTAAACTGGTAAGCGGCAGGGCCAGATGCCGGCGGGTCGGCTGTTGCGACTGCAACACCAGTATCAGCAGGCTGGCAAGTAAGACATTAAAAACGCCATTTGTCATCTGTTTAAGCGCAATAAGCACTGAGGTTTGCCAGTTGACGTCCAAGCCATAGGTATACAACAAACTAACAGCAGGTAAGCCGGCAACTAACCAGAATAGCAAGTCTTGCTGCACCAGATTCAAACCTTTGTCAGGCCGCCAGCGCCAGCTCAACCAGATAATTTCCGCTATAAAAACCAGCAAGGCGTAGGGATGCCCCCAAATAGCCAGCGTTACAGCTGCGGCCGCACTACCGACAATAATGGCTGCCCCCCGACCAAACACTAACAAAGTCAGCACCGCTGCAGCTGAACCAAAAATAAACTCGACACTGAAAAACAGCGGTAATCGGGTGAAATTTAAGCCAACTGCGGCAATTAAAAATAGCGGGACAAGCATCATATATCCGATGCCCGCTTTGCTTATAACGCCCTGCTTTGCCCCAATTGTCATAATACTGAACCTTTAAACGGCGATTCGTTATACGCTATATTGTTGGTATAGCTGACTTAAAGTGTTGCCAAGCTCCATCGGCTCAAATGGCTTTTCAATGATGCCTACAGCACCGGCATCTAAGTAACGTTGCTTTTCAGCTTGTTGGATTTTCGCCGTCATAAATACAACCGGTGTTTTTGCTAATGCCGGAATTTGCCGCAGCGCTGCCAATGTTTGCAAACCATCCATTTGCGGCATCATTACATCCAGCAAAATAAGCTGCGGCGCAAATGTCTCAGCCTGTGCCAGGGCGCTTTGGCCACTGTCACAACTTAGCAAAGTAAAACCGGCTACATCGGTAAGCGCAATTTCAGCCACCGCGCGGATCGATTCATCATCTTCTACATGCATTACCCGTTCAAGCGCCATATGCACCTCTTTTATGCTTAATTCAGAATGTTTTTCAAATAATTTGCCAATACTTCGGTATTAATGCGGCTTTTACTATATACCGCCCGCACTTGGGTTTTATGTTCCGCACTGAGATCTTGTGCAGAAAAAATCACCACCGGAATATCGCCCTGAGTAGCGGCTATATCAGGTAACACATCGATACCATTACCATCGGGTAGCCCCAAATCCAGTAAAATTAAATCGAACCTTTGCTGTTGCAGTGTTTTTCTTGCCTGCGCCAGTGATGCTACCGCCTGATAATCGCACAGATTCTCCAGCTGCATGCGCATAATAGTGACAATATCCTGATCATCTTCAACATGTAAAATGCGTTGATAGCGATTTGTTGTTGGCAACTGGCTTAATAGCTGCCCCAGCTTAACACTGAGCAATTCAGGGGTAACCGGCTTTTCCAGCCAGTCGAGTGCGTGGGCCAGCGCTGCTAACTGTAATTTGCCGTGCTCGACAAAAGCAGAAATAACCAGCACCGGCAAATTAGCCGTTGCCGGGTTATCACGCAGACGCAGAAAGAAGTCTGCACCACTGTCATTATGCAGCTTTAAATCCAGTGTCAGTGCAACATAGCTCTGGTTGGTTAACTTTTGCCAGGCCGTTGAAGTATCTGCTGCCCAGTCCGGTACATAGTGCTGGGCACGCAAAAACTCACACAACAAGTGAGCGGTATCGGCATCATCCTCTAACACCAGCACGGCATCACCTTGCTCTGCTTGTACTTCAGGCTGATGTAATGGCAGTTCCAGCCAGAATGTTGCCCCCTGGCCGGCAGCCGATTTAACGCCGACATCGCCACCTGAATGCAGTGCAATTTCGCGGCTTATAGCCAGGCCAAGGCCGGTGCCACCTTTAGCCTGATTATCAGCATGATTAAGCTGCGAAAACCGTTTAAACAGCTGCGGTTGGTCGGCTGCGGCAATGCCCGGCCCCTTATCCTGCACCGATATCCTGACTTTTTGCCCTTGCAATTCGGCGCTTAATATCACTTCAGCGCCAGAGGGTGAAAATTTTACTGCGTTGGATAAAAAGTTCGTCAGCACCTGCTGAATACGGGCAGTGTCTATCCATAACTGAACGTCGGGCACATCCTGCAGGGTTAAACTAACTTTGTGCTGCAGGGCAAAGGGCTGATGCTGTTCCAGCGCTTCGCGCAATAAGCGTGGTAAAGCCACTGCGGCCTCATCAAAGCGCATTTTACCGGCCATCAGTTTTTCAATATCTAACAGATCGTTAATCAGCAGGTTTAAGCGCTGGCTGTTTTTGTGGGCAATACTAAGCAATTTTTCCGCTTTTGGGCCAAGCGCACCACCGGCACCGCCAAGCACTAAGCCAAGTGAGCCACTTATTGAGGTTAATGGCGTTCTGAGCTCATGGCTAACGGTAGAAACAAAGTCATCTTTGAGTTTTTCCAGGCGTTTAATTTCGCTGATGTCTTTAATAATGGTCCAGATAAATTTTTCGTCACCGCCATCACTAAACAGTACGCCATTAAGTTCTATGTCTATCAAGTCACCATTTTTATGGCGGTATTGCTTAACATAAGGGCCATAGCGGCCGGTGTCTGTAAGTGCTTTTAGCTGCTGTTGCTCTGCATCAGCATAACATTCCGGGGTTAAATCCCAGTAACTAAGCTGTTTTAACTCCTCTGGTGTATACCCCACCAGTTGCTCCATGGCGGGGTTTGCTTCAATGTAAGCACCATCACTAAAACGGTTTAATAAAATAGGCAGCGGCGACAACTGATACAGTGCTGACAGTTTTTGCTCTTGTTGTTTTAGCAAAGCTTGTTGATCTGCTACCTCATACAGTGCCTGGCGGCGCAGGTACGATACCAATAACACCCCCAGCGCCAGCAACAATAAGGTGGCAGCAAACCAGATTAGCCAAATAAGTTTGTTCGCTTTTTGCTGGGCATTAATTTGCGCTGTAACATCCTGCCAGCTTACACTAAGTAACCGGGCCTCAGCCTGGTCTTCGCCCCAAACCGGCATTGGCAGCAGCGAGACTAAATATTCTCTGCCATCATAATTAAGCAGCAACTGCTGCTGTTGGGTTAGCTGACGCGGCAAGGCATTGTTGCCGAGCCAGTAGCGCAACAGCGCAGATGACTCAGCTGTGCTCCAGCCTTCGCTTTGATACCAGTTTTGCTGCATGTCTTTATTCAGCACAGCCGTAATATCAGATGCCACCAGCAATGCCATCGACATCTCAGCTGAATCGTTTTCACTGTCGCCGGCTGCCAAACCGGTTTGAACCTGTTGAAATACTTTTTGTAAATCTACGCCCAGCTCAACAGCCCCCTGCACCATGCCCTTCGGGTCTGTTAGCGGCACCACGGCACGCAGCCCCAAACCATGCTTGCCAAGCTCAATGCCGACAGCATTTTTACCGCTGTTAAGGCTGTGCATTACTAAAGGGCGCATATCGGCAAGCCGGTCGCTGTGCCGCTCTGGCCGGTGCGCGCGTAAAAAGGTGTAGGCATCAGGTGCCAAATGCAAATGCAATTGGCTGGCAGCATAAGGCTGCAGGGTTTGCCAGTAATGGTTTAATAGTGGTGACACCTGTTCGCGCAGTGGGTTAAGTGCCGCTGCCGGTTCGTTTGCACGATAGCGCTCAGCCGCCGCCAGCAGTAATTGTTTAATGTGCTGATCAGATGCTACAAGCTGCGCCGCTACCATAACTTGCTGCCTGGCATCATAATTTACTTGCGCTAACTGGTTTAATTGCAACTGGTGCAAGTGGCTTAACCGCGTATCAAAACTCTGCTGGCGTTGCTGCATGGCATACCAGGCCGACAGCAGCATAACCAACATCACGGCAGCAGCGACCAACAGATAAAGGTTAGTGTTCGAGAAATAGCGCTGCTTTATCTTGTTAATCATTACATTAACCAAACAAGTGACTTTGTCTCAGCATTAACCAGCTGACATTGAATTGCAAGTGTGCTGCGAGATAATCATTTTTACAGGACAAGTTACGTCAGCCCTCATTTTTTAACAGTGCCAACACAGTGGTAAACCAAAATGTCGCACCGCCGTCTTCACTCTTCTGATAGCCAATATCACCACCCATTAACTCTGTCAGCTGTTTACAAATAGACAAACCCAGCCCTGTGCCCTCGTATTCGCGGCTTATACTGTCATCTTGCTGCCTGAACTGGCCAAACAAGAATGGAATAAAACCGTCAGCTACACCAGGCCCTTGATCGGTAATACTGACTTTGACAAAGCCAGCTAACATTTCAGTCTCTATTTTTATTTCGCTGTTGCCAGGGGAAAACTTTTTTGCGTTTGAGAGTAAATTAGACATAATTTGCAAAAAACGGCAGGCATCTGTCTGCACCAGCACGTCAGACACGGGCAGCTCCAACACTATTTGTATCTGTTTTTCCGGCAGGTAATACAACTGTTCATCGATTGCCTGTTGTAACAAGCCAGCTAAAGATTTCGTCTGTAACTGCACAGATACTTTACCGGCAGTCAGTTTTGAGAAATCTAAAATATCGATAATCAGCTGCTGTAACCTGTCGGCATTTTTTACGGTAAGGTCGAGCAGTTTTTGGCTCTGCGCCGTGTACACAGACTTCTTATCAAAGCTTAACAACTTAAGCGCGCCAAGAATCGAGGTCAGCGGCGTTCTGAGCTCATGGCTGATATTGGCAACAAAGTTATCTTGCAGCGCCTGATATTGCTTACGCTGTTGAATATCCGTGACGATAACAATATAACTGAGCGATTTTAGTGTTTGCTGTGGTGCCAAGCGCCTTAACTGCAGTTGCACCGCAATATGGCGACCATCATTTAATCGCAGCTCTGTTTCAACATCGTGCTGGGCGGCACTAAGCTCATTGCCATTAGACTCTGCGGGTAATGATAAGGTGTGCAGTATGTCATCGGGTTTACTTAACCAGTCAGTTATCCGGCTTTTCGTCAGCGTCTGCGCTCCTGCACCAAAAATTAACTCAGCGCCAATATTGGCAAATTCAATACTGCCCCCCGCAGACAGCGCCAAAATGCCGACATCTTTTACGCCATCCAGTACCGTTTGCAGAATTTTCCGATCAGACTCGGCAGCTCTGGCGAACTCCTGCATTTGCTGCCGGTTTTTCAATAACTGCTGTTCAAATTCGGCTCTGTGCTGTGCCGGCAACATCACCCAACGGTAGCAAGCCTTATCACCAAACATACCTTGCTGGGCATTTAGCAACATTGGAATTTGTAATGCAGCGGCCCCTTTTACTTGCAGATAAATTTCTTTAACCACACCTTCGTTACGTAGCATGGGTAAGATGTGCGTTTGCAAAAAAATCTGCCCCGCACGGGGCAGAAGCTGCTCCAGCCGGTCAGGCAGCGCCGCTGCTGTTAAACCAAACGCCGTTTGCGCCCATTGATTAATAAACAACATAGCCCCGCCGGGATCCGTCACTATTACCGCGCAAGGTAACGCATCCAGTTCAGCCAGGTGGTTCAACAGTGTAATTCCTGCTGCAAAAAGTGTTGCATAGCGTCAATCACTAACGCCGGATGGCTCATATGCGCAGCATGCCCTGCCACATCAAGGATAACAAATTGACTGTTTTTGATTTGCTGGTGCACAAACTGCCCCACGGCAACTGATGCCAGGGCATCCTCTTTGTGCTGTAATATCAATGCTGGCACTGAAAGCTTTGCAAAGTCAGCTCTGTTATCAGCAAAAAAGGTAGCTTGTGCAAAGTGCCTGGTTATAACGGGATCGGTAGAACAAAAGCTGTCAGAAAGCTGGCCAGCAATAATAGGATCTGTGCCAGCGCCAGCAACAACCGGCGCCAGATAGTTAGCCCAGCCAAGATAATTTTGGTCCATCAGTTCAATCAAACCGGCTAAATCTTCTTGCTCAAATCCGCCTGCATAATCAGGTGGCATATTTAAAAAACACGGCGATGGGCCAAGCAAAATCATTGACTTAAACAACCCTGGCCTGCGGTTAGCGGCAAGAATGCCAATGCTGCAACTGACTGAATGCCCGACAAAAATAATATCGCCAGTGAGTTCAAGCGCATCGCAAATTTCAAGTATATCGTCAGCATAGCCATTTAGGTCGGCGTAACGCGAAAAACTGTACTGGCTGATGTCTGACTGGCCGCTACCGACAAAATCAAACAACACTTGCCTGCTGCAATGCTCAAAGGCTGGGGTAACTGCGGCCCACATGGCCTGGCTGCAGCCGAAGCCATGGGCATACATAATAATGGGCGCGCTCTTAGAACCGGTGATTTTTACATTGTTTCTTTGCAATACATTCATAAAGCTCTCCGAAAGGGGCAGATAAGCGCAACCTTAAGTAACAGCAAAAGAGCACAAGGTTGCCACTAAGATGCAGACACTCTGAATATATCTACTTCAGCACCTGTTTGCCACCAAACTGGTCACTTTGTTTATCCAGCAAATACATAAGATGCTGATATTCAATGCTACTGTGGTGCGATAAACCAATTTCACAGGTACGGCTGCTTGATACCCCTTGTGAGCAACCACTTACCTGCAGCTTTAAGCCAGACAACGCCGAAGCATTTAATTGTGGCAATACAAAACCTTTATCACCGGCAAAACCGCAACAACTTATGCCTTGTGGTACCACCACCTGATTACTGCAAGCGCTAAGCAAAGCCTGTAACTTTTGTGCCTGGCCCAACTGGCTGGCACTGCAGGTAATATGTAATGCTATCGGCTTAGTTAGTGGTGTGAGACTGAGTTTGGGCAACACCTGATCATGCAAAAAATCGACACTGTCGATAATGTTTAATCGACTATCTAGTTGCCCCTTTAAAGTTAAGCTGCATGGGCTACTGTCAGAAAAAACCGGCCATTGACCATTATTGCTTACCTGCAATAACCATTGTTCCAACTCTTGTTGTTTTAAACTGCCCACGGCAAACTGGCCTTTAGATTGAAACGGCATACCGCAGCATTGTTGGTTAATACCGTCTGGCACAATTAGCTGATAACCGGCTTTTTTAAGTAAGTTGGCACTTACCTGCTGCAAGGTGCGAGGGTCTTGGCTAGCAACCTGCGGTGCCATCACCCGGCCCGCGCAACTGGCCAGATAAATCACAGGTTGTAAGTTGGCATCTGCCGTCTTGTTATCCACGCGATTCACGCTGTAATTTGCCGTTGGCATTGCAGAATGCCAAAATGGCACCAATGCACTAAATCGCCGGCCAATGCTCAAACCAAAACGCGCCAGGGTGGACACCGCGGCAAAATGCCGGGCCAAGAACGCGGCAACACTACGCCATTGCCGGTTATTCACCGCCCGCAGCTGGCGGGTTAAATCGCCGGTATTAATACCCACCGGGCAGGCGCTACTACACATCCCACAGGCAGCGCAGGTATCATTACCCTTATATTGATAAGACTGCTGCAATATGCGCAAACGCTCAGGTTCATCGCCGCTACGTTGTAAGCGTGATATTTCCCGCTGCGTAACAATACGCTGGCGTGGTGTCAGTGTTAAATTTCGCGACGGGCAAACTGGTTCACAAAAGCCGCACTCGATACATTTGTCTACCAAGTGGTTTGTTGCCGGTAATGGTTTTAAATTTTGCAGGTGTAGCTGCGGATTATGGCTTAACACCACATCAGGATTAAGAATATGCTGCGGGTCAAGTAGATGCTTAATCCGCCACATTAACTGATACGCCTCAGTGCCCCACTCCAACTCAACAAAAGGTGCCATATTGCGGCCAGTGCCATGCTCGGCTTTCAAAGAGCCGCCAAACTCTGTGGCAACTAAGGCGGCAACATCTTGCATAAACGCATCATAACGGGCCACCTGAGTCGCATCGTCAAAGCCTTGGGTAAATACAAAATGCAAGTTGCCTTCCAGCGCATGGCCAAAAATAATCGCCTCGGTGTAATAGTATTTATCAAACAACTGCTGTAAGCGGGAAACCCCCTCTGCTAGTTGCGCAAGGGGAAAAGTCACATCTTCAATAATCACCGTAGTGCCGGTTTTACGCACCGCACCAACGGCCGGAAATGTGCCTTTGCGAATAGCCCATAGTTGGTTATATACCCCTGGATCACTGCTAAATGCAACCTGCTGCTCCAGCTCAAACTGTGGCAATAACGCAGTTAGTTGCAGTAGTTGTTGTTGCAATAAGTTGTTACTGGCAGCAGTACTTTCTATTAAGAGCGCACATGCGTTATCTGATAGCGTGCTAACCCATGATGGCATTCCTGCTTTATTTTGCACTGAGCGCAGGCTGCGCCGGTCCAATAATTCAACCGCGGACACCGGGGCAGTTTTAAGTACACTCACAGCGCGACAACAACTTTCTACCGTTGGAAAAACCCATAATGCACTGGCCCGATGCGGATAATCAGGCACCGTGTTATAAGTCACAGCACTAATAAACCCAAGGCAACCTTCAGAACCGACCATAAGGTGCGTTAAAATATCAATGGGATCAGTAAATTCTGTCAGCGCGTTGAGTGAAAAACCGGTGGTATTTTTTAACCGGTATTTATGCCGGATTTTATCTGTTAGCGCTGTGTCAGCACGGGTTTGTCTGGCTAGTAATTCAAGCTCAGCCAGCAAGGCGCTATGGCTGAGCTTAAAGGCAGTAATGCTGGCAGGGTCTTCCGTGTCCAGCACAGAACCGTCAAACAACACAACGCGCATTGCCGCCAGGGTATTAAAACTGTTATGGGCCGTGCCACAACACATGCCACTGGCGTTATTGGCTACGATACCGCCGATTTTGCAGCTGTTAATTGATGCCGGATCGGGGCCGATTTTACGCTGAAACTTGGTTAAAGCGCGGTTTGCCTGCGCACCTATCACGCCAGGTTGCAGGCGAATTTGTTCACCTAAACCGCGCACCTCACGTTGCTGCCAATTTTCGCCCAGCACCAATAACACAGAGTCTGTGACTGCCTGACCGGACAAACTGGTGCCGGCTGCACGAAAGGTCAGCGCCACTTTATATTCGTTAGCCAGCTTTAACAGCGACACCACTTCGGCTTCGCTTTCTATACGCAACACTAATTTCGGCAGCAGTCGATAAAAACTGGCATCAGCGCCGTAAGCCAAAGTAGCAATAGGGTCGTCAAAATAACGCTCAGCGGGAATGAGCTGTTTAACGGCCTGAATAAACTGCGCGTGCATGCAAACCTCTGGCGATAAAACACTTCAATCAGATTAACTGATAATACGGCATTCGCCGACAGCTCGCATAAACATTTTTTCAAGCCTATTATTTTGCGTATAAATTATTCATCAAATATCTTGTCATATTCTGCCAAAAATTTAGCCGCTTCAGACTGGTACCAGCCATAACCCTGCTGGCGTTCCAGCGAAATTTGGCTGACATCAAGATAGGTTTGGCCATCCCGGTCAAAAAACACCGGCACACCAGTGTTAATGTCATAAAAACGCGCCCATACCACAGCACCGGGTTTATCAATCAGTTTTAAACCGGTGTCATCACGAAAACGTGCTTTGTCATTTATCTGATGTTGCTGTAACCAGGCTGCGGCACTGGCTAAACTGGCTTTTACCCCAGGATAGCCGGCGACATGGCGCAACAGTAATTGCAATAAGTGGGCACTTTCACTACTCACCAGCGCAATTTGTTCAAACTTGCGTGCTGCAACCGGTACTCCTGTTAGCGGATGATGTTGCGCCGTCCAAACTGTCCGCTGCCCCTTTAGGTTAACTTGCTGTGCTAATAACCAGTCTACCGCCAAAAAAAATGCGTGCTTGGCTTGCTCGCGCAGCGCAGGGCGCAGCATGGCGTACTGTTTATCATGTGCAACCTGCCATAAAAGCTGCATACTTTTGTACATAACATCATCATTTAGTGTAATGGCATCATGATAACCACCACGTAATGGATAACTCTGCGGAAAACCGCCATTGGGATATTGTGCCTGCAGTAACAATATGACACCTCGCTCTAGCGCTTCAGTAATACGGTCACGTAGCATCAGGCTTGCCTGCGGATAATATTGTGCCAGCCAGCCAAGCTGCGTTGTGGTTGCGCCATTATCAAACGTAGGCACGTATGCCGGTTCACTACCGTAGTATTGGCCGCTTTGTCGTTTAAGTGACATATCAGTGCGTTTACTCCAGCCCCCAGAGGGTGTTTGGAAACTGAGTACTGCCTCTGCTTGCTCATCATTCTCAATACGACTTAAGCCAAAGTCAGGGTGTTTTGCCGCGATGTTTGGTGTGAGTAATGCTTGCTGTTTTACTTCTGCGTTAAGTTGCTGCAGATCTTGCTGCAAAAGCGCGCTGGATCGCTGCAAATACTGCTGCCAGGCAGGCGGTAACGACTGCCCCTGCCAGTAATCGGTCGCCCAAACGGGCGACCCAAGCAGCACACACAACCCAAGCAGCATTTTGCCAATATGGCTGTATGTGCTTTGCATTAGAACGTCCCTCTTACACCCAACAAGAACTGACGCCCGGTTAACAGATACTCATAAGGCCGCGGACTATATACATCACTCCACTGAGTTGACGCCGCATTGGTTAAATTAATAGCTTCAAAACTCACTGAAAGTGTGTCACTGATTTTATAACGTGACGAAAAATTCAGCTGTGCTTTGTCATCATAACCACGGCCAAAAGCACCTTCATCTTTATACTTATTCAGATACTCCTTAATATAACCCTCGCGGAAATTATACGAGAAACGCGCACTGAAATTGTCATGCTCGAAATACAACGTGGCGTTGTAACTGGTTTGTGACGTTTCCTCTGCCAGTAAACTGCTTACCTGCCCTGTTAGCGGATCCTCAATGTCCCGTTCATAATCAATCCAGGTATAATTAGTTTGCACCCCAAATCGGTTAAACGGCTCTGGCAAAAAGTTAAACGGTTGCTGATAAATAAACTCAATCCCCAGTACTGACTCTGCCGGTGTATTAAGCAACTGCGTGACGTCCCAGGTAACGGTTGCCGGATCAATATCTCCCAAATCGATACCCAGTTGTGCCAGTTGTGCTGCACTAAGCACTTCCTGACTTGAGCCTTTGGATAACCCGGTAATATCTTTGTAAAATACCGATATCGCTAACAACGACTCTTCATCAAAGTACCACTCCAACGCCACATCAACCTGATCAGACTCATATGGCCGCAGTGTTGGGCCAGCTCCTAGCTGCATGGTTGCTGTGGGGTCATTGCTATCCGGTTGATTTACTTTTATTGCAGACGCCAGGTCAGAAAGTGCAGGCCGGGTTATAGCTTTCGCCATACTAAAGCGGCCGACAATGTCGTCGGTTAAGTCATATGCCAAGTTTAAGCTTGGCAAGAAATCTTTGCCGCTGCTGTTTGTGTAGCGCCAGCCATAACCGCTAGCAAAGTTGGCGCCTTCGCCCCGTCCTGCGGTATAACCATCAGCATAAACATGGTCCAGATTAATAATACCGGACGTATTGCTGTTATCTAAATAGCGGCCACCGATGTTACCCCGCAGTTCGCGGTCAAACAGCTCGGTACGAAAATCCAATTGCAGGTAGACACCTGTCACTTTTTCTTCAATATCATAGGTGCTGTTAAAGCGCTCTTTCGCGGTAAAAAACGTTTCGTCAGAAAATGCCGCCAGTACTTTCTGATAATCAGGCGTTAACCAGCTTGCTGATGACAATGCAGAACTGCCAGGCACATTGGCAGCATTGCCAAAATATTGCCCCGCTTGTGCCAACGTTAATGCATAAAGTGCGCCTGCAGTACGGCTTTCATCCAGCGCTTGTACCCACTCTTCTGAAGCTGGGCCACTTGTTTTGTTGGTGTCCATATTAAGCGCTTTCCAACTGGTGTCACGTTGCACGTTAGCCGTGCTAAACACTCGGTGGTTCAGGCCCCATTTCAGCACCAGGCTATCGTTTATGTCATAAGCAAAATCGAGTGTTAAATTCGTATTTTTGCTGTTAATTTGCTGATTTCGATTGCGTACCAGCCCTAAACTGTATAAATCCGGGTTTAGCATCAACTGCTGTAACTCAGCCTTGCTGTAATCAGCACCAAACGCCTGCCCAGGTGCAAAAGCAAATGACGGGATGTCCAGATTTAGACGGCCAGCGCTAAGGTCGCTGCCTTGCTGAGAAATTAACGCCACCGGATCTATGCTACTGTCAAAGCTATAGGCAAAGGTGGAGTCAAAACTGTCCAGCGCAAAGGTACGCTGGTATGGAATGTCTAAATCTGACTTACCTACCCCGGCCAAAAAACTGATATTAAGTGCATCGCTTAGCTGCCAATCTGCTGAAAACGTTAACTGGGTAAAATCAGAGCTGGAGACATCTTGCCGTGCCTCAGAGCGCAATGGTACCCCAGACAGCGTCGCGGCCACTAAGGTGTTATTGCTATCCACCACCAGGTTTTGCGCATACACGTTGGTTTTACTGCTAACATTGTTGCGTAATAAAGCGGAGTACTGGAACTCATCCATGGTGCTATCAAGTTTGGCATGTAAGATATCAACATTTAGCAGCAGGTCATCAACGGGCCTAAACTGAAATGCCGCTGTTACCCCTAAACGGTCTTGCTGTTTATTAAAAATGGAATAGCGTGGAATACGAGGTATCCAAATGCCTTCCATATTTTCATTAGTGTAAACCCCGTTTGGCGACAGCTGCGTAACCGGTTTGGCTGTAAGCTTATTGTTTGGATCGTCTTTAGCCCATGCAGGATGATTCAGACTCCAACGTCCGGTAGTGCCACCTTCACTTTGCACTAAGCCCTCAGAATATGCCGCTGACAGCAATACACCAAAGCGATTGTCCCAGTTTTTACTAAACATCAACGAGGCTCGTGGCGTGACTTCGTCTGCCACATCGTTGTAACGGCCATTCAGGTTATAAGCAAACTTGGTATCCTGATACTGAAACGGCCGTGCCGTTTGCAAATTAACATTGCCGGAAATACCACCATCTTCCAGTTCCGCAGAAACAGTTTTATTGATATCAATCTGGGTAAATAACTCCGATGCAAATACATTAAAATCAAATGCGCGGCTTTTGTTAGAACCACCAGCAGCATCTGTAGCAGCCCCGGCTGAAGCAGATTCCATACCATTAATGGTGGTTTTGACAAAGGTCGATCCCAAACCGCGTAAACTAATTTGCCGTCCTTCACCGGCATCTTGTTCAATGGCAATACCGGGTACCCTTGCCAAACTGTCTGCCACATTTAAATCAGGAAACTTACCCAAGTCTTCTGCCAGTATTGTTTCTTTGGAACCGACCGCCTCCCGCTTTGACATCAGTGCAACATTGAGGCTACCACGAAAGCCTGAAACCTGAATAACTTCAATATCATCTTGCGCGTTCTTTGATTCTGCTACCTGATCTTGCGCCATTACCCACGATGTAGGTGCTAACGCCAGCATCACTGCCGTTGCTAGTTTGTGATAGTTAACTATTGTCTTCATATACCCCGTTCTCCTTATTATTATTTCATTTTTGATTACCGGTGTGGCGTGGTGTATCCCCAGCCTCATCACTGCAAACCAAAATGCCACCGGTAGCATTTACAGGTAAATTTTTCTTATATTAATAAACCACCCTGCGGCATATCAGGTTGGTGTGCCGACTCAAAACAAAAAATCCGTTGATAAAAAGTGTGAACTGCGCGCCTTTACCATCTGTTTAACAAAGTCGATATCGCCATCCTGGTACTTGGCTGCCACTAAGGTGGGTGTAGAAAACTGCCGCAGCGCATCAACCACCGACAGCGTCCCTTCGGCTGAGTCTTTGCGGCCATTAAATGGAAAGCTGTCCGGCCCTCGCTGACATTGGCTGTTAATATTAATCCGCCCAACCTGATTAGCAAAAATGTCTACCAGCTCGC
The DNA here is from genome assembly GCF_030731985.1 of Rheinheimera baltica. Taxonomy (NCBI): domain Bacteria; kingdom Pseudomonadati; phylum Pseudomonadota; class Gammaproteobacteria; order Chromatiales; family Chromatiaceae; genus Rheinheimera; species Rheinheimera baltica. Next base: position 234,214 of record NZ_JAPJDY010000002.1, read on the forward strand.
CCACTTGCTGTGGGTCTTGCCCAAAAATACTCAGCTGCTGGCCAAAGTTAGCATTAACAACATAATCTATCACTTCGTTGATATCGTTATAGGGCACTACCGGCACCAGCGGGCCGAATTGCTCCTCGTTATATAGCCGCATACTGCTGTTTACCGGATACAGCAGTGCAGGGGTAAATAAGGATGCACTCGTTTGCCCTCCGCCCGGGTTTTGCAGCTTGGCGCCTTTGTCTAGTGCATCTTCAAGGAGCTGTGTCAGGAACTGCGTTTTACCGGGCTCCGGCAATGGCGTTATCGCCACGCCTTGTTGCCAGGGCATACCGGCTTTTAACTCGCTGATAGCGCTTGAGAGTTTATCTACCAGCTCGGCAGCGCGGCTTTGCTGCACAAACAGAATTTTTAATGCCGTGCAGCGCTGACCGTTAAACGACAAGCAGCCTGCCACACATTCTTTTACCGTACGTGCCATATCGGCATCAGGCAAAATAATGGCGGGGTTCTTGGCATCCAGCCCCAGCACTGCACGCAAGCGGTGAGGCTTGGGATGCATACGCTTTAAATCACTGGCACCTTTGTTAGTGCCGATAAAAGCAAACAGGTCTATTTTGCCACTTTCCATTAGCACGCCAACGGTTTCACGGCCACGACCGTAAATAATATTAATTACCCCTGCTGGAAAGCTTTGCAAAAATGCCTGCAACAATGGCTGAATAAGCAGTACGCCGTATTTTGCCGGTTTAAAAATCACAGTGTTACCCATAATCAGCGCCGGAATTAAGGTGGTAAAGGTTTCATTTAGCGGATAATTAAACGGCCCCATACACAGCGCGACGCCTACCGGCACACGGCGGATTTTACCCAGGCTGCCCTGCTCAATAATAAAGTGGCTGGCGTCTCTGTCCTGTTGTTTTAATGCCGCGATGGTATCGCGGATATAATCACAGGTACGGTCAAATTCTTTTGCCGCATCAGGGTAGGTTTTGCCGATTTCCCACATTAGCAAGCGAATAACTTCATCACGCTGCAGTTGCATTAAAGCAAGGAATTTCTCCACATGCTGAATGCGCTCCAGTACCGCCATGGTTGGCCAGGTGCCACGGCCTAAGTCATAGGCTTTTACTGCGCTATCGAGGGCTTTTAGTGCTGTTTCACCATCTAATAATGGCGTATGGCCCAGCACCACTTGCTGCAGTGCATCGCCCTCGCGCTGCTCGTCGCGAATATAAATCGGGCTAACAACCGGGCTAAGTTCGCCCTGCCACTGCACCAACTCGCCATTGAGTAAATAGTCGCGCTGGGTTATCTCGCCTTTATGGGCAAACTCTGCCGGTATATCAGCGGCTTGCGGAAAAACTGTTGCTAAACTCATGCCTTGCTCCTTCTAACACTTATTGACTTGGTTGTTAGTCAGGGTCAGATGCGACGCTTGTCCGGCTTGGGCCGGATCTTGTTCTTTGTTTCTACATTTTTGTGCTGTTAACTGTTTCCGGTTGCAACACCCGATGTGCTCGCCACAGCAACTCGCTCGCTTTCGCTCACTCAGACACTCTGTGGCTGTGCGCTTCGGGGTTCCAACCTGCTTCTGACGTTTGCCGCAGTGAGAATCGGTTTGCTGTAAGCTGACCGTTGAAGGCATGGATACCTGACAAATTCGTCCGGAACGAATTTGAACAGCTCCGCTGCTCCAACGGACAAACTTCTCGGATGAAGTTTGTAATCGAGCCTACAGGGACGTATTCACGGCGTGTCAGCGTGAGCAAACCGGTTCGTGCCGAAACCACTAAACCCGTGGCTACTTCACAAACACAGACGGCCGGTTCTGCGCCCAAAAGCCGTTAAAGTGATCTTTGCTGACAATAGCGCCAGTGTGTTCCACCACAAAGCCGGCCAGCCGGGCAGCAAACTTCACCGCATGCTGCGGCGCTATACCACCTAACCGCGCTGCCAGATAACCGCCGTTGAACGAATCGCCGGCTGCCGTGGTGTCTACTACTTTCTTCACCGGATGCGCCAGCGCAGTAAAACCCTGCTGCTGATAACGGCCGTTAATGCCGTTTACACCGTCTTTAACAATAATCTCGGCCACACCCAGCTCAGTAAGCTGCCCCAGTAAATCTTGAGTCGTATTAGCTTCAAACAGCACACGGTGGTCATCCAGTCCAGGCAGAGCAACATCTGCTAATTTATACGCTTGTACAAAGGCGAGTCTTGCGGCATCAGCATTAGGCCACAACGCCGGACGGTAATTCGGGTCAAACACAATTTGGCTGCCATCGGCTTTTAGCTGCTGCACAAGCTCAAACAGTTCAGCGCGATCGGCATCAGATAAAATCGCCAGCGTAATACCAGAGAAGTAGAACATATCGCAGCCTTTGATAGCGTCATAACTAAGCTGCTGCTTAAAACACTGTAAGGTTTGCTTCGCGGCTGAGCTGTCTCGCCAGTAGACAAAACTACGTTCGCCAAACGCATCGGTATTGATCATATATAGGCCTGGCCGGGCCGTTTTGGTACGTAGCATCAGGCTGGTATCAATTTTCTCACGCTCGACCGCACGTACCAGCTTGTCGCTGATAAGATCAGTACCTACAGCCGTAAAAAATTGCACATCCACGGCCTTTTCGCAGGTACGCTTTAAGTACACGGCGGTATTAAACACGTCACCGGCAAAATTTTGGTGATAAACGCTATCAACAAGCTGGTACAGCTCAACCATGCACTCACCCATAATGACAATACGTTTGCTCATCGCTATGCTCCTTAGGCTGCGGATTTAGTGGTATTGGCTATCGCCGTAGCGTCGGCGGCCAGAGCGGTTATCTGGTGCCATTGCTGTGCTTTGACCATAACAGAAGGTGACATCCAAGAACCACCCGCCACAAAAACATTTGGCAGCGCTAAGAATTGCGCCAGGTTAGTCTGACTGACACCGCCGGTGGGACAAAATTTAACCTGTTGAAATACCCCACTCAGTGCTTTTAGCATCTCAATGCCACCAGATAAGTGCGCAGGGAACAACTTCAGCTCCCGCAATCCAAACTCATAGGCCAGCGCAACCTCAGACGGTGTGGCTACGCCGGGCGCCAATGGCAAGCCTGTGTTAATCATGGCTTCAAGTAAGGTTGGCGTGCTAGCCGGGCTAACCAAAAACTGGGCGCCGGCATTTTTGCATGCTTTAGCATCATTAGCCGACAATACGGTACCGGCACCGACCAATAAATCGGGTAACGCCGTGCGAATCGCCGTAATGGCAGCCAAGGCCTGACGCGTACGCAACACTACTTCAACTGAACCTATGCCACCGTCTTGCATCGCCTTGGCTATCGCCACGGCTTCATGCGGCGTATCGGCCTGAATAATAGGTAATAACGACGGCCCTTTAATCACAGACGACAGTAACGGAGGTAAAGACAACATTATTAAGCAACTCCTGCAAATGAAGCCAGCGCCGTCGAGGGCTCTGACACTAACTGCTGATAGGCAGCGTGTACTGCCGAGAAAAACGTTTTATTTAAGCTAAGCTCAGCCGGAAACACCGCATCTACGGCTAAAAATAGCGCTACATCAGTATCGGCTTTGCCACTGCACTGCGCTGCGACTGCCAGTAACGGTTCAGCCAACGGGTCAACCAGCTTCTCGCTATCGTTGAAACGCTTAACAATAAAACGACACCAGGCGGCAATGGCAAAAGCTAATTTATCGATAGGTTTGCCTGCAGCTAAATTGTCGCTGATGGCAGGCAAGATACGCATAGGCAGCTTTTGTGAGCCATCCCAGGCAATTTGTGCCAACAAATGCCGAATTGCCGGATTACGAAACCGCGCCAGGATGTCTTCACTGTATTGCTTAACATCCAACTCTGCCGGTGCGTTAAACGATGGCATAATTTCATTTTTAAGCATTTGCTGAATAAATTCGGTCAGTGGCTTATCTTGCATCGCGTCAAATACGGTTTCATACCCCAGCAAACAACCAACATAGGCCAGCGTTGAATGTGGTGCGTTTAGTAATCGCAGCTTGGCTTTTTCAAACGCGGTGACATCCTGGGCATAAATTACCCCCGCCTGCTGCCAGGCAGGTCGGTCAGCAGGCAACACATCCTCAATAACCCACTGCACAAAGGCTTCGCGTTTAATAGGCCAGTTATCTGTTACACCAAGCACATCAGCGACTTGTGCTTTAATAGCGTCGTCAGTGGCCGGTGTGATGCTGTCAACCATAGTGCAAGGGCTTATTAACTGCTGCCTAAGCCAGTTAGCAATAACCGGATCTTTTTGCTCGGCAAACGCAATTAACGCTTTGCGCAATTTATGGCCGTTGTCGGTTAAGTTGTCGCAGCTAATTACGCAAAATGGGGCGATATTGGCCTGATACCTTGCTGCCAGTGCGGTAAACAGTAAACCAATTGCCGTTGTCGGCTGGCTATTGCCGGTTAAATCTTGCTGGATTTGACTGTGGCTTAAATCCAGCTTACCACTGCCATTTAAGCAGTAGCCTTTTTCGGTAATAGTCATGGTAACGTACTTAGTGCTGGCGGCGGTTAACCGCGACAATACCTGCGGATATTGCTCACTGGCTATCAATACCTCCTGCACTGCACCAATAACCTGATAGCTTTGCACGGCATCGAGCACGGCCAGTGTATACAAACCATCTTGCGGCATAAGCGCCTGACTGACATCAGGCGAGCGCATTGATACGGCGCTGATGGCCCAATCGCCACCAAATTGTAATGCCTGCTCGGTATACCAGGCTTGATGGCCCCGGAAAAAGGCGCCGGGGCCTAAATGCACTATGCCGATTTGCGGTTTTTGTTCGCCCAGCCGGTAAGCCGGGATTGGCAGTTTGCCGTTTAGGCTTGCCAGAGTTTGATTGTTAAGTTGTGTCATCAGTTTTTTTGCCATTTGATTTGGGCTCCGCGGTCAGACAGCACACAAAGACGTCGTAAATACGTCCATGTAGACTCCTCTGCCGCATCCATGCGGCAGAGGCTTTGTTTAGCTGTCTGCCCGCTGCGCTTTCAATATTGGTGCAACGTCCGCAAAGCAAAGCAACAAATTGCCCCGCTGTTAGGTTCTATTCAGCATCATTTCAACTGATACGCTTTCTTTACCAGACCGTAAGTCAGCTCGTAGGCCAGTTCGCCGGCTTCTTCTTCGCTTAAGCGGTGCTCAGCCACCAAGCCTGCCAGGAAACGGCAATCGATACGCCGTGCCACGTCGTGACGCGCCGGAATAGACAAAAATGCCCGCGTATCGTCGTTAAAACCTACAGTGTTATAAAAACCGGCCGTTTCAGTTACCTGATGACGAAAACGCAGCATGCCTTCCGGACTATCGTGGAACCACCAGGCAGGGCCGAGTTTTAATGCTGGGTAATGCCCAGCCAGCGGCGCCAGTTCACGGGCGTAGGTGGTTTCATCAAGCGTAAACAGAATGATGTTTAAGCCCGCTTCGTTACCGTATTTTTGCAATAGCGGTTTAAGTGCCTGCACGTACTCAGTTGGGCTTGGAATATCTGCGCCTTTATCGGCACCAAAGCGCTCGAATATCACTTTATTGTGATTACGGTGCGCGCCGGGGTGAATTTGCATCGTCATGCCATCTTCCAGGCTCATGCCCGCCATTTCAGTTAGCATTTGGCCGCGGAATAATTCGGTTTCAGCTTTTGAGGCACTGCCGGTTAAACAACGTTGAAACAGTGCAGCAGCGTCGTCCATGGCCAGATCTGCAGTAATCGCCGTTGGGTGACCATGATCTGTTGCCGTGGCGCCATGCTCGCGAAATACTTGCCGGCGTTTACGCAGCGCTGCCAGGTAACCCTGCCAGCTGTTGGTGTCTTCGCCGGTTATTTCACCTAATTTCGCTACGTTAGCGGCAAAATCGGCGCGATCTGCATCAACAACATCGTCCGGACGAAACGTGGTGATTACCCGGGTTTCAAAACCACTGCCTTTTAACTTAGCATGGTGTTTTAAATCGTTAAGTGCGCCCTCAGTGGTAGCTATTAATTCAATATTAAAACGTTCCAGCAATGCACGCGGCTTAAACTCCGGTTTTACCAATTGCGCGTTAATGCTGTCGTAATAGAGATCTGCTGTCTCTTCACATAAGGTTTCAGTTAAACCAAATACGTCATGAAAGACGGTGTCTAACCAAATACGTGACGGCGTTCCACGAAATAAATAATAGTGCTTGGCAAAAATGTGGAAAATTTTGCGGTAGTCGCTTTCAACCACTACGCCATCTTTGCGTCTTATACCCAGCTCTTCCAGTTTAATACCCTGGCTGTACAACATGCGAAACACATAGTGGTCTGGCAGCAATAATAAAGCGGTAGCATTATCCCAGTTGGCATCTTCAGCAAACCAGCTTGGATCGGTATGGCCATGTGGGCTAACAATCGGCAAATCTTTAACTTGCAAATATAAGCGCCGGGCAATATCGCGCACCACCGGATCTGACGGAAACAAACGGTCTGGGTGCAGTTCAAAACGACGACTCTGTGCCATATTCAAGTCCTGTTCTATAAAGTATTTACGTTCAATTAATCAATTTAGTGTTACAGCGTGACGCCGTTTTTCCAGATCGCTATTTCGCGATTATCCGACACCTCATTACGTGTCAGCTTGCCTGAGGCAACATCAATCAAATAGCGGAAAAAGTCATAACTAAACTGTTCAGCATTCTGGTCTTTCTTTAACAAACCACCCGCGTCAAAATCTATCCACTGCGGTTTACGCGCGGCGAGAGATGAGTTAGATGAAATTTTTACCGTTGGCGCCGGAAAGCCCAGCGGGGTGCCTCGACCCGTGGTAAACAACAATAGCGTTGCACCCGCCGCGGTTAATGCCGTTGACGACACCGCATCATTACCTGGCCCTTCCAGCAGAGTTAAGCCACTTTGGCTTGCCGTATCACCATACCGGATAACCTGATTAACCACTGCCGAGCCGCCTTTTTGAATAGCGCCAAGAGATTTCTCCTCCAACGTGGTTAAGCCACCGTCTTTGTTGCCCGGGCTGGGGTTTTCATATACCGGCTGCTTGTTGTCGATAAAGTACTGTTTAAAGTCATTTACCAGGCTCACGATATCGCCAAACACCTGCTCGTTTTGCGCCCGTGCCATAAACACCTGTTCGGCGCCAAACATTTCCGGTGTTTCGGTTAATATGACTTTACCACTGCCTGCAGCGACCAAATCAGCCATTCTGCCCACTAATGGGTTTGCGGTTAAACCACTTAACCCATCTGAGCCACCGCATTTCATACCCACCACTAAGTCCGATATCGGGCAAGGTGTGCGTTTATCGCTGCGCATCTGCGCTATCAGCTCTTCAACTGCCGCTAAGCCCTGCTCTATTTCATCTTCCACCTGCTGGGCGTTAAAAGAGCGGATGCGGCTTAAATCGACACCCGGGCTGGCAGCAAGTAACTTACTTAATTGGTTATTTTCGCAGCCAAGGCCCATAACCAACACCGCACCGGCATTGGGGTGTTGAATAAGCCCGGCCAGCAAACGCCGGGTATGGTCTAAATCGTCTCCCAACTGTGAGCAGCCAAACGGATGGGTAAAGGCATGGATACCGTCAATCTCGTCGCCATACAGCTTGCGCGCCTGCTCGGCCACCCGCATTGCGGCGCGGTTAACGCAGCCAACGGTATTAATAATCCACAGTTCATTGCGGGTTCCTACTTTGCCATTAGCCCGGCGGTAGCCCATAAATTCCCTTGGTAAACCAGGCGGAAACGCCAACGGCTGCGCCTGACACCCATCAAAACGATAATTCACCTGCCCACTGAGCAAGGTAGCTAAATTGTGCGAATGGATATGCTCGCCAGCTCGAATATCTTTCGTCGCGGCACCAATGGCGAAGCCATATTTAATCACCGGCTCACCTTTAGCGATATCGATCAGTGCCACTTTATGCCCCGCGGGTACGGCTTGTTGGGCATTTAACGCTGCAAAAGGCACAGGCAAAGCAACCCCTTGTTCCAGCGGTTGCAAAGCCACTACCACGTTGTCACGTGGATGTACCTGCAACACTTGCAGCTGCTCGCCGATATCTGCCGGTGTGTCCAGTGTGATACTGCAACCGGTTTTTTGTTCTGTGCTCATATTCAGCCTTCCTGCACCTTGTCTAGCGGTGGCAAACTGTGATTAAAAAAACACGTTGTTCGGGACTGTAGCAGGTGGAAACCGGCTTGCCCTAAACCAACCGTTGAAGCTCTGGGGCCGGACAAATTCGCCAGGAGCGAATTTGAACAGCTCCGCTGGCCCAACGGGGAAACTTCACGGATGAAGTTTGTAATCGAGCCTACAGGGACGTATTCACGGCGTGTTGGTGTGGGCAAACCGGTTTTCGCCCCCGCGGCTGCAACCACACTCATACCCGTCATAATGTTAAAGCTTCGCCATTTAAGGTTAAATCTACCGCATCAATCTGCGCGACATTCTCCAGTACGCCCAAACTGGCGGTCTGGTTAAACTGCACATGGTGCAAGCTGACACCACTTATTGGTGCTCGCTCAAAACCACGCAATTCAAACGCCCGCTGTGCTTTTTGCACGCGTAAGTTGCTGATATGCAAATTCTTCACCTGCGGCAAATGGCTATCGGCATCACCCTCTTCGTAGAAAAAGTTAATCACGATAGCGTCTTTTACTTCGCCGATATCAATATCGCGGATAAATATGTTTTCAATTAAACCGCCACGCACCGAATTGGTTTTAATGCGAATACCGCGCTCTAAATCCGGGCTGCTCATACGACAACGACGGGCAAAAATATTGCGCGCACCACCTGATATCTCACTGCCCAGCACTACACCACCGTGGCCGGCGCGCATCATACAATCCTGGATCACCACGTTTTGCACCGGTGTTGCCAGGCGACGACCGTCATTATTACGGCCGGATTTAAGCGCAATACAATCATCACCGGTGTCAAATAAGCAGTTTTCAATTAATACCCGGTTGCTCGACTCCGGGTTACAACCGTCTGAATTTGGACCGTGGCTAACACAGTTTACACCGCGTACTATCACATCTTCTGACAACACCGGGTTTATCAGCCAAAACGGTGAATTGCGAATGGTAATACCTTCAATTAATACCCGCTTACAGCGATAAGGCTGAATGAATGGCGGACGTAAATAGTTTTCAGCAAACACACGATCGCTAACCTCAGCGCCAGCCTCAGCCATAGCAAACAAGGGATCGCGGGTATTACTCTGATCTGTCGTCGCATCTAATTGCCAGGGGGTATGTTTCCACTTGCCTTTCCACGGCCACCAATGCGTTACCGAGCCATTTCCCTCCAAAATACCCTCACCGGTTATAGCAATATTTTCTTGTTCAAAGGCATAAATCAGTGGTGAGTAGCCCATTAACTCAATGCCCTCCCAGCGTGTAAACACGGCGGGTAAATAGCGCTCTGGCTCGGGATAAAACGATAACACCGCATCTTTTTTCAGATGTAGGTTTACATTGGACTTTAAATGCACAGGGCCGGTATTAAAACGGCCAGCAGGCACCACGACTCTACCGCCCCCCGCTTTTGCACATGCGGCTATCGCTGCGCTGATTGCAGCACTGCTGTCTACCTGTGGTGAGGCAACGGCGCCGAAATCGGTAATAACAACATCACGTTTAGCAAATGCCGTTGGCGCGATACTGGCAATAATAGCATCGGCTTGCTGCCACAACGCTTCATCGGCGCGGTTACTGATCTCAATAGTTGAACGTACAACAGACGAGCAGCCGTTTAATGACCATAAAGAAAGGCCAATACCGGCCAGCCCTAGGGTTTTTAAATGTTGGCGTTTACGTCTGTCTGTCATGCAAAACCTCTTGTCCGTTGTGATCTACTTACGCGGCCTTTGGCGCAATTACTGTTTCACCTGCTACTATAATAACCAATTTGCCACCGGTGGCAAGCCATTGAATAAATTTTTTGCTAGCGGTGGCAAAAATAGTTATCCAAGTAATGCAGGTTTAATAAACTTACTCTGTTGAATCATTAACACGCGCGGTAGATTCACGCACAACTAACGTCGGTGCAACTTTAGCCGCCACGTTAGATGCGGCTTTGTCGTTGTTCTCAATCGACATAATCATTTTACTGGTAGCAAGCAATGCCATTTGCCGCACGGGGCGTTTTATGGTGGTTAGAGCGGGTATTACTCTGGATGCCAACATATTGTCATCAAAACCGGCTACTGATAATTGCACAGGCACATTAATTCCCAGGCTGTGCGCCACTTTTAATACACCTGCAGCCATTTGGTCATTGTTAGCAAAAATGGCAGTGGGTTTTTCATCGCGCTGCAACAACTGACGCGCACATTCAATACCGGTCTCGTAAGTGTTATTACCTTCAATGATCCAGTCTGGGCGTAATTTTATTCCATAAGCTGACAAGCCCAGCTGAAAGCCTTCCATCCGCTCTGTGGACGACTTATAACGATGTGGACCGCTGATAAATGCAATTTTTTGATGGCCAAGTTGAGCAAAATAGCGCGCCATTTCAGCGGCGGCGGCTCTGTCATCAGACACGACTATATGTTTAGGCTCATCTAATGCCACCGAGCTTAAACGGACATAAGGGTTACCAGACTCTTTTAATGCCTGAGCCAACAATTCCGACTCTGACACTGGCGGTAAAACAATAACGCCATCCAATTTAGAACGCTGCATAAAACGCAAACAGTCTTGTACCAGTGTTTCGCTGCGGTAGCGGCAGGGATGCACCACCAGTTCATATCCCAGGTTAGAGCAGACCTCTAAAACGCCACGCTGTACGTCATCAAGATAAAGTGCATCAGGGTTGTCGTAAATGAGCCCCAACAAGTAAGAGCGGCTAGAGGCTAAGCCCCGCGCCTGCGTATTAGGCGAATACTTTAATTCGCTTATGACTTTTTCTACCCGTATGCGGGTAGCTTCGCCCACACTGAGTGAATTATTGATAACACGCGACACGGTGCGTTTAGACACGCCGGCAATACGGGCAACATCATTTATAGTGGCTTGTTTTTGCATAAGTCTCATCTTATTAACCACGCGCGCTGTTTGCCACCAGCTGAGGCCGGTAGGTGCTTAGTGCAATATCAATCGCGGTTTGTTTTACGCTAGCAATAAGGACTGAGTGCTGATGCTGACAAAACAACATTGACGGCCCGGTAACGCCGACGGCAGCAACCACATTACCCTGGCTATTACGTATCGGCACGGCCAGACATCGCACATCGTCATGGTATTCTAATTCGTCGCTAGCATAACCGCGCGCGAGTACCCGCTGCAACTCTGTTGTTAACTCAGGTAGCTGGGTCAGACTATTTTTTGTGCGTTGTTTAAATAAACCATCGGCGGCCATCGCAGCCAACTGATCAAAATGATGGAAGGCTAAAAACACTTTTCCTGCAGCAGAGCAATTAAAATGGGCAACGGTACCGGGCCGCGCTGCCAAGCGCATTGGGTTCAGGCTATCACATACCTCTACTAACAATGCGCCTTGCGCATGGGGCATGGCCAAGTGACAGCTAAGCCCGGTTTTCAACGCCAGTTGTTGCAACATGGGTAACGCTTGCTGCTGCAGACGCTGCGAACTGAGCAAACTTAACCCCATTTTAAATAACTGCGCACCCACCAGATAACGTTTACCGTGTTTTTCCAACACTTGCTCCTGGCACAACGTCTGCAAAATGCGAAACGCCGTTGTGCGCGGCACGGCTAAACGCTGCTCTAACTCAGTCAAACTCAGGCCCTGCTCAGATTCTGTCACCAGCGACAAAATACGACAGGCATTGGCTAAATTTGGAATAACATAGCTGACCATAAGTTAACTCCTGCGCCAGGCGGCAGTTAAAAACCAAACTGAGCCGGTAACCATTCACTGATGGCCGGCACATAAGTAACTAACATCAGCACCACAAACATGGCCAGGTACAACGGCATGAGTGGCCGTATAATCGCTTCAAGTTTGGTTTTGGCAATGGCACAGCTGACAAACAGCACACTCCCTACTGGGGGGGACACTAAGCCAATAGACAAGTTTAGCACCAGCATAATGCCAAAATGCAGCGGGCTCATGCCTAGTTCAACCGCAACAGGCAAAAAGATCGGGGTAAAAATTAGTACCGCAGGTGTCATATCCATAAAAGCGCCAACTAACAGCAATATCAAATTTATCATCAGTAAAATTAATAGCGGGTTATCACTAAGCGCCAACATTGCCGCACTCATCGCCTGCGGGATCTGCTCATATGATAGGATCCACGACATTGCTGACGATGTCGCAATAAGGGCAAGTACAATGGCCGTTGTTTCAGCGGCTTTAATGAGGATACCGGGTAATTCAGTCGTTTTAACTTCCCGGTATATACCGACAGCCAGCATGAGTGAATACACCACAGCAATGGCGCCCGCCTCTGTAGCGGTAAAAACCCCACTGACAATGCCGCCAATCACCAACACAATCATAAACAAACTAGGTATCGCCGCCGCCACTTTTTGTAAGACCAGTTTGAGTGGCAGCCGTGCACCTACCGGGTAACCTTTTAACTTGGCATAACCCGCGCATACAATCATCAGGGCCACACCTAATAAAATACCCGGCAGATAACCAGCAATAAATAATGCGGCTATCGAGACACCACCACTGGCAATAGCATACACAATCAAAATATTGCTAGGCGGAATAAGCATACCCGTTGTGGCTGCCGCAGCAGTAACAGCTGCGCTGTAGTTAACGTCATAACCTTGTTTTTTCATCTCTGGCAGCATAAAGCTGCCAATGGCAGATGTTGCAGCAACGGCTGAGCCAGAAATGGCACCAAAAAACATACACGACACAACATTAACCAAGGCCAAACCGCCAGGTAACATACCAATTAACGCCATTGCACATTCAATTAGCCGCTTAGCAATGCCGCCGCGCCCCATAATTTGCCCGGACAACACAAAAAATGGGATGGCTAATAGGGCAAAGCTGTTAATACCGCCAGCCATACGCTGCGCCATTGTCGTTACTGCGGGCAGTATATCTACACTTAGCAACATGGTCGCAAGCGTTGCCATACCAATACAAAACGAAATAGGAACGTTTAGTAGCAATAAGCCAAAAAACACCACCAGTAATACGATAATTGCCATTTCCATTAGTGCATCTCCTTAACCGGCGGCAGCGCTTTTCCTGTCACTAAGGCATACAACTGGCATACACCGTAAAACGCAATTAACACGCCTGATAACGGTACTGCGATGTAGATATAGGCCATTTTAATATCCAGTGCCGCTGACATCTGGTTCAATTCGTAGGTTAGCGCCACTAAATTACCTCCACCTAACACCATCACCACCAGGGCAAACAACACCACCGCGCAGGTAAGCACTACGGCCAACTTGCGCTGTATTTGCAGGCTAAATTTATTGGTAACAATATCTAAACCCAGATGCATGCCGGTGCGATACGCAAATGCGGTACCTACCATACCAATCCATATTAGCAAGGCACGCGATAACTCCTCGGTAATGGAGCTGGGCGCATTAAGTACAAAGCGAGATACCACTTGCCAGCAAACGACCAGCACGATGGCCGCCATCAGTATCGCGAGAAAGCGCATCAGCACGGCATCAATAGGATAAAGTAGCTTATTCATCGCTTGCCTCCTGCGTATTACCAACAATAGCAATTTGTTGCAGTAAGGGGCCGATGTCGGTTTGCTGTAAGCTTTGATGGAACGGCGCTACGGCATCCCGAAACGGCTGTTTATCCGGTGTAATCACCTTAACGCCGGCCGCTTTAACTGCCGCTAACGCATCGTCAGAGGACTGTTGCCAGGCTTCACGCTGATATGCAATAGAGTCGTCTACCGCCTGTTGCAACCATTGCTGCCGCTCTGCAGATAACCCTTGCCATACTGGCAAGCTCACAATTAGCACATCGGGTACCGATGTATGTTCGTCTAAAGTGTAATATTTGGTTAATTCGTAATGTCGGGATAAATACAGACTGGGTGGATTGTTCTCAGCACCGTCGACAACCCCCTGTTGCAACGCGGTGTAAAGCTCGCCCCAGTCAACCGGGGTTGCCGCCCCACCAAGCGCTTCAACCATACGCACTGCGGTTTGGCTGGCTAATACGCGAAATTTCTTGCCAACTAAATCTGCCGGGCTATTAATTTCAGTGTTGGTAGAATAAAAACTACGGCTGCCAGCATCGTAGTAACCCAAACCGCGCAAACGGGCTTGTTGCAACGCCAGTAGTAAATTGGTGCCTACATCGCCATTTAACACGCGCCACAAGTGCGGGTTATCATTAAAAATATAGGGCACGCTAAACACGCGCATCTGCGGCACAAAGCTTTCAACAGAGCTGGCTGACACCTTGGTCATCGCCAGGCTGCCAATTTGCAGCAGCTCTATCAATTCACGCTCGTTACCTAACTGACCTCCGCTGTATATTTCAACCGCCATGGTGCCGCCCGAATACTGTTCCAGCCGTTCGCCCATTAAGACCATCGCTTTGTGTACAACGTGTTCCTGATCTAATGTATGCGCCAGACGCAACGTAGTGACATCCTGATGCGGCTTACAACCTAATAGCAGCGCAGCGGCCATCAGCAGCAAGCTCGATGCCCGCCAGGTAATATATTTCATAACTCGTCCTACCCTGTTGCTTCGGTCGGCGCGTCTGCTCGCGCGCCTTACCGGGTGTGCGCCCGCATAGTACAGGCTCAAATTGAAACGTCGAAAATACCAGTGCTTACTTCATCGCACTGGCAGGAAATTTATCCATGTCGTGGTAGTCTAAATTCTCACCAGCCATGCCCCAGATAAACGCATAATTGCTGGTACCGCAGCCACTGTGAATAGACCAGGCCGGTGACACGACTGCTTGCTCGTTAGCCACCCAAATATGCCGGGTTTCTTGGGGTTGTCCCATAAAATGACAAACACGCTGATCATCAGCCAGATTAAAGTAAAAATACGCCTCCATGCGCCGGTCATGCTGATGCGCAGGCATGGTATTCCATACACTGCCCGGCTTTAACACGGTTAACCCCATTTGCAGCTGACAAGTTTCAACCACGTCGTTAATCATTAACTGATGGATCGCCCGCTCATTTGACGTTTCCAATGCGCCCATTTGTAACACCGTGCACTTATCCATCGTCAAATGTTTGGTTGGGTACGCATGGTGAGCCGGCGCCGAATTTAAATAAAACTTAGCCGGTTTGCTGGCATCGTCACTGGAAAAACTCACATCACGCGCGCCCATACCTACGTACAATGCCTCAGTGTTTTTAAGCACGTATTCGGTGCCATCAACACTGACCTTACCAGTACCACCAACATTGATAATACCCAGTTCACGGCGCTGCAGAAAAAACTGCGCTTTAAGCGCCTCTGGTGCAGTTAATGCCACTGCCGTCTGCACAGGTACAGCACTACCTACGATTACACGCTCATAGTGTGTGTAACACAGTACTAACTTATCGCGTTGCATCAGGTTATCTACCAGAAAATGCTGGCGCAGCTCGTCAGTATCGTAATGCTTTACGTCGTCCGGATGCGTTGGGTAACGGCTTTCAAAAAGTACAGTCATGCTAACCTCAATAAAATAAAATGAATTCGAATTAACGCGCTAGCCAACCACCATCAACGGCCAATATATGACCATTAACGTAATTACTCGCGCCTGACGCCAAGAATACCGCAGCGCCAGCTAAATCTTCAGGCTCGCCCCAACGTGCCGCGGGAATACGGGCGGTAATAGCCGCATTGCGCGCAGTATCGGCTTGCAATGCCGCAGTGTTATCCGTTTTAAAGTAGCCCGGCGCTATCGCATTCACCTGGATGTTGTGCTGGGCCCATTCATTGGCCAGCGCCTTTGTCACACCTGCGATTGCGTGCTTACTGGCGGTATAAGCCGGTACCGTAATACCACCACTGTACGACAGCATAGACGCTATATTTATAATTTTGCCCTGCTGGCGTTTAATCATCTCGGTACCTAAGCGCTGGCTTAGCAAAAAGGCCGCATCGACATTCACGGCCATCACCTTGTGCCATTCCTGCATGGGAAATTCGTGTGCCGGGGCGCGAAATATGGTGCCGCCACAATTAACCAGAATGCCAATAGGTCCCAATGCCAATGCTTGTTGCGCTAACTGTTCAACGGCCGCTTCATTACTTAAATCAGCGGCCAAACCACTTGCATTGCCTCCTGCCGCCGTAATTTTTGCTACGGTGTCGCGACTGCCTTCTTGCGTTGAGCTGGTACAGATCACGTTAGCACCGGCCGCCGCTAGCGCCACTGCGATGGCTTGCCCTAACCCTCTGCTGGCTCCGGTGACTAATGCGGTCTGTCCTGCCAGTGAAAATAACGATGTCATTAGGCTCTCCTATTCTTTTTTAGCCGCTTCTCAACCTAAAATTTTGTTCACATATGGAACAAACAACCAAATCAAAAAACAGACATTAAATAATACATTTCAACAAGTTAAATCAATGAACCCCGTAAGGTGCAAAAATAAAACTGATTTAATTTCCATCAATAATTGACAGATTTTAGCTGATAGTGTTAGCTTTTTGCCATCGGTGGCATAAAATTGCAAGTTTTTTTTGCCACCGGTAGACAAAGCGCTTAAGCTGAATACAAAACAGGCAAATCAACAGGGAGCAAGCCCCTTTTGCTCCAAGAATTTATAAAGCCGGGCATGACCCAGGCAAAGACAACAGGTCAAAATCAGGACGAGGTGAACAAACATGGCTACTCGACATTCGCAATTCCGCCCCAGCCAGCTGGCGCGCTCACTTACACTGGCAGGTTTAGCAACACTGCTTGGTGCTGCCCCTACACTGCAAGCACAAGACACTCAGCAACAGCCACCCGCGCAGGTGCAGGAAGAAGAAATTGAAGTGATCACCGTTAGCGGCGGATTTCGCGGCAGTTTAGCCAGTGCACTAAACCAGAAACGCTTTGAAACCGGCTCTACCGACACCATTAAAGCTGAAGACATTGCTGACTTTCCAGATCTTAACCTCGCCGAATCTTTGCAACGTATCCCAGGTGTTGCCATTAGCCGCGTGGCCGGTGAAGGTAGGCAAATATCCGTTCGCGGCCTAGGCCCCGATTTTACCCGGGTTCGTATCAACGGTATGGAGGCACAATCTACCAGCGGCGGCACTGATGCTATCGGTGGTGCAAACCGCGGGCGTGGCTTTGATTTTAATACTTTTTCATCTGATTTATTCAGTGAGCTTACGGTACGTAAAACAGCCTCAGCCAATATTGAAGAAGGCTCTTTAGGTGCTACGGTAGACCTGCGTACAGCCCGCCCATTCGATTACGATGGTTTAACCTTTGCCGCAAACGTACAGGCTGGCTACAACGATTTATCAGAAGAAATTGATCCCAAGGCGTCGTTTTTAGTGAGTAATATTTTTGCCGACGGTAAGTTTGGTGCGCTGTTTTCACTGGCTATGTCGGAGCGTAACATAGTCGATAACGGTGCCAGCACAGTGCGCTGGGACAACTCCAATGATTTTGGTAGCTACCTTGGTGATACAAGTGCACCAGAGCTGACGGCGATCAATGATGGTTTCCGCCCTCGCTTACCGCGTTACGACTCTTACACCCACAATGTAAAACGCACCGGTGCCGCTGCAGCATTTGAATTCCGCCCTACTCAGGAAACACGGTTTAACTTTGACCTGTTATATTCAAAAGACGACTCCAGCCGTAATGAGATTTTTTCACAGGGCATTTTAAACAATAACGCCATTGCGGCGCGAATGAATGTGCTGGACTACGAAATTGACGACAGCAATACGGTTACCTATGCCGCCTTTGAAAATGCTACGCTGCGCAATGAAAATCGCTACGATGAGTTATCTACTGAGTTTTTACAAATTTCACTGAGCGCCCAACATCAGCTAACCGACAATATCAAAATAGACGGTATGATTGGCCGCGCTAAATCAGAGTTCGACAACCCAATTCAAACCACTATTGTAATGGAAAAAACCGGTGTTGATTTTAGCTACGATTATCGTGGCGCTAAGCGTCAGTCACCCGAAATTATCTATGGCGCCAGCGCCTATGTGGCCGATGATTGGACAATTAACAGTGTAAGATTACGTCCTTTGGGCGCAGAAAACACCTTTGACAACGCCGCGGTAAACTTAGAATACGTACTGAATGATAACCTAACATTACACAGTGGTTTGCATTACAAGAAATTTCAATTTGAAACCCGCGAAGCCCGCTTAGCGAAAGAAGGTGGTTTAGTCGGAACCAATAACTTACCGATGCCCACCGACCTTATCACCACGCACAATTCCGGCCTGGGTGCATCAAACGCCTGGCTAATACCTAACTTAAACGCATTTGCTGATGCTTATGGCATTTATAGCAATAGCGGTGATTTTGTGGTGAGTACCGATAATCGCCGGGCAGATAACTACTCAGCGGATGAAAAGACGCTGGGGGCTTATGTGCAACTGGCATTTGAGACGGAACTTGGTGATACCACCATTCGCGGTGACGTAGGCGGTCGGTATATTTCAACCGACCAGTCTTCTACAGCCTGGGCATCATTGGGAGGAACCCAGACTTTAGTCACCGCCGAGCATGATTACAGCGATTTTTTACCGTCACTAAACATAGTTTTCGAGCCATTGGATGATGTGCTAATTCGTTTTGGTTATGCAGAAGTAATGGCGCGTGCCGGCTTGGGCAGTATTCGTCCAAACGTTTCTGTGTCAGTATCTGGCGGCTCTCGCAGTATTAGTGGGGGCAACCCAACACTCGAGCCTACGACAGCAAAAACCTATGATTTAGGCTTAGAACTGTACTTTGACAATGAGTCACTACTGGGTGTTGCGGTATTCCGCAAAGACATCGACAGTTACGTACAGGGCTTACGCGAAACCAAACCCTTTACTGAAACGGGTTTACCAATACAGGCGGCAATTGATGCCTGTAATGCAGGCCCCGGTTATGGTGCCGAGTTTGGCTGTACAGAAAATGACGAATGGCAAACCAACACACCGCTCAATGGTCCTGGTGGCGACCTATACGGCTTTGAAGTGCAATATCAAATGCCGTTTACCTTCTTACCTGAATTTTGGGATCGTTTTGGCTTTATCGGTAACTACACTTACGTAAAAGCGCAGCTAGATTACGTAAACGCTGACGGCCAATTGTTAGCCACCCGCGATTTGCAAGGTTTGTCTGAAAATACCCGTAGTGCCACCTTGTACTATGAAGATGATGCCTTAAGTGCCCGGGTATCGCTAACAGACCGCTCACGTTATCTAACAAACGCCATTGGCCGTAACAACAACGATATGGAAGGCACCAATGCTACCCGTAACATTGACGCGTCAGTCTCTTATCAGTTAACAGAGCAATGGAAAGTCAGTTTTGAAGCACTTAACCTTACCGACGAAGTGGATGATCAGTGGGTGGATTCCAGCGGTAATCGCTTAACCTACTACCATGAAACGGGCCGGCAATATTACATTGGTGCGCAATACAAGTTCTAATCAAGCGTCACAGCCTCACTCGCTAGCCTGAACTTAGCGGGTGGCGGTTTACTGCAAAACGCCAAGCCAAGGACGGCGCGTTTTATCTAGCAAGGACAGATAAATTGTAATAACAGGTATTTTATGGCCCGCATTCTTTTTGGCAAAACGGTATTAAGTTTAAGTATTGTCGCTATCGTCAGCGCTTGCTCGCCGCAACCGGCTACCACTGACCTTTCAACTGATAGCGCTTTCGCTACTAACTCTTCAGCCAACAACTTTGGCACCAGCGATGATGCAACACTTGCCACGCTCTTTGTTAGTAACCCGTCAACCTTTGCCCGCTTTCAGCAAACGCTGATAATCCCATTTTATGATCTGGGGTTAACGGCAGCTCAGGCTCAAGCGCTGGTGGATCAGCAAGCGGGCGAAAATGTGGCATCGCAATTGATTGACCACAACGGTGATGGCAGCAAAGACAGCCTATTGCTGCAACTTGATTTTGTCGCTGCCGAACAAAAGCAACTTACCATTAGCAGTAACACTGAACGCTTTAACGCCCAACAATTAACTAAACGCACCCAAGCTGAAATTTCACATAAAATTGGCGGTGAATGGCAAGCTGAAAAATACATAGGGGGCGAATTTAAAAATGTCAGCGAACTAACTCCGCCACCGCAATATACTGATCATTCCGAATGGATCCGCTACGAAGGCCCGGGTATTGAGTCTGATAAAGTCGGCTACCGTATTTACCTGGACTGGCGTAACGGCTTTGATGTGTTTGGTAACAAAACCGGCAAACCCGTACTCCACAACATTGGCCTTGACGGTTACAGCTCATATCACAACATGGCTGACTGGGGTATGGACTTGCTAAAAGTAGGTAAGTCACTGGGTGCCGGCGGCTTTGGTTACTGGGACGGCGAAAAAGTACAACTGGTATCCAATATCAGTGGCCATACGGCAAAAGTGATTGAAGATGGTGCTTTGTACTCGGCACTACAAATTCAGTATAAAGACTGGCAAATTGCCGGCAAAACGCGTCAACTTACCGCCAATTTGGCAATGACAGCAGGCAGCCGCCTGGTGCATACACGTTTAACCACTAGCGAACCGATAGACAATATTGCAATTGGTTTGGTTAAACTGCCTAAAACTACACTTCTGCAAGGTAAGCAGGATATACCTGGTCACAGTTGGACCTATCTGGCCACGTGGGGCGAGCAAACGCTAACTGGCGGCAGTGATAAAATGGGCATGGCCGTGCTATTTAAAAAAGGAACAAACAAACAAATTACCGGTGATGAACACAGCCATGTCGCAGTGCTAACGCCTGACAGCAATGAGCTGGAATATTATTTCCTTTCAGCTTGGGATGGCGAACCCGGTGGGATAACAACCGAAGCGGAATTTGTTGCCTACCTTGAGCAAGAAATAGAAAAGTTAACCATGCCGCCCAGGCTTTCGCTTAAAACCGCCTATTCAGAACAGCAGAAAACAGCCACCTTAACCGCTGACGTTGCGCTGGATTGGAGCGAGCGATTAGCGGCCAGCGAAATGCAGCGGCAAACACCGTATTACGCCTATGGCGGCTGGGACTATGAACGCCAGCGCCCCAGCAAATGGGAATACACCACTGGTTTGCAACTGCAGGCCTATGATGACCTGCTAAAACTGCGCCCAAACGCCCAGTGGCAGCAAGTACTCACCGATGTAATTGACTCCTTCATTACACCAGAAGGCGATATCCGCACCTACAAAATAAGTAACTACAATATTGACAGCCTAAATACCGGCAATATGTTACTGCGTGAATACCAGCGCAACCCCAAGCCACAATACAAACAAGCCCTGGATTTACTGCGCAAGCAACTTAACAACCACCCGCGTACCAAGGAAGGGGCGTTTTGGCATAAGAAAATTTATCCACACCAATTGTGGCTGGATGGGGTCTACATGGGTATGCCATTTCTAGCCAACTACAGCCAGGCTTTTGAACAAGGCCATGCCTTTGATGAAGTAGTTAAAGAATTTACTATTAGCCGGGCAAAACTGCGCGATCCTGCCACAGGCTTGTACTTTCACGCCTGGGATGAAGCACGCCAGCAGGAATGGGCCAACAAAGATACCGGCCTGGCCAGCCAGTTTTGGGGCCGGGGTTTAGGATGGTTAGCCATGGCACTGGTGGATGTGTTGGATATCATCCCTGCAGATCAAGCTGACTTGCGCCAACCACTACTGGATATGACGACAGAGCTGGCCGCAGCGCTGGTAAAGGTTCAAGACGCTCAAACTGGTACCTGGTACCAGATTTTGGACAAACCGGATGCCACGGGTAATTATTTAGAATCCTCTGCCAGCAGCATGTTTACTTACTTTTTTGCCAAGGCCGTAAACAAAGGTTATCTGGATGCGCGTTATAAAGACACTGCAATCAAAGCCTATCAGGGCCTGGTAGATGAATTCATTCTGGTCCATCCGGATAACAGCGTTAGTTTAGTAAACACCTGTCAGGTGGCCGGTTTAGGCTTTGGCCGAGACGGCAGCTATGAATACTATATGAGCGAGCCGGTGTTTCGTAACGACGCCAAAGCAAACGGCCCCTTTATTATGGCCGGTGTGCAAATGGCTAAACTGCTTGGCACTAACTAAGTTTCTTCCTGTGTTTAGCCGGTTTTGATGCTTCGGCACGAACCGGCTTGCCCACGCTAACACGCCGTGAACCCATCCTGAGGGCGCGATTATAAACTTCGTCCATGAAGTTACCCTTCGGGCCAGCAGAGCTGTTCAAATTCGTTCCAAACGAATTTGTCAGCATCCGGAGTTTTGACGGTTAGCTTAGGGTAAGTCGATTTTCGCTATGCTGCCCCTGTAATCTTGTGGTACCGGCTTTTTTTGGAATCAACAATATGCAAAAAGCTCTTCAACTCTGCACTCTGTCACTGCTGTTTATCTGCAGCATCAGCTTCGCCGATATCATCCGCCTGCAGGTAGCGCAAAGCGGCGATGCGCCCTTTCGCAGTATTCAGCAGGCGATAAACAGCCTGCCGGATAACGATACTCAGGCCATTATTCAAATTGGCCCCGGCGTGTATGCGGAAAAAATTTATCTCACCCGCAATAAGGTTGCACTGATTGGCGCAGGAATGGATAACACCGAAATTCGTGCGGCAGAGCTGCGCACCAACTGGTTAAAACAGCACCCCAGCGACTGGGGCGCAGCGGTGGTAAATATCCGCGCCAGCGACATTGCGCTGCTTAATATCAGCATTGTAAACAGTTATGGCGAACTGACCGGTGACAACGAACACCAATTTGCCGTGCGCGCCTTTGAGCAAGCTACGCGTATTATTACCGCCGACTGCCGCATTATTGCCGGCGGCGCCGATACGTTAAGCCTGTGGAATAAAACCGACGGCATGTACTACCATCACAACTGCTACTTTGAAGGTCATACCGACATGGTATGCCCGCGCGGTTGGGCTTTTTTTAGCAATAGCGTATTTATGAATAAAAAAGCCTATGCCACCTTGTGGCATGACGGTGAGTTAAACCCGCAGCAAAAAATGGTGGTGCGTGATTCGCGCTTTGAAGGAGTTCCCGGCTTTATGCTGGGTCGGCGTCACTACGACGCCCAGTTTTACCTAATAAACAATCGCTACAGTCATAATATGGCTGATAAGCCCATATTCCGTCATAACTACCCCGCAGAGCCAGAACGCAACCGGGCTAACTTGTGGGGCGACCGTTATTACTTTAGCCACACAGATAATAAGCAGGTTATTTATCCGTGGCTGCAAACTCACTTGCCTGATGATGTAACCGCAGAGCAGATCACTGCTAAGTGGACCTTTGCCGGGCGCTGGGATCCAGAGCTGCAACTAAAAACCCTGCTGAAATTAAATGAGGAAAACCAATGAAATTCCTGGTCTTACTGTTTTTGTGCCTTGTTTTAACTCAAGCTCAAGCTAATGAGCTAAAGCCACTGAAGTTGCATCTGGTAGGCGATTCGACTATGTCGGATAAACCCAATCTAGCCTACCCCGAGCGCGGCTGGGGTCAGTTGCTGCCGCAGTTTTTATTGCCGCAGTTAACCGTAGTTAATCACGCTGCCAATGGCCGAAGCACTCGCCGTTTTATCAATGAAGGCCGCTGGCAATTGGTACTTACTGAGCTGGCTGCCGGTGATTATGTGCTAATTCAGTTTGGCCATAATGATTCTAAACAATCAGATCCGGCACGCTATGCTGCCTTTGATGGCGATTATCAGCTATTTCTGCAACAGTTTATTACTCAGGTGCGCGAACATGGTGCCACACCATTGCTGGCCAGCTCAATTTGTCGGCGTAACTTTGCCGAAGATGGCAGCCTGAAACGCGATTTAGCCGATTACGCCAGCGCGGCGGCGCAAGTTGCGGAAAAAACCGGAGTAACTTTTTTTGATTTACAAAAAACCAGTTGTGATCTGTGGCAGCAGCTTGGCGTAAATGACAGTCAGCCATACTTTATTCAAGTACCCGCCGGCTTATATCAGAAGTTTCCGCAAGGCAAAGTAGACAACACACACCTTACACTGCAAGGCGCCAGTAAAATAGCGCAGTTTTTTGTGCAGGACTTACAGCGCCAACAGCATCCGTTAGCAAGCTACGTCTACCGCGAGCTGCTGTAAATTCAGCAAAAAACCGGCGTAAAGCCGGTTTTTTGCATAAACGGGCTTATTCAGGGGCTTTAGATACGCCTACCATAGCCGGGCGCAATAAGCGGCCATTTAGCTCATAGCCTTTTTGCATAACAAAAGTAACAGTATTTGGCGCAACGTCGGCAGATGGCTGAATACTCATTGCCTGATGCAGTTCCGGATTAAACGGCTGCCCCTGCGGATCTACCTGGTTTACGCCAAATTTGGCCACAGTATCAAGGAAGCTTTTAAGTGTAAGTTCAACCCCTTCCACCACGCCTTTTAATGTCTCGTCTTCCCGGTCAATAAAACCTAACGCGCGCTCCAGGTTATCAACTACCGGTAATAAATCACCGGCAAATTTTTCCAATGCAAACTTATGTGCTTTTTCCACGTCCATACTGGCACGGCGGCGCACGTTCTCAGATTCAGCTTTAATGCGCAGCATAAGGTCCTGCTGATCTGCCAGTTGCGCTTTCGTCTCAGCCAATTCGGCTTCTAATTTAGTGATAATGGCCTGCTCACCGGATAATTCAACGGTATCAGCATGCTCATTAGCTTGCTCAGTTGTGTTGTCGTTTGGCTGTTGTTGCTCAGTCATGCGTTACTACTCCCAAATTAAGTAGATGTATTATGGGGATGCTTGGCGCCGATTCAAGTTTAAATTTAACTGGCGGGCACAAGCGTCCACTAATGGAATTAATCGGGCGTAATTCATTCGCCTCGGGCCTAACAACGCAATAAAGCGTTTAGGTTGTACTTGATAGCGCTGCACTATCACACTCACGTTTGCCAGCTCGATAAAACCAGACTCTTTACCTAACAATAACTTGGGTTGTTCATCCAGCGTAACAGTTTGTAATAACTGCATTAAACCGTCCGGGCGTTCTAACATCTCCATCACCTGTTGTAGCGCGGTATTCTGCTGGTATTCTGGCGTTAACAATAATTGATGCTGGCCATAAATAAGCGGTTGATGCTGTTGTAACTCATCTAAGCTCAGTTGCCCAAGTACCTTTTGCAATAACTGCTGACATAATGCTGACTCACCACGCACTATGGTACCCAGGCGCTCAATACCATCCTGCCATTGTCCACCGCCGCCCAAGGCCGCATTAAGCAAACATAAAACCTTACTCAGGGTGCTGTTATCAATTGCGGTTTCGCAGTGCAGCACCCGATGCAAAATATCGCCATCTTCATCTATCACCACTAACAACAAGCGATCACTGGCTAAACGCACTAAGTCAATTTGCCGAACTATACGCCCATCGGCCTTTGGTGCACTGACAATAGCAACAAAACCCGTAAGGTTTGTCAGTAATTGCCCAGCTTGCTGACATAGCAGTGATACGGGTAACTGTGGTACCAGCTTTCGCTGAAGCTCCATATTCCAAAAATTGCTCAGTGGCTGTAGCTGCAGCATTTTATCAATAAACAGACGAATGCCAGCGGTGGTAGGAATACGCCCGGCTGAAGTGTGCGGTGAACGAATAAGCCCCTGTTGCTCCAATGCCATCATGGTATTTCGAACGGTGGCAGAACTTACTGCTAGTTGTGTATTATCAGCAAGCAGCTTAGATGACACCGGCTGACCATCCAACAGATACTGCTCAACAATCAGCTTTAAAATAAGCTCTGGTCTGCTTAGGGTTAACGTCATGCGCCACACTCATTTCTTCAATGACATTTGATATGGGGGCATCGCTTTACAATTCAAGCGTCTTGCATCGCTAGTGTCTAACGCACGCTGCCGTTATACTGCGAAAACGCACTGAAAGGAAACCGCTATGCAGCATGCTTTTACTACAGTTGGCTTGATCGGCAAACCGCATCATCATGGGGCAAATAATACCCTGATGGCACTCTATCTTTTTCTACAGCAGCAGGGACTGAAAATCTATGTAGAAGAACGTGTGGCCCAATCTATCAATATCCCTGACGTTGAAGTGCTGGATTTGGTTGAATTAGGCAAAAAATGCGACCTGGCGATTGTTGTAGGTGGTGATGGCAACATGCTCGGTGCTGCCAGAGTATTAGCCCGGTTTGATGTAGCGGTGTTAGGCGTTAATCGTGGAAACCTGGGGTTTCTAACCGATTTAGCCCCAGAGAACTTTCAACAACCGTTAAGCGAAGTATTAGCTGGAAATTTTGTCACTGAAAAACGCAACTTACTGGAAATATCGGTTCATCGCCACGGCACAGTAAAAAGCAGTAACAGCGCGGTAAATGAAGCCGTACTGCACGCCGACAAAGTAGCGCATATGATTGAATTTGAAGCCTACATTGATGATGAGTTTGTGTTTAGCCAGCGCTCTGACGGCTTAATTGTCAGCACGCCAACAGGCTCTACAGCCTACTCCCTTTCTGGTGGCGGCCCTATCCTTACCCCCGACCTGGACGCTGTTTGTCTGGTACCCATGTTTCCCCATACACTAAGCAGCCGTCCGCTAGTGGTATCTGGCAATAGTAACATCCGGCTAAAAGTGGCCAGCACTAACGACGCCCATTTACAAATTAGCTGCGACAGCCACGTTATACTGGCGGTTATGCCTGGCGATGATATTTATATTCGTAAGCATCCCACCCCTCTTCGGCTGGTTCACCCACCGGGTTATAGCTATTTCAACGTACTACGAAATAAGTTGGGTTGGGGTAGCAAACTTTATTAACCGGCTACTTGCCAGCGCTTAATTTACTGTATAAAGTTACTGTATAAATAACCACTGTTATTATTAACAGCAACCTTACTACTTAGCACTGGAGCAACGCATGCTGTGTCATCTGCATATCAGTAATTTTGCCATCGTTCGTGCCTTAGAAATAGACTGGGCCAATGGCATGTCTACCATTACTGGCGAAACCGGTGCCGGTAAATCTATTGCCATAGATGCATTATCGTTGTGTCTTGGTGAACGTGCAGATGCCGGTGTAGTAAGACCCGGAGCAGATAAAGCAGACATTGTCGCCAGTTTTGATATCAGCAAACTACACGCCGCGCAGCAGTGGCTTACAGAGCAAGACTTAGCTATGGGCAACGAGTGTATTGTCCGGCGCGTAGTAAGTAGCGAAGGACGTTCCAGAGGCTATATCAACGGTGTGCAAGTACCGGCGCAACAGCTAAAAGCGTTGGGACAACATTTACTGAGCATTCATGGTCAACATGCCCATCAACAGCTGCTAAAACAAGACTACCAGCGCCAGTTGCTGGACGCCTTCGCGGCCAACAGCGCAAGCCGGGACGCTACCCGCAGCGCTTGGCGCAACTGGCAACAACTGCAACGAGAATACGTTGAGCTAGAACAATCTCAACAGCAGCGAGATGCACAGCGCCAACTATTAGAATACCAGGTTGCCGAACTAGACAACTTTGCTGCATTGGAAGATGAATTCGCCGCTTTGGAAAGTGAGCATAGCCGCTTAAGCCATGGCAATACCTTGCTAAGCCAAAGCCAGCAATGCCTGCAGTTAATGTATGATGACGAGCAGCAAAATATTTATCAGGCGCTGTCTGCGGCAACAGCCCAGTTAGAGCAACTAAGCAGTTTAGACCCCGCGCTAAATAGCATTACCCAAATGCTTAACGAAGCGTTAGTGCAGACAGAAGAAGCCAGCCGGGAATTACGTCGCTACGCCGATAAAGTTGAATTAGACCCCGAACGTTTGGCACAAGTAGAAGAACGTTTAAGCCTGTGGTTAAACCTCTCCCGTAAGCATCAGGTTGCTAATGAAGCGCTACCCGCTCTGCACCAACAGTTATCAGCTCAATTGGCTACATTAACTGGCAATGATAAACGGCTACTGCAACTCGCTGACGATATCACTAAAGCGCAGCAGCAGTACGTCACAGCTGCTACGCAATTAAGCAATGAACGTGCGACGGCCGCCGGTCTGTTAAGTGAGAAAATAACAAGCAGTATGCATGAACTTAGTATGGCCAATGCCCGTTTTACTATTCAACTGCAACAGCAGAGTATTGAACAGGCCAGCGCCAACGGTCTGGACAATATTGAATTTCAGGTATCCACCAACCCCGGTCAGCCATTACAAGCGCTGCATAAGGTCGCGTCTGGCGGCGAGTTATCCCGAATCAGCTTGGCAATTCAGGTGATATTGGCGGATAAAATAACCACCCCCACACTGATATTTGATGAGGTCGATGTTGGCATTAGCGGCCCGGTCGCAGCAGGTGTAGGCCGCTTACTACGCCAGCTGGGCGAGTCAACGCAGATTATTTGTGTTACCCATTTGCCGCAGGTAGCAAGCTTAGGACATCAACAACTATTTGTAGAAAAATATACCGACGGTCAGGCTACCGAAACCCGTATGCGCCAGCTAACAGATGAAGAGCGCATCAGTGAAATAGCCCGCCTACTGGCAGGCGAAAATATCAGCGCCAGCGCTTTAGCAAACGCACGCGAACTTTTATGTACACCAGGGGTCTGAAAGAAGGTTTTTAACCGGGCGCGTCATAGGGTATGATGAGCCCATTCAGATAAAGCAGATGTGACAAATGAAAGCAGTAATAGCAACTTTAGTACTGGTAACAGCGTTAATGGGCCTAAGTGGCTGCAGCAGCTGGGTATACCGCATTGATATTCCACAAGGTAACTTTTTAGAGCAGAAAGATATCGACAAACTGCGTATTGCCATGACCAAAGAGCAGGTTAAATACGTACTAGGCACGCCAGTGGCCGCTAACGCCTTTGACAACGACACCTGGCATTATTTTTATGCGTTGAAAAGTGGTAACGGTAAGCACTTCGAAAAGCAATTAGTCATTGAATTTGAAGATAATAAATTACAGAACATTAAAGGCGATTTTGCTAAGTCTGCCGACTTTGATACGCCGCTGGATATTTAAGCGCTGCGGTTAAGTGAAAAAAACCAGCTTAATGCTGGTTTTTTGCTATTCAACGCCTGCTTTTACTTCATGTGGCCGACCACCGGTTGTTTTGTCGGCCCGCCCTTCTTCTTTAGCCTTCTCTGCCCGACGACGGCGTAAATCTTTTGGATCCGCAATCAGGGCGCGGTAAATTTCAATGCGATCGCCCGCTTTTACCTTATCAGTCAATTTAACTGGCCGGCTCCAAATACCAACTTTTTGTTGGCTTAAGTCAATATCAGGAAACTGTTGCAAAATACCGCTTTGCTCAATAATTTGCTGCACGGTGCTCAAATGATTCACTGCCACAGTTAGCAAGCTTTGCCGCTGTGGTAAGGCATAAGCCACTTCAACGGTAATTAAATCAGACATGCTACTCTCCATACACTTGCTTCGCGCGTTGTGTAAAAGCATTCACCATAGACGCGGTAAGTTCGCCAAATATCTTACCAAAGGCAAACTGAATAAGTTTGCTGGAAAACTCAAATTCCAGTTTAAGGATCACCTTACAAGCATTGTCACTAAGAGGTTGAAACTCCCAACCTCCCTGTAATTGTTTAAAAGGGCCGTCTACCAGTTGCATGGCTATACGATGATCAGGGTACAATGTATTACGGGTAGTAAAAGTATGACCAATACCAGCCTTGGAAACTTGCAATGATGCCACCATGTCTGTATCAGATTGACTAACGATACGGGCAGAAGTACAGCCAGGTAGAAATTGTGGATAGTCAGGAACAGCGTTGACTAAGTCAAACATCTGCTTTGCACTGTAAAAAACCAGCGCACTGCGCTCAATTTGTGGCATACTCTCTCCCCTTTAAACTCGCCGCCGATTGTAACAGAATAACGCGCTGCAACAAGGCTTGAGCCATCGCTGACATAGAAAACAGAGCTGCGAATACAACACATTATGAGTAAAAAACAAGCTAGTAAAAATAAGAACGGTACCATCGCGCAAAATAGAAAAGCACGCCACGAGTACTTTTTAGAAGAGCGCTATGAAGCAGGCATGGCCCTGCAGGGCTGGGAATTAAAAAGCATCCGCGAAGGTAAGGTTAATCTGTCAGATTCTTACGTTATTTTGCATAACGGTGAGGCTTACCTGTTAGGTGCGCAGATCCAACCGCTAAACAGTGCCTCATCACACGTAATATGCGACCCAGAGCGTAACCGCAAACTGCTGTTGCACAAGCGTGAGCTAAATAAACTTATCGGCTTAAAAGAACGCGATGGCTATACCCTAGTAGCGACAGCAATGTACTGGAAAGCCTGTTGGGTAAAACTGGAATTCCACCTGGCCAAAGGTAAAAAAACCTTTGATAAACGTGACGATATTAAAGATAGAGATTGGTCACGTGAAAAAGAGCGGATGATGAAACATTCCAAGCGCTAAACAGCAATTGAAACTTTTCCTGCAACACCCCATCTAATAGGTGTTGTAGAAAAAAGGCTGGCGATGCAAAGCTTACTTGTTTAATCAAAGCGAGCTGCGTACAATAGCCAAACACTGTAAGTGTGAGTGTAACACCACAGAATTCGGGGCTGATTCTGGATTCGACGGGATTCACGAACTCTTAGGTGCATGCCGAGGTGCGGTAGGCCTCGTAAAAAAGCCGCAAAAAACTAGTCGCAAACGACGAAAACTACGCAATCGCTGCTTAATAGGCAGTAGATAGCTCTTCCCCTCACGCATGCCTATAAGCTGAGACTCTGGAAGATCACCCCTAATAGGATCGCGTCGCGTCTTCGCCTGGAGACAACACGTTAAGACCAATCAGGCTCGCCCGACGATAGCCTGCCATTCGGCGCTCATAGGGTTAACTAAATGAATGCGCTAAGCATGTAGTACCGACGATGTAGGTTTTTCGGACGCGGGTTCAACTCCCGCCAGCTCCACCAAATAACAAAAGGCCAGCAGCAATGCTGGCCTTTTGTTTTCTGCCTGCCGGGCGCTGTGTCAGTTTTACATAGCCGATGGGTAAAAATAGCCCACTGCTACAATACTTTAGCGCTGCGCCCTGCCCCACCCCAGATAAAACCACGAAATTTCATAAACTTACCTTAACCACACAACTGGAATGATCTTTGCTGCGTAGTCTGAATAAGCTGCAAGCCAATAGCGCCGCATTAGTCAGGGCATAACAACAGCATGACATTAAACAAACCGGTCAAAATAACCATCGCTATTTTACTGCTTTTACTGGCAGCGCGCATCGCTGCACCTGAAGCCATGGTGTGGTATGTCAATTCACTGCTGCAGCGCCAGCAGGGCATTAGCGGCCATGTGCAGGATATAGATTTAGCATTGTGGCGCGGTGGTTACGATATAAAGCAGATCGAAATTTTTCAGCACAATGACAAAGGCAAACTGCCGCTGTTTTCTACCGAGCGCCTGAGTTTACAGCTGTCGTGGGCCAAGCTGTTAAAGGGTGAAATTGTTAGCACTATGGCATTTTATAAACCGGTGATTATGGCGCTGGACCGTACAGATCAAACCGATATTACTGAAGACGCCGTGTTGGACGAACGTACCTGGATTGGCCTGGCAAATGACTTAACGCTGTTTTCTATCGATAAGCTGTCGCTGTATGACGGCCGTATTGAGTTTAACGCCATTGCCAAAGATGTGCTGGGCGAGCTGATTTTAAGCGACGTACAGGGCGAGGTACGAAATTTACATAACGACGCCGAGTCTGAGCTGCTAACCGACATCGACCTTGAAGGAACTGTAGGCGGCAGCGCACCGTTTTTTATCCGCGGCAAGTTTAACCCTAACGTGAAAAAGCCCAGTTTTGATATCAATATGCAAATGGAAAAGCTACCTACCAAAGTAACTGATAGCATTGTAAAAATTTATGCCCCTTTTGATGTTGAGGCCGGTGAGTTTGAGCTGGCAGCAGAACTGGCCAGTGATAAAGGCCAGGTGAATGGCTATGTTAAGGCTGGCATTTATCAGCTTGAAGTGTTCTCCTGGAAAGAAGATGTGGTTAACGATGTGATAAAAGGCGACGATAACCCCCTGCAGCTGTTTATTGAGGCACTGTCTGCGGCACTGGCCGAGCTGTTTGAAAATGATGATGAAAAACTTATAGCCACGCGCATCCCGATACAGGGTGATATTAGTTCACCGGATACCTCAGTGTTAAAAGCGATAGGTGGGCTGTTCTACAACGCTTTTATAAAGGCTTACCAGATGCGGGTGGAGGATATTATTGATTTCACGTCAGTGACATCTGACGATAAAGATAAAGCCGCTGCTAACAGCAGCGATAAAAAAGCAGCTTCAGATAAACAGAATAAACACTAAATGCAGTTAACTAACTGCGTTGGAGCACTCTATGACATCTAATACCACGCTTAGCCTGATACTGCTGTTGCTGTTAAGCGGCTGTGCCAGCCAACCGCAGACACCGCCTGAGGATACCCCGGCGCCGATAACCAGCAGCCAGAGCACTGATGATAGTGCCAACACAGAGCTTACTGCCAGCGAACAGTTAAGCAGTGGTAAAACCGCCACTATTGAAACCTCGCAGGGCCGGATTGAAATTGAGCCCACCGTAGTTGATATGGCAGAGCGCGCCCCGGCGACAGGCGAAGAGCAGGCGCAGCAATACAACGACCCGCTGGAAGGCTGGAACCGTGGCACCTTTGCCTTTAACCACTTCACCTATACCTATGCCCTTATTCCTCTAGCAAAAGGCTATGAATACATAACGCCGGCACCGGTGCGGGACAAAATAGGTAATGCGTTTAGCAATATACGTGAGCCTCTGAGCATGCTGAACAACCTGGCGGCCGGTGAGTTAAAAGATGCCGGTACTAACCTGGGCCGCTTTCTGATTAACACCACCATTGGTATTTTGGGCTTATTTGACCCGGCAACCGCCTGGTTTGATTTACCAGAAGCTAAGCAGTCGATAGCCGATACCTTAGCCGGTTATGGTGTCGCGCCAGGGCCTTATCTGGTGCTGCCTCTTCTGGGGCAGAACAATGTGCGCGGCTCAACCTCGGTTGTCAGCGAATACCTGCTCGACCCGATTGGCCAGGTAACCAACCCGCCGGATACCTATTATTTGCAAGGGGTAGATGCTGTTGACAGCTTTAGCGACCGCGCCCGGGTATATGAAGAGCTTTACCGCCAGGCAGAAGATCCATATCTGTATTTTCGTAATCAGTTTTTACAGGGAGTAAAGCGCGATGACCACTTCAGCCAGCCACAGCAGTAACACGCCGGTAAGCAACTGGCTGGCACAGCGCATATTACAGCTGCGTATTGCCATTTTGCTGCTGTTTGCCGTTTTACTTGCTGCTGCGGCAGTGTTTGTACCGCAGTTTCGCATTGATGCTTCAGCTGATACCTTGCTGGTAAAAAACAATGCGCTGTACATTAAAACCCAGCAGGCCAATCAGCGCTTTTCGCCCGATGAGTTTATTCTGGTGGCATATAAGCCACGCAACGGTGAAATTTTCAGTAGCACCACTTTTACTGATCTGACCTGGCTGCGCGAACAGTATCTGGCGTTATCCAGGGTACAAAGCGTGACGTCCATTCTGACAGTGCCGCTGCTTAGCGATGCCTCGGTGCTAACGTCAGACGCCGATGTTGCAGAGCTCACCTGGCAAAAACAGCAGTTTTCACCGCAGCAGATGCAACAAATGCTGTCTGACCACCCTATCTTTACCGACCTGCTGATCAATAAAGCGCAAACCGCAACGGCGCTACAAATTGTATTTAAACCCGACCCTGAGCTTGGCGCACTGGAGCAGGAAATCCTGGCGGTGCAGCAAAACAGCCTGCAGCGGCCATTGACCGCTGAAGAAGAGCAAAAACTGGAGCAGCTGCAACAACAAGCCGACCCGTTACGTCAGGCGTTGGTTAAACAGCGCCAGCAGGAGCTTCAGCAAATTAGCCACATTAACCAGCAGGTAGCGCAGCAGGCTGAAACCTTTACCGGAGGGGCCTATGTAGTAGCGCAACATCTGGTCGATATTATCTCAAGCGATCTGACCGTATTTGGCAGCGCCATCACCGGTATTATCGCCGTGCTGTTACTGCTGTTATACCGCAGTATCCGCTGGGTGGTGTTCCCGCTTTTGGCATGCGCTGCCAGCGTCTGGCTGACATTGGGTTTGTTTGCCGTGCTGGATATTCGCGCCACTGTTATCTCGGCCAATTTTATTGCGCTGCAGCTTATTTTAACGCTGGCGGTAATGATTCACCTTATTGGCGCTTATCGCGACATTGCCCGCAACAACAGCGCAGCCAGCCAGCAGCAACGCGTAGTAATGACATTACAGCAAAAGCTGGCGCCCTGCTTTTATGCCGCGGTTACCACCTCGGTCGGCTTTGGCTCGTTGCTTTTCAGCGGTATTCAACCGGTGGTTGATTTTGGCTTTATGATGCTGATTGCCATGCTGCTGACCATGAGTGTCAGCCTGCTGCTGTTCCCTGCTCTGCTTAGCTTGCTAAAAGCCACCCCCGAAACAGCCGACTACGCCATATTTCACCATGTGCTGCAGGCTATTCGCCATCGGGTAGCACGCGCCCCCTTGGGCACTGTTTTTGTCGGCGTGGCATTGTTTGCCATGCTACTGCCTGGCCTGGCGCAACTTAATGTGGAAAACAGCTTCATTAATTATTTTGCCAAAGATACGCAGGTATACCGCGAACTAAAGTTTATTGATCAAGAATTTGGCGGCTCTACGCCGCTGGATATTGTTATTACCCTTGACCCGGCAAAAGCCAAAGCAGATTTACTGCTAAGCGCAGAGCAGTTTAATCAGCTGCATCTGGCCCATGCGGTGGTGGCAGAATTTGCCGCCAGCGGCAACGTGACCTCGCTGGTTAATTTTACTACCCTGGCCACACAGTTGAACGATGATAAGCCACTGACAGAGTATGAATTAAATTCTATTTACCTGCTGCTGGAGCAAAAGGTTGTCAACCAACTGGTGGGCGCATACCTGGCCGAACAACCATTGCAAGTACGCATTGCCACCAGAATTAAGGACACCACAGAGGGGCTTAACCGCGAATTACTGATGCAACAACTGCATCAGGATTTACAATCGGTTGGCCTGACAGCTGAAGATTACAGCCTAACTAATCTGTTTGTGTTGTATCAGGATATTTTATCGCGCCTGTTTGACTCGCAAATTATGACCCTGGGTTTGGTGTACCTTGCCATGGCCATTATTTTACTGCTGATCTTCCGTTCATTAAAAATTGCGCTAATAGCCCTGGTGCCAAATATTTGCACTACTTTGGGTATATTGGGCCTGATCGGCTGGCTAGGCGTTCCGCTCGACATTATGACCATTACCATCGCAGCCATTGCAATGGGTATCGCCATTGATGACACCATTCACTTTGTACATAGCTATTTGCAAGCACCGCCCAACAAAGCATTACAACACGCTTTCGCCCACACAGGGCTAGCGATGCTGTTTACCTCCGTGGTTATTGCCACAGGCTTTGCCGTATTTGGCTTTTCCGGTTTTTTACCCAGTGTGTATTTTGGTTTGCTTACCGCCGCCGCTATGTTAATGGCATTGGTAGCTGATTTAACTATATTACCTGCCCTACTCAAACGCTTTGTTGCCTCCTCGGCTCGGAGCACATAATGCAAAAAGCCGGCAATGTTGCCGGCTTTGTTACAGAGATATGCTATTTATACACTAACGTGTAAGCGTACGTCGATGTTGCCACGAGTGGCGTTTGAATACGGGCACACCTTATGGGCCTTTGCGACCAGGTCATCTGCAGCATCTTGCGCCATACCAGGTAAGCTAACAAACAAATCTACATCTAAACCAAAACCGCCTTCTATTTTACCAATACCCACTTCAGCACGCAGGCTTACGTCTTTTGGCAGGTTTATTTTGTCTGCGCCAGCGACAAATTTTAACGCGCCAATAAAGCAGGCTGAATAACCAGCGGCGAACAGTTGCTCAGGATTAGTCGCCCCACCGTTACCACCAAGCTCTTTTGGTGGTGCTAATTTAACGTCTAACAAGCCGTCACTTGACTTAGCTGCACCATCACGGCCACCGGTTGACGTAACAACAGCTTTATACAGAATATCCATGTTTAATTCCTCAATTTGGGTTAATGGCTAACAACGGAGCTAGCTTAAACGCTATTTATCTTGCATGCAAGATTATTGCATATAACTTTAAATTCTAAAATATGTTGTTTGCAGCTGTAAGAACGCCGGTTAAGTTTGCTAGACTGCGTGTAACTTAATGGATAGCTTGCTGATGAATAAAACCTTACCGCTAGATCAACAGTTATGTTTTGCCTTGTACAGCGCGACAAATGCCGTCGTGCGCTTGTATCGCCCCTTGTTGCAGCCGTTTGATCTGACCTATGCGCAGTACGTTGTTATGTTAGCGTTATGGCAACAGGACAGTATTAGCCTTGGCGAGCTGGGCAACAAAACGCTATTTGATTCTGGCGCGTTAACACCACTGGTTAAAAAGCTGGAACAAAAAGGCTTGTTGCAGCGTATCGCCTCTTTGCATGATGAAAGAGTGAAACAGGTTGTTTTGACACCTGCCGGTAAAGCACTGGAAAACGAAGTGGCAACCGTTATGCCCGCACTGCGCTGCCAAATATCGCTGGCAGACGAGCGTTTAATTCAGCTTAGAACGTTGGCTCGCCAGGTTCAGCTTGATATTCAGCAACTTGAACAATGTGTACAAAAATAGAACTACACCAGGCTGCAACTCCTCTGTCGTGTTAATGAATTACCGCTGAATAACAATTAATAACAATCGTTAAAAAAAGTTGATTTTTTTCTTAGATTAAAATCAGAATGTTAGCCCAAAACACCGCTATTTCCTCGATTTTTGCAGTTTACAGTGTTTGACCTGAATCGTTTTAGTCCGCATAGTAGGTTTTGTTAGCAATGCAACTTACTGCATTTTTGACAGCCTATACCCAAGGATTGGTTTTGTAAGGTTTTATTTACACACAAAAATAACCGGCAAATTAAAGTAGCAATACATCTTTGGGGCAACAAATGACCTTACAATCTGTAGCCAACAGCACAGCTATGTTGGAAGATCACAACTTTGAACCTTACAAGGTTCCACCGGCGAATACCATACACGAACAGTTCCCGCATTATTTTTCTGCCACACTGGCTGAGACTGAACAGCAAAAGCAACGCATTTACCGGCTACGCCATCAAGTTTATTGTGAAGAGCTGCAATTTGAGCCTGAGCGCATGGATGGCGAAGAGCAAGATGACTTTGACAGCCGTTCACTGCATGTGGCAATAAATAAACTCAGCAGCGATGCCTTAGCTGGCACGGTGCGCATTGTTACGTCCCAGTTTAACAATGAACAACTGCCGTTGGAACATTACTGCAGTAATGCCCTTACCAATACTGTACTAGCCCCGAACAATTTTAGCCGCCAGCATATTTGCGAGATATCACGCCTGGCTGTTCCTGCAGATGTCCGCAGCCGGGCTCTGCTATCGCAACAGGTAGC
Source organism: Rheinheimera baltica (assembly GCF_030731985.1). Classification (NCBI taxonomy): domain Bacteria; kingdom Pseudomonadati; phylum Pseudomonadota; class Gammaproteobacteria; order Chromatiales; family Chromatiaceae; genus Rheinheimera; species Rheinheimera baltica. The sequence goes on from NZ_JAPJDY010000002.1 coordinate 271,815, forward strand.
AGCAGAAGTTAACTGCAATAAACTGGTAGCGATTTCTCTGTATTTAGTTGCACAGATCCTGTGTTTACGCGCCGGGCGTATTCACGCCTATGTAATGGTAGAACCGGCGCTTGCCAGAGCGCTGCGCCGTGTGGGTATTCATTTTGTGCAAATAGGCCAGCCAGTTAATTTAAACGGACTAAGAGCACCGCATTATTTAGATGTACGCACAATGACAGCAACGCTAAAACCGGATTATCTTAGACTGCGCACAATGCTGGAAGCGCAGCTTTTTAACAAAACCAAACATGCCAGGCCTTCGATAGCGCTATGCTACAGCGCTAAAGACTAAGCTAAAATGAGCTAAACGAATTAACCAATTACGTTATAACCAGACCAGTCTGGCCGCATTGGCTGGCTTTGGCCAGATGGCGTCAAGTGAATATACTGCCCTTGTAGCTGCTCTAAAGCAAAGCAGTCGTCCAGTTCAAGTAAGTCATCTTTATGCGGGCTATCTGCGTCAGTTAACAGCAGACGCTTCGCCTTCGCTTTCGCCTGTGCGACATTAGACGCCACGCACAGCATAAAGTCATGTTGCTCGGCAATTTTATCCGGGTAATAGCCACCGAAATTCACAAAAAACAGTTTGTGCTCTGCCTGTTGTGGTGCCGTGTGCAAACTAACCTGAAAACCGTCGATGTGCTGTATTTGCATGTAACTGTCGATATGTAAGCCTTTTTTAGTACCAAACCATTGCTCGCGCAGCAGCGGATACGTTGCTTCAATATTGTCAGCAGCGACAAAGCGTATATCGTGTAATTCTATATTCGCACCAGGGGCCGTACCACCGATATACACTAGATACAGTTGCATGTTTAAACCTCCACTTTAACTAAAGTACGCAGTATAAACGGATACTTAGGTACTACCAATGTCATCAGCAAAAACAGTAAATTTAGCGATCAGATAATTAACATGCTATACATTGCTATTGTTACGTCGGTAATTACCTTTAAACGCCGCTTTTAAGCTGGAGTTCAAGTTGTCCACATGCAGAAACATTTACACGATATTTTATTGCAAATAAGCCGAAGTCCCGCAGTAGACAACGGTGAGATGACCGCCAGCAACCGCGTGATTTTAGATAGTATTACACAGGGTCTTGCCATCGACAGAGCAAGCGTTTGGTTACTATCTACTGATAAATCACAAATTGATTGTACGTATTTAGTCGACGGTAAGCTGCACCAAGCAACACCCAATATGACTTTGGCACGGCGAGATTTCCCGCGTTATCTGGCAGCGCTAGATGAAGAACGAAACATCGTCGCAAATGATGCTCATACTCATCCTCATACCAGTGAGTTTTCAACCGGCTATCTTCAACCGCTAGGCATCTGCTCAATGTTGGACACCCCTATCCGCCATCATGGTGTGATGGTTGGTATTATTTGCATTGAACATCGGCAAGCAAAACAATGGCAAACTGATGAGATAGTATTTGCTGGCTTCCTTGCCGATATCTATGGTCGGGCATTAAGTGCCTCTGAGCGGATGAAGTATCAATTTGAACTGGAAAAACTTAACAGTGATCTCGAGCATATTATTTACGAGCGAACACAGGAGTTAACACAATCGATAGAGCAGTTGCAACAGACGCAACACCGACTTATTGAAGTCGAAAAGATGGCAAGCTTAGGTCGTTTAGTTGCCGGTATTGCCCATGAAATTAATACACCACTGGGTGTTGCGGTTACAGCTTCCAGCCATGCTCAGGCAACATTAACAGAACTGGAGAAACTGTTTGAGTCTAAGCAGTTAACACGCCAGTTATTTATGCAACATGGTCATATAATCACTAACAGTATTGCCATGGTAAACGCTAATTTGCTGCGGGCTGTTGATTTAGTGAATAGCTTTAAACAAACCGCAGGGGCACGCAATGACCAAAAAGCAGAGTGGCTAGTACTTCATCAGTTTATTCCTCAGGTACTGCTCAGTGTTCAGTCACTGCTACAAGAACATCACGTTGAGATTATCCTGAACGTGCCGGACGAACTGCAAGTACAAAGCTTTTCCAGCCCCTTAGCTATTATCTTAACCCGGTTAATAGAAAATGCCTGCCAGCATGCGTTTACGACACAGTCTGAACGCAAGATTGAAATACGGGCTAACCAAAATACCTATAATTGGCAGTTGGAGGTGGCCGACAATGGCCGGGGAATGAGCAATGATGAACTTGCTCTGGCATTTGAACCTTTTTTTACCACACGGCGCAGCCAAGGTGCTAAAGGTTTAGGGCTGACGCTGGTTTTTAATTTAGTGTCTCATTTGCTACAAGGTGAAATCAGCCTGCGAAACAGCGATACAGGCTGTATCATAAGTTTAACTTGCCCCAGACAACTCATTACAACCTAATAGTAAGTCCATCCGCCAGCGCTTTGCGATAAGCAATAATGCCCGGAATGGTGGCCAACACCGCAGATAACAGCATCACCCCGCCCGCCCAATACAGAGTGTTTAACTTAATAATTTGCAGGCTGATAAACAGGCCGAACTCGGCAGCAAGTTTATCTTGCAGGACAAAGAGGCTAACAAAAAGTAAGCCCGCAGCCGACAGCATTGATAGCAGCGTGACAATTTGCACCTCAAGCTGAATAAGCACAAACAGATACCATGGGTGTGCCCCGGTAGCGCGCAAAATGGCCATCTCGCGCTGGCGCTCTTTCATCGACGCTAACAAGGTGGTGATCATGCCAACCAATGCCGCCAGCAATACCAATAGGCTAATAAGCAACAATAGGTTTTCTACCATACCCAACATTTGCCAAAGTTCTGCCAGCGCGACACCCGGCAAAATAGCGGTTAATGGCTCTTGCTTATACTCATTAATTTGCCGTTGCACGGTAAAGGTAGCCATGCGCGATTTAAGCCCAACCATAAAAGCCGTTATCGATTTCGGTGTAAGATCTGCGGCTAAGGCTTGCTCTGCCGTTAATTGGCGTCCGGGTATTGGTGCGCCTTGCTGCCAATCTAAATGTATTGCCTCGATAGCTTCAAGCTTCACGTGTACAGTTTGATCCACAGGCGTGCCCGTGCGCGCCAATATGCCCACAACAGTAAACGGCTTATCCTTATGCTGACTAAAGCTAACCTCGCCAACACCATGAGACAACGCTATCTGCTCGCCGATACCATAGCCTAGCTTTTGTGCCACTTCAGCCCCTAATACTGTCTCAAACACCCCGCTAAACACTTTGCCTTCTGTTAGCTTAAGTGGCTGGCTATTGGCGTAACGGTAATAGTTAAAATAGTCGTCGCTAGTGCCCATAACCCTATAACCACGATGCGAATCGCCCAATGCAATTGGGATACTCCAGTCTATTTGCGGATGTTTGAGTATGCGCTGGTAACTAGGCCAGCTGATGTTGGCTGTAGCATTACCAATGCGAAATACAGAGTACAACAATAGGTTAAGTTGGCCTGAGCGGGCGCCAACAATTAAATCCGTACCGGATACTGTGCTGGTAAAGCTGCTTTTTGCCTCGGTACGTAAGTGATCAATCCCCAATAGGAGTGCAATGCTAATGGTTAACGACAACCAGGTCATTAGCACAGTGCCACGCCGGTTCCATAAACTTAATCGGGCTAATTTCATCAACATGGCTTAACCCCCTGAGCTAACTGCTGCATATCCAGGTAGCTATTGAAGTATTGCATCAAACTTTGATCATGACTGACAAAGATCACGGTACAGCCATTACTGTCAGCTTCTGCCAACATCAACCGCATAAAGGTGTCTCGATTATCACTATCCAGTGCCGATGTCGGCTCATCTGCTATTAACAAGGTTGGCTTGGGTAATAAAGCTCTGGCAATAGCAACACGTTGCTGCTGCCCAACACTTAAAGTAGTAGCTGCCTGGTGCCACAACTCCGGCGATAAACCCAGCCGGTTAAGTAATGTGGTAGCCCGCGGTTGTACTTCAGATTTTTGTATACCAGCAAAATGGCTACTCAATAATGCGTTGTCCATTACCGACAAATACGGAATAAGGTTAAGTTGCTGGAACACCACGCCAATATGTTTTGCCCGCAGATTATCACGGGCGCGGCTAGATAATGTATGCAGCGGTTGGCCGTTGACATTCAGCTCACCACTCACCGGCTTAGTAATACCACATAGCAAATTGAGTAAGGTTGTTTTACCACTCCCCGACGCACCTCGAACAAATAAATGTTGGCCACTTTGTAATGTCAGTTCAGGTAAAGATAATTGCCAGCCACCCGCTTGGTAAAAAAACAGCAGCTGTTTGAGCTCAATGGCAGGAATTTTCGGCTTGTCGGTCACAGGCGCCCTCAGTGTCATGTTATTATGTTGGCGTTTTAGCCATTATGCCAATTTAGGGGAGTAAGCTCCAATGCTGAAGACGTTATCTGTTGCGTTATATTTGACAATGGTCGCATCCATATCATCTGCTGTTTTGCCTGGCTCAGTAAGTGCTGCCGAAGTAACAACCATTGAGTGGACAGACTTAATGCCAGAAGAAGATTTAAAAGCATTACAACAAATGCCAGAAGTGCAGCATGACTATAGTCAGCCGTCGCCGTTTGATGATAACTATCAGGGCGATGACCCAGCTGCACAGCAATGGCAGCAAATCCTAAGCTCCGCCAAGGTAGTGGAAAAGTACAATAACACTAAGGTTAGGGTACCGGGTTTTATTGTACCGCTAGAGTTTGATAGCGAGCAAAATGTCACCAGCTTCTTTTTGGTACCTTATTTTGGTGCCTGCATTCACGTGCCGCCACCGCCACCAAACCAAATTATTTTTGTAAGTGGCGCGAAGAATTTAAAAGCCGATATGATTTATTCACCGTTTTGGATTAGCGGCACTCTAACAACGGAAGTGATGACACACGATTTGGGCCAGTCAGCATACAGCATCAAAGCAGACACGATTGAAGAGTACACCTACTAATAAAAAAGGCAGCTTAGATAATCATCATGATATCAAGCTGCCACTTTTTTTTCGTTTAAACCAACATAAATGAAACGTATTGGTATAACGCCCTGTATTAGCGAAAATATATTGTACTGCTACCAAGAGACGCTTTTGAAGCCCCTTGCTTGCCGTTAATAATCCATTGCACATCAATTTCCTCCAGCGCCGGAACTAAACTAAATATGGATAATTGTAATTCATTTAGCCTTGCTGGCCGCTGACACAAAAGTTGGTAGTTGGCATAAAAATCGGCGTGTCCTGTATTGGCATGAAGCTCGGTCAAATCGGTGCTCGCATCAGCCTGAGCCAGCTCGCAGTTTGCATCAGCGTTAAGGCTAAACCACTCTGCCTGACTAAAGACCGCAATGGCTGCAGCCACCTCTTGCTTTTCTTCGTTGCTTTGCGCCTTGTGTTCAAAGCCAACAATACTTTGCGCTGCAGATTGAAAAGCCAGCTGCATTTCATTGCCCTCAAGCACCAGTGTTAACACGGCTTTACCATGAACATGTGCACCTAAGGCCGTAATATCCTCCTCATGGTTGCCATGGTCGTGCTCTGCATCTTGCGCGCCTGCAACAGTACAATACAACATGCTACCAATGATCAGTACACTGGGGAGTAATGAAAGTCTCATGAGAACAAGTCCTGTATTAACTGGTTTTGTGACAACATAACACAAATTAGTTTGTCTCGGCTATGCTCTGATCGCAATGGCAGAAAGCGCCGTATTGGCGTTACAATTCCAATTTGGTAAACGCTATGCCAAAGCTCATTGTTGTTTTGGGCGATCAATTAAGTCCGGCTTTATCCAGCTTGCAACATCTTCAGCCTGAAGACGTAATTCTATTGGCAGAAGTAGCCGAAGAAGCCTGTTATGTGAAGCACCACAAACATAAAATAATATTACTCTTTAGTGCCATGCGTCACTTCGCTGCTGTGCTTAAACAACAAGGCATGTCTGTATATTATTTGCAGTACGGCAATGTTAATAACATGACATCAGCCGTAAGTGCCGCTCTGCAGCAACACCCCTCTCTGGAGCAAGTCGTTATTACGCAATGCGGTGAATATCGGCTGCAGCAAGAAATAGATCAGTGGTCACAACACTTTTCGCTACCAGTACAGGTGCTTGATGATGACCGGTTTATCTGCACGTTGTCGCGTTTTTCACAATGGGCCAGCGGTAAAAAACAGCTACGGATGGAATATTTTTACCGCGAGATGCGCCGCTATACCGGCTTGCTGATGCAAAACGATCAACCAGAAGGAGGAAAGTGGAATTATGATGCGGACAATCGCAAAGCCTGCCCAAGCGATATGCAGCAAATTGTGCCGCTGACATTTTCTGCAGATGACATTACAGAACAAGTGAAAATGCTGGTGCTAAAGCACTTCCCAGACAACATGGGAGAAGTAGACAATTTTTGCTATGCGGTAACCGGTAAAGACGCCCGATTGGCTTTTATGCATTTTGTTGAGCAGCAGTTGCCACGATTTGGCGATTATCAGGATGCAATGTTGTTAGACCAACCTTTCTTGTTCCATAGCATTTGCTCAGTTTATTTAAACTGCGGCCTGTTAGACGTGCGCTGGATGTGCAACAAAGTTGCTGCTGCTTACCACAGTGGTGCGGTTCCATTAAATGCTGCCGAAGGGTTTATTCGCCAACTTATTGGCTGGCGAGAGTATGTAAGGGGGCTATATTGGTTGCTGATGCCAGGCTACGCAACAGAAAATTATCTGCAGGCGACACGTGAATTGCCAGCGTTTTACTGGCACGGTAAAACCCGGATGCGCTGCATGCAACAGGCCATCAGTAGCACCATTGAACATGCTTATTCGCATCATATTCATCGCTTAATGATTACCGGCAATTTCGCCTTACTGGCAGGTTTATCGGTTAAACAACTGACTGACTGGTATCTGGCGGTATATGCCGATGCGTACGAATGGGTAGAACTGCCAAACACACTTGGCATGGCGCTTTTTGCCGACGGCGGTGTTATGGCATCAAAGCCCTATGCCGCAAGCGGCGCTTATATTAACCGAATGAGTAACTACTGCCAGCATTGTCATTATAAAGTGAAAGACACCATCGGCGATGCAGCTTGTCCCTTTAATGCCCTATATTGGCATTTCTTACACCGTAACGAGCAGCAGCTTGCCGCTAATCCGCGTCTGGCATTGGCCTATGCCAACTGGCGCCGGCGAATTGAAGCAGACCAGAACGCGATTTTAGCCAAAGCGGAACATACACTTATTCATTTGGAGCAGCTATGAGCCTGAACATAATACTGCTAAACGAGACATTGCGCTGGCATGACAACCCACTGCTACAACTGGAAGTAGGCCCTAAAGTTGCTGTACTCGTGTTAGATGAAAAGGCTTTTTTCGCTTCTCAGTATGGCGTAGCGCGCGCGAATTTACGTCGGTTACAGCAACAGCTCGAGGCAATTGCAGCATTAAAGCGCCAGTTAGCTAGCCAGCATATCGGGCTTATTGTCTGTGTTGGCAACATCAAAGAGTGTATTCGTCGCCTGCAACAACAACTTGGCGCTACCAGCCTCTATGCTGCCGAGCCTGTTGGCTTCAATGAGTACTCTGCATTACAGCAGCTTAAACCCTATCTTAGCGTTACCCTTTTAGACTGTAACTCGTTACTTGGCGATGGGCTGCGCCCGCAACTGGATTCCTTACCAAATACTTTTACACCGTTTCGTAAACAACGCGAACCCTTGCTTGAAGTAAGCGCGCCGTCAGACCATAGCGTGTCATCAAGTGCGTGGCTGTCAATTGCACAGTGCGAGGTATTTAATCCTCCATTTAACCAGCTGTATCATCAGTATGCGGCTACCGACAAAAACTTTAGCGCACTAGAGCAATCGGCAACAACCCACTTTACGCAATACATTTGGCAGCAACAACATGTACGCCATTACAAGGAAACACGTAATCAGCTTTATGGTGAGCACTATGCGAGCTTTTTGTCGGCGCCACTGGCATTAGGCACCTTGTCTGTGCGCTGGGCTTGGCAACAAATTATTGCGTTTGAGCACAGCGTAACCGCCAACGACTCTACTTACTGGCTTAAATTCGAACTACTGTGGCGTGAGTTCTTCCGCTGGCAGTTTAGAAAATACGGCGCGCGTTGGTTTAGCAAGGGCGCGATTAAAGGAGCCATCGATTTTAACAAGCCTAAACTCAATGCCGCGCAATTGAAGCGTTTTGAGAATTGGTGTCAAGCCAGTACCGGGGTTCCTTTTATAGATGCCAATATGCGCTTGCTTAACCAAACCGGCTTAATGAGCAACCGCGGCAGACAAAACGTTGCCAGCTTTTTAGTACATGATCTGGGAGTAGACTGGCGGCTTGGCGCTGCCTATTTTGAACAACGTTTACTGGATTATGACTGCGCCAGCAATTGGGGAAACTGGGCATATATTGCTGGCAGTGGCAATGCAGCAGAACGACAATTTAATGTTATAAAACAAGCCCTTCACTATGACCCTGATGGCAGCTTTGTACGCGCAATGCTACCGGAGATCACTTTAAGTGGCAGTTTAGCTCACCAACCTAGTCAGCAATTCCAAAGCCCTGAGCACTGGCATCACTGGCTGGCAAAACTACAACCAGCAAGTTCCACCCCATGACAACGCTGGTATGGTTTAAGCGGGATTTACGTATTGAAGACCACCAACCGCTATGGCACGCGGCGAAGCTTGGGCTGGTATTGCCGGTTTATATTATTGAACCAGATTACTGGCAACAGCCTGACGTTTCTTTGCGGCATTGGCAGTTCATCAGCCCTGCACTTGAGCAGTTAAATCAGCAATTAACCGCATTAGGCCAGCCACTGTTAGTGGTAAAAGGCCCGGCAACTTTAGTGCTGCGTAAACTGTGCCAGCAATATGCTATAACCCAGGTATTTAGCCATGAAGAAACTGGTAATCTTTGGACCTATCAGCGTGACATTGCTGTAAGCCGCCTGTTGCAGCAATTACAGATACCCTGGCAGCAATTTCGTCAGTTTGCGGTATTTCGTCATTTGGCCAATAGGGACAATTGGTTTAATTTGGCAGACCAATGGTTAAAGTCATCAACTGCTCCTCCCGTTTCACGCCTGCCGTTTTTAACAGCCGCAGAATGGGACTTAACCGCCATGGCGCCAACCCGAAAGCATGACCTGCCGCTTTGTTACCCAATACAAGTTCCGTTTCACGCAGAAGCTACTTTTGATAGTTTTCTTTCACAGCGCAGTATGAACTATCGCCAGCATATTTCCTTTGCCGCCAAAGCAGTACAAAGCTGCTCCAGGCTTAGCCCTTATATTAGTTATGGTCAGCTTAGCCTTAGACAGCTGCAGCAACAAAGTTTTAGCGCAATTAAGCGCAGCCCCAATATACGCCAACAACAAGGCCTGCAGGCTTTTTTTAGCCGGCTTAGATGGCACTGCCATTTTATGCAGAAACTAGAAGATGAACCGGCAATAGAATTTTTTAACATGCACAGAGGCTTCGACGGCTTGCGTGAGCAAGACTTTACCCCGGCATACTTTCTGGCGTGGCAACGCGGGCAAACAGGCTACCCGCTTATTGATGCCGCAATGCGCTGCCTGTTGGCAACCGGTTGGCTGCATTTTCGCGCCCGCGCTATGCTGGTCGCGTTTGCCAGCTATCATTTATGGCTGCATTGGCGGCCGCTTGCTCTGCATTTGGCTCAGTGCTTTGTCGACTATGAGCCGGGCATTCACTATCCCCAAATTCAGATGCAGGCAGGCACAACGGGCATTAACCCCAACCGCATGTACAACCCGATAAAACAAAGCCAATTAAAAGACAATGAGGGCGTTTTTATTCGCCAATGGTTGCCTGAACTTCGCCGCGTTCCCAACAGCTGGCTGCATACGCCCTGGTTGATGCCTGCAGAGCTACAACAACGTTATGGTTGTATTATCGAAACAGACTACCCAGCCCCAATCGTAGACTTAACCCAGGCACAACAACATGCCAGAGCAAAATTGAAAGATTGGCTATTGAATACTGATCGTCAGCACTGGCAACAGCAAAAACGCGCAGTGTTTCAGCGGCACGCCAGTCGCAAACGGCCGGTTACACGCAATACAAAGCCGCATCGGGATCAGCTGAGTTTTAATTGGTAATTATTTCGAAAGGTGATTAGTTCGGGGCTTGTAAGCTTTGTGGTGCTTGTTGCTCAAGCCATTGCACGGTATGCCAGATAGCCTGCATTGCCTGCTCAAGAAACTCTGGCTCAATATTCTGCCACGTATCGTTAGGCGTATGGTAATCGCGGTGATCTTGCCCGCCAAAAAACAAATAAGGGATACCGGCGCGGTGAAAAGGACCATGGTCGCTGGCATTTGGCCAGTCGTAACGAGGAAGGCTGCGTAAGCCTTGTCCAGGCCCTCGATGAGGTAAATACTGCAGATGGCTAAATTGCTGTTCCAACTGTGCGATTAACGCAGGGTAACGCTTTGCACCTGTAAGATAGAGCCTTCCGCGACGGTCTGGCCGACCAATCATATCCAGATTAAGATTCAGCGTTATATTACCCAACGGAACTGACGGCGAAGATACAAAAGCTTTACTACCATACAAACCGTTTTCTTCTGCATCCGTGGCAATAAAAATATAAGAATAAGCAGAACAACGTTCACTTAGTCTTGATGCAAGCTCAAGCAGTGCAGCAACACCAGACGCGTTATCGTCAGCGCCATGAAATATGTTTTTTCCTTCGTTACCCAAATGATCATAGTGTGCTGTCACCACAATGTAGTGCTCTGGGTAAGTGCAACCACGCTGATACCCCACTACATTAGTGCCGGTTTTATGTTGTCCAAAACCATAGTTAAACATTTGCAGGTATGACGTATTAAACGCCCCCAGCTGCAATTTTTCAAAACGTTGGGCAATAAACTGCCGAGCCAGTTCGGTACCATCAGAGCCTGTTTTGCGACCTTGCATGTTGTCAGCACTTAACTCTTGAATATCTTTTAGTAGCTGCGCCTGAGCACTAAAAATAAATAAGCACCAAACTATACTAATAATCCACTGCATTTTAATGCGCTTCGACACTGCGTTTTAATGCGTCAAGTTTAGCAAAGTAGCGTTGTTGCGTTGTCTTTGCCGTAGCCAGTTCCGCCGCACGTTCCAATGTGTTTCTGGCTCGTTGAGGTTGCTCATTTTGATATTGTGCGACTGCAAGCTCCAAATACAATTCATGCATGTAAGGGGCCCGCTCAATAGCTTTACTAAAATAGATCGCCGCATCAGCTGGATGCCGCTGTTCTATTGCTGTTTTGCCCAATAAATACCAAAGATAAGGGTCGTTATCATCTTGCAGGCTAAGTGATTGTCGAAGCTGCTCTGCGCCGTGTTCATCACCTTGCAGCTGTTTTAGCACAGCATAATTACTGGTAAGCGACGTTTTTCGATTTGACACTTGTAGGCCGTATTCATAAAATTTTGCAGCCAGTTCAGGTTCGTTTAGTCTTCTATGTGTTATAGCGACTAAATTAATCACAGCGCCATAAGTTGGATCGAAACTAAGGGCAGTTTTAAGCAAGGCTAAAGCCTGATGATAATTTTCTTTCAGCAAAGCATCAGCGGCTAAATTACGATAAAACATCGCGATAAAGGTTTTTTCTGAAATATTCTCGCCTACGATATCGCCTGCTGCAGGCAGATAATCAATGACGAGCAGAGGTTGTAAAAAATAACTATTACCCCTTTTAGAGACAAAATCCGATTCATATAAAAACGTTCTGACATGATCAGATGACAGCATATAGCTATTTTTCATGTCAAATACAGGCGCAGAAATAATGCTCTGAAACTTTATATCTACGCCCACTACATCAGCTAAAGCTTTAGTTAATACTGCTAAAGAAATACAGTTTCCGGCCTTAAGACGGTATGCTTGGCTCGCCGTATAATTGTGTCCCTGGTAATCAAAATAGGCAGTGTGCTGAGATAAAAAATTATACAACCTTTTACGCCCAGCCAGGTCTTGATGCTCAGGCGCATGAAAATAAGCTAAAAACTCTTGCTCTTGCTCAATGGTAAGACTAAAAATGTCTTGCACACTTGGCACGTCTGAGTGTACCTGGGCAAGTAAATCTGAGTAAGGTAATGTTGGTTCCTGCAGGGTTAGCTTACCGGTGCTAGAACACGCAGATAAACAGAACATTAAAAACACCCAAACGACAACATTGATATAAGTAATCAATCGATAAAACCCAGTTAATTAACAATCATTAACCTTGTTATATCGCATCCTCATCCTCTTCGCCAGTACGAATACGAATGACCCGTTCTACTTCAAAAACAAAAATCTTACCATCGCCAATGCGGCCGGTCTGTGCTGTCGTCATAATCGCTTCAATACAACGTTCAACTTGTTCATCAGACACCACAATTTCTAATTTTACTTTAGGTAAGAAATCCACCATATATTCAGCGCCACGGTAAAGCTCAGTATGCCCTTTCTGCCGACCAAACCCTTTAACTTCAGTGACTGTCATACCAGTGACATTGATATCCGCCAGCGCTTCGCGCACATCATCCAATTTAAAGGGTTTGATAATGGCTTCAATTTTTTTCATTGTAATATCCGTCTGTTAAGCGCGCCTGATGCTTGCAGTATAATACAAGGCGAACAAGTGTTCAGCAGTTAATCGGTAAGAATCACTTGATCTGGTCAGGGTAAAGCACGGTAAGATAGATAAGATTGTTCACTAGAGGCCCAATTGCTATGAATGCAGCACAGATAATTGCCGAAATGCGGGTATTGCCGCAAATAGATCCCCAGTTTGAAATTCGCCGCCGGGTAGATTTTATCAAACAGCGATTAACGGATTCAGGCATGAAAACCCTGGTACTGGGTATTAGTGGTGGTATCGACTCAACAACATGTGGCCGCCTGGCACAACTTGCCGTGGATGAATTAAACCAAAACACTAGCGAGTACCAATTTATTGCTGTACGCCTGCCGTATGCAATACAAAAAGATGAAGCAGAAGCGCAGATGGCCATTGAGTTTATACAGCCTAGCAAAGCAGTATCAGTTAATGTTCAACCTGGTGCCGATGGTATACATCAGGCTACCTGGAATGCGATGGCAGCACTGGGTATTGCTACCGCCAGTGATAGCCAATCAGATTTTGCCAAAGGCAATGTTAAAGCGCGAACCCGTATGGTTATTCAATACCATATTGCTGCGTTGACAGGCGGATTAGTATTGGGCACAGATCATTCTGCTGAAAATATTACCGGTTTTTATACTAAATGGGGTGATGGCGCTTGTGACTTAGCACCATTATTTGGTTTAAGTAAACGTCAGGTCCGTTTAATCGGTAAAACCCTTGGTGCACCAGAAGTATTGGTGGGTAAAACGCCGACAGCCGACCTTGAATGCCTGGCTCCACAAAAAGCGGATGAAGCCGCCTTAGGACTAACGTACGAACAAATTGACGATTTCCTTGAAGGTAAAGTGGTTTCAAACGACGTGAGCAGTAAGCTAATTGCAATATTTCAGCGAACACAACACAAGCGTCAAGCCATACCAACAATATATGATTAACCGTCGCAAAAAACCATTTGGCTACACATTTGTCACATAAAGTTAATCTTAGCTATACTCCCTGTATCTTAGTACGACAGGGAGTCACTTATGTATACCTCAACGTTTCGGGGGTTTAGCTTTCCAGAGTTAACCATTACCTTAGCCATCATGGCTATTTTTGCGCATACCGCAATACCTGCTACAGCATCGTTTATTGATCAGCAGCGAGCCAATGCTTACATTCGCCAGTTCAGCCAGCATTTAGCCTATGCCAGAGTAGCGGCAACCAGTAGTAACCTGCCAGTTCAAGTTTGCCCTTTTGTCGCCGGCCAGTGCGCTGAACAATGGCAAACGACGCCCGTGCAGGTATCATTGTTATACCCAGATAGCCGAACAGTATTGCGCGAACTCCCTGCTATACATAACCAACATAAACTTATCTTTAACCGGGCCGGTGTAACTTTTCGTCGTGACGGTAGTTTAGATGGTTTTGAGAATGGCACATTTTTGTACTGCGGTCGACAAGGCGCATCCTGGCACTTTCGATTAACGTTAAATCAAGCTGGACGCAATCGCCTGACTAAAGTTGCAACACCTTGTCCTGGTTAATTATTTCCAACACATAAGGCTTTGAGGATTACCTTGGTTGCGTTGGCCTAGATGGTTGAGTGTAAATTGAGGACATTCGTTATCCTCTCGTTGCGCTCCTATTGCATCAGCAACCACTTTAAACCCCGCTCCCTCATGTGTTAGCTGTACGCTAAAACGATAGCGCGATGACACAGCTTCCTGCGCGACAAGCGCGTCCAAATCGCTGCTAAAACTGCCATAGTCTGCTTGATACTGCGTTTGCGCATTCGCCAGTGTTAATAACATGGTCATCGCCTCAGAGCGGTAACTGTTAAGTATATGCTGTTGATATGAAGGATAACTAATAGCCAGTAAGATGCCCATAATAACTACGGCTATTAGCAGCTCTATTAGCGTTAGCCCTGTGTTATTGCCTGCAACGTTTAGATGGCTAGCAACATTATTCGGCCTTTGCCCATGATTAGCGGCTGCAGTTTTGCTAACTAAGCGCATTTAATGCGCGCCCTGTTCGGTTTGAAATGTGGCTAACCTTATACGCTGGGGATACTGATCTGCGCTAAGCGTGGAAACACAATCTGCACATTCATCGGTAATCGCTAGTAATTCCGATAATAGCGGCTGAACTTGGCCTTCTGCTTGCAAACTTAGTTCAAGCTCCCCCTCACTGTTACTTATCAACGCCAGGCTACCACTCGTTTCGCTGGAAATATCCCAATGTCGTTGTGCGTAAATAAGCCCGGCATGGTGTAAATGCATGGCATAGAGTTGCGAAGCAGCTTCATCCGCTAAGGAACAATCTGCTTGAACTGCACTGCCGTTTGCCGCAGTTACATACACAACGCCAGCGTAAACCTGAGGTACTGCTGTAATACGCTGCTGCAAATTAACAAACCAGCCATTTCCTTGCTGTATTTGCGTCCATAGCGACTCGCTGATACCGTAGCGAACTTCATCGGCGGTAATGGCAGTTCGGTCAGTTAACTGGGAAAGCATCACGGGTTCCGCACTGCCTTTGGAATGCTTTAACGCCAATAGTATATCGCCATCGGCTTTCTTCCCGATAACCAACAGCATGCTCACCTTACGCAAAATACCGTTGTGGTCCGGCGATAACGTTTGTACCATTTGAAGTGGTTGATCGAAAACTGCTTCAGTTACACTCAGATCGGCTACCCACTCTGGCTCACCGAACGATGTCGCGTTAAGTGGAATGAACCAGAGCTGGCCATTAATATCAACAACATAAACGGCATCGGCGATACCATCATGATTAGTATCAATCACAAAGGGTTCCGCATTAATAGTGGCAACCTGCTCTGATGGCGTCGGCCATTGGTTTAATTGTGCAAGCAATGCAAAATTGTTAGCACTATGCATTTGCAATAAACCCGGAGTGCCTGGTGCAGCTGACTGAACATTATTGCTCAGCAACACCTGCCTCGGCTCGGTACTATCGTGCACCGAGCTTACATTAGCTACAACGGGTTCAGCCCTATTTAAATTACAGCTTAACGCAACCGCCGACTGTGCCAGAGCCAAAGAAGTCATAATAAGACGTAACAGCATATTAATGACTCCCCAAAGCTAAATTTTGCTGTAACACCAGGCTACTGTAGCCAGCGTAAAAATAACGGTTTTCAGAGTATGTCTCTGTATTGAGTAACTGAAGATCGCAGCGCAGTACAGCGCTTGTCCAAGCAGCATATTGCGCCGGACAAGTCGGCATACTTTCAATCGCGTCCTCGTTACTGTCACTTGGTAACTGCATTTGTTGCAAATGCTGCTGCAGCGCCTGCTGAGATATTTGCAGTTGCTGTTGGCCGGAATAAGCGGCTTTATGGCTAAGCTGAGTAACCAGTAACATCGCTGTCACCAATAAAGTCATAATTAATAAAAATACCAAGGCCATGATCAGTACTACTCCTTTCATTGCGGACATAGCGTGCTCCTATAGCGCGTTGTTTTGAAAGAAAATACTGCTGCTAACTAGCATCCGGCGATAGTGATCACCAGGTGCGACAAACTGAAATTGCCCCATATCATATTGCTGTTCATTGACATAAGAAGGATCCGGCTTACGTGCCCGAAGTATTACATAGTATTTAAGGCTAATGATGAGTACACCTTGCTGTTGCCAGGCGGCTGCAGGCACCTCAGTGGTTGCCAGTTGATAGTTCAGCTGGCCGTCAGCATCGCTATCAATACCAAATTCAAAATGCATTCGTTCGACACCGTCTAAGATAGAGTCAGTGCTAATCACTGCCATACCGGCTTGATTCCTACTCAACCTTTTGCGCATCAACACCGGGATAACATCACCATCTACACGTTGTTGCTGCAAATAAAACACCAGATGCTGATAGGGAAAGTAGTGAAAATGCTCGCTTAATCCTGCGCTATCACTACTAACAAAGCGGCTATGCTGCCATTGAGTTTCAAGATAAAACCGATTCTGTCGCATCTCGGCTATTGGCGTTTGTAAACCAATTAACCGCTTAACTTGCAAAAATTCAGTCTGTGGCAGTGGTTCTGGCAGACAGTTTAGTTGGCGGCCACCATTAACAAACTGCGCATAAAGGGTAACAAAATGTTGATCTTGGCTTGGAAAGCTACCGCTATCCAGTGCTGGTTCCAAACAATCTCCGACTGGCAAGATTGGTAGAGCAAACGTTGTGGCCATAGCGGGTGCTGAACGCCCACCCCAAAAGCCGACATTCGCCAGTTCATTGTGAAATAAACTGATTAACAGTTGTGCGTTTTGCTGCAATTCAGCCAGCTGCTGAGCTTGCCGTGTGGATTTACTAACAGCACTAAAGGCAGTTATCGCCATGCTAAGCAGAATTAACCCCAGCATCATGGCAATAAGTAACTCAGTTAAAGTGAAACCTGATAAGCGCTTCATTGCTACCACCCACCGCCTTCAACAGCTAAAGCACTGCGGCCGGTTGCAGCATAGCAAGACGCCGTATCTTGTGGTGACTGTGCTGAGCGTTGCTGCCAACTCATTTGCAGCAAAAATGAAGGCCCCTGCGACTGCAAACACATTGTCGGATTACTAATATTACCGCCAGCAGTACTTTGAAAACTGCCAAACCAGTTATTAAGTTGGTTAGCACCAATTTGCATGAGATTACATTGGGAAGGGGGTGTACAGTCCGGTGCGGGCGGCAATTCAGAGCTAATTGTTAACTGCTGACCAATCACATTAGCCAGTTGCCGATTGGCCTGTAGTTCACTCAATAGGCTATGGCTTAACGCAACAGCCTGAGTTCGCTGTATTGCATCTTGAAGCTGGCGCAAGCTCATTGTTTGCGCCACCAAAAGCCCCAGCAAACCCACTTTTAAAATCAGCAGTGTTACTAAGACTTCAACAAGACTAAATCCATGTTGTAACCGCATATCCCTATGCTCTTAGTTAATTAAAATTAACTATAAAGTTACAACATTATTTCAAAAGATCAAATTTTCAAATCAATATATTACCAACAACTTCTAACAGCATTAGCATCAACCCCACCAGCGGCACCCTTTTGACCAGATTGGTTTAAAGTTAACGTGCCGCATTCAGAATCGTTTTGTAATGACGTTGGAGCAGCAGACAAAGTAAATGTTCTTGCTGCATGATTTCCTAATGTGATGGTATAGCGTTGAGATAACTCAGTAATGCATTGGATCGGCGGCAACACAAAACCAGCCGGATTATAGGCCATGTTTTGTGTATATGTGCGTTCAAAAATCTGAGATAACTCTACTAAACATGCCGTTGCTGCAGTTCGATTTGCCTTAATAACATACCGCTGATAAGCAGGTAAAGCGACGCTTGCCAGAATACCAACTATCGCAACAACAACCATTATTTCAATTAATGAGAAGCCCATATCTTTTTTCATACCATACTTCCTCAATTTGACATCTCACGCCAAGATACACGGCCAGCTATCGTACCGGTATTAATATTAATAACTTCTAATGGCTGCACAAATCCTTCTTCACCAACAATTAAAATATCACCCGACATTCCATCAAATTTAACACCACTTGCCACAGAGGCATCTCCCGAATCAGGGTCTGTTATTGCATCATCACCATCAAAATTACCATCCTTAGAGATATCAAAATAATGCACTGCTAACCGGCCTCCCGTAAACGGATTGACCGCCATTACCCAACCATCGCTTGAAGGACTACAGAAATCACTGGTTGGCACAGTGGATGCAACAATTAATCCACTACCCAGGGTGCTGCCTAAATTCACTGAACGCACTTGAGGTTTTTGCACAATACGCTCACGAGTATCAACCAAATCGATAAACCATCCCCGCTTGGCTGCAAGATCATTCGTCGACACATCTTCGATACTTCTCGCTTCAGAGCTAACATTTGTCATAGTTCGCTCTACTAACTGAGAATCGCGGCTAATAATAGGACTGCCATCTTTTATGCCATACCATGACTGTTGATCAGTATTGATAGGGTCGGCATTTGATAATAGTTTACCTGTACCAAAATAGACCCAAAGCTGTCCGGTACCTGGCTCTCGCGCCAATGAAATACCACCAGTTATAGATTGCTTTACACCTGCTCCTGATTTTGCGGTAAATAACGGGGTATTACTGTAAGCAATACCATTAGCTGTAGGATCTGCAACGGTTAAATCAAACTTCCAAACATTACCGTGTAAATCGCCGGCAAAAACCCAATCTAAATTGCCATCTTCATCAGCATCCCAACCTTCAAGCTGGCCAAAACCATTATCGGTAGCAACACTGTTTGGTAAATCAATTTGCCACAACACTTCACCGTTATTGCTTAAATCTATTACCAGTAAACCACCTTTATTTGACCGCTCGTTATTGTAGCCATAGCCAATAATGGCAACCCATTTATTATTCTTCAAGCGTGCTACTAAGGGTTTAGCTGTTGTTACACCCAAAGCAGAGTAACTTCTGTCCCATAAAACATTGGTTTTTGTGAAACTAGTTGGCTCAGTGATATCCAGTGCGAATAAACTGTTGCCACCTCGACCCATACTGCCTAACAAGATACTTTTCCAATTACCACTTGAATCCTGAATGTCTGCAACAATAGGAGAGCCATCAACATAATAGCGGTGCACATAATCTGGGTCTGTTAGTTTGTCAATATTTTCCATTGCGGCAACAGGAATGTACGCAAAACGTTCATCTCCAGTAGCGGCATTAAAAGCATGCAACATACCGTCATTAGCGCCGACATAAACCGTTGGTGCACGAGTTAACCTGTCTTTTCGGAAAGACTCATAACCTGCGCCCCAGCTATATAGTTGATAATTACGATTCGTAATACCTTCGACTAATAATGGCGTAGAATTAGCGATGTCACCCAATATAGAGCCACGATTTCTGAAGTTGCCCCCATTTTTTTGCTCTTTGGTTGTTTCACCTCGTAAATAGTCTACTTGATCATCAGTTAAAATTGAGTCGGTAACATTTGCTCCAACAAAAATATCAGCAGTCGTATTGGTTTTACCAAAATATATCATCCGGCTTGCAGGAGCTCGGGTGTCAAGTTTACTGGCGGCTGACCATGTTTGGCTGAACGCATTATTGGTATCTACTGCAACTAAATCACCAGACCAGTCACCACTATTAAAACTGGCGCTAAACAAACCGGCTTCAGACTCCAAAGAGGTTGTTGACCCCGCCAGGTTGGATGCACTTCCTGTTGCTTCAGAAATACTACGCAAAATTCGTTGAAGTGCCTGAGTAAACTCGTCAGGTTTAGAGGCTGCAATAAACTCACCACGCCCGTTTACTGCAGCATGCCATAAGTCGTCTATTTTTTCGCCATTGCCATTACTGGGGTTGGGCCAATTTCCTGGCGCATCTGATTTTGGATCTTTAGTACCTTTAACACCAATTGACACAGCATAAGTTGACATATGCTGCCAAAAAGCAGGGTTTTTGCCACTATTGGCCAAGGGTACATTATTATCGAGATCTGTACGTAAATCATTTTTCCAATATTTCATGGCAACGTCAGCCAGAGTATTTGAATGGCCATCGTTATAAGGTTCTTCAGCTATATACTGAAAATTATTGTTGGTATTTGTTGGATGTACAAATTCTACCCCATTGGCGTTATCAATATTACCTACACCGGGCGACGCCCCATTGTAATATCCATCTGTTGTTACAATGGCAAAAGACTGGCGACAACTTATTTGATCATCATCAGACGCAGGCCCCCAAGGCCCCGCAGCATCGGTACGAGTATACTGATCTCCCACCCATTTAATCGCATTACGCAAAGGGGTGCTATTGTTCATTGGCACCTTAAACAGCAAATCAAACCAGTTATTTTTATTGCCGTCTGAGAAAGTGCCTTTTTCAATATCGCCCAGTGAAGGCAGTGGAATGGCTAAGGTGTTACTCGCAGTTTTTGAAGCGGCAAGAGTAGTAAAGCCAATACGATAGTCAGCTGTTACATCGGCAAAGGCAATACTGGTACCGGCTCTGGCAGCAAGGATACGAGAACGATAATACGAGAACCAGTTTGCGAAGTTTTGTTTTTCCTCTGAAATTGAGCGCGTAAAGTTCTCTGTAACTGAATTTCCTAGAGCATCAACCACTGTTCTTTGCCAGCTGAAAGCATCATATTTTCTAGTCCATGAGCCATTACTGCTCATGTTTTTTTCATAAACACGGTTGCCTTGGATACTATAACCTTTGTAATTATCAGGATCGGTAGTACTACCGCTCCCGTCGTAAACAAAAAAGGTCATTGGCCAATAATTTTTTGAAGAGGAACTAGTACTATAGCTATTTAAATTGGACCCGTGCGAATACCAGCGATCAAATGACTGCTGCGCAGTTAAATTGATACTGCCAACAGAACTTACGTAGGGGTCCCAAAGCGCATTGGTGGGTGACATATTGCCAAAGCTACTGCCGTCACTTTTTATCCAAGGTTGATAAGTAACACTCGGATTATAAAATACCTTATTGATTTCAGCTGAACGTTTAATAATGTGGTGAATGTTATCGTCATCAAACTCAGGAATATTTTTAGTGAAATGATTTGCTCCCTGGTACATTTGTGCAGGAATAGGAAACAAATACCCAAGAATATTCGAATTTACAAACGCATAATCGTCTGGCATCACTTCCCACTGCATTGAACCAGAATCATCTAACACAAAATAAATATTGGGGGCTACAGCGCTACCTGTTTGTAATGGTGCTTCGGCAATTTCAACAGCCGCGTTTGCTATGTTAATGCCAAGCCCTAAGCCAATCAAAAACGCTAGCTGTACCGATTTTAAAAAAGTTTTCATAATTGACCTCATCGCCATCATATACGGAATATAGATTGCAGCATGACATTCGCACCGCCTGCATCTGTTGTACGAGCAGTGATACGCCAAGTATCGCGTAAACATTCTTCAGGAATTTCTGCCTGACCAGCATTTGAGCAGCTGTCTATAGCAGTGTTAACCCACTGCCCCATATACTCTGCAATATATTCTGCAGTACCAAGTTGGCCGTCATCGGGGCCATCATTACCCCATACCGTATTCACGGCCACCCATCTATCTGCAAGCGTGGGGTCTGGCTGACAGTAAAATCCTGTACGCCCGCCTCCACATAACAAAAAAGGGTTGGCAACATTAACTTGTTGCTGGGCAAACATTAACGTTGCTTCAACAAGCTGATAAGCCAGCTCACGCTCCGTAAGATTGGATGTCATACGCTCTTGTAAAGAACTGTCGCGCATTGATGATACGGCTAACAATGTAATTGCCAGTAATAGTAACAAACCTACAATTAACGCTATGCCTTGCTGTGCTTTAACAGATTTCATATCATTGCATCCTATTTCTGTTAGCAACCATATGGTTCATTGTGTTCAGGTTGTCCGACATCTGTGTACCATTTTCCATTGTTAGGACAACGCGCACACTAATAACAAGCCCCCAACTGGTTGCAGGAACATTATTTGCCGACATCCAAACGCCCGGAGGCGCCGTGCCTTGAAGCACTTCATATTCAAATTGCAAATTATCGACGCCATCTATAATTTCATCTGCCTGTTCAGCCCCATTCACCACAATTGAACGGTATAACGATTTTCCATTGTTTTCGTTTTCTGCTACAAACCATGCAACTGACTCCAAAGGCATAACCATTGCACCTAAACCAAAGGTTGTAGGTGAGCCAAGAGGCAGCCCTAAAAAACCGCTGGCATTACTGGCAGCGCCTTGCAAATGCCGGACTTGAAACGGAACCGCATTCGCAATATTGGTTATTTCGAACAATGCGGCCTTTGCGCTTGCATCACAAACTAAAGCTAGCTCACCAACCACAAACCCGTTTGCGGCAGGGCTAAGGTTTACGGTAAAGGTGCTACTGGCAACATCGTGGCCAGAAACGGTTACACCATCACCGGTACCGTACATTAGTCTGATTGCATCAGTTCCGGCAAAAGGTGTCATACCAGCGATTTGTGGCAGGGCGGTATCATAACCAAGTACGCCGCCATTCCAAGTTGCCCATGGCGCTGCAGCTGCGTTAAATGCAGTGGTTACATTGACCACGTTCGGGTTGTTACCGCAACCAGAAAAGGATGCACTACGTAAATCACGGGAAAGTAATTGAAAAGACACGCGTGCAGATGTTTGAAGTTGGCTAAGTTGACTATTTATTCTACTGGTTTCTTGATTAGCTAAAAAAATGCCAATGACACCACCTAACAAGATAATACCAAGTACCATGGCAATCATTAACTCTATGAGTGTAAAACCATGGTTTTTATTCTGCCAAGACGAGATATCAGGTTTTCTGTTCATGGTGTTACTCGAAGTGATAAAGAAGAATCTGGACCCAAGGCAATTCGCTCATCGGACCAACTTAAGGTGAGGACATAGGTTGCCGTATCTGCTTGCCAGTCTATTTCAACACAAGCACTGTCGTTATTTAAAGCAGTCCTTACCATGCCAGTCCAAGTGGCTAATGCTGCGTTGTCGCACTCAATATCATAATTCCCTAACCGAGCACTTCGAGCATCCGCTCGCAGCGTTTCGGCTAACATGTCCATTAGAATAACGGCTTGAGAGCGCTCATAAGAACTTTGAACATTTCTTAAACTTGCCGTTTGCAAACCTGCAACCCCCAAAATACCAATTCCAAGCACCAGCATTGCAATTAACACTTCGAGCAACGTAACGCCTTTTTGCCGGTTTAATACACGTATCGAACGCATTTTCATCGTTTAAACCTCCGGCTTCGCACAGGTGCCACTATTGGTTAAAAAGCGCTCTATCATAATACGCCCTCCACTGCTAATCTCTACGTCACGCCCATTTGAATCCAGGGCAGAATCCACTACACAAACACGTATAATGCCGTTATACGGTAAGCGGGTATTTGCCGCATTTCTGGCTAACCCCATTGGGGTAAATACAATAGTATCATTTGTCATACCGGTGTCCGAAAGCACATTCAAACTTGAATTTATAATATGACTGGTTCGTAAAACCCCATTTAGAGGGTCAAGCACTAACCATTGCTGCCACGCACCGGATGTAGAGTTGCAAGTAGCACCATCAGTCGTATTACAAAACATAATGTTTCTATTCAACCTTATTGCTTCTGAACGGCTGTAAGTAATTGCAGATAACATTTCATTTGCCTGAGCACTCAAGCGATTAGCAGCAATAAAACGTCCATAAGAAGGGATAGCGATGAAGGCAACGATTCCTACAACAGCCACGGATATCATTAACTCCACTAAGGTAAACCCTTTGTTCAAACTCCTGTTTGTAATATGACTTTTCATTTATATACCACTAGTGTTTTGAGGCTGTAATAGTTTAATTTCACAGGTTAATATATAGAAGCAGATATTGAAAGTACAAGGCTTACTGATTAACGGTAAGTTGTAACGACGAATGGTAAGTTATCACAAAATGACTGCCGCAGATTTAACAGACGACACGGCCCGTCGGCTAACTTTTAACTTTATATCTGTTTGGTTTAGTGTTATCCAATGCTGACCTTCAATTAAGTACAGGCGCTGGATGTAACTGATATTGACCAAATTCTGACGATGAATTCTCAAAAAAAGTTCAGGCTTTAATGTTTCAAGGTGTGCCAAGCTTTGCTCGATCAATGCATCACCATCGCGGTATACCATGCGAACGTATTTGTCTTCAGCGGTGAAATATAAAATATCTTTCATCGCGATTTTACGAGAAACGCCGCCTTGCATAAAAGTAAATTTGGCTTCTTGTTGCTTCTTTTCAATGTGCGCTTTTGTCTGCTTGCCAACACGCTCAAGTGCACTAAGCAACCTTTGTTCCGACACAGGTTTTAACACGTAATCTGCAGGTGATGCCTGATAAGCTTCTAACGCATATTCAGGATGTGCAGTAACGTAAATTAGAGCAGGTGGCGTGGGCAACGCTAGAATGCGCTTGCCTAAGCTAAGCCCGTCTTGCTGCGGCATCTCTATATCAAGTAATAAAACATCTGGCTGTAGAGCACCAACTAATTCAAATGCCTGCTGCGCCGTTTCTGCTTCACCAATGCAGGTGTAGTTTGTATACCCCGCGATTAAACGCTTTAGTCTTGCTCTGGCAAGTGGTTCATCATCGACAATTAAAATTCGCATTTATACTCCGTTAAGACTTTGGAATGACAAGCTTAACCCGATACAACCCTTCACTATTACCGAAGGTTAAACTTGCGCTGCTGCCATATTGCAGCATAAGACGCTGGCGAATGTTATCCAAAGCAATACCATTTCCTCCACTGCTTTTAATGCTTTGATAATAAGGATTAGTAATTACTATTGTTAGTGCATTGCGGCTTTCTATAGAAAAGATATTCAGTTTGCCGACTTCTGCACTATTTTCAATGCCGTATCTAATGGCGTTTTCCAATAATGGCTGAATTGTTAAAGCAGGGATCTGAATAGCGGGTAAGGCATCAGGAATTTGCCAATTAACGTTCATCCGACGCCCAAGCCGCCACTGTTCTAATGACAAATATTGCTTAGCTAATTCCAGTTCAGTCTGCAATGGCACCAGCTTTCCTACATCCAACGCAGCTCGAAACAATGCTGATAACGCCAACAACGATTTTTCCGCGGCATCAGCATCAATATGGGTAAGTTCGGCTACGGTGTTTAGAGTATTGAATAAAAAGTGCGGTTGTATTCTAGCTTGTAACGCGTTTAGTTCTGCATGGGTTTGAGCGTTTAATTGCTCGCTTTTCTCGGCATGCACAATCAAAAACTGCACAGCAACCAAGGCAACAATAAAGGCAACCATCAGGTTTTTCGCCAAAAAATCACTCATTTCATGGTTAATGCTATTAAAAAGCGTGCTGAATAGTGAAAATGCAACTGCGCTAACAATAAGAGTTAGCGTTAAAAAAATACACAAAACCACACTAATTATGCTAATGGGCTTAAGTTGGTTAATCTTATGCCGCGCAGCACATAAACATAGTGTTGTGATAATAGAAATCCAGTGCACAAAAACACTAATGAAACCCAGTCGAGCCCATACGTCGCCATAAACACCCGGGGCAAAAGCCAACACAACAGCAACGGCCTGAGACACCACTAACACCCTGACCATAAACTGGCCATGACATAGAAAAGGAATTTGCAACTTGGGCAAGGAGAGTTGGGTAAGCATTACGCCATTCTTTTTAACAGTTATATCGAAATACTACACCCAACACTTACAAACATGAACACGTTGATGAATTTAACAAATTATCTAAGCTCCGCTGGAATCGCAAAAACCACGTTTTCTTCCCGTCCGGGGTTCTCACTGACGGTTTTACCGCCCCACTGCTGCAACTGTTTCACCACTTGCTGCACTAGTACCTCAGGTGCAGAAGCCCCAGCCGTAACGCCAACCGCCTGCACGCCGTCTAGCCAGTGTTGCTGAATATCATTCGCCGTATCAATTAAATAGGCTTTACAGCCCATCTTATCAGCCAGTTCGCGCAATCGATTTGAGTTGCTGCTGTTTTTAGCTCCCACCACCAATAACAAATCGGCCTTGCTGGCTAAATCACGCACCGCATCCTGACGATTTTGTGTGGCATAACAAATATCGTCTTTGCGTGGCCCTTCAATACCAGGAAAACGTTGACGCAGCGCGTCTATTACATCCGCGGTGTCATCTACTGACAACGTCGTTTGACTGCTAAAACAGAGCTGCTCTGGGTTTTTAACGTGTAATGTGCCTACGTCTTCTGCTGACTCAACCAGGTAAATGCCACCAGCCGGGTTATCATACTGCCCCATGGTGCCTTCAACTTCAGGGTGTCCTGCATGACCAATTAAAATGCATTCAATGCCTTTGCGGCTGGCTCTGGTTACTTCCATATGCACTTTTGTTACTAGCGGGCAAGTTGCGTCAAACACTTTTAATCCGCGTTGCCTGGCGGTTTCGCGGACGGCCTGCGACACACCGTGCGCGCTGAAAATAACAATATTGTCATCTGGCACTTCGGTTAGTTCATCAACAAACACTGCGCCGCGTCGACGCAAACCATCTACAACAAACTTATTGTGTACCACTTCGTGGCGCACATATATTGGCGGTTCGTATAATTCTAACGCACGCTCAACAATGCTAATAGCCCTATCTACCCCGGCACAAAAGCCACGCGGATTCGCTAATAAAATGTCCATATTCAATTTACCTGCACAATTTCAACGCTAAAGGTCAATGTTTGCCCGGCTAAAGGATGGTTAAAATCTATTGTCACTGACTCGCCAACCACTTCGCGCACCAAACCCGGCATTTCAGAACCGTCAGGCATGGTAAAGCCAATAATCGTTCCCGCTTTAGCTGGAGCATCAGCTGAGAACTTACTGCGATCAACATAGTAGATATTGTCAGGGTTTGGCATACCGTAAGCATCTTCTGGCGCCAGCGTGAAGGTTTTTTTGTCTCCCGCTTTTAGGCCAGTTAGCTCAAGTTCAAACGCTGGAGAAATACTGCCATCACCCATTTGCAGCTTAGCAGGCTTATTATGTACCCGGGTACTCTCTGCCGCACTGCCGTCGGATAACTTAATGTCAAAGTGAAAAATAACGCTACTTTTAGCGCCGATTACTACGTCTGTCATTTTTTCACCTCGTTACTACTAAAACTGTCCCAAATCAATAATCCTGCACCAATACAGATAGCTGAGTCAGCTATGTTAAATGCCGGATAGTGCCAGTTCTGATAATAGACATGCAAAAAGTCTATTACGTAACCATAAACGCTGCGATCAATAAGGTTACCAATAGCCCCTGCCAACACCAGGCTAAGCGCTAAATTCAACTTGAGCTGTTCTTTGTTGTTACGCGCCAACCATACCGCTAGCACACAACTGATAGCCACTGCTATAAACGTGAAAAACCAACGCTGCCAGCCTCCGGCATCACTTAAAAAGGAGAATGCCGCACCGTAATTTCTAACATAGGTAAAGTTAAAAAACGGCAACAGTTCAATTGACTCAAACAGCTGCATATTGGCGATAACCACTTGCTTTGTCAGTTGGTCAGCCAATACCAGCAACAGCATTAGCCACCATAGTCGCCAGCCTGTATCTTTAAATAGCGTCATTATGCAAAAGCCCGCAATTCGCCATCACCTTCAACATTGTCGATACAACGCAAGCATAAACCCGGATGCGCGGTATTAACGCCAACATCCTGACGATGGTGCCAACAACGTTCACACTTAGCGCCAGCTGAAGCAACTACCTGAACACTTAACCCAGTCAGTTCAGTTTTTACCGCATCTGTAGGTGCGTTATCAGTGCTAACATTTGCTGTTGAAGTAATTAATACAAACCGCAGCTCGTCGCCTAATTTAGCTAAATCTGCTGCAAGCTGACTAGACGCGTATAACGTCACTTCGGCTTGCAGTGATGCACCAATTTTTTCTTCCCGACGTGCCGCTTCAAGTACTTTGTTTACTTCATCGCGAACCTGCAGCAGTTGCTGCCAAAATGCATCATCAAATTTACCTGCCGGTATGCCGGCAAAACCGCTATACCAAACATCGGTAAAGACAAACTCATCACGCTCACCCGGGAGCGCCTGCCAGATTTCCTGAGCAGTAAAGCTCATAATAGGTGCCATCCAACGCACCATTGCTTGTGCAATGTGATAAAGCGCCGTTTGACAGGAACGACGAGCTAAACCATCAGTGTGCGCAGTGTATTGCCGGTCTTTAATCACATCCAGGTAGAAACTGCCAAGCTCGACCGTACAGAAGTTCATTAGCTTACTGCTGACCTGATGGAACTGGTAATTGTCATAGGCATCAACAATTTCTTGTTGCAATTTGGCTGCACGGCTTACTACCCACAAGTCCAATTCAACCATTTGGTCAAACGGAACAGCATCCGTTGCCGGATTAAAACCGTTCAGGTTTGCAAGTAAAAAACGTGCAGTATTACGAATACGGCGATACTTATCAGCAGCGCGATTTAAAATTTCATCTGATACCGTCATCTCTGAGGTATAGTCAGTGGTTGCCACCCACAAACGCAAGATATCTGCGCCAAGTTTGTTCATTACATCCTGTGGCGACACCACATTACCAAGCGATTTTGACATTTTGCGGCCATCACCATCAACGGTAAAGCCGTGGGTTAACACCTGCTTGTAAGGCGCTTTATGGTTAATGCTTACGCCCGTCATTAATGACGACATAAACCAGCCTCGGTGCTGATCTGAACCTTCCAGATACAAATCGGCCTGCTCGGCACCGCCGAATTCAGCTCGTGCGCCCACGACACAAGCATGGGTAACGCCAGAATCAAACCAAACGTCTAGGGTGTCACTTACCTTAACATATTGTTCTGCATCAGCGCCCAGTAGGGTTTCAGCGGCTAAGTCAAACCAAGCCTGAATACCCTCTTTTTCTACCAACTGTGCAACTTGCTCCATCAACGCAGCAGTATTCGGGTGTAAAGCCCCCGTGTCTTTATCGACAAACAACGCAATAGGGACACCCCAGGTACGCTGCCGTGAAATACACCAGTCCGGGCGCCCGGCAACCATTTTTTCAATACGCTGCTGGCCCCAATCTGGTATCCAACGCGTTTGGCCGATTTGTTCTAAAGATTGACTGCGCAAACCCTGTTTATCCATACTGATAAACCATTGCGGCGTGGCACGAAAGATAATAGGTGTTTTGTGGCGCCAGCAATGAGGATAGCTATGTTTGTAAGCTTTATGCACCAGCAAAGCCCCTGCTGCGTTAAGCGCTTCAACGACAGAGTCATTAGCCTTAAACACGTGCTGACCAGCAAACAGTGGCGTATCAGGTAAATAAACCCCATTGGCACCAACGGGATTAGCCACTTCAAGGTTATACAATTTACCAACGATAAAGTCTTCCTGACCATGGCCGGGCGCAGTGTGTACACAACCTGTACCGGATTCGGTGGTTACATGCTCCCCCATAATCAGTGGCACAGTAAAGTCATACAGCGGATGCCTAACCTGCACCAACTCAAGCGCTATACCTTTAGCAAAACCTAAGGCGTGATAATGTTCAATACCTGCACGCGCCATAACATCTTGTACTAAATCGGTAGCAATAATTAACCGCTCAGCACCGTTTGGCCCTTGCTCTACCTGAACCAGGCTATAATCCAACTTAGCATTTAACGCAATGGCACGGTTGGCGGGTATCGTCCAGGGCGTCGTTGTCCAGATCACCACAGACACCTTGCCATTACCGCGTTTTTCTTCAGGATGGTCAAAGCGGTCTACTGCTGTCTCGTCAACCAAGGCAAAACGCACGTCGATAGCAGGTGAGAGTTTATCTTGATATTCCACTTCAGCTTCAGCTAACGCAGAGGCGCAGTCGGTACACCAATGAACCGGCTTAAAGCCTTGTTGTAAGTGACCATTGTCGATGATTTTACCCAATGAACGAATAATATTGGCCTCAAAGTCAAAATCCATCGTACGGTATGGATTCTGCCAATCACCGAACACACCTAAGCGGATAAAGTCTGTGCGCTGAGCATCAATTTGTGTTGCCGCATACTCACGGCATTTTTGTCGAAACTCTGCCGCGGTTAATTTAGTACCGGGTTTGCCATATTTCTTTTCAACGACTAATTCTATTGGCAAGCCATGGCAGTCCCAACCTGGCACATAGGGCGCATCAAAATCTGACAGTGTTTTCGCTTTAACGATAATGTCTTTTAGAATTTTGTTAACTGCATGCCCAATATGAATATTGCCGTTGGCGTATGGCGGGCCGTCATGCAAAATAAAGCTCTTTTTGCCTTTTTTTGCTGCACGGATCTTGCCGTATAAGTCTGCTTCGGTCCATTTTGCCAGCATTTGCGGTTCACGCTGCGCCAGATTGGCGCGCATCGCAAAAGCCGTTTCCGGCAAATTAAGGGTATGCTTGTAGTCGCTCATCCGTTCTGTTCCGTCTTATCAGTAGTTGCGCTTGCTTCCAATAAAGCATTGCGCTGAAAAAATAATTCTGCTGCCGTTACGTCTGCAGCAATTTGTTGTTGCAGTGCCTCAAGGCCATCAAAGCGTTGTTCTGGCCGAAGCTTATGCTGCAGCTGTACTTCAATTTGGCTACCGTATAAATCGCCTTTAAAATCGAGCAAATGCGCTTCAAGTTGCTGTCGTTGCCCCTGCACCGTAGGCCGATTGCCAATATTTGCTACGCCATAAAAACGACCAAACACCGTATTTGCCGTTATCGCATATACACCCGCTACAGGCAGCTTACGCCGGTACAAAAACACATTTGCCGTAGGGAAACCCAAGTCACGGCCTAACTTACGGCCATGCCGTACCCGGCCGGTAAGTGAAAATGGCCGGCCTAACATTTGCGTTGCTAACACCAGGTTGTCCTCGGCCAACGCTTGGCGTATTAATGTACTGCTAATACGTTGCTCAGCCATAATCAGGCTGGATGTGTTACACAGCCCAAACTGATGCTGCACTGACGCCAGCGCTAACAGGTCAAAACTACCACTACGGTTTTTACCAAAGCGGAAGTCATCACCAACAATAAGATGTTCAACGCCTAGCTGTTTTAACAACAATTGCTGAATAAATTGCTGTGGCTGTTGTGCTGCAAAAGCGGCTGTAAAATTAACGCACAGC
This sequence comes from Rheinheimera baltica, assembly GCF_030731985.1. NCBI lineage: Bacteria > Pseudomonadati > Pseudomonadota > Gammaproteobacteria > Chromatiales > Chromatiaceae > Rheinheimera > Rheinheimera baltica. The sequence goes on from NZ_JAPJDY010000002.1 coordinate 303,121, forward strand.
AAACGATCAATACCAAGCTGTGCCAACGCCGTGTACTTTTCGCGAAAACGACTTAATCGCGCAGGCGCCGCTGTACCAGCAAATACCTCAAGTGGTTGCGGCTCAAACAGCATGACACATGAGGGCAGTTGCTTTTGCTTAGCAATAGCAACCACTTTCGCTAATACTGCCTGATGCCCAAGATGCACCCCATCAAAGTTACCAATAGTGAGAACGCAACCGCGGTGCTGAGGCTGAATATTATGTAATCCGCGAATTAACTCCATGCCTGCCATATTTAACTGCTGCTTATAAACCGCGCATTATAACCACTTAATCAATTGCTTTCAGCAACAGAATTGGCTTTAAAATGTTGCAAACGTACACCTAACACCCATAACAGCGCAAAATACGCGACAACTGCCAGCACACACAGTGTACTCAAACGCCAAACCTGAACAGTTAAACTAAGTTGCACCCAATCAGTCAGTGTTGGTGTATACCAATACAGCACCGCGGCCATCAGGCTACTCGCTATCAGCAATTTCAGCAAAAATAGCATGCTAGCTTTACTTAGTTGGTACACCCCAACCTGTTTTAAACCACGATACAATAAAAATGCATTTAAACTGGCAGACATTGCTGTTGCTAACGCCAAACCGACATAGCTTAAAAAAGGCGCTAACATGAGGTTAAATACCATATTCGCCACCATGGCAATAATGCCAATGCGTACCGGCGTTTTTATATCCTGGCGCGCGTAAAAGCCGGGTGCCAGCACTTTTATCAGCATGTAGCTAAGCAAACCGGTGCTGTAGGCAATTAAACTGTACGACACCATTAACACATCATTTTGCGAAAATTCGCCGCGCATAAACAGTAGCGCAATTATCGGCTGCGCCAGCACGATTAAACCTGCCATTGCCGGTATACCAAATAACGCAACAAAGCGCAGTGACCAGTCCAGTGTTTGGCTAAAACGCAGGGTATTTTCATTTGCATGGTGACGCGACAAATTTGGCAAAATCACTGTTGCGATAGCAATACCGAATAATCCCAGCGGAAACTCAATTAGGCGGTCAGAGTAATAGAGCCAGCTAACGGCGCCAGTAAGCAAAAAAGAAGCAATAACCGTATCTAATAACAAATTGATCTGACTAACTGACACGCCAAATAACGCCGGCAGCATTAATTTGCGTATTTTCACTACGTTGTCATCGCGCCAGCCCCACTTTGGCCACACCAACAAGCCGGCTTTGGCTAAAAATGGCAACTGAAATAACAACTGGACCACACCGCCAATAAACACCCCCCAAGCCAGAGCCAATGCAGGTTCTTGTAGCGTAGGCGCCATAAATAAAGCACAGGCAATAATGGCGATGTTCAAGAATACTGGCGTAAAGGCGGCTACAGCAAAACGGTTATAGGTATTGAGTACCGCACCAGACAACGCGACTAAACTAATAAACCAAAGGTACGGAAAGGTAATTTTCAGCATCAGGCTGGCCAGTTCGAACTTATGCGCATCAGGGCCGTCGTTTAACCATTCAACAAACCACCCCATACCAAACAGCATAGCCACTAACGGCGACGCTATTACGCCAAATAGGGTGACCAAGGTAACAACCACTCCCAGACTTCCTGCTACTTCAGCCAGCAATTCGCGCACGGCATCATCACCATGTTTGGCTTTCACCTCAGCCAGCACCGGTACAAACGCCTGAGAAAAAGCGCCTTCGGCGAATAAACGTCGTAAAAAGTTGGGTATACGATTAGCAAAAAAGAACACGTCAGCTGCAGCGCCAGCACCAATAAAGTTGGCCACCACCACATCCCGCACCAAACCTAATACTCTGGAAATCAATGTCATAGCACTGACGATAAGGCCTGATTTTAATAACTTTGCCGACACTGATATGTCCTTATATAATGAAGTCGCTATTTTGCCTTGTTATGACAACTGATTACCAGTAGGTTCACAGATTAAAATCTGTAACTTTACCGTTAAAGCATTTGACAACGGGCCATTAAATAGGCATATTATGCGGCCTTTGATGGGTCCGGTTTAGTTTTTTAGGAGTGTTACCTTGGCTAACATTAAGTCTGCTAAGAAGCGCGCAATTCAATCAGAAAAACGTCGTCAGCAAAACGCTAGTCAACGTTCAATGATGCGTACTTTCATTAAGAAAACCTACGCGGCGGTATTAACTGCTGACGTAACTGCTTCAACTGAAGCATTCAAGAAAATGGTGCCTGTTCTGGATCGTATGGCCTCTAAAGGTCTGATCCACAAGAACAAAGCAGCACGTCATAAAGCTCGTTTAAATGCACATGTTAAAGCATTAAGCGCAGCTTAAGACACCAGTTACAACAAAAAAGCCGGCTTACGCCGGCTTTTTTGTTGTTGTTAGTTTATCGGATCTGAGCAATACAACTTGTGCAGCAAGGCAATCAACTCTTCTGCTTCTTTACTCTGCAGGCTGTAATATACCGTTTGTGCTGCCTTACGCGTTTTAACCAACTTATGCTTGCGTAATAACGCCAAATGTTGCGACAAAGCAGACTGACTCAATTCAAGCTTTTGATTCATTTCACCTACTGACAACTCACCTTCTAATAAGTGACAAAGAATAAGTAAACGTCGCTCATTCGACACCGCTTTAAGCAACTTCACGGCTTTAGCCGAGTTTTCCAGCATATCTTGTAAATTCATTACGCCTGACTCTGTCTTTCGTGATGCCTAATCTTACCGATTTAAGGACAAATCGACAATATAATCATTCTTATTTAACAAAGAATAACGTTTTAACGACCTGCACACTGAGCGGCCTTACTGCCATACACGTATCCTTAATGACTGAATTCATTCCATCGGACAAATACACACTTCTACCGGTTGTTATTGTAGAACCAAAGTAAAAAGGTGTTAAAGTCATAACTAATTTAGCAATAACGGGACACAGTAAAAAGATGAAATGCTGGCTAACTACTCTTACAGCGGCACTGAGCCTAAATGTCGCGGCAAATGACCTGATATTGGACCACAATCTGGCCTATCAACTAACAGAATCACTCACGGTAGAAGTGGGCCAGCGTCTTGCTGGCAGCGAAGCAGACGCACGTGCCGTCGCCTGGGCTGAGCAAAAATTTAACCAGTTGGGGTATGACAAAGTCTGGACCGAACCGTTCAACATGCAATACTGGGAGCGTGGTCAGGCAAGTTTAACTGTCAGCGCGCCGTTCAAACAAAGCTTGGTCGTCACTGCGCTTGGAGGCTCCATTGCCACTCCAGTTGATGGCATTAACGCGCAAGTTGTCATGTTTGACAGTCTGGAACAACTGAAAGCCGCAGCATCGGCCCAAGTTAAAAACAAAATTGTATTTATTAACAAAGGCATGGGCAAAGATAAGCTCGGCAGTTTTTATGGTGCTGTCGTCGGTGCTCGCGCAACAGGTGCCATTGAAGCAGCCAAACTTGGTGCTAAAGCTATTGTTATTCGCTCGGTTGGAACCAGCATTAATCGTTTCGCCCATACCGGAATGATGCGCTACAGTGATGAAGTAGAACGTATCCCGGCAGCTGCTATATCAGTACCTGACGCGTTGCAACTGGCTAAAATGCTGAAACTTAAACCAGAGCTTAGCTTGCAACTTAACATGCAAAACAAATTGCCCGGTACCGTCACCAGCTATAATGTGATTGCCGAAATTACTGGTAGTAAGTACCCGGAAGAAATCGTATTAATTGGTGCTCACCTGGACTCATGGGATGAAGGTACCGGCGCGCTGGATGACGGTGCTGGTGTCGGCATAGTAATGGCCACTGCTGCTTTACTGAAACAACAAGCGCGCCCAGAACGCACCGTGCGTGTTGTGTTATTTGGTAATGAAGAAGGTGGCTTAATAGGCGCCCGCGCCTATGCCGCCAAGCATGCTGGAAACTTATCTAACCATGTATTTGCTTCTGAATCAGATTTTGGCGCTGGGCTTATCTGGCGGCTAGATACCGGTTTTGGTGAAAATTCCTTAGCATTTGGCCGTACATTACAAGAAAAGCTGGCACCTTTTGGTGTAACAATGGGTGATAACACCGCCTCCGGTGGACCAGACATTTCTGTACTCAAAGCCCAAGGCGTGCCAGTTGTTAGCCTGCAACAAGATGGTACGGATTACTTCGACTATCATCACACACCAAATGACACTCTGGATAAAATCGACCCAGCTAAGCTGCAGCAAAATCTACAAGTTTGGCTAACGACAATAACGACGATAGCCAATAGTCAAATTGATCTGAGAAAATAATTTAGATCCGATGATGCAGTGGTCTGTATCTTTTTACCAATACAGGCCGCTGATGTTTGCGAGAACTTACACGAAGCATCCACACGTGAATTCCAATTACTAGCATCAACATAGCAAACGGATAAGCGTATGTATTTTCGCTACTAACAAATAGTAACAGTGCAGCCGAGCAATAGCTAAATGGTAGCATTTCATAAAGCCAGAAAGGCAGTACTCCGCCGTATTTCTCATTAGCGTTTTTTACATCTGAACGACGATTATTAGAGCGTAATATCCAAATCACTGCACCTGCGGCTGCGATATAAAGCCCTGGCAATATAGCCAGCCAAGAATCGAACATCAACAGAGTGCCCAAGCCTAATCCGACATATGCATAAGGTAACACTTCGTACACTTTTCCAGGCAACATAATCTACCCTCCATGTTTAGCTCCAATTAAGTGTAGAACACTTTTTAACCAGCAGCGCAAGCTTTGATTTAATGCATCAATTTAACTAATCTGAATGCGGTAAAATTACTCAGTTGAGCAAGCTAATTCAGATCAGCATAATGCGCACAAATTTTGGTCAGACAAGCAATTGGAAACGCACCATGGAACATATCGTGTTCGACATTATTAGCTGGATTGGTTTAACAATCTGTATTGGTGCGTTTTTTATTAAAGACGTTTTTTGGCTACGCCTCGCCACTTTAGTAGGATGCAGCCTGCTCTTTGTTTATTACAGCCATATCGCTATTCCACAAGGTGTGATTTCTAATTTATTAGTATTATTAATTAATGCTTATTACTTATTACACTTCGCAAAAGCCCGACGAGCGGAAAAAGCAAGTCAGCAGTCGGCTATTCCGGCTCGTTCGTTGACGACTGAAGCGGAGTAACAGCGGCTTACTTCTTTTGTCTCGTCTTTAAGCGGGTTATAATTATTGACCCGCTAAGATAAGAGTATCCAGAATGCAAAACGATGACATAGACATGTTTCTGCAAGAGATGTCTGGTGTTAAACCTCTGTCACAAGATGAGGTATTGCTGGAGCCAGGTGAATTCAGTCCAACCTTGGCTCAACAAGCCAGACGTAAAGCAGCAGAACAGGAGATGGAATACGACGCTAACTATCTCAGCATGGAATATGTTGACTTAGTCAAACCCGATGAGCCGTTTACCTACAAGAAAGATGGGGTTCAGGATGGCGTTTATCGCAATCTGCGCTTAGGAAAATATCAGCTGGATGCTACGCTAAACTTGCTTGGCAAAACGCTGGCCGATGCACGTCGTGAACTCTTTTTCTTCATTGAAGACTGCCACAGACGCGGTATTCGTACCTTATTAATTCATCACGGTATGGGACGAAACAGTAAGCCTCATCCAGCTATTTTACGTAGCTACGTGTTTAAATGGCTACCTCAAATACCGATCGTTTTAGCGTGTAATACGGCGCAAAAACAACATGGCGGTTATTCAGCTACTTATGTACTTTTACAGAAAAATTCTGAACAAAAAAGAGAGAATCGGGAACGACATAGCAAACGCTAGTCACTTAAAACATCAAGGGGCCGGTACCGCGTTCACAGTACAGACCCCTTGAATTTAGGTCAATCCATTTGACCAGATTCGGTTCCTGCTATCCACACAAAAGGCAGACAGCTTCGGCTTTGGTTAAAAATGCCGATAACGCCATTAAACATACAACAACAGCGATTGCGGTAAAGCCAAAACCACGATTGGACGCTTTACTCATAATAAACCTCAAAACACATTTTATTATTTTATTTAGTATCTTGGCTTAAATTATCTTAAGCCGGTACAGAGTGTAGTTAAATTGTAATAAAGTTACAATAACTGTATATTTAACCAGCATTTTCAGCATGATACGCCAAAGCTGAATAAACAAAATCTGCCGCAAGAATACGGCCATCATTTAACTGCGGTAATGCCTCTTGCGTTGTTTCACTATGGGTCAAAGTAAACCCTGCTCGTTGATAATTTTTTAACGCAGAAGGATGATCCGCAGAACAGGTATGCAGCCATATTTTTGTTGCCTGCCATTGTGCCGCAAGCATCACGGCGGCCTGTGCTAAAGGCTGGCCTAATCCTTGCCCGATAAACTGAGGCAACAAACCAAAAAATTTAATTTCAACACTGCCATCGTCATGCTTTAGCAATTCAACATACCCCGCTGGGGTACCTTTTACCCACAACAGCCAGGTACGTACTTGTTGTTGTGTTAAATACTGCAGCCATTGCTGATAAGTCCAGCTTAGCCGACTAAACCAACGCCAAGGCCCGCCAACGGTGCGAAACATAAATTGATTTAATTCTGGGCTAGCTATTTCTGCCTCTACCAACTGCACCTTGTCAGGCCACGCCACGTGTGAGGGGATATCTGCATCAAACTGCAAAAACCAGGTGGTAATTTCGATTATATCGTTTGTCGACATATTAATAGCCCCGCTTAATATCTACCAGATTCAGCATCATTTCGCCGCGCATACTACGCCGATAGTTTTCAGCAATCTGTGCCACCGCCGTATTCACGTTTGTCACGGCAGAAACGTGTGGTGTGATCATAATGCCAGCATGCTGCCAAAACGGATGATGCTTGGGCAACGGTTCTTGCCGAAAGACATCAAGACAAGCTGCTTGTAACTGGCCACTATCCAGCGCCTCCAGCAAGGCGTCGTCATCGACTATGGCGCCGCGTGCCACATTAATAAATACCGCACCCTCTTTGAGCTGTTGAAAAAACGCTGTATTTATCCGGTTTTCTGTAGCAGGCGTTAATGGCAGTAAACAAATTACAATATCGGCGGTTGCCACTGCAGCAGCTAAGCCATCATCACCAAAATGGCAGACAATGTTGTCTAGCGCTTTGCGGCCTCGAGACCACCCATGAACGCTATAACCCAGTTGAACAAAATGCTGTGCGACAGCAGCACCTAATTCACCCAGCCCTAACACAGAAATAGTGCTAAATTTTCTGGGACTTTTCGCTTTCCAAACTCGCTGCAACTGCTGAGCACTAAACTGATCCAACCTTAGCCGATAGTGATTCACCACCCCATCCAGGTAACGCACCATGGTGTCGGTTAGCGTTGGATCTACAATGCGTGCTATGGGCAAGGCTGGCAACGAAGGATCTGACAAGATAGCATCAACGCCCGCACCAAAACATTGAATAGCTTTTAGGTTTTTCATGCAGGCCAGGCTGCCATGTGGCTGCTTCCATACTACGGCAAAATCAACCGTGTCAGGCTCAGCGATTTGGGGCCAGATTTCAATGTGGGTATCGGGTAGCAAATTCGCCAAACGCAGGCGTAAGTCATCTAATTTACGATCAGGGATGATCAGGGCAAGGCTCATAGGTCACCAAAACGTCAAAAATGCGTCATACCGTTGACACAGCCAACAGTAATGCTGGAACGGTTCAAAGATAACATGGTACAGACTGATGCTGAACTGCCGCACTATCTTTTTATCTGACGTACATCTGGGCTGTAAAGACTGCCAGGCTGATTATCTGCTTAACTTTCTTGAGCAAGCTAAGGCCGATACCATTTACCTGCTGGGCGATATCGTGGATCTCTGGGCTATGCGTAAACAAGTTCATTGGAAATTAAGCCAGAATAAAATTGTGCGTTGTTTGCTGGATAAAGCCGAACAAGGCGTCAAAATCGTGTATATCCCTGGTAACCATGATGAAGCAATGCGGCTTTACGCCGGGAAACGCTTTGGCAATATTCATATTGCACTACGTGGTAGCCATACCACAGCACAAGGCAAAAAATTGCTACTACTTCATGGTGATGAATTTGACAAAGAGGTGAATTTTGGCCGCGCCCAAGCCTGGCTTGGCGATAATCTCTACGATTTGCTGCTATTTTTAAACCGTTGGTATAATCGGCTGCGTCGTCTTACCGGTGGCAGTTATTTTAGTCTTGCCGCTTACATTAAAAGTAAAGTCCCTGGCGCACAAAATGCTATTGCCCGTTATCGCGATGCGGCTATCGCCAAAGCCAAACGTGGGGGTTTTGATGGCGTGGTATGCGGCCATATCCATCACCCCGAAATTCGGCTACAACAGGGTATTATCTATTGTAATGATGGAGACTGGATTGACAGCTGCACGGCCTTAGTTGAGCAGTTAGATGGCTGTCTGGCGTTGTATCATTGGACAGAACAAGCCGAGATAATTGCTGGTCTTCCGCTAACGGGTAACAGTAAAAAGGCTGCCTGAAATTTCCACAAACTGCCATAAAAAAGACACCTGACTGTCATACAACACCATTAGCCTGACTGCAGCCTATTGCAGTGCTACCGGAGCTAAGTATGATCAATGTTGAACAAGTGCTTTCACAAAACCTTCCCGGGCTAACCAGCAAGCCCTGGCTTTATAAGCCGGTAAAAGGTGCCTTGCGCCGGTTGTTGCATGAACAGGATTTTATCCACTTTGCTGAACGCTACCCGCATTTACAAGGGTTAGAATTTGTTGAGCAGGTACTGGATTACTTTAATTTTCGCTATGCCGTACGCGATAACGAAATAGAACGCATACCCTCGTCTGGCCGCATCGTTATTATTGCCAATCACCCAATAGGTTCGCTGGACGGCTTAGCCTTACTAAAGCTGGTAAGCGATATTCGGCCAGATGTAAAAGTTGTTGCTAATCAGCTACTCATGGCGCTAAAGCCACTGCACAACTTATTGCTACCGGTAAATAATATGCAGGGGGGTACTGAACGGCGTGCGCTGGATAATATTCAGCAGCATTTAGCCGCAGAAGGCGCATTAATCTTGTTCCCTTCAGGCGAAGTATCCAGGCTGCGCCCAGATGGCATTCGGGACGGTAAGTGGCATAACGGCTTCCTACGTTTTGCCAGCAATGCTAAGGCACCCATTTTACCCGTATTTATTGATGGCCGAAATTCGGCACTATTCTATGGCGCTTCTATGCTGTACAAGCCGCTGGCAACCATGTTGCTGGTGCAGGAAATGTTTAAGCAGCAACGCAAAAAACTCGAAATACGTATTGGCGAGCAAATCCCTTATGACGCTTTTGCTAATTTAGCATTGGAAACCCAGGCCAAAGTTAAGTTATTTAAAAAACATTTGTATCGTCTGGCCAAAGATAAGCCGCCGCTTTTTACTACCCAAAGTGCCATTGCTCATCCGGAAGAACGGATAGTGCTTAAAAAAGCGGTAGAGAACTGCGAGTTGCTGGGCGAAACCGCCGACGGTAAACAGATTTATCTTTATCAACATCAGCAAAGCTCTCCTGTTTTAAGGGAGATTGGCCGCCTGAGAGAATTTGCATTTAGAGCCGTGGGCGAAGGCAGTGGGTTACGCCGTGATATCGACCGCTTTGACAGCTACTATGAACAGCTTATTTTATGGGATAAAGATGATCTGGAAATTGTTGGCGCCTACCGTTTTGCTAACACCCGCAATATTATTGCAAAGCACGGTTTAACAGGGCTTTATACCGCATCTTTGTTTCAATTCGACAGCAGTATGAAGCCTTATTTAGATGCGGGGCTAGAGCTTGGACGCAGCTTTGTTCAACCCCGATATTGGGGTAAACGTAGCTTAGAATACTTATGGTATGGCATTGGCGCATACTTAAAGCGTAACCCGGATATACGCTATTTATTTGGTGGCGTGAGTTTGTCACATAGCTATCCGCAGGCAGCACGTGATTTGATGGTGTATTTTTACAGTTTGTACTTTAGTGATCCAAGCTGTGCCGCCGTATCAAAACAGCCTTATCAGCTACCACAGGCGATACTCACTGAGCTGCAACAACACTTTTGTGGCAATAACTACCTTGGCGATTTTACCCAGTTAAAACATTTACTGGCCAATATGGGCGTTAGCGTGCCCACACTGTATAAACAATACAGTGAGTTATGTGAACCTGGCGGCGTGAAGTTTTTAGCCTTCGGCACGGATCCTGATTTCGCTAACTGCGTTGATGGCTTGGTGCTGGTTGATATGACGATGTTAAAAGCGAATAAAAAAGCACGCTATATCGACTAACCTCCTTCTTCACTTCTATTCTTATAAACCAGCGCTGGCAGAAAATACTGCCAGTGCTTTAATGTAAAGGTTACGTAAAGTTCAGTTTCAATTCAGCCCCAGCCCCCTATAAGCTATACAGTGTTCAAAAAGCCATCAGCGCAACAATACCCTGACGGTGAAACTGAGGATAGCAAGATGAAAAATTTCATGCTGCAAGTAAGCCGGCTACTAGCCGCTGTTTTAATTCTGCTTAGCACAGCGAGCATTGCACTAGCCAATGAAGACGCTTTAACTCAAGCAGAACTGGATCAGATGCTCGCACCTGTTGCGTTGTATCCTGATACCGTATTAACCCACGTACTGATTGCGGCAACTTATCCACTTGAAGTGGTGCAAGCATCACGTTGGGTAAAAGCGAACCCTAATCTAACGGGTGAAGACGCTGTAAACGCGGTTGAAGATAAAGGCTGGGACCCAAGTGTTAAAGCTTTGGTGGCATTTCCACAGCTACTGACACGGCTCAGTGATGATTTAGACTGGACCGAACAACTGGGTGAGGCTTTCTTAGCCGATGAAACCACCGTTCTTGCCAGCATTCAAACCCTGCGGCAAAAAGCGTATGACAATGGCGCGCTAGATGATAACCAACACATTGTGGTAGAACGTGAACGCGAAATCATCATTATAGAACCGGCGCGTCAAGAAGTCGTGTATGTGCCGGTATATGATACTCGTGTTGTTTATGGTAACTGGTGGTGGCCTTCTCACCCGCCGGTATACTGGCACACAGCAGGCGCATACTATCGTAATAGTCCATTTTATTGGGGTGTAAGTGTCAACGTTCGTCCCTGGTTCTATTTTGGCATATTCGACTGGCGTCAACGCCATGTGGTCGTTCAACACAATTACTATCGCACACCGCCACGGTATTACCCCAAACGCCATAAACATTATACGGATGCCCGTCGCTGGCACCACAACACCGAACACCGTCGCGGCGTACACTACCGGCATGAACGTTTAAACCGCGATTATAATGCCGGTTATGGTTACCGCCAGCCTACACGCGAAACGAAAAGTACTGCAGTACGGCACACTCGCAATGATCGTGATGTGTCGGTGCGTGAACACAAACAACAGTATCAACGTAAAACTGCCGAACAAGTTACCGTGCTAAAACGCGAACAGCGAATTGGCGATGGTGATGCACGCCAGCGCAATGAGGCCCTGCGCCAGCAACGCAGCAAGTATGATGAGCAGAAAGTACATGCTAACAATAACCGTGATGAGCTGCGGCAAAAAGCCCAGCAACGTTTGAATGAGCCTCTACGCGACCAGCGAATGGTTAGGGAACCGGTTACTACAAGAGCCGTAAGTACTGAACAGTTACGCCAGCGCGATACGGCTCAAACACAACAGCGCGTAACTCCTCGGCAAGAGCCTCAGTATCGCACTCCGGCGGTACCACAGCGTCAGCCACAGGTCACAGTTCAGCGCCAGGTGCAAAGCGCTGCTGAGCCAAAAGCAGTGACACACCGTGCGCAACGAGAGTCCCCTTCCCGTCAAACTACGGCTAGAACGTCGGAACGCCAGGCTAGAAGTATCGATTAGGTGTTATTTTATTGATGCAAAACAAATTACGGGGCTGAATATTAATTCAGCCCCGTTTTTATTGATCCAGACCAATATTTATCATCGCCAAAAGCAGACAATCTACGCAGAACTTATCTGTGGAGAGTGTTATGAAAAAAACGATATCCTGCCTTACTTTAGTTACAGTGCTGGCTTCAGCACCAGCTTTGGCAGATTTTGCAATAAACGTCGGCGCTATCAGCGTCGCACCTGACGACAGCAGTAGCAGCTTAAATGTCATTGAACAAGTTGCCGGTTTGCCAACGGGTTCTACAGCAGTAGGTGTTAATTCAAATACTCAATTAGGCCTGACGGTAGACTACCAATTTACACCACAGTGGTCAGTGCAGCTAATTGCTGCAACCCCATTTAGCCACGACATTGCTGTTAAAGGTTCAGCCATTGACGGTTTAAAAGTAGGCAGCACTAAACATTTACCACCAACATTGCTAGCGCAATATCACTTTATGCCAGCAAACGCTACATTCGATCCTTTTGTTGGCGTGGGCCTGAACTACACAGTTTTCTTTGATAGCCAAACTGACACTGAGCTTGAAGGCGCTCTTTCTGCGTTAAATGTTACAGGCCCAAATGACGTAGTCGATTTAAAACTAAAAAACTCTTTTGGTTTGGCTTTACAAGCAGGGATAAACATTAGTTTTACTGACAATCTTGGTCTGCATTTAATGTTAAGCAAAATAGACATTGATACCACAGGCCGGGTACAAGTAAATGGCAGCACAGTGCAAAGTGTTGATGTCAATATTGACCCCTATGTTGCCATGGTTGGTTTGCGCTGGCAGATATAATATCGAAAGCGTGGTCAACTAGACTAAAGGCGACTGCAATACTGTCGCCTTTTTACGTTACACTGGTATCAATCAGTTACACATGAGCCAAACGGAGCCTAACAGTGGCAAAAGATCCGGAAAAACTAAACTGGCAGCAGTTGTTAAAATCTGGCGATCGTATTTTTATTGGCTCACATGCCGCCACACCCACCTTGCTGATAAACGATTTAATTACTAACGCCAAACAACTGCACGATATTGAAATAGTGCAGGTGTACTCCTTGTCAGATAATAAGTGGGCAGAACCAGAACACCAACAGCTGTTTAAAATTAATGCCTTGTTTATTGGTGGTGAGCAGGTACGCCGCGCGGTAGCAGAAGGCCGCGCCGACTATACACCCTGCTTTATGTCTGACATACCTTCGCTATTTAGCGACGGCATATTACCCTTGGATGCAGCGCTGATAATGGTTAGTCCGGCTGACGAACACGGATATCACTCGCTTGGTGTCTCTGTTGATATTGTTTCAGCGGCTGCAAAAGCAGCAAAAAAAGTTATTGCTCAGGTAAACCTGTCAATGCCGATCACCTATGGACAGTCGTTTATTCATAAAGATCAAATCAGTGCTTATTTATATGCCGAACAACCCCTTGCACAGATGCCGGCAGTAAAGTTGGACACCGTTACCGAGCGCGTTGGCCAGTATGTGTCTTTATTGGTTGAAGATGGTGCAACCATTCAAATTGGTGTTGGCAAAATGTGCGATGCAGTGCTGCGCTACCTGGGCAACCACAAAGATTTAGGCATTCACAGTGAAATGATCACCGACTCCATGATGGAGCTGATGAAAAAAGGCGTCGTAACCAATCGCAGAAAAACGTTTCACCCAGGCAAAACCGTGGCCAGTTTTTGTGTGGGCAGTAAAGCGCTATACGACTTTGTGCACTGCAACCCGCATATGGGCTTTTACCCTAGCGAGTATGTTAACTCACCGGCCAATATTGCCCGCAATGACAATATGGTATCCATTAACAGCGCAATAGAGGTCGATTTGACTGGCCAGGTTGTCTCTGACTCTATTGGGCATTTATTCTACAGCGGTATTGGCGGTCAGGTCGATTTTAGCCGTGGCGCTTCGATGAGTAACGGCGGCAAGCCCATTATTGCTATGCCCAGCACAGCAAAAAACGGCACAGTATCACGCATTGTTGCCCATTTAAGCCAAGGTGCAGGTGTTGTCACTTCGCGTGGCCATGTACATTATGTCGTTACCGAATTTGGCGTGGCGTCTTTACGTGGTAAGAGCATTCGCGAGCGAGCCCTGGAGTTAATCCGCGTAGCACACCCGAAGTTTCGCCAGCAACTGCTGGAGCAAATCCGTCTGCATTTCTGGGTGCCGCATTATCAGTTACATACCCCCACCGAAGTGCCAGAACTTGGCAGTATTGGCTTTAAAGAACTGTTTATTGATGGCGAAGAGTTTGATCTGCGGCCACTAAACCCGTCAGACGAGCGCCGGTTACAAGAGTTTTTTTACTCGCACACCAAAGAAACACTGCAACTGCGCTACAGTGCTGTGCCAACACAAATGAGCCGGGAGAAATCTTGCACACTGGTTGGCGTCGATCAATCCAGAGATTTGGCGCTGTGTATTGTTAAGCAAAAAGGCTCAGCGGTACAAATCCAGGCCGTAGGCCGTTATTATTTACTCAATGATAATCAAGGTTGTGAAGTGGCCTTTGTTACGCGTGAAAAGTATCAGGGTAAAGGCATGGCCAAGCGCCTGCTGCAAGAACTAATAGAGGTAGCCGAGCAACGTGGTCTGAGTAATATGCTGGCTTTTGTCCGTGCCGAGAATAAAGCCATGCTGGCAGTATTCCAAAAAGCCGGCTTTGCGCGGCTTCCTGGTGACGACCCAACCGAAGTGTATTTGCAATTGCGCTTACCACGCGTAACAAGCAATGGAGAACCTAGCTGATGGCCATTACCATGTTTAGTCACCCCAGCTGTTACCAGCACCTAGCCGGCGATGACCATCCTGAGCAACCAGCCCGCCTCAGTGCGATTAATGATCAGTTAATACGCTCGGGTATGGAGTATATCGTGCAGCAGCGCGATGCCACTGCTGCCACCAAAGATGCGGTCTATCGCGCGCACAGCAACTTATACGTCGATGAAATTTTCGTTAAGACACCTGGTGAGGGTCATATCTGGCTGGATCCGGATACCCAGATGATGAAGCACAGCCTAAACGCGGCCCTGCACGCCGCTGGCGCGGGTATTAATGCGGTAGATTTAGTGATGCAAGAGCCCAATCAGCAAGCATTTTGCAGTGTGCGCCCACCTGGACATCATGCTACCCGCGGCGAGGCCATGGGCTTTTGTATTTTTAACAATATTGCTATCGCAGCTTTGCATGCACTTGAACAGCATAAGCTTGAACGTATCGCTATCGTCGATTTTGATGTGCACCATGGTAACGGTACAGAAGATATTTTTGCTGGCGATGAGCGGGTGTTGTTTTGCTCGTCGTTTCAATTTCCGCTTTACCCTAATACGGGTGACACACCGCTGGGCAATAATATTGAAAACCTACCACTGCCCGCCTTATGCAAACCAGCGCTATGGCGCGAGCAAATTGTTAAGCACTGGCTGCCTCGTATAAACCACTTTAAACCGCAGCTTATTCTGGTATCAGCCGGCTTTGATGGCCACCGCGAAGACGATATGGCGCAGTTTCTGCTCACCGAAGATGATTATCAGTGGATAGCACAACAACTGAAGCAATTAGCCGACACCCACTGCGACGGGCGTCTTGTAGCTACGCTGGAAGGTGGCTATGCCTTAAGCGCACTGGGGCGCAGCGTGGTCGCATTTTTAAAAGGGCTTATTTAGGTTCTTGATGCAGTGTTATAGGCTGGCATGAGCAGGGTGTAGCTCAACAAGGTATGCAGATGGCTGGCCATGCTCCGTGCTCTTTCGACAATTGCAGCTCTGCCAGAATCCTTGTAGCTTGACGCTTGAGGTTCGTAACTAGCTCAACTTTGATAGCGTCACCCAGTTCTAATTGCAAAGTGACACTATAGTATCACTTTACGGATGAGGTAATCCTAGCTGGCAAGGCTGTAGAAAATGCAGATTCAGACTATTCTTGCCTCGTTTTTCTGTAAATTTTTAATGGGCGAAACATTGCATTGGGCAGGCGTTTATTGAGGGCTGACGACTATCTGCTTTTGGCAATTAGTCCTTCATGGACCGGTCTTGATTCTTGCCTTCGTTGAGTGGCAATTAGCAAGACCTACTCCATAGCTTCACATTTAGAGAACCAAACTTTGCTTTGCAGAAATCAATTTGACCAGGCGTTAGAATTTTTACCACACTCTTTTTCTAATGCCCTTTTTTGATCACTAAGCATTTTCACATAATCGGCTTTTTCTTTGCCCTGCAGACCATCTGCCGCCTCAATTAAAAAGCCAAGACTATTCCCTTTTCTCCAACATTCATCAGATTTCTTTTGCGATTTTTTTGCATTCTTATCTGCCGATTTAGCGGTATCGGCAGTTTTGTTCTTTTTTACACCTTCAAACTTTACTGGTTTGGTTTCGTTTACATTAAGCTCTTTAGCCTCACCAACCTCATTCGGCTTTGTTTGTGAGTAATGCGTTACACCTTTTTCATCAACCCAAGTGTAAATAGCCGCATTTACGACAAAACTGGCGAAAAATAAACTACAAGACAACACGGTAACAACCTGCAATTTTCCTATCATTGTATACAACCTAATATGCCAAAAACTACAGCGCTTATATCGGGTTTACAGCGCTATGCCTTAATTGCATGCTCATTAACTGATAAAACGCTCCCTTTTGTTGCGCAGACAAATGCTGCGGCCTGCCCTCTTGCACTAAACGCCCTTGCTCAAGCACCAAAACCTTATCAGCTCTGGTAATGGTAGAAAAACGATGAGCAATAATTAACGTCGTTCTGTCTTGCATCAGATAATCTAACGCCTGTTGCACTAAAGTTTCACTTGCAGCATCCAGCGCGCTGGTTGCTTCATCGAGTATCAGAACCCGGGGATTCCGTAATATTGCCCTGGCTATGGCAATACGTTGTTTCTGTCCACCCGATAATTGCGCACCATGTTCGCCAACTTGCGTTTGATAGCCCTGAGGAAAGCGACGGATAAACTCATCCGCACAAGCCAATGTTGCCGCTTTTATAACCTCCGCGTTGCTGACATCACGTTCAGCAACAGCAAACGCGATGTTTTCAAAAATGCTCCCACTAAACAACGATGGCTCTTGTTCTACGACAGCAATTTGCTGACGTAAGAATGCCGTATCCAAATCAGTCAAATTTTCAGAACCGAAAATAATTTGACCTTGTTGTGGCTGATAGAACCCCATTAGCAAAGCAACGACAGTAGACTTTCCTGCACCAGATGGACCAACAAGCGCTACTTTTTCACCGGGTTGAATACTGAAACTCAGCTGCTGTAACGCACAATGTTCCGGCCGTTCTGGGTAACTAAAACTCAGGTTCTGAAACTGTATGGAACCATCAATTTCTCGACGTTGGCTACCTCCAGAATGCTCGGCGTCGCTCATGAGATTGAAAATTTTGCTGGTCGCTCCTACTGTTCGCATCCACTCCCCCCAAAAGTCACTTAAGGTGGAAGCAGACATACTTAGCATGCCGGCATACAACACAAAACTTGTAAGGTCACCGGTCGAGATATTACCTGAGCTAATTTGGCCAGCGCCCAGCCACAGCGTTAAAAGTAATGAACCGAAGGTCAGCAGCAATGAACCCGACTGAAATTTGGCAAATAGCGCGGTGTTCTTGAGAGAAATATGTAGCGACTTTTTGTTAGCGTCGACATAACGTTGATTAGCAAAAGATTGCTGGTTAAACGCTTTCACCAAACGAATATGGCTTAAATACTCCTGAGCGGTCTTACCGCATGCCGCTAAAGCATCTTGTTTTTGCTCCGACCGGACTCGAAACTGCTTACCAATCCATTGCGCCATGAACAAACTTAGCGGAATTAGCATGATAAGCACTGACGCGAGGGATAAAGAAATACTCAGCATCATAATTAAAGCACCGATAAATAATAGCGAAGCTCGTAAAAATAGGGCCAATCCCATCGTTAAGGTGTCATGCAAAGCCTCTACGTCTGAACCTAAGCGGCTGTTAAGTTCTCCAACATGATGTTTATCAAAAAATGTAACAGGTTTATTGAGTATACTTTGATACAACTGCTTTCGAACGTGATGCACGAGCAAGTAGCCGGTTGACTCAAACACATAGTAGCGACCTGCCATTGCTGTAGCCTGTAGCACTAAAATACCCAGCATTAATATTGCCAGCCGGTTCAGCAATGCAATATCCGGTGTGTTCAAATGATCAATGAAATACGCTAGCCCTTTAGGTAGGGCTAGTTGAAAGATAACCGTTAAAACCATAAGGGCAAAGCCACAAGCAAGGCGCCAACGAAACAGCCATAATAATTTGAACATTTGCTGTTGCACTTTACTGTTCTGGTCAGCCGGCATCATGCAACACTCTGTTCAACATCCGTGAAGCCCTTTAATTGTTCGCATAACAATTGCCAGTTTTCGTCGCCTATCAAACCGGTCGCTTCAACTTGACCTTGCTGATCAATGAAAAGATACGCTGGTGACATTTGTTGGGGGTTTAATTGCACATAGTCTGATTGTCGCACCATTAAGCAATGGCTTGCTAATTCTGCATGCGCTAAAAAGCGTCGATAAGGCCTTGCTGACTCATTCGTAATAAGTTTAATCTCAAGCCCGGCACCTGATGCCAATAACAATAATTCTGGTAGTTCACTTAACTTAGTTTTGCACTTTGCGCAGCGACTAGCTAACAGCAGCAGCGCTGTAGGCCGGCCATGCTGCCAAACGGGTGAGACCTCTGCATTAAGTAGCGCTTTTCCAAGCACTAAAGGCAAAGCAGTCCCTATCGCTAATGGTTCCGGAACCCTTGTAAAACCGGGTAAATACCTAACCCGTTGGTAAAGGGCATAAGTCAGCTTCAAATTCAGCCCAAGCAACAAAGCCAAGCAACACACTAATGCACTTAGCAGCTGTACTTCAGTCATAGTCGCTCCTTTTCGTCAGCAACTCAGTAGCCTCGTGCAAATGAATTAACACCACGGCAAAAACAAACGCTATCGATAGCACAGGCATAAACATTGAACTTTGCAGCTGCAATTCTGGTGAAACCAGATATAAGCTCATTGCACATATCATTATCGCGTTACGAGCAAGGTCGGCAATTGAAAAAGTTCGCCGTTGCTCGCCAAAGCAGTTACATGTTACTGGCCCACGCCACAAGTAAGTCAATACAAGCACCAGACTAAACATAGCCATCATTGACAAAGCTAGCGTCATTGCAATTTTGGCTGAGCCTAACGCCGAAAACAGCCACCAGGCTATGCTGATTTCCAACGTTGCGATAGTCAGTGCAGAAACGGTACGGAGTGATTCCGGCATACCAAAAGATTCAACCAGGCTGTGACTAAAAGCATTCTTGTTTATAAGCTTGGAAACCGCTGCGATTAAAAACAACCAGGCAATACTGTAACGGCAAAGACTTAATAGTAATTCCATACTGGTTACTCTTGCAGCCAGGCAGCTTTCATTTGATCTGGCTGCTGAACGCTCAAATACACTCGCTCAGTACTAATCAAAGCCGTATCAACTCTGCTGTCATCAGCGCGCTCAACTGCCCCTGCACCAACAGATTGTTGTAATGTTAAAGACAGTTGCCACAGCAAGGCTTCAAGTTGAGGTTCACGCTTTACATTAAAGCCAAGTTGTCGCATCTCATCGCCTGACAAAGCGTAGTGATGAGAATGATACCCAGCGAGTAAGTTTCGAATCATCGCGGCACGTTGTTCACCAGGCAGCGCAGGAAGCTGCCATTGCAGTAATTGCTCACCAATAACCTGCGCCTCTAAGCTTGCACGGTAAAATGCCGTCAAGGTTGGAGGGAACAATTGCTCACACAAAGTGGTTAATAATGCTGTTTGGCTCTGCTCTGAACTAAGCCCAAACCAATCTGCAGCCATATCTTTGAATTTAGAAATATCTAAACTTGAAACCGCTGTTGCGGCTTCACCGGCACCTGAACCATGTAAGTGGGGATCGATAGGAGAAAACATGGCCAATTCGCCGGCAATAATATTATCAGCCGCCAATGCCAACATTGTTGCTGCAGACTGACAAAAGTAAGGCACCAGTATATTCAATTGCTCGCAGTAACTGCGCAGCAACATTGCAATACGCCTACTCGCATTTATCTCTCCGCCACGGCACTGCAGCACCACATCGAGTTGCCGAACGGAACCTAAATGTTGTAATTCGTTATACAAATGCGGCAACAGATCCAAATCTAAATGAGTTGCAGCCAGCACAAGTACTTTACTGTCCCTTAACTGCTCTAATTGCGTAAGTGTCGAGCGAAACTCCACTGTTTTTAGTTTTGACATAACGCACTCTCTGTTAACAGATCGGCCATCACCTGGCAAAGCTGAAACTCTGGCACCTGTTGCTCAACATACAAAAACTGACCGTTGGGATTATTTTCCAGAAAAATCAGTTTCTGTTCCGGACTAACAATAAAATCCAGTGCGCTATATAACAAACCATAGCTACGGACGAAATTCAGGATAGACTGCGCCCATTCTCCCGGTAAATGATAAGGACTGTATTTCGCCACGACACGGCTATCTCTGCAATCGACACTATTGCTATTGTCATAATTAGCGTCAATGCGGGCAGCAAACACCTGATCTCCTATAACGGTAACCCGTAACTCGTACTGCTTTTCGCTGTAGTGCTGAAAGTGACACGGTAGTTCGGTGACGGCCGATAAATCTGACAAATCCTGTTCCGTTAATAAGGTTGTAGCCAATCCGGTACAAAGCTGTTGATCTTCATCAACTTGTTCTGCAGCTAGCCAGGATGAAGACAAGGCTTTAAAAATGATTCCACCACGACTGCTACTTGCCAAGCGTCGCACGCGGCTGGGTATATTAGTAATTAATGACTCTGGAATATCAAAACCGAAAGCAATAGCACGTTTTAACTGCTCAACTTTCCACATCGCGCCTCTTAGCTGCAGAGGATGATTTACCCAAAAACACTTCAAGCTATATAGTAACCCCAGTAAAGCGTGCTCAGTTTCTTCAACAGCAAACGCTTGCTCTTGTTGTGATAAATCAGCGGAAATAAAACTAAATGGAGCGGGTTTGCGAAGCCATACTGCGGTGATGTCGGCAAGTCTGATACGTTTGCCTGAAGGTAGATGCAACAGCTCGCCGTCCAAGCCATCCGGCGTGTAGCCATACCAAAACTGATAGTCACGAGGAAAACAGTCTGCGTCCAATCTGAACAATTGAATATCCTCGTGTGATATCAATGACAAAACCAGATCAACATGAATATCTTCAGAGTGGGAGACGGCCAGTACTACAGACATCAAACAAAACTCCACAGAAAAAAAAGCCCTTCAACCTGTGAAGGGCATTGATAAAACTTAGCACCACATGCCAGTATCTCTGCCGAACCGTCCATCAGCACGATAATCTGGCGCTGAGCAACCCGCTGTAGCGGCGCTGTTGCGAGCTTGCCATTTATCAGCATCTTTTGGCGTATTTTTAGCTTTTTCAGCCAATTTGAAAGCGAACAATTTAGGTTGATTTTGCTTTTGCATTTTAAGACCCTCGTTGATTAACTTTTTATTCTCATTTATCACTTATGTGACAACATCATATTAATCACTGAAACCTAAAAAAAACAAGACTAAATACTTATAACGAATCTAAATTGTCAACTTAAAGGAAATAAACATAATAAATTAATAACTTACGTCAACTTGGCAGGAGATAACTAATTATTACGATTAACTTGTCTTACAACAGCCAGATACTCGCGGGCACTTTAGCTCTTAGGATCAGGTCTGATTCTATTGCCTGTTTAGATAACTATTCGATGGTTTGAAGCTTTGGCAGAATAAGTATTAAACGTGTCATACTGCCAACAGTTTGTGCTTTTAAACTATGAGCAGATTTGAACAACAGGAAAAGAGGCATGAAAAATCTGACACCTTATACTGGACTATGGCTGCTTGAAATTATTAAACACATCCGCGTCCTTCGCTGGCTTCCACTCGCTCTTATCCTCCCGCTACTTTCTTTGCCCGTGCTGGCAAACAAGCCTTTCACCGTGGCGATTTTAATGTTTGACGAGGTGCAGATTATTGATTTCGCTGCGCCTTATGAAGTATTCGGCCAGGCTAAATTTGAAGTATTTACCGTGTCAGCGACCGGTAAACCGCTTACTACTGCTATGGGCTTGAGTGTCACCCCAAAATACAGCTTTGCTAACATGCCGGATGCAGATGCCATCCTTGTACCTGGAGGCGATACTAGCGAGGTTATGCATGATGAAAAGGTAATAGGTTGGCTTAAAGCGCAACAGGGTAAAGTTGAACATATATTATCGGTGTGCACAGGCGCACATATTCTGGCTGAGTCAGGCTTACTGGATGGTAAATCCGCCACCACGTTTCATCGCGCGTTAGAACGTTTTGAAAAAGATTACCCGAAAATTTCAGTGCGGCCGGATAAACGCTTTGTCGATAACGGTCAAATTGTTACATCGGCGGGGTTATCATCCGGCATTGATGCGTCCCTACATTTGGTAAGTACAGTATTAGGGGAAGACAAAGCCCGCACGGTAGCGCTGCATCTTGAATACGACTGGGATCCCAATGGTGGATTTGTCCGGGCTAGTATGGCCGACCGCATGCTGCCGCAGAACGAATACGACTGGCCCGACGGTATTTTGTTTGACCGCATAAGTGCATTTGGTGACGAGCAGCGCTGGCAAATTAAGTATCAGGTTAAAACCAGCGCAACAGCACAAAGTTTGATGCAAGTGTATAAAACCGCCATGGCCCGTCATGATAACTGGCAAGTTAAAGATACCGGGGGGGCTTTACAAGGTGAATGGCTTGGTGTGGCAGACAATGAGGGCTGGTTAATCTCTGCTGCAGTCACTACCGGCAATGCGCCTGACACCTATTTCTTTATGCTTGATGTTTATCAGCGGCCGTAATTAAGCATGCTGCGTAGAAAAATCGGGTTTCTATTGTTTGAAGAGTTTAATGGGCAGGATCTGATTGGTCCGCTCGAAGCGTTTCATTCAGTTCGTGATGTTACCGAATCGCCCTACGAATGCCTTTTTATTGGCCCTGCTGCGGGCCAGTATCGTTCCGAATCGGGTCTGGCCATGATGGCAGACGTTTCTCTGGAAGAGCTGGCTCTGGTAGATGGACACCAGCTGGATACGCTGATTATTCCAGGCGGTGCAGGCTCGCGAACGCCCCGGGTGCAGTCTGCAATATGCCCTTGGTTGCGCCAGGCAAGGCCTGCTATCAGACGGATTGCCAGTGTTTGCACCGGAGCCTTTATATTGGCCGAAAGCGGACTACTGGATGGTTTACACGCCACGACCCACTGGGCCTTTGTCGATGCACTTGCTAAACGCTATCCGAACATTCAGGTACAGGCCAACGAATTGTTTGTCGACAACGGCCATATCGCGACATCGGCTGGCATTACTTCGGGTATCGATCTGAGCTTAAAACTGATTGAAAATGACTTGGGGACTGAAATTGCCAGCCAGGTAGCGCGTTATCTGGTGGTCCATTTTCGCCGTGCTGGCGATCAGGCACAATATTCCGTGCCGCTGCAGTTTCAGAGTAAGTCTGATACACGATTCAGTTCACTAACAGGCTGGGTAATGCAAAATTTACAGAGTGATTTAAGCGTGAGCACTCTGGCTAATTACTGCGGCATGAGTGAGCGAAATTTCTACCGCCACTTCGTCGCACAGGTAGGTGAAACGCCAGCGCGATACGTGGATTCACTGCGCTTAGATTACGCCAGACAACTGCTGGTTGAAAAAGGCTGGCCAATAGACAAAGTGGCGCAGGCGTGCGGATATCAAAGTAGTGATGTTTTCAGGCGTGCCTTTTTGCGTAAATTTTTGCTGGCACCCAATGCCTATCGGGAGCGGTTTAGCTGATCTCTACAGATACCTCAACCCAGCATTGCCATTGGTTAATGGTTAGTTGTGTAGCTTAGCGTTAGATCTAACAGATTCAGGCTTTCAATCTGAGCGCCTCAGAGAATCTAAGCGACCATGAGCAATTTTGCCAACAAGATATCAATACAAGCTGTGCGCAATACTTGGAACAACAACTGCTTGTCTTACCCCTCTTAAGCCACGGTTGGTATCGGGTAAAGGGATTTCAGCTCGATTATATGTTTGATCAGCATCAGTTTCTGTCATTGCAAGCGGAGGCTGATTATACCCGTATTGAGCCCGAATTACTGGGTACATCCAGCAAACAGCTCTATCAGGAGCTTGGCAGCACTCTTTTATTGCAACAAAAGATAAGTAACCTGGGTTAGCAAGACAAAAACTGGCTACGGGTCAGAACCTGAGGTATCACTACGAATTTAACCCTGATCTGCTGCCGGGATCAGTGAAGCACCTGCTTTAAGTATCGCGGCCAACGACTGCGGAACCATTGGAAAACCGAAGTAATGCCCTTGTCTTTCGTCGCAACGCTCAGCCAGCAGGAACGCATACTGCTCTTGTGTTTCCACTCCTTCCGCTATCAGCCGTTGATGCAAGCTTTTACCCATGCTGATTACCGCCTGCACAATGGTAGCATCGTCCGAATTAGCAATAAGCTGGTTCACAAAATACTTGTCGATCTTTAAGGTATTAATCGGAAACCGCCGAAGATAGTTCAAGCTTGAATAACCGGTGCCAAAGTCATCGATCGACAGCCTGATGCCCATGTCCGACAGCGAATGCAGCACGGAATTAGTCGACTCCACATCACGCATCAGAATGCTTTCGGTTATTGGCCTCTGTATGAACCTGCCCGCAGACCCAGAGTTACTTTAAGTTTTGCCGCTCAACAGCAGTTCTACAAATTTTTACATTAGAACGTCAGCCAAAAACTGCCGTTATACCTATTTAATTGAGCTGCACGCCTATGTAAGCAGGCATAAAAAAGGCTGAAAACTCAGCCTTCTTCATCTTTGTTGACCTTTAGTGTTACCGCTTGCGTTTAGTTAACAGCAGCAAACCGGGTAACAATAATAAGATGCTGGCAGGCACTGGAACCTGTGATGGCTCCTGCGCCGAAGGTGGTGGAATTAATGTTTGAATATTTAACTGCAGCGCTCCGGCAAGAATACGGGTGTTATTAAGTGTAGCACCGTCCCCCACTTGCAAAAACATATTAGGTGCCAACAAGTTGCCTTGAATATTGCTGGTACCAAACAGCCCGGCTGATAACGTTGTGTATTCTTCAGCTTGATTTTGGCTATGGAAATTAAAAAACACCTGGTTTGGGTTTATACCATGTAAAAAAATGCCGCCGCCGTCCATCATAAACCATTGGCTGATATTAAATACAAAGGTGTCATCAGCACTGCCAAACAAGTTAATAACTTGATGCGCCATAATAACCGGGTTTAACGAAAATACATTTAAACCACCATTACCCGTGTAATTATTTAAACTCTGTAAATTTGTCTGCGTACCGCCCAGGCCCTGCAGCTGTTGCGATAACGCACTTAACTGATCTTGCAAGCTGATAAACTGACTATTGTTCCACTGCTGCCAGCCTTGCGTAATGTGAATACCTGCACCTTGTTGTTGGTTGATACCCGCAGCATAACCATTAACAATAGTGCCCGCGCCAAACTCTAATTGTTTCGCGGCAATGTTGCCATGTACATCACTCTCAGAGCCAAGCCCCATGTACCCTGACTGACTACTAGCCCCGTTCGCGCCAGCAAACAAAGCAAAGTTAGCTAACTCTCCTAAATGAATCGGCGTGGCCAACACACTAGTGCTAAATAGCAAACCAAGGCTAAATCCTTTAATTAGTCGACCGATCATTCCTGCTCCTGAAATCGTTTTTTGAGTTGGCTGCCCTACTAATGACAACGGTGTCATTGTATAAGATTCATACATTCCTTTCAATGTATCCTTTTACCGGCTATTAATCAGCGAAGCTGATTTTTCCCATGCTTACTCCCGGTATGCCTTCACGGGCATTGCTAAATTGTTGCTTGCCCCCCACCAAACATTCATTCGCAAGTACAGCAAATAATACCGCCTCTTTAGCATCAGGGTTTATGCCAAGATCTGCCGTTGTTTTAATGTCCACGCCAGGCAGTGCAGCCTTAATTTGTGACATTAACAACGGGTTATGAATACCGCCGCCGCTGGCATAAATGACAAAATTATTTAACTGCGCTGTAGTGCGCGCAATAGCACTGATAATCATATCGGCAGAAAAGCGATTAAGGGTTGCCATCACATCGGCAGGGTTCAGGCTTGTTGTGTCACTTTGTTGCTGTGCTTTAGCCAGATACGCCAGATTAAATACTTCCGGACCGGTGGTTTTAGGAAAACCAAGGGCAAAAAAATCATCCTGCTTCAACGCTTCAAGCAAAGGCTCACTGACTACACCCGCTTTAGCCAGTTTGGCGTCTGCATCAAAATATTGCTCAGGGTAATGTTGCTGAATAAAGGCGTCCATTATGGTATTGCCGGGGCCAATATCCGTACTAAATACGGCCTCAGCGTCTCGTGTTTTTGGCAACCAGGTGAAGTTAGCTATGCCGCCAATATTCAGCATAATGCGATTTTCGTGCTCACTACTAAACAGCAAATAATCACCGTATACGGCTAAGGGCGCCCCTTCACCACCCGCGGCAATATGTTTCTGGCGAAAATCACTTAACGTAATAATTCCGGTGGTAACCGCCAGATGATCACCATCGCCAATTTGCAAAGTAGCATTACCGTAATCTATGAGGTTGTGCTGGCGTTTCGGGCAATGAAAAATTGTTTGGCCATGGCTGGCAATAACATCAACATCGCTTTCCGTTAGCTGCCATTTGGCCAGGCACTGGTTAATTATCCGACCATGCTCAATACCAATCCACGGGTTAAGCAGCGTAATAGCCTGCAGGTCTACTTCACGTTTAGAAAATACCGCCTTTACCCGCTGCTTATAGTCAGCGTTATAATCAACGGTAGTAAACTGCAATACCTTAATAGCGGTATTTAACCCAGCGCCGGTTAGCTCACACAGCGCCACATCCAAGCCATCAAGAGAAGTACCGCTCATCAAACCTATAACCCTGCGGCCAGGCTTAGTCGCTATGTTATATAGCTGCTGAATATGGTGGTGCATACCGGTTTCCTCTGCATGCGACGACAAAAATGAATAATTTATGCGTATAATAAGCCGTAGATTACCAATTAACGCCTTGCAATGCTGCATACTATGGCAAAATCTGTTGGTGTTGCGCATAGCACAAAGGATATCCGATGTCTGTACTTGATAAAATTGCCGCCCTACGCGATAAATTTCCGCGCGCTGAACAGCAGCTTGCAGAATATATTCTGGCGAATCCAGATCATATCCGTGATATGCCATCACAGATGTTGGCCAAAGCTGTAGGCATTAGTCAGGCCAGTGTGGTGCGTTTTACTCAGAAGTTAGGTTACAAAGGCTACCCCGATTTTAAATTTGCTATCAGTGACAGCTTGCATCATCAAACACCTGCGGCCAGTACAGATAAACTGCACGGTGAAATTTCACTGGACGATACCTTTAGCACCATGAGCCAAAAATTACTGGCCAGCAAAATTAATGTGCTGCAAAAAACCTTCGCCATTAACTCACAAACCAGTTTTGAGCAGGCTGCAATGTTGCTGCGTAACGCAAAACGCGTGCTGCTGTGTGGCAAAGGTGGCTCTGCACTGGTGGCAAAAGACTTATCATACAAGCTGCAAAAGTTAGGTACCGCCGCGCTGGCAGAAACCGATACCCATGTCCAGCTGGCCAATATTGCCAATTACACCAGTGACGATGTTTTAGTGGTATTAAGTGAATCTGGCGAAACGCCTGATAGCGTAAAAATTACCGAACAAGCTGCAGCCAACGGCGTTAAAATTATCAGTATTACCGCTTTTGGCGGCAACAGTGTGGCTAAACTGGCCAGCCTAAATTTATTTACCGTTGCCGATGAGAGCTCTGCGCGCTTGTCATCAATCCTGGCGCGAAACGCACAAGAATTAGTAATAGACACCCTGTTTATTTTACTGACACAAACCTGCCCACAAGGCCGCAAAAAACTTGCTGCCTCCAATCAAGCGGTTGATACCTTCCTAGCCCGCAAACGCTAACGCATTCAACTTTACTAATATATCTAAACAGAAACTTGATCCAGCGCATAAGCGCTGGCCATCGATGCAAGTATAGTGGCCAGACTGTACTACCTTTGTAGCTGCAGTGCTCCTTTTTAACCTGCGCTTGCGGAGTAAGCAGATGGATATTGTAGACCTGTCCCGACTTCAGTTTGCCTTTACGGCAATGATCCACTTTTTGTTTGTCCCTTTAACCCTTGGCATGACATTTTTACTGGCAATAATGGAGTCAGTCTATGTTATGACTGGTAAAACCATCTATCGCGATATGACTAAGTTTTGGGGTAAATTATTTGGTATAAACTTTGCGCTAGGGGTTACCACCGGTATTGCGATGGAGTTTCAGTTTGGTACGAACTGGTCCTACTATTCGCACTATGTTGGCGATATTTTTGGTGCACCACTAGCCATAGAAGCCTTGATGGCGTTCTTCCTTGAATCTACGCTGATTGGGTTATTCTTTTTTGGCTGGGATCGCCTAAGTAAAGAGAAACACCTGGCCGTTACCTGGCTGATGGCACTAGGCACCAACTTGTCGGCATTGTGGATCCTGGTTGCTAATGGCTGGATGCAGCACCCGGTAGGTTCCGTCTTTAATATTGATACTATGCGCATGGAGCTCACCAGCTTCAGCGAGGTAATATTTAATCCGGTAGCTCAGGTTAAGTTTGTTCATACCGTATCGGCAGGCTATGTTACCGGCGCCGTTTTTGTGCTGGCAATTTCCAGCTGGTATTTACTAAAAGGCCGTGATTTAGCCTTTGCAAGACGCAGTTTCGCTATTGCTTCAGCTTTTGGTTTAGCCAGTGCGCTGTCGGTAATTGTGCTGGGTGATGAGTCTGGTTACGAGCTAGGTGATGTACAAAAAGTAAAATTGGCTGCCGTAGAAGCAGAATGGAACACCCATCCGGCTCCTGCCGCTTTTACCGTGTTTGGCTTACCAAATGCAGAAACACAAACAACCGACTTCGCATTAAAAATACCCGCTGTGCTTGGGCTTATTGCTACCCGTTCACTAGACGAAGAAGTGCCTGGGCTAACAGAGCTAAAAGCCCAGCATCTGCAGCGCATTATTCGCGGCCAGGAAGCTTACGTATTAATGAAGCAATACCGCGCTGGTGACAAGTCAGCCGCTACAGTGGCTCGCTTTAACGCGGTTAGCGATGATTTAGGTTACGGTATGCTACTCACCGCCTATACCGATGATGTTGCCAATGCCACGGCCGAACAGATTGCACTGGCTGTAGAAGCCTCAGTACCTAAAGTGTGGCCATTATTTTGGAGTTTCCGCATTATGGTTGCCTGCGGTGTGTCAATGTTACTGCTGTTTGCATTCGCCTTTTGGCATAGCGCCAAGCGTACCGTCAACAAGCCGAAATGGTTACTCAAATTTGCCATATTTAGCCTACCTTTGCCTTGGATTGCCTGTGAAGCCGGTTGGTTTGTCGCCGAATACGGTCGTCAGCCCTGGGCTATCGGTGAAATTTTACCCACCCATATGGCGGTATCTCAGCTTAGTGTCAGCGATATTTGGTTTAGTTTGGCCACCATAGCGGTGCTGTATACCGTGTTTGTCATTATCGAAATGTGGTTAATGACCAAGTATGCCAAAATTGGGCCTTCCGCCTTGCATACCGGTAAATATGACTTAGAAAGCCCAGTAGCGAAGGAGGCATAACATGGATTACGAAGCACTGCGATTTATCTGGTGGTTATTAATTGGCGTATTACTCATTGGTTTTGTGGTAACCGATGGCTTTGATATGGGTGTTGCTGCGCTACTAAAAGTACTCGGCAATAGCAACGACGAACGCCGGGTAATGATTAACGCTATTGCACCGCACTGGGACGGTAATCAGGTTTGGCTGATTACCGCAGGTGGGGCACTATTCGCCGCCTGGCCTACGGTGTATGCGGCCTCGTTCAGTGGGTTTTATATCGCCTTAATGCTAACGCTATTTGCGCTATTTTTACGCCCTATCGGTTTTGAATACCGCGCAAAAATTGATACTGAGCAATGGCGCAGTCGCTGGGACTGGGCGTTAACTGCAGGCTCTGCAGTTCCGGCCGTTATTTTTGGTGTGGCGTTTGGTAACTTGCTACAAGGCGTACCATTTTATTTTGACGATATTTTGCGCCTGCATTACACCGGCAGCTTTTGGGCATTGCTTAACCCCTTTGCTTTACTGGCCGGCGTGTTAAGCCTACTGATGATCGTTAACCATGGCGCCACCTATCTACAACTAAAGACTGAAGGCGAACTTAAAGCCCGCAGTGAAAAACTGTCGTCGATACTAGCATTAGTATGTGCCGCACTTTTTGTATTGGCCGGTGTCTGGCTATATAGCGCCATTGATGGCTACAGCGTTACCAGTATGATAGATACCAACGGCGGAAACCGCACAACAGAAAAAACCGTCGCCATTGCCAGCGGTGCCTGGTTTGCCAACTATGCTAAATGGCCGCTGCTGTGGCTAATACCGGCACTAGGCGTTACTGGCTTCTTAATTTGCGCGCTGGCCAGCAAAAGCCGCCGCCATATATTAGCGTTTGTTAGCTCTGCGCTGGCACTGGCAATGGTTATCCTGACTGCGGGCGTAAGTATGTTTCCGTTTGTTATGCCTTCAAGCAGCCATCCGGCACACAGTCTAACTATGTGGGATGCGACTGCCAGTGAGTCTACGTTGATGATCATGTTCGTTGTAGCGTGCATCTTTGTACCGCTTATTCTGGCCTACACGGCATGGAGCTACTTTGTCATGCGAGGCAGATTAAACGAGCAGCATATTCGTGATAACAGCCATTCATTGTATTAATTAATCAGGAGCACTCTATGTGGTATTTTGCCTGGATTTTAGGGGTATTACTGGCCTGTTCTTTTGGCATCATCAATGCCATGTGGCTGGAATTAAAAGGCTATGAAGGCGAGGACACTCAAACTGACTAAAGCGGTAACGGCAGCTCAACAGCTAAACCGGCTGCTAGGGCCACAGCAACGACGACTGCGTATTGCACTGTCGCTGGCGGTTGTCAGCAGTATGCTGTTTATTCTGCAGAGCTATTTGCTGTCAGTTGTGTTTGCTGATTGGCTAATGGCCAGCCAGCAAGCACAGCCACTTAGCGCTTCTGTACTGTTGGCGATATTGCCTGCTTTAGCGCTATGTTTGCTCTTTAGGCCTTTGCTGCAATATGGCCGGGAACAATACAGTTTACAGGCCAGCAAACATATTCGACTGGCGTTGCGTAACACCTTGCTGGATAAATTAGCCAGCGCAGGGCCAGGTAAAAGCCTGTATGGCAGTGATGGCAACTTAAGCAGTAAGTTACTTGAGCAAGTTGATGCACTGGATGGCTTTATCAGCCGTTACTATGTGCAGCGTTACCTGGTGGTGATTACACCATTATTGTTGGTAGCCGCAACCTTTTACTACAGCACACTCGCCGGCATTATTTTATTACTTACCGCACCCTTGGTGCCGGTGTTTATGGTACTACTGGGCAATGCCGCGGCTGAAGCCAGCAGGAAGCAGTTTCGCCAACTTGCCCGTATGAGCGGTCGCTTTCTGGATTTAGTTCGCGGCATCAACACCCTGCAGCAGCTACAAGCAACGGATCGCGCCACGCAGTCGGTCGCCAATGCAGCACAGCGTTATCGAGACAGTAGTATGGGCGTGTTAAAACTGGCCTTTTTATCCAGTGCCGTACTGGAGTTTTTTTCAGCATTGGCAATTGCATTACTGGCACTGTATTTAGGCCTGGGGCTGTTGGGCATTTTACCCTGGGCTAAAGGTGTAATACCGGTGCCTTATCAGGGTGCCTTATTTATTTTGTTGTTGGCGCCAGAATTTTATGCACCGCTGCGCCAGCTGGGTAGCGATTACCATGCTAAAGCACAGGCTGAAGCGGCACTGGAGGAGCTAACCCCAATACTGCAACACCATGCCTGGCATCATCAAGGTTTAAACAAAATAACCCTAAATCAGCCCCCCGCCATCTGCATGCGCCAGCTACACATTTTAACCACGAATGGCCGCGAGCGGCTGGCGCCGGTTGATATACACCTTAACCGTGCTGAGCGTATTGCACTGCAAGGTTACAGTGGCAGCGGTAAATCTTCGATGTTGCAAGCGCTGTTGGGCTTTGTGCCTTTTAAAGGCGATATACTTATTAACAACACTCCCTTAGGCGAGATGCATCGGGATCACTGGCAGCAACAGTTAGCCTATCTGGCACAACATAGCCCGATAGCTGCGACCAGCATTGCCGAAAATTTGCGTCTGGCAGCCCCCGAGGCAACTGAGCAGCAATTGCTAGACGTATTGCAGCAGGTTGAGTTATTGCAACTGATACAACAACTTCCACTTGGACTGAACACCCTGCTAGGCGAGCGCGGCCTGGGCTTATCCGGTGGCCAGTTACAACGATTAGCACTGGCACAACTGCTGCTGCGTGATGCCAAACTTTGGTTATTGGACGAACCTTGCGCGCACCTTGATGACGCAACAGCCTATCGTTTGTACCAACTTATAGGCCAATTGAGCAGGGGTAAAACAGTGATGATTATCAGTCACACGCTATCAGGGCTTAATTGGGTAGATAGAGTGGTAACCCTTAACGATACCGACAACATAAGCCAAGGATATACCGCCAATGCCTGAGAGAAATCGGCAGCAGATCCAGCTGCGCACGCTACTACACAGCCGCCGCAATGCCTGGCTTCTCGCCCTGCTACTGGGGAGTATTACCCTACTGGCGGCAGTCACGTTGCTGGCATTGTCAGGCTGGTTTATTAGTGCGGCAGCCTTAGCTGGCTTGGCAAGTATCAGTGCCGTCGGATTTGATTATTTTCGTCCAGCGGCCATTATTCGTTTATGCGCCATTGGCCGCACTGCAGGCCGCTACGCCGAACGATTAACATCACACTATGCTGCGCTTGGCTTACTTAAAGACTTACGTGTCAATCGCTTTACTGCGCTAGCCAACAGCCGCGCAAACCAGCGCCACTCTGGCGATACCCTGCAGCGTCTGGTAACGGACATAGACTTGCTTGATCAATTCCCATTAAAAGTTATCGCACCCTGGTTTTGGGCCTGCAGCTTATCGGCGTTAGTCTTATTATTTTGGTACTGGTTAGCACCCGCACTGTTTATTAGCGCCAGCGTGCCACTGCTATTAGCTTTGGCTGTTCCGCTTATCACACTGCGAAGCGGTATAATACTGGCAAAACAAGACACCGCTGCCGCAGCAAAGCGCCGTACAATGTTACTAGAGCCACTGTCTATGCTTACCGCACTGCTGCTTTGGCAGCGCTGGTGCGACAAAACACAACAATTCAGCACCGAGGATAGCGCCTATCTGACATTGCAAATACGTCAGCAACTATTAGCCAGCCGCAGTGGATTAATACAGCAATGGTTATTGGCTATAAGTCTGTTAGCGCTATTATGGCAAGGCACTGCGTTAGTAAACGACACAATGCTCAGTGTGCCGTTACTGCTAGCAGCAGTGTTGGCATTGTGGGCTTTACATGAAGTCTTGATGCCACTGTGCCACAGTTTTATTGCCCTTGGGCTTAGCATGTCAGCGCGAGACCGGCTTAACCAAATACCGGGTACTGCACTCGCCGACAATAGCGAAAAACCGGTGCCTACAGGCCCTTTTCAGCTTAACGTTTCCCAGCTTTTCGCCCGCCAGAGTAACGCTTTATATGGCCCAGACAATATTAGCTTTTCATTACAAAGTGGTGATGTGCTTCTAATTAGTGGCCCGTCTGGCGCAGGTAAAACTACCTTACTACAAGCCCTGGCAAATCAGCTGGCCTATAGCGGAACACTCGAGTTGAACAACCAGCCGTTTCATCACTGGCAACTGGAGCAGACGTTAGGTTACTTGCCGCAACAGCTGGATATTTTTGACTTAACATTAGCGCAAAATCTGCGTTTAGCCGCACCCGACGCCAGTGATGAAATACTTTGGCAAGTTCTCGCCGATGTTGCTTTGGCCGATTGGGCTAAACACCAGCCTGACGGCCTTAACACCGTGTTGGGCGAATATGGTGCAGCAATATCTGGCGGGCAAGCACGGCGCGTTGCGCTAGCTCGTTTACTGTTAACAGAGCGGCCAGTGTTAATGTTGGATGAACCCTTTGCCGGGCTGGATAACGCAACCACACAACACGTACTAAGGGTTCTGCTCCAGCGTCAGCGCTATGGGCTACTCATCATTGTCAGCCATCTGAAGTTAGATGTGCCGCAAGCTAAATTTTTAACCTTAAAGTAACGCCATGCGCTAGTAATCAGCTTGGGTTAGAGAATAAAAAACCCCGCGCTATAAAGCGCGGGGGGTCAGATAAAAAGACAAAGGACAAGGATAGACGTAGTTTGGTGATGTCGTTCAGTTCGCTGGGGCGGTGGCAGATACGGCAGCCACCTCCTCGCTCACTCGCTCCCGGGAAGTTTCACCAACTCTTCCCAGGCTGCTTACTTTACTGACGAGACGAATTCAGGGTAGGCTTCAATACCACACTCTGACGCGTCTACGCCTTCATACTCTGCTTCTTCGCTAACACGGATACCCATTACCAGTTTCAGCACATACCACACAATCAGGCTGGTACCAAATACCCAAACAAAGATGGTTGCAGCACCCACTAATTGCCCAACAAAGCTTGTACCTTCTTTAGTTAGTGGTACTAACATCAAACCAAAGAACCCAACAACACCGTGCACAGAAATCGCACCTACAGGGTCATCAATTTTCACTTTATCCATCATCAGAATAGACACCACTACAATGACACCCGCAACCGCACCAAATAAGGTAGCTTGCAGCGCTGTTGGGGTTGAAGGTTCAGCAGTAATAGCCACTAAGCCTGCTAATGCACCATTTAATACCATGGTTAAATCGGCTTTACGGAACAACACAACAGATAGAATCATCGCAGCAACGGCACCAGCGGCGGCAGCTGCATTGGTGTTTAAAAATACCATGGCGACACTGTTTGCATTGCCAATATCACCCAGCTTTAATACTGAGCCGCCATTAAAACCGAACCAGCCCATCCACAGAATCAAAGTACCAATAGTCGCTAGTGGCATATTTGAACCGGGAATAGCGATAGCTTTGCCATCTTTGCTGTATTTGCCTTTACGAGCCCCTAACAGCAACACACCTGCCAACGCTGCAGCGGCGCCCGCCATGTGTACAATGCCTGAGCCAGCAAAATCTGAGAAACCAAAATCATCACCTAAAGAATACAGACCAAATACGGCATTGCCACCCCAGGTCCAGCTACCTTCCATCGGGTAAATTACTGCCGTCATTACGACTGCAAAGGCCAGAAATGCCCATAGTTTCATACGCTCAGCTACTGCACCTGATACAATCGACATCGCTGTAGCAACAAAAACCACCTGGAAGAAAAAGTCTGACGCTTTTGAATATATCGCACCGCCAGTGAAGCCATCTTCACGGCCAGCAAACTCTGTTAACGTTGCATCAACGTCTACTGCGCCAATGCCTGACAAGAAGTAACCGCCGCCATACATTAATTCATAGCCGCACACTAAATACATAATGCAGGCAATGGCATAAAGTGAGACGTTTTTAGTTAAAATTTCAGTCGTATTTTTTGCTCGAACTAAGCCAGCTTCCAGCATGGCAAAACCTGCTGCCATCCACATAACCAGGGCACCGCAAACCAAAAAGTAAAAGGTGTCCATTGCGTATTGTAAGTGAAAAATTTGCTCTTGCATGATAACAGCTCCTTAAATGGCTTCAGCGTCAGATTCGCCGGTACGAATACGCACAGCCTGCTCCAGGTCATAAACGAAAATCTTACCGTCGCCAATACGACCGGTGTATGCCGCTTTTTGAATGGCTTCGATTAAGCGATCAACCTGATCATCCAGCGTAGCAATCTCCAGCTTCACTTTAGGCAGGAAATCAACCTGATACTCAGCACCGCGGTATAATTCGGTATGCCCTTTCTGGCGGCCGAAACCTTTTACTTCTGTTACCGTTAAACCTTCTACCCCAATGTCAGCAATAGCTTCGCGTACATCGTCCAGTTTAAACGGCTTGATGATGGCACATACAAGCTTCATATCGTTTTCCTTTTTACTTTTATAATGCGATTGCAATTTATATAAGAAAACCTTGTGCCACTTTTTCATTTCAAACAAAATCATGCACTTATGAAAATACAACGTTACAACTGATTATATTTCGCACCAATTTAGTGCACTTTTTCCCTCTGGCTGTGCAAAGGTAAAGCTCAAGCACAGCGCAACTAATTCAACTACACTCACACCAGATGGCATCAAATTAAGTAGTTGCAGCAAAGCGAGTTTTTCCATACCGTTTAGTTTCTAGCCATGCTATTAACAATCAGCTTGAAGCTCACAACTGAGAATGTATTGGTTTAAATAATCAAGGTTGGTTATGTGTCGTAACGTACAAAAATGTGTCGTCTTGGTAATAGCATTTATCGCGCTGCAAATGCATACGGTATTATTGGCCGCCGAGCCTTTAGCATCACGTTTTGTTCGTTTGGATATACAACAAGGGTTATCGCAAGCCACCGTTACCGCAATAGCACAAGATGACATTGGCAATATTTGGATTGGCACCCAAAATGGGTTAAACCGTTATGACGGCTTTAGTGTAGAGGTGTTTCAACTTGATAAACAGCAGCATACCGTATCAGATAACTTTGTTACCTCGCTGGTTATCGACAATCAAAAGCAACTATGGATTGGCACCTTAAACGGGCTAAACCGGTTTACTCCCTCAACAGCAACTTTTGCTAATGTCAATTTATTAGCCAACCAGCAGCGTCTGGATAATGCCATTCTTTCATTACACCTGGATAACCAACAACGGCTTTGGGCTGGCACAGAGCGTGGCCCTGCGTTATTAAACACCAACGGTAACGTACTGCTATCCTGGCCCCTGAAGGCAACGAACGAGCATATTTTTCAGCAAGAAAACATCACCGCAATAACAACTGATAACAGCGGGCACTTATGGCTGGGTACGCCACGGGGATTATTTTGTATAGACATTTCAAGTGGCAACGTAATTGACATTACCGACTATCCTTACCCTGACGCATCCGTTATGGCCTTATTATATGATGATGTTGGCAGGCTATGGGTAGGGCTTGAAAATGAAGGCTTGATGCTGCGTGAAGCCAACAGCGAAAATTGGATTCAAATAACGTTAGCCAGCTACAACAACGGTATTACCAGCAAAGAAATTCGCAGCATTGAGCTGGATCACAACGGCGTTCTCTGGGTAGGTACCCAGCATGGGCTAAATCAGCTGCAGCTATTCGAAGGCCAGTGGCAGCAAAAAGCCTCTTACTACCATCAACGTAACAATCAAACGAGTCTTGGCAGCGGTAAAGTCATCTCACTGTTTGAAGATAAAGATAACAGCCTTTGGGTGGGTACCTGGAATGGTGGTGTGTCACGCCTGCATCAGGCGAGTAATTTATTTACCAGTATCACGCCAGACTTGTCGCTCATGGCAGCTGCCCGAAACCCGGCAACTATAACAATAGCCAGCCAGAGACAGCACATCTGGGCTGGCACTGCCGATGGCTTATTCAATATGAATTGGCTCAGCGCAGAATTTAACCCGGTAGGTGATCCGCAAGAAAGCATTACGTTTTACAGCACATTAAAACGTGCAGACAGCATACTTTTTGGCCACAGTAGCGGCATAAAACAGCTTGAAATTAGTACAGGTGCCTATCGTGATTTAACTTTACCCGTTGATCTGCCTGCTGGTCCGGTAAGACGCATGTTGGATACGTCTGCGCATTTGTGGTTAGCCATTGATCAGTTTGGCATTGTACTACTGGACCCTAAGCTACAATTTGTTGTGAAGCACCATAGCTTTAGCCGCTCTATTACTTTTATTAAACCGCTTCAACAATTTATCTTAGTCGGCTCTTACGATGGCTTGTCTTGGTTTGATGCTAGCACCGGTGAACTGCTCTTTAACCATGCTATTGGTACATCATTTGACAATAACCAGGCTGAGCTAAAGTTTGCACCAATGGATTATGTGCAAACGCCAGATGGCAAACATTGGTTGGCAACCAACGGTGGCGGCTTAAAGGAGCTTATCATTCCAACCCCTTTTGACAACCCGGCTCGTGCCGGTTTTAAAGCTTATACCGATCCTCAAGGCTTGGTAAGTAAACAACTTAAATCAGCAGAGACGGATAATGCAGGAAACATCTGGTTTAGCACCTCCTCTGGCATTGCAGTATTTCTCCCTCAAAGCAGCACTTTTCGCAATTTTAGTGCCTACCACGGTACGCTGAACCGCGACTACATTAATGCTTCCAGCAGCAAACTGGATAATGGCGATATTGTGTTTGGTGGTATGGATGGCTTTACCGTGTTTAGCCCAGAACTGGTGTTAGCATATCAAGCACCTGACATTGCCACACCACATATTAAAGAAATTGATGTCAATGGCATCCCCTTGCAGCTTGATACCCTTAATACAGACGCGTCTTTAGCCAAAGTACTGCACAGCGATAAGCACCTGACAATTCCTGCAACAGGTTCACGCAGTGTCAGTTTTAAGTTTTCTACCCGTGAGTTTATTGAAAGCCAACAGATAAAGTTCCAATACCGCTTAGATCCGCTGTCAGCCGCGTGGACGACTAAAGACTCTAACAATCGCTCTGCAGATTTTGAACGACTACCGCCGGGCACGTATCTGTTACGTTTGCGTGCAGGTTTACCCCAGTCGGGCTGGAGTGAAGAGCAGCAACTTACTGTTGCAGTATTGCCGCTATGGTGGGAAACCTGGCTCGCCAGACTCCTCATAATTAGCTTTATAATATGCCTATTACTTACTGTACATGTTATGCGTTTACGCCAGATGCAACAGCGACAAGAAGAACTTGCCTGGCTGGTTGAAGAGCGCACAAATGCGTTAAATGAGCGCAGCAAGGCACTGGAAGAGTCTAAGAACCGAGCAGAACACACTGTGCAACAATTGGCGTCTACGATGAAAGAGTTAGTGCGCACAGAAAAAATGGCCGCGCTAGGCCAACTAGTAGCGGGTGTAGCACATGAAGTTAATACACCGCTTGGCGTGGCATTAACCGCCAGTAGTATTGTCAATGAAGAAAGTGTTCAGCTAACAAACCGCTTAGCAAGTGGCAATATTCGCCGTACCGAACTAACAGAGTACCTCAACAAACTTACCCAAGCGACTCAACTACTCAATACTAACCTGCAACGTGCGGCACATTTGGTGATAAATTTTAAGCAAGTATCGGTCGACCGTACTGCGGATAATCAACGTCGGTTCAATCTAGCCGAATACATAGATGAATTACTTGAAAGCTTACGACTAATGTGGCGCTCTCGAGAAATTAGCATTGAGGTTAGCTGCGCCAATAATATTATGATGGATAGCTACCCTGGTACTGTCGGTCAAATTATTACCAACTTTTGCCAAAATACCATGTTGCATGCCTTCAAAGATCGCGAAATTGGTCATATCACTATCACTTGTTGCCAGCGTGATAATCTGGTTGAAATTGTATTTGCCGACGACGGTATAGGCATTAGCAAAGAGAATTTAGAACGTATTTTTGACCCATTCTTCACCACTAGCCGTCATCAAGGCGGAACCGGTTTGGGTTTGCACATTGTTTATAACCTGGTCACGCAAAAACTGCGCGGTAATATCAGTGTTAACAGCACAGAAGGGCTAGGTACTCGTTTTACTCTGCTACTACCGCTTAAGGTATCGGGGAATTAATCTGCCAGAAACTGTTGCCATTCACGCAGCAGTTTTAGCAAGTCTTCCAGCCCACATTGCATCGTCATACCCTGCTCGTCCAACTGCAAATCATCGTCTTCAAGCTTTTGTTGTTGCTCGGTTGTAGGGTGTTCTGCGCTATAGAACAGCGTATTATGACTTAACGTCACTTCCCCTTCGTCCACTTCCAGCAAAAACTCTTTACCCTGATATTGCATAGGCTGATGAGCATTTTGCTCGCTAAGCTGCTGAATAATTGCCTGATAAGCCTCAGCCTGCTGACCAAATTCGTCCAGCAAAAAGCGGCCCAATACCTCATGCTCTGCAGCCAGCTTAATGCTGAACTGCAGCGTATTACGGTCATAAATAAAGTCGTATTCCATACTTCTGTTCCATGTTTAAGCAGTAGTTGGAGCTTTGCGCTAGCGGCGCCTGCATACTCTGTCAGGCTCGCCAAGCGTTCGTCTGTTTACCGGTCATAAAATTGTAGCTGGTAGCGGTATATTAGCGAGCAGAAAAAAGGCCTGCAAATGCAGGCCTTTAGCAACAGAGCTGGAATTACACCGCTTGCTGAATAATCACGTTATCCGCTTTTTTGGTGTACTGCTCCATGCGATGGAAGTTCAGGTATCGGTAAGTATCGGCCGCTGTGGCGTCGATTTGCTTCGCGTATTCCAGATACTCCGCTACCGTTGGTAACTTACCAATGATAGAGGCTACCGCCGCCAACTCAGCTGAAGCTAAGTACACGTTAGCGCCCTGACCTAAACGGTTAGGGAAGTTACGGGTAGAAGTAGACACTACCGTTGATTTCTCTGCCACACGCGCCTGGTTACCCATACACAGTGAACAGCCTGGCATTTCAGTGCGGGCACCTACTTTACCGAAGATGCTGTAGTAACCTTCTTCGGTTAACTGTGCCTGGTCCATCTTCGTTGGTGGTGCAATCCACAAACGCGTTGGTAACTGGCCTTTGAACTTATCTAACAGCTTACCTGCAGCACGGAAGTGTCCAATGTTGGTCATACAAGAACCGATAAACACTTCATCAATCTTGTCGCCGGCTACTTCAGACAGTAAACGTGCGTCATCCGGATCGTTAGGCGCGCACAGTACCGGCTCTTTAATATCAGCCAGGTCAATTTCGATAATTTCGCTGTACTCAGCA
Source organism: Rheinheimera baltica (assembly GCF_030731985.1). NCBI lineage: Bacteria > Pseudomonadati > Pseudomonadota > Gammaproteobacteria > Chromatiales > Chromatiaceae > Rheinheimera > Rheinheimera baltica. Next base: position 344,153 of record NZ_JAPJDY010000002.1, read on the forward strand.
TCCGCATCTGCAGACATCAACTGCGGATCTTTCAGCCAGGCTTGCATTGCCTGAATACGACGTTCGATAGTCCGTACATCACCGTAGCCTTCAGAAATCATCCACTTAAGCATCACGATGTTTGATTCTAAATACTCAGCAATAGACGCGTCTGACAGCTTAATAGTACAACCGGCAGCTGAACGCTCTGCTGAGGCATCAGATAATTCAAACGCTTGCTCAACAGTTAAGTTTGGTAAGCCTTCGATTTCAAGAATACGGCCAGAGAAGATGTTCTTCTTGCCTTTCTTATCAACCGTTAACAAACCTTTTTGAATAGCCACATACGGAATAGCATGCACTAGGTCGCGCAGGGTAATACCCGGCTGCATTTCACCTTTAAAGCGCACTAACACTGATTCTGGCATATCCAGTGGCATAACACCGGTTGCTGCAGCAAATGCGACTAAACCAGAGCCCGCCGGGAACGAAATGCCAATTGGGAAACGGGTGTGCGAGTCACCACCGGTACCTACGGTATCAGGCAGTAACATGCGGTTTAACCAGCTGTGGATGATGCCATCACCCGGACGCAGTGATACACCGCCACGGTTCATAATGAAATCTGGCAGCGTGTGGTGCGTATCAACATCTACCGGCTTTGGATAAGCCGCAGTGTGACAGAAAGACTGCATAGTTAAATCGGCTGAGAAACCTAAACAGGCTAAGTCTTTTAACTCGTCACGCGTCATTGGGCCGGTAGTATCTTGCGAGCCTACGGTGGTCATCTTCGGTTCACAATAAACACCTGGGCGCACACCTTTCACGCCACACGCTTTACCCACCATTTTCTGCGCCAGCGTGAAGCCTTTGCCTGAATCAGCTTTAGCTTGCGGACGACGGAATTTGTCAGATGGGCCATGGCCTAAAAATTCACGCGCACGGTCAGTTAAACCACGGCCAATGATTAGTGGAATACGGCCACCAGCGCGCACTTCATCGATAAGTACATCTGTTGCCAGGCTAAATTCAGCAAGTACTTCATCAGTACCGTGACGTACCACTTTGCCCTCGAACGGCAGAATGTCGATTACATCGCCCATTTCCAGCTGGTTTACGTCAACTTCAATGGGTAGTGCACCGGAGTCTTCCATAGTGTTAAAGAAGATTGGCGCAATTTTGCCGCCTAAGACAAAACCACCACCGCGCTTATTTGGTACGTATGGAATATCATCACCCATAAACCACAGCACAGAGTTAGTCGCAGATTTACGTGAAGAACCAGTACCTACAACGTCGCCAACGTAAGCCAGTGGGAAACCTTTCTTATTCAGTTCATCCAGTTGCTTGATTGGGCCGACAGTACCCGGTTGATCCGGATTGATACCTTCGCGGGCATTTTTCAGCATCGCTAAAGCATGCAATGGGATATCAGGACGTGACCAGGCATCGGGTGCCGGTGATAAATCGTCGGTGTTGGTTTCGCCCGACACTTTAAATACGGTAACGGTAATTTTTTCTGCTAAGGCTGGCTTGGCTTCAAACCATTCAGCGTCGGCCCAGCTTTGTACTACTTGTTTTGCATGCGCATTACCCGCATCGGCTTTTTCTGTTACGTCATGAAACGCATCAAAAATTAATAACGTATGTGATAAGGCTTTTGCAGCAACCGGAGCCAATTTGGCATCGTCTAACAGGCTGATTAATGGCTCAATATTGTAGCCACCCATCATAGTACCCAGCAGCTCAGTCGCGCGTTCTGCGCTGATTAAACTGCAGTTGGTTTCACCTTTAGCAACAGCAGCTAAAAAGCCAGCTTTAACGTAAGCGGCTTCATCCACACCTGGTGGTACGCGGTTTATCAATAAATCTAAAAGGGTTTCTTCTTCGCCTTTTGGCGGGTTCTTTAACAAGTCAACTAAAGCGGCTACCTGCTCTGCATTGAGCGGTTTTGGCGGGATACCTTGCGCTGCGCGCTCGGCCACATGTTCGCGATATTGTTGTAGCACAGTATGATCCTCTTGGTCGTTTGCTGCAGTCTTGCCACTGCAGCGTCATTCTTAGAATGAATGGGCGTGATTATATGAAATTTCGGGCCAAATTGACATCTGGTCGTTAACCACCCTACTTATAATGGGTATAAATACGGTGAATGCAAAACCGAATGTTTTATATTATCTATTATAGTGGTCAGACCAATAAAAAGGCTGAGCAGTTGCATGCTCAGCCTGTGTAGTCTAGCAGAAAAATATTACCCAATGGATTTCAACATGCACGTAGGCGGCAAGACCATCAATCTCCATGAGCTTAGCTTCTCTAAGTGATTGGAGTTGATGGCCGCAGCTAACACCCTTGCATTTTGAAAGACGACGGGTAATTACCAGATCTTAACGCGCTGCTCTGGCGCAATATACATCGCATCGCCTTCTTTAATATCAAAGGCAGTGTAAAATTGCGGAATATTAGGCAGCACGCCAATAACACGATAATGCGCCGGAGAGTGTGGCCCGGTGCTTAGCTGACGCTTAAGCGCCTCTTCGCGATATTGCGAACGCCACACTTGCGCCCAGCTTAAGAAAAAGCGTTGTTCGCCGGTAAAGCCATCTAATACTGGCGCCTCTTTACCTTCCAGTGATAATTGGTATGCTTTTAATGCTACCGTCATCCCCCCCAGGTCACCAATGTTCTCACCCAGTGCCAATGCACCGTTAATGCTTAAGCCTGGCAGGGGTTCAAACTTATTGTACTGGCCAATTAACTTAGCTCCACGCGCCTGGAACTGCATTCTGTCTTGCTCAGTCCACCAGTTGCGCAGGTTACCGTTACCATCGTATTTAGCCCCCTGGTCGTCAAAACCATGGCCAATTTCGTGGCCAATAACACCACCGATACCGCCATAGTTCACTGCATCGTCTGCTGCCATATTAAAGAAAGGCGGTTGTAAAATAGCCGCAGGGAATACAATTTCGTTGTTTACCGGGTTGTAGTAGGCATTTACCGTTTGCGGAGTCATAAACCATTCGCTCTTATCGATTGGCTTACCCAGCTTGTTCACCATTTCGTCATAGCCCCAATGACTGGAGCGAACAAAGTTACCAACCAGGTCATCAGCTTTAATTTCAAGTGCGGAGTAATCTTTCCACTTATCCGGGTAACCAATTTTCGGCGTAAAGGTACTGAGTTTTTCCAATGCCGCTACTTTGGTGTCTTCCGTCATCCATTCCAGTTCTTTAATGGCGATTTCGTAAGCCTTAATCAGGTTAGCGACTAATTCCTCCATACGTGCTTTCGCTTCTGGCTTGAAATGTCGCTCAACGTAAAGCTTACCGGTCAGCTCACCCAATACCTCATCTGAAGCGGCAACTGCGCGTTTCCAACGTGGCTGCTGCTGCTCTATGCCACTTAATGTTGTGCCATAAAAAGCAAAACGGCGGTCTGCAAAGTTGCTGCTAAGCTTGTCGGCATAGCCATGAATGGTTTTAATGCTTAAATAGTCTTGCCAGCTTTGTAAATCAGTTGCCGCTAATACCTTAGCGAAACCTTCAAAATAACTTGGTTGACGTACGATAATGTCGGCAACGTTATTAAGCTTTACTCCAGTTGCGAAGCTGGCCCAGTCAAAGCTGCCCATAGTGTTATCAAGATCAGTGGCGGCAATTTTGTTATACGTTTTATCAGCATTGCGGCTTTCAACCCTTGTCCAGTGGTGCTCAGCCAGTGCTTTTTCCAGCGCGTATACCCGCTCAGCTGCAGCAGCGGCATCTGAGTTACCTGCCAGGGTAAACATGTCTGTTAAATAGGTTTTGTAATCAGCAATCAGCTTTAATGAGGCTTCGTCATCTTTAAAATAGTAATCGCGATCGGGCAAGCCTAAACCACCTTGACCAAGGTAAACTGCATACTCGGTGGAGTTTTTCGCGTCGTTGTTAACATACCAACCAAACGGAATGGCCACACCATCACGTTGCAAGCGGGCAAACAGCGGCGCCAGTTGCGCCTTGTCGGTAAGCGCTTTAATGGCATCCAGCTGCGGCGCCAGTGGTGTTAATCCGAGCTTTTCAATCGTAGCTTCATCCATAAAACTGTTGTAAAAACTGCCTAGCTTTTGCTCGTCTGAACCGGCTTTTAAGTCTGTGCGCGCGGACACTTCATCGATAATGGCTTTAACCGCTTGCTGTGAATTGTCATTTAAAATATGGAACGAACCATAGGAGGCTTTGTCAGCAGGAATAGGCGTTTCGGCTAACCATTTACCGTTAACTGCCAGGAAAAAGTCTTCGCTAAACTTTACGGCTGGGTCAAAGTATTGCGTGTCTATACCCGATACTAATGGCGCTGCGACTTCTGCAGCTACGGGTTGTTGCACTTTCGTTTCGGTATCTTGATTGTTACACGCCGTAAGGCCAAGTGCCAACGCCACTGAGGCGGCGGCTAAAGTAAGCTTTTTCATTGTTGTTATCCTGGTTAGGTTACATATTTTAACGCTTTGACATACTAACCTGAGCTAACCCTATATAACAAACACCTCACCTGATGAAGTTGTAACAAGTTATAAAAACGCTATGATGTTATCCACTTAATGCTACGCTAAGCCAAAATATGGATAAACTGCGCCGCGCCGACCAATTGTTTCAGTGGACCGAGCAACAGCAACTGAACGCCAGCCAACTTCAGTTGGCAGAAACACAGTTCAGCCTGCAACCAGGCCAACAACACTGGCTGACATTAGCTAACTACGTGCTGTTATTTGGCAGTGTGGTGCTACTTAGCAGTGCGTTAATTTTCTTTTTTGCCCACAATTGGCCACTAATGCATTATCTGGCTAAATTTGCTCTGGCTGGCAGTGCGGTACTCGTAGCAGGTAGCGTGGCAGTATTTAGCCCCGTTAAAAGCTTAATGCAGCGTGCAGCCATGCTGGCCACTGCCATTCTAACCGGCGCCTTATTGGCATTAATTGGCCAGACTTATCAAACCGGTGCCGATATCTGGCAATTATTTGCGGGATGGGCTGCACTCATTACCCCGTTGGTACTGCTTAGCAAAAGCCGGGGCTGTTACCTGTTATGGTTTAGCTTGATCGAACTGGCCTTGTTGCGATATCTGGATAATAACTCGTGGCTTTGGCTACTAAGTGCATCTTATATTGCGCTGTATTTGGCGCTGGCGAATTTTGTACTGCTATTACTAAGCGAACTTGTGTTGCAAAAGCTAGGCGTTAACAATCCCAAGCCATTAGCATGGCTAAGTGCGGTTGCGATGATGCTGCCACTCACCTTTGGCGCGACTCTGGGCGTGTGGGAAACAGAGTATCAGCCAAACCTGCTGTGTTACTTATTGCTAGGTACCGGGTTGGCATTGTGGTATTTCCGCCTACAGCGCGATTTGCTCGTGTTTGCCCTACTGCTGTTCAGTGCCATTGCGGTGAGCACCGCAGCCCTTGCACGCTTAATGGCCTTTAGCGACAACTTTTTTATCATCAATTTGTTGGCGCTTTATGTTATCGGTAGCAGTGCCGGTGCGGCGGTGTGGCTTAAGAAACTGCAGCGGGAGCAGTCGCGATGAACAGCGAAAAAAAACTAACCTCAGAGCTACTGCAACAAGCAGACATTATTGATGAAGCCCAAATGCAGCAATTGCAGCAACACGGCTCGCCTTGGTGGCTACAAATACTGCAAGGTATTGCGGCCTGGATAGCGTCGTTATTTATTATCAGCGCCTTTATTGGCCCAATACTGGCAGTCTCCGACGGCAGTACTATAAAAGCAGGCGTTGCCGTTATATTGTTGGCAGGCAGTATCTGGCTGGCAACCCGGCGTCAGGAATTTGTGCAACATCTGTCCGTTTCCGTCGCACTCGCAGGTCAGGGCTTGCTGGTATACACCCTATATGAACTGTTTAATCATGTTGATGCTGCTGCTTATGCCTGTGCGGTTATCACCGCACTATTGCTGTTAAGCCCTCTTAATCAATTGCATCAACGCCTTAGCATAAGCATCGCGTTGATATGCTTGTTATCGTTACTGCATTCGGCAACCGTTGTTGCGCTAGGCAGCAATGTGCTGGCAGCAGGGGCAATTCTGCTGTGGTGTAGCCGATTGAAATGGGCCGGTATTCGCCACGCCGATAAGTTAAAAAGCCTGTTGGAAGTCACAACGCTGGCAGGGCTTTGTTTAGCATTGATGGGCCAATGTTTACCTATGCTTGATCTCAGTGATTGGCTGGGTAATAAGCTGGATGTCGCCCGCGCGCTTTATAGTGCGCTTGGCAGTGTAATATTAATATCGACCGTATTTTGGCTCAGTCGTTTTGCAACGGTGCCGAGCCGTTTAGCCTTAATAACCATCACAACCGCGTTATGCGTGTTGTTGTATCCGGCATCGGGCTTATTGTTTAGCACAGCATTAATGCTGGCGTGTTTTTATGGTAGCAGCACCCGCTGGACCTTGTTATGCCTGTTAAGCATGTTAGTTGCTATTAGCCAATTTTATTACCAATTGCAGCTTAATTTACTGCACAAGTCTGCCATTTTGGCATTTAGCGGTTTGGTATTGCTGGCCGCCTGGTGGCTGCTACAACGCTATCAACGGAGGCTGGCATGACACTCAAACGCTACCCGCTGGCTATTGCTGCGGCGGTACTGCTTATTCTGGCGGCTGCCGGGCTAACTATCTACCAGTTTGAACAAACGCTGAAAACCGGTCGACTGGTGAATATTGAACTGGCGCCTGTCGATCCGCGCTCTATTATGCAGGGCGATTATATGGCACTGGCGTTCGCCATTGACCGTGAACTAAAGGACGATGCCCGGCAGTACAAATATGCCTGGATCAAGGTTAGTGATAAGCAGCAAGCCCGCCTGCATAGCCTGTCAAATACCCAGCCTAAGGCAGCACCAGAATTGGTCGCCGTGCTGCTACGCAAACGTGACGGCATAATTAGTATTGGCCCTAATGCCTTCTTTTTTGCCGAAGGCACAGCAGAACGCTACGAGCAGGCGCGTTATGGTCAGTTTCGCATAGATGCCAGTGGTAAGGCGCTGCTAACCGGGTTGCTGGATAAAGATCTGAACCTACTAGAGGAAAACGAGCGTTGATAACACGCGGGATTATCAAAACAGAATCGGTTTAGCCTTAGTCAACCGTTGAAGCCCTGGACGGGCTGAAACGAGCCCCCATGGATGGGTTCATGGCGTGTTGACGTGGGTAAACCGGTTCTGTTAGGGCATCATACCCGAAGGCTTTCACACTGATAACAGCCGGGGCTACGTGGGCAGCTGTTGCCACGAGCGCAAATGAGCTGTGCCGGTTTTTGTAAGCTGCGCGCAACCCAATTAATGTTCAGTATGTTGGCGACACTGGTTAGCGCCGTTTGAATCTTTTTCGGTACCCTGGCGCCACCGGCACTGCCGATACATAATTGTTTTAACTCGCCTGCCATACTGTCGGCATCTTCGCCCTGCGCCAGCAACGCCGGGTTCAAATCGATACCAGCGCACAGCACATGGGCATTACCGGCTAAATCACTTACCTTGGTCGACTCACAGCAATAAATACGCGGCATGCCGTTTACATCAAGCAACGACAACTGTGCTGAGCTGCTAACCCCTTCAACATCAAACATACGAAACACTGCCCAATGCTGACACGGATCCTGCACCTGTCGCATATTGCCCCACGGCAAAGGAATACCGTTGCCGCGATAGACGGCTTTTAATTTCCCCGGTGTGTAAGCATCAAAATAATGCCAATGGGTGTAAGGCGATACCGCCGTCATTCGCCGCATGGCAACAGACGCTGACACGCCGGCCTGTTGGTGGCTGCTTATTTCATAGCCGTGGCGGTCAAGTAACTGGCGAAATGGCAGTTTTGGGCACAACAGCGCACCGGCAAAAAAGCTCGATTCAAAATCGCGCCAGGCATGCAAAATATCCTGCGGTTGAACAGCGCTTGAGTCCGACAAGTCATCGTCTCGTGCCCCGCCTACCATCATGCTACTTTTTACACCGTCTTTGTTGTGCAGCACCGCATGGCCGATATGCACCGCTAATTCGTACTTCAACCGGGTAGGAAAGGCTTTTAATAAGCTGTTTAAATGCAGCGTATTCGGTGGCGCAAAAAACGAGGTTGAAACATTTTTTGACAGCACCCCAAGCTCGTCTAACAGCTCTTTTGGCGTTTCGGTAAACCATTTAACGCTTAGCCCCAACTGCTTGGTGATAACCAGTAAATCGTCGACACTAAGCGGCATTCGCTTTTGCCCCACCTCCTCAGCAGCACGTTCCAGCTCGGGAAAGTGGTTTTGGTTATGCTCTTGATGAGCACGTATTAGCAACTGCGCAAACTGTTTGCCGCTGGTACCGGTTTGCGACAACATTTCAGGTATCGCAATTTGTAAAATGTCATTTGAAAACAAAAAGCCCGGTTCCAGCGCCATGCCATTAATGCCGCCTTTGGCACCTTTTTGTGGCGTTAAGTCCTCGCCGGCATCGTCACCATCCAGAAACCAGTCAATGTCTTTTTGAAACACCTCCGCAATCACCTCCAGCATTTCAATGCCAGGCGTGCGCTTGCCGCGTTCAATCATGGACAAATAAGACACCGATGGCGCTTGCTCCGGGTTTACACGGATACAGCGGGTAGATAAATCTTCCATCGTTAAGTTATTGCGTTTACGCAAGTTTCTTATCTTGGTTCCAAGAAAATGTGACTTTCTAAGCAGGCTTTTGTTTATTTTCATTTTGTAAAATTCACACTGTAAAATTTTTATTGTGAAATTATGCTGATTTTTAGCCTAGACTAGTTTTTAACCGATAGCAACTGGTCTGATGTTTAACACTGATGACCATAGAAGCAGATACTCAGACACTGACGGTACAGGGGCAGACCCATTTCGCGTCAGCGAAGGCGGACACCACATTCGTCTGGAACGAATGTGAACTGCGCAGCAGGTCCGCCTGATGTAGGGCAGGATTGCCCGTAATCCCGCTGCCACGAGCATGCCAGTATCTGAGTATCGGTAATTAAACTCTGGACTGGACGATAAACATAGTTAAAAACGAGGATGACATCATGACAACACTGGCCCAACAACACAGCAATCAATCACAAAGCCAAACCGCCTGGATGGCAACCGAGCTTAGCGTGATTAACCAGCTGAACCAGCGCCATGTTCAGCAGGTGATGGATTACTCAAAAGGCTTTTTAGATAAAACTTTCCCACTGCAGCAAGGCTCGCACAAAGACGTATGCAGTTATGTGGTGTATTACCAGCAACTGCTGGCGTTCTTTGCAGATGGCAGCACCAGCGGCCTGCAAAACCCGGCGCAGTTTGTTGCATTAAGCGGCCATCGTGAAACACCAAATTCTATCGTACTGAATAACAGTGGCCGCCATGTAGAATTAATTTTAAACCGCAACGGTTTTAACGGTTGTCAGGATAAAGCCAGCATTGACGATATTCAGCTGCAAACCTCTGAGCCCAACAGTATTTGGTTTAGCATGGTGACCGGCCGTCAGGTAAATTGCGCTCATAAAGGTAACAAACAGTTTACTTGCAAAGATGGCTTGCCGTATTCGCTTTAATTTATCGTTGTACACTGCTTAGCACCAAGCCCTTTTGCTGCAAACAAAAGGGCTTTTTATATCTATAAAATATTTCCCGCACCAAAATATACATCTACACTTAATATGCAATGCAATGCACCCCCTTAAGATCCAGCGAATTTAATACTAACCGCAGTGAAGAGGCAGACTATGTCATTTTTCGGATTTAAACGCAGCAGTACGACAATTGAACCTATTATTGATGCCTCAATTATTGCAGCGAAGGACACCCTTAGCGCGGTTAAAACATCAATGCCCTATATTAGTTTTGCGCCAGATGGCACCATACAAGATGTCAACAACCTGTTTCTCAATGTCGTCGGTTATTCTGCTGAAAGTATTATCGGCAAACATCACAAAATATTTTGCCTTTCCAGTTACACTAATTCTGATGAATACCGCATGTTCTGGCGCGACCTTGCCAACGGTAAAGCCTCTAGTGGTAGTTTTTTACGTATTAAGAAAGATGGCTCGCCGGTGTATTTGCAAGCCAGTTATATTCCGGTTAAAAATGCGCAAGGCAACGTAAATCAGATCATTAAAATTGCCAGCGACGTCACCTCACAGCACAATGCATTGGCCGATAAAGAAGCCGTTTTTTCTGCACTAGACCGCTCAATGGCGGTTATCGAATTCACCAATGATGGCACAATAATTACCGCAAACGATAATTTTACTAGTGTTATGCGGTACTCGTTAGGTGAGCTAAAGGGTAAACATCATCGCATTTTTTGTTTTGATGATTTTTACCATGACAACCCCAATTTTTGGCAGCGCCTTAGCGATGGCAATTTGTACTCAGGCCGCTTTAAACGCAAAGACGCCAAAGGCAATACTGTGTGGTTAGAAGCAACTTATAACCCAATAGCCGATGAACGTGGCAAAGTGTACAAAGTCATTAAATTTGCCACCGATATTACTGAACGTGTACAAACTGCCCTACAAGCAGTTGAAATGGCGGCAGCAACCTCAGAACAAACCTCACAAATTACCCATAATGCCGTTGAAGTGCTTAATGAAGCCGTGACAACATCAAGTGATATTGCCACCCAGGTACAACAGGCTTCAGCCATTGGTGCTCAGCTGAGCAAACAAGCCAAAAGTATTGACGATATCGTCACCACTATCCGGGCCATTGCCGATCAGACTAATTTATTAGCACTAAACGCCGCAATAGAAGCTGCACGAGCCGGAGAATCTGGACGAGGTTTTGCCGTGGTTGCAGATGAAGTACGTACGCTGGCGGCACGAACGTCAGTCGCTACGGCCGAGATTACTAAAGTGGTACGAAACAATGCCGATTTAATCAAAAATATTGATCAGCAATTAAGCGAAATTAATAGCATTGCCGAAAAAGGCCAACATAGTATTAGCAATGTGGCTTCAGGTATCGCCGATGTGGGAGCCGGCGTGGCGCAATTTGTTGGTATGGTTGAAAAGCTGCGTCCTTAAACGCAAAAACCAATATTTCTCTCGCGGTTTGCTAATGCTGATTCGTTAAGCAGAATCGTTTTTTAGGGCGTATTAGTGTGGGCAAACCGATGGCTACTTAAACGTTAACTGACTGGCAAACTGGCTAATCCAAACGCTTTTTAAACCGTAATGTGGCGAGTAATAACCCCACCAGCGTAAAGCAGGTTAAATAAATCACGTCATAGCTTAGCGACCACCAGTGCGCGTCACGCAATACTACCGCTCTTATCATCCGGACATAATGCGTTGCCGGTAAAATTTCCGCCAACCACTGCGCTGCCTTTGGCATAGCCGCATAAGGAAACATAAAACCAGACAGTAAAATAGAGGGGAGTAAAATAAACACAGTCATCTGCATGGCTTGCAACTGCGTGGCGGCCCGCGTGGAAATAATAAGCCCCAGCGTTAAACTTGCCAAAATAAATAGCAATGTGACTATGACTAATGACACCCAATGCGTAGGTAATGGTACGGCAAATAAAACATGTCCCAAACCAAGAATAATGCTGGTTTGAATACAGCCTACGGCAATGTATGGGATTATTTTACCCAGCATCAACTCAAGCGGTTGCATTGGCGTGGTAATTAAAAACTCCATATTACCCTGTTCCCGCTCCCGCACCACGGCTGCCGAGGTAAACAGTACCATTGTCATAGTCAGTATTATCGCAATAAGCCCGGGCACAATATTTACTGCTGTGCGTTTTTCCGGATTAAAATAACTGACGATCTCCATAACGGCCGTCGGTGCGTTGCTTCCCTGCACGCCGTTAAGCGTTAACGGTAACTGGCTCAGCGCACTTACCGCACCACTTAATATCGGATCGCTACCATCAGTTATCCATTGTGCTACCGGCTGATGCGATAACCCGCTTTGGCGTAATATCAAGCGACGCTGAAAATCGACTGGTAACACCAGCACTGCGGCCACATCTCCCTTGGTTAAAGCTTGTTCTGCTTGCTGTACACTATCGAAACGCTGTATAAACACCACAACTTGCGACGCCTCCAGATCGTACAACAATTGCCTGCTCTGGCTGGTGTTGGCAAAATCGACCACAGCCGCTGGCACATGACGCACATCCGTGTTAATGGCATAACCAAATAACACTAATTGGATAAGCGGGATCATCACAATCATGGCGAAGGTTATACGGTCGCGCGCCAGTTGACGCAGCTCTTTAAGCATAATGGCATTAATTCTGAATAGACTTGGCATAACCCACTCCAGTACTTGCAACAAAAACATCTTCAAGATTGGGTTTAACCTGCTCTATATTAATATGCGCTACCTGTTGGTGTAGCCATGCTTTAGCGTCAGGCAAACCGGGGGTCAGCAACACACGCAGGGTATTACCAATTTGCGCAGTAGAAATAACCGGGGCTAAATCCGCCAGCTGCTTGCCTACTTGTCGTAACCCGGCGCCAGTTAGCTGAAACACAGTCGCTTTTAACTGCTCCATTAGCTGTGCCGGGCTGCCATCAGCACGCTTTTTACCCAGTTCCATAATCGCCAAACCATGGCAACGCTCTGCTTCATCCATATAATGGGTTGAGACTAAAATAGTGGTGCCACTATCGCTTAGGTCGAACAAGCGCTCCCAAAACTCTCTGCGGTTTTCCGGATCAACCGCAGACGTTGGCTCATCCAGTAATAATAACGGGGGTTCATGTAACGTGGCCGCAGCCAAAGCCAAACGCTGCTTTTGTCCACCGCTAAGTGAGCCCGCTCTAACGTGTTGTTTATCTTCCAGATGATACATGGCTAATAATTGAGACAGCCGCTCTCGACGCTGACCGCGGGACAAACCATAAATTTGCGCCACAAACTGCAGGTTTTCCAGTACGCTTAGGTTGTCGTATAACGAAAATTTTTGCGTCATATAACCAATTTTAAGCCGCAGTGCTTCAGCTTGATTTGGCAGATCATAGCCAAGGACTTTTACTTCGCCAGCACTGGGTGTTAATAAGCCCGTTAACAGCCGCATAGTGGTAGATTTACCACAACCATTGGGACCAAGAAAACCGTAAATGCTACCTCGCTTTATGGCTAAATCCAGATCATTTACCGCGCAGTAATCGTCAAAATATTTGGTCAGACCTTGAGTTTTAATAACAATATCATTCATGGCAACAACACCCGAATTGGGGTTCCAGTGTGTATACCAAGGTCTTGTGGCAGGCTTACTTCTGTCAGATACACCAGCCGGCTGCGTTCTAACTGATGCAGCGCAAAGTGTGGGGTAAATGCGGCATTTGGACTGATATAACGAATAGTGCCATTAACTGCAGCATCGCGCCCTTCAAGCCATACCTCTACTTGCTGCCCAAGCCGCCAGTTTGCTAAAGCATTGGCGGGCAAATATAACCTTGCATACGCACTGTCATCCACAGACAAGGTTAACAGCGTCGCCCCCGCTGGCACGCGCTCCCCCCTGCGCCAAAGGATATCGTCAACAGTACCGTCCCGCTCTGCAATGACGGTAAGTTGTTGTAATTGCCACTGCACTTGCTGCAATCGCGCTTCAAGCTGTTTTACCTGTTGTAGCGCCTGCTCAATGTCAGGCTGCCTACTCCCGGCCATCACCTCTTTTAGTTGCTGCTCTGCAACATCATAACTCGCCTGTGCTACCGCTAACGCTGCGTCAGCTTGTTGCAACGCCGCGGCAGAGCTCAACTTTTGAGTAAAAAGTGCGACCTGACGAGTTTGCGTCAGCTTAGCATCGTCTAACATCGCCGCAGCGCGTGCCAAATTAGCTTTAGCTTGTTCTTGCCGCTCTTGCCTGCTGCCTTGTTGTAACAGTGTTAACTGCGCCTTGGCTAATGCAAGTTGTGCCTCATTTTGTGCCACGATAAGCAGTTGCTCGGTGTTATCTTGTTGTAGCAATATCTGTCCGGTTTTAATGCTATCGCCTTTTTGTGCGTTGAGTACAGTAATCAGCCCTGATGTCTGGGCATTAACATGGATAAGGTCGCGTTCAACCGTACCAAACGCTGCAGCAGGCTCTTGCCATTGACACGCCATTAGCAATAAACCGGTGAATATCAGCATAAGATTACGCATTTTTTTCTCCGTGCTGCACTATTTTTGCAGGAATGAATAGTCGATCAGCCAAGCTAGCAATTGCAGCCAATTGATCTGAGGTAGCGGAAAAGTTCAGAACCTGCCGAAAAGGTGGTGGCAACAAAAAAGGAAACACGGCCAAGGCCAACGCACTAACAACCACGGCTTTGCCGTCTACATCATCTGTTGCCGGGGTAGAGTGGCTTATCTGCTTTAACAGTCGGTCAATACCAAAGCGCAGCACACCATCAAATACCTGCATAACAATGTCATACTCGACTGAATCGGGGTTATGTAAAGCGCGAAAAATCAATTTTGGCAGCTCTGGGTATGGCAGCATCATACTGTGGTATTGCTGAACCAGTGCGGCCAAATTAACCGGACCGTTTGGCGCTGGATGCTTATTAATCAAGTTAAGCATCGGCGCGACCGTCTCACGTAACACAGTTTCAAAAAGCCCCGCTTTATGGCCAAAGTAGTAGCGAATCATGGCAGGATTGACAGCAGCAGCTGTGGCGATATCGCGTGTTGTCGTGGCCGCGTAGCCATGAACACTAAAGTGGTGCCTTGCCGCATCGACTAACCGGGCCCGGCTTTGGTTTTCGGAAGCGGATAAGGGACGCCCTTGAACATTCTGCATTGCTATAACCACAGTATTAACCAGTTGATTAATAGCCTAGCGCTGTTTATCTGTTCAGGACAGCGGAATAATTATCCAATACCGCGGTATTGATTAATTCTTCCGCTACAAAAAAGTCATTAAAACAGCGATAAGCCTAGCTCGTCGGCGAGCAAACTAATCAGTTGCATAGCCACGACAGAATTACCAAAGCGGTTAAGTGGCGGGCTCCAGGCGGTTATCACGCCAAATTGTGGCACTATGGCAATAATGGCGCCGCCGACACCACTTTTTGCCGGCAACCCCACTTTAAACGCAAACTCGCCAGACTGATCATACATGCCACTGGTAGATAAAATGGCATTGACACGGTGTGCGTCACGCCGGCTACAAATTTGTTCATTATTATGCGGCTGCACACCTCTATTGGCTAAAAACAATAATGAACGCGCTAACTGTTCACAGTTAATAGCGGTAGCACACTGGTGAAAGTACTGCTCTAACACCTGTGGCACTTCGGCTTCAATATTGCCAAAGCTTTTCATCAGGTAGGCTAATGCCGCATTGCGATTGCCATGTTCCAGCTCAGATAAATACACCTGCGGGTCAGCATAAATCGCCTCTTCTCCACACAGCCTTCGGATAAAGGTTAAAAAAGCGCTTTTACTGGCAGAATAGTGACTGACCAACACATCGGATACTAAAATAGCACCGGCGTTTATTACCGGATTGCGCGGAATACCCTTTTCCCATTCTAATTGCACAATAGAATTAAATGGCTGACCGGAAGGCTCCATATTAACGCGCTGCCATAGCTCATCGCCAATACGGTTCATCGCCATGACCAGTGCGAAAATTTTCGACACACTTTGTAGTGAAAATGCCTGTGTTGCGGCACCTGCGCTGTACACAGTGCCATCAAGCGTAGCTACCGCAATACCCACTTGCTCAGGCGCCACCTGCGATAACACCGGTATATAGTCTGCCACCTTACCTTCTACATATAACGGCTGACATTGTTGCAACAGGGCATCTAGTAGAGCGTTAAGCTGGTGTGGCTGAGCCATCGGCAAAATCACCTTTAGGTTTTGGCATTTGAAAATTGATTTAACTCAAATTAACAAGATTAACATGAAAAAAGCAGCCGCAATATGCCATGCAAAAATTAAGATAGATCTTAAACCATTTAACGATAAGCTCCAGTGAATAAAACACTTTTTGGCACTGTCAGTCAGATTTAGTTTTCTATTTTGCATATCGGCAAAAACTGCATATAAAAAATGCAGCGTTTTTTTCGATTTTTTTTGACACCAACCCCATTTGTCGCTATTGTCTCATTAGACCTAAATGGCCTAACATGAAGTTAGGCATTAGCTAACAATCTTAGGTCGTAAATTAAAGAGCAGTTTCGTTTGCATTGATTAGAATTTATGCAAGCCTTTTAAGACAGAGCTGAGGTTGAGTATGATGTTTTTTCCAAAAAAGGTTAGTCTTGATGACTATGAAAAGTTAGCGGCAAAAAATGCTAGCCTACAAGCAGAAAGGGACGCTATTTCAAATTCATGCGCGACAATTTATTTTTATCCTGACGGTACAATCATTTCAGCAAGCAAGATGTTTTTAGCGACGGTAGGTTATACGCTGGAAGAAATTAGTGGTAAACATCACAAAATATTATGTTTGCCTCAATTTGTAGCATCGGCAGAATATCATCAATTTTGGCAGCGTCTTGCAAGTGGCGACACAATTAAAGGGACGGTGCATAGAAAACACAAAAATGGTTCTGATATCTGGCTTGAAGCAACCTATATTCCGATTTCTGAAAATGGCAAAATTACACGAATTGTCAAAGTCGCGAACGATATCACAGTATCTTACCAACAAAGTTTGTCTACTGAGTCACTGATGCAGGCTATTAACCGTTCAAATGCAGTAATAGATTTCTCTCCGGAAGGCACCATACTTGATGCAAACAAAAACTTTACTAACGCTATGGGATATACCAGCATAAATGAAATAAGGGGAAAGCATCATAGAGAGTTTTGCACAGATGAATTCTATAGAGATAACCCTAACTTTTGGCATGAGCTGGCAAAGGGGGATATAAAAGCGGGGTTATTTAAACGGATAAGTAAAACGGGCGCAACAGTATGGATTGAAGCAACATACAATCCTGTATTTGACGTTAACTGCAACGTTGTAAAAATTACTAAAGTTGCCAGTGATGTAACCAATAGAGTTGAAAGACAACTGGCTATTCAGAGAGCAGCAGAAATCGCGCATAGCACCTCAGTAGAAACGGCACAAGTGTCTGAACGAGGTGCAAGCCTGTTAAAAGATAATCACGAAAACTCAATAAAAATTGCAGAGGATATTCACTCATCGGCAGTCTTAGTTGAGCAACTCAGTACACAATCAGCAGAAATATCAAAGATTGTCACAACAATAGGCTCTATTGCTTCTCAAACCAACCTACTTGCTTTAAATGCAGCTATTGAAGCTGCTCGAGCTGGTGAATACGGCCGCGGTTTTGCAGTAGTCGCAGACGAGGTTAGAACGTTAGCATCAAGGACCACGACATCCACATCTGAAATTAATCAAATGGTCGAAAAAAACAGCGAGCTAGTAAAAAATGCCAAACAAAATATGCTCCATGTTACAGAGAAAGCCATTAACAACACCAACCTTGTTGCAGAAGCTGCGGACATTATAAATGAAATACTTAAAGGGGCTGAGCATGTTTCCATTACTGTAGGCGATTTAGTTAACAATACCCAGTACAACACCTAAGCTAATGCATTTAACATCGGCGAATACTGATAAATAAATAGCATGAACATATGTGTTACTTCTACTTTAATATATTGACAATGCTATATAATATTTGCAGATTTACTAAGGCTGCGTCAGCTGTTTTAGTATCGAGACATAATGACTAGTTAACTACCCCTGTACTTGTCAGTACATTGCTTACGCTTAATAGCGGTACCTGTCTGGCAACCTAATATGAGATGCTCACAATGAATACTGCGCCAGCTTCGTCTGCGACCGCGCTAAAATACGTTGGCTTTTGGGAACGTGTGGTTGCCTCTGTTATTGATAGCTTGTTGCTGGTCTGTATTACGTTACCATTAATGTTGCTTATTTACGGCTGGGCTTATATAGACCGCAGCAACTTTCAGGTTACCGGCGCCTATTATCTGGTGCAGTGGGTATTTCCTATTCTGGCCATTATTGCGTTTTGGCTGTATCGTCAGGCAACCCCAGGAAAAATGGCGCTTGCAGCACGCATCGTTGATGCTAAGACCGGCAATAACCCAACAACAAAACAATGCGTTATTCGCTATATTGGCTATTATCTGGCGGTCTTGCCGCTGGGGTTGGGTTTTTTCTGGATTGGCTGGGATGCGAAAAAGCAAGGCTGGCACGACAAGCTGGCAGGCACCGTCGTAGTAAAGCCTACCTATAACAGCAATAATCTGGCGCACTTTACGCAAAACCCCTAAAACAAATTCGTTTTCACACTGCACCATTTCGCCTTAAGCTGCGTAATGGTCAGATATCATTTATTTCTTCTATCTGGAGCGTCAAATATGATCAGTTATGTAACCTTGGGTGTGAGTGATTTAACGGCGGCTAAAGCGTTTTATGGCCAGTTATTGGGCGATCTGGGCAGCAAATCATTAATTGATATGGGCCGCATTGCCTTTTTTGGCAAAAGTATGGCACAGCCCATGCTAGCGGTATGCGTACCCTTTAACCAACAGCCAGCAAATCCGGGCAACGGTAATATGGTATCGTTTTCACCGGGTTCAAAAGCTGCGGTAGATACGCTTTATCAAAAAGCGATCAGTTTAGGTGCAACCTGCGACGGTGCGCCAGGGCAACGCATTGAGAACACGTTTTACGGCGCTTATGTTAAAGACGCCGATGGTAATAAGCTGTGCTTCTGCCATTTCGGTTAATGGCTAA
Source organism: Rheinheimera baltica (assembly GCF_030731985.1). NCBI lineage: Bacteria > Pseudomonadati > Pseudomonadota > Gammaproteobacteria > Chromatiales > Chromatiaceae > Rheinheimera > Rheinheimera baltica. Next base: position 362,862 of record NZ_JAPJDY010000002.1, read on the forward strand.
CCAATGCAGGTAAATAGTGATTTTAGTCAGCGTGTAGTAATACACGCTGCACAACATGAGTTTGTTGACTCACCATTACCTGGCGTAAGCCGCATGATGCTGGACCGGGCCGGAGCAGAAGTTGCTCGTGCCACCAGCATTGTCCGCTATGGACCAGGTAGTGGCTACAGTGCACACACACATGATGGTGGGGAAGAAATACTGGTATTAGATGGCGTGTTTAGTGACGAACACGGCGATTATCCAACAGGCACGTATTTGCGTAACCCGCCCGGCACATCACACAAGCCGTTTTCAGCTAATGGCTGTACCTTGTTGGTTAAACTGTGGCAATTTGCCGTCAGTGACACCGAACAACAGGTTATCAATACACAACAGCAGTCATGGCGGCCTGGGTTAGTGCCGGGCTTATCGGTATTACCCCTGCACGAACATAATGGTGTCAGTACAGCCTTGGTACGCTGGGCCCCTAACACCCACTTTAACCGCCATATTCATGTTGGAGGGGAAGAAATTCTGGTACTGGAAGGTTTGTTTTGCGATGAACACGGGCAATACCCCACCGGTAGTTGGCTTCGTAACCCACGCTACAGCCAGCACACCCCCTTTACTTTAGAACAGGGCGCATTAATTTATGTCAAAGTTGGCCATATTGATGCGGGCTTACTGGGTGATAAGTTTATCAGTAACACAATTAAAGAAGGTAAAACATGAACCTGTCTGATGCGGCCAGCGTGTCACGTATTATCGAAATGGCCTGGGAAGACAGAACCCCGTTTGAGGCAATTGAACAACTGTACGGCCTTAACGAAACGGCCGTCATTACATTAATGCGGCGTGAACTTAAGCCCTCTTCTTTCCGGCTTTGGCGGGCCAGAGTGCATGGGCGAAAAACCAAGCATTTAAAATTACGCAACCCGGATGTTAGCCGCGCTTATTGCCCAACACAATATAAACGTTGATAACACAAACAAAGCCTTTACGAGCGCTAACGTTCAGCGCTCGCTCGCTTGCTTTAACACGGCACCAAAGCGGTTTAATTGCTCATCAGTAAAACAAGGCTCTGTAAACTTTTTCAGGTACATTGAAACAACATCAACATAGGTGACTTGTGCAGGCATCTCAGTTTCAAATTGCGACAAGCGGCTAAAAGCCACAACCGAATGCACATGCTGCGCAGTATCGCTATTTTGTATATGCAATAGATGCTTAACCGCTTCAATATTTTTAAAGTTCTGATGTAACGGGTTCATAAACTGTTTTTTGTTACCAAAATACTGCCGGGTCCAGTTGGCTTGGGTTTCACTGCCGAAAATACGGCCCCGATTGCTTTTTACCATAATAACAAAAATGCCGTACGGGCTAAGCACCAGATGATCAACATCGGTTCGCTCGTCCTTCGCCGTAAATAATTTAAGTTTGCGAAAATGCTGATAGCGCCCTGACAAGCGCCAGCGTAATAAACGGTTTAGCTTATACTCGGCAAACACGCCTTTAAAACCAGGTAAGTTCAAACCAAACCAGGATGTCAGCAAAAATATTACCAGCAAGACGGCAACGATATTGGCAGCCACCAGCGGGATATTACTCAGTATTAGCATCATAGCGTCGTTTAATATAATAGTGTCGTTTAATGCAGGCATATCTTTGGATACCGCCATATCATCAAGTACCGCAACGTTATTCGGTATTGCAACTGCGTCAACGCTTGTTTGATCCGTTCCCAAGGTGGTGGTTACCTCAGTAACTGGCGCTTCAGCAGCCACAAGTTCGGGCTGGGCTGCAACAGTAATAGTTTCGGACGCCGCCTGATCTGGTTTCGGCTCAGGCGAAGATGCTACAGAAACGGGCGCTAACTCTGCTTTGGTTTTAGCTGGCAAGGATTCAGTAACCGTTGTAGCGTTAACCACCTCCGTTGTGCGTTTAGCGGGAGGGGTCACTTCGGTGGTCACAGTCTCGCGCTTGTCCCTCACCGCCGGCTTTGGTGTCACGGCAGGTGTTAAGCAAGATCTTTCGTATTCACGCTTTGCGTAACGATAATTCGAATTTTGTGGCTGAGCAGCAAAACGATCTATCTGTTGTTGCAACAAAATGCAGGCGCCAGCAGAATATTGCTGTCCTGTAGCTTGGATAGAAATGAGTAGCAACAGCGATAGAGTACATTGCATTAAACGCATAATTCGTCCCTGATTATTAGCATGCTGATGCTAACCTCAAAATATGAAATATCAAAATACCTTTATTGTTCAACGTTAACAAACACCACTTCTTAACCACTTCCACACCATACTTTTTTGAATTTGTGCAAACTCGTTAAAGTTAGTTAATACCAACGCAATAACAATAGCAATTTAGATTAAAAGCGTAGTGAATATTCTGACCAATTAATAGCTAAAATCGCCAAAACCCGCACTCCCACCCAGAATGCCAACCGATAACAAATATAAGCAATTGATTTAAATAAAAAATAATAATGGCACGGCATTTGAATAATTATTAATAAATAACAAAACATGCCAGATTAGCAGGAGCAGGATATGAACAGAAAAATTGCCATTATCTTATTAATTGTTGTAGGCATTTACTGCTTGCCAACATTACTGGCGGCATTTGCAACGGTGCTGGGGGTTGTCGCGGCAGTTGCAGGTACCATTTTAGGTGTCGGGCTATCACTTATTGCTTCTGTGTTACCCCTACTTATTGTTGCTTACCTTATTTGGTGGCTGGTTCGCGACAACCGCAATAGCCGCCAACATTAAATCTCAGACGTACATCGGCGTACTTACCTAATACTGGTTAAACTAACCGGTATTAGGTGTAGGCTAATACCGCTGAGCAAACGGTTAGTTTTCTGCCTGCTTACAACTTGCTCTAATAAAACTTATCAATGCCAATTGTGGCAATGCACTTTACAGTGGCAGTAGTTTTCTGTTTTTATAAAAACTTACCCTTCATTTACAAAACAGAGGACAGCATGCCGTTTGTCACACCACTAACCGCCGACGCCAATCCAGAGGTTGCCGAACTGGCGCGCTTTTTCAATGAAACCCTAGGGTTTTGTCCTAACAGCGTTTTAACCATGAGCCATCGACCTGCGATAGCCAAAGCCTTTATTCAGTTAAATATGGCGGTTATGGAAAATAATGGCCGGGTAACTTCTGCATTAAAACGGCTTATTGCCTACGTATCCAGCCATGCAACCGGTTGCCGCTACTGCCAGGCCCATACTATTCGCGCCGCAGAACGTTACAACGCCCCCGATGACCAAATCGCTAATATTTGGCAATTTAGAACCCATCCGGCCTTCAACGCTGCAGAACGTGCCGCGTTGGAATTATCAATTGCAGCGTCTCAAGTACCCAATGCCGTAGACGAAGCTATTCAGGCAGAAATGCGTCAACACTGGGACAATGGCGAAATTGTCGAGATCATGGGCGTTATTGCACTATTTGGCTATTTAAACCGCTGGAACGATTCCATGGCAACTTCGCTGGAAGAAGGGGCTATTGCCTCCGGTGAAGCCCTGCTGGCCAGCGACGGTTGGACAAGCGGCAAACACCGCTAAATGATTCGCAAAAAAACGCTAATGCTTATGGCTCAGTTATCGGCTTAACAACCGCTGGAATATGCCAGCAGCTGGCATCGGCAGGCATGCTTAAGGCCAAGTGCTGGCGTAAAACATCTTCAACAATCGTGCTTGCCATATGTGCCATATTGGCAAAGTTGTCTATGCCGTTGTTGGCAAAACCTTTCCGCGTGAGATGGATGTTAAATTTAGTGGAGAAGCGCTGTTCAAAAGCTTGCTCTACTCCGCGCCTGCCAAGGATAAAACCATACAATCCGCCCCAGGTAGCAGCAGGGTTGTCTGAATCCCATCCCGCAAGTGTGGCTATTTTAAGTGTTTGTTGTATATCGCCTTCGCCATAAAACAAACTGACTAAGCTGGCTGCAAAATTTATTCCGGCAGCAAAACATCCATTGCAATATAACTTTTTGCCGGTTATTTCATAACCATCCTGTTGCTCCAACTGATAACGCTGATACAGCGCATCCCTGGCGGCTTCCCATGGCACACCCGCTTTATAAAGCGACAGCACAAAATCAAACATTTTTGCCGGATATTGATTTGACGGCAAGTCAGCACGAGCTTGTAAGGCAATATGCAGTATTTGAGGTTGCAACGGTTTATTGCTATCCACCGCCGCAGCCAATGCATGCAATACCACATAAAAATTGGCAATGTCTGCCGCCTCAGCATATGCCGTTGTACGGATAGGTAAATAGGCCAGCCTCGACGCTACGTCAGGACGAAATGGCGCCAAAATACCAAACAATTCGGTTGTAAGCTGCGCGTCAATCATGTCGTAGTGTGGGTTATTACCCGGCATGCCAGTATACGGCGGTAAGATATTTTGCAGCATTAAATCAAACGCGTACTGATTCGACACCCAGAGATAATTTTCCGGCTTGCCGTCTAACGTTTTAAACGGCGTGTCAGTGTCGGTGTATATATGTGCTAGCCAGCCGGCTCTAATTTGCTCAGCGCTAAGTAAAGGCTGACGGCTGTCATACATCAATTTAAGATAGATATATTCAATATCACTGTCGTCATCAGACCCCCAAACGTTATCTTCCGCTGCAACAACCCAATCAATAGTGCCAGATAATTCACTTGGGATGCCCTGCCCCCAAATACTTGGTTGGTCTTTCGCTTGCCAATCATTGCGGGTGTAAAACTGCCCTGCCGGCCCGTCACCACCAATTTTATCCATTTCGGTAACCAACCCCGTCCAATTACCAATGCTTAACCCAAGCCAAAACCCTTGCACTTTGTCTACATAGTCGTCCTTTTGCATCACATGCCCATTGGCGGAAAGCGGCTGACACACCGAAGCCGGTGCGGTTACCGCTGCAGCTGGCAGCGTCATTATTAACAGTAACGGTAAGAACAAGCGACAACCAGTAAATTGCATAATCACACCAATGTAAGCACTTTCATTCCATTGTTATGCAATAACCTGCAGCGGCCGTCAAGGCCGCTAGCTAACAAAAAATGACCTTAAAACCTAAATGACATCGTTAAGGCTAACACTACAGCGCCTGTCGATTGCGGGTAAATGCTGTTTTTCTTGCAAGCTTAGCGCGCGGTTCTAATAACAAAAATCATATTTTGGTGTATCTTTAAACATCGTTTGTAATGGTATTATAGCGAGCAAGCGCCATGAATGTGCGGTTTTATTTTTACGTGTCCCTCTTAAGTGCCGTGGTAGCAACATTTAACCTAAAAGCCGCACCTACTGAATATCATTTTTATACCGAACAATTTCCGCCTTACAGTTACTTGCAGCAAAATGCCATAACCGGCATTAATGTTGATCTGGTGAACGCCTTGTGCCAGCGGTTACAGTTGTCTTGCACTATTACCTTGTTGCCTTGGCGTCGTGCTTTCGAGCAAGCGCAGCATCATCACTTTAGCGGTGTATTTTCTACTTCTCGTAGTGCTGACCGCGAATCACTGTTTCACTGGGTTGGCCCTATTGCCAGTGAGCCGGGCTACCTATTTCGCTTAAAAGGCCGCACTGAAATAAACCCGACCAATTTAACAGAAGCCAAAAACTATATTGTGGCCGTATCTCGCGGAGACAGACTAGAGGCTTTCTTGCAAAGTAATGGCTTTAACTATGACAAGAATTTGATGGGTTTTTCTACCCGAACCGAGCCAATACCCCTGTTTTTAGCTAATAAAGTCGACTTGTTGGCCGGTTCTAAACGAGCCTTACGTAGCTGGATGCTGGAACAGAATATGCCAGCCGATACGGCAGAGCCACTTTTTAAGCTAGAGGATGTTGGCAAACACTACCTCGCGTTAAATTTAAGGTTCCCCACTGATATTGCACTGGCAATGCAGGTCGAGCTGGACAATATGCGAAAAAATGGCGAGCTTGCAGCATTAGTACAATCTTACCAGTGATGATATATCTTTGACGTTTAAATGGCATAGCAGCAAATTCACGGCGCTGGGTAAAGAACGAGCTATTTATCGTTTAACCACCGGTAACTTGTGTAAGCTGCTGCGACATTTTGCCGCTTTACATTAGCAACCCATTTCTGTTGATATAGCCTTATTAACCTTATCGATTAACGTCTTATGATGAAATGGTGTCGGCGTCTGCACAACTGGCTGGGTTTAATTTTAGTCGTACAAATACTGCTATGGTTTTTAAGCGGGCTGGTTATGGCGGTGCTACCCATAGAGCAAGTCAGAGGCGAGCACTTACATACTCAACCAGTGCCCCGCTGGCAGCAGGCATTGGTAAGCCCCGCTTCGGTACTGGAACACCACAGCAGCGAAGCCAGCTTTAGCATCAGCCAACAGTTAACCCTTGATAACAACCAGCTTAGCGCTATGCCGGTGTACGTTATAGACGATGCAGGCCAGCGCTTTCGTTATAGCGCCAGCAGCGGTAAGTTGCTAAACACGCTGTCTGAGCAAGATATAACCCGGCTAGCACAAGCTCAGTACACGGGTAAAGGCGCCCTGAGCTACAGCCAACTACTGCAACAACTGCCAGCAGAAGTAAAACATTTGCCAACGCCACAATGGCAGGTGCAGTTTAACGACGACAACAACAGCACCTTTTATCTCGACCCGTCCACGGGCGCAGTAAGCCGGGTAAGAACCAGCCTGTGGCGGGTGTTCGACTTTTTTTGGATACTGCACATTATGGATTACGACGAACGCAGCAACTTTAACAACCCGCTGCTTATCAGTACAGCTGCCGCATCACTCCTGTTTACCCTTACGGGCCTAGTACTGTTATGGCAACATTACCGGCCAAAACGGTATCTTGCGTGAGCAAGTTGCAAACATTGAATTTATCACACACAATCAGCATCAGGTAAAAGAGATGACGTTAAAAGTATTTACAATTACATCACCAAGTACATAAAACCATAAAAATACAATAAGGAATGTTGAGGTTATGGAATACCGCTACCATGGAAAAATTGCTGAAATAGAAGGGTTGAGAGGTATAGCAATATTGCTTGTTACCATTCACCATTTCTGGCCAAGCTCTGGTGATATTTACCAAACATTGTCACCTATTGCTCATCTTGGTTGGATAGGTGTAGATTTGTTTTTTGTGATAAGCGGTTTCTTGATTGGCGGCATATTAATCGATACAAAAAACAAAGAGCATTATTTTAGAAATTTTTACGTGCGAAGGGTTCTTCGAATATTCCCGCTTTATTATGCGTTTGTTATTGGTCTTTTTATCATCATTCCGGTCGCACAGTCTTTTATTCACAACGTCTCGTATTGGGATGCAGAGTTTATAAAAGAATCAGGCAACCCACTGTGGTATTTATTCTTCCTGGGTAATGTCAGAGAATCTATAACAGGCGTTGAACCCTCTTATTTCTTAGCCCCTTTATGGTCAATTTCGATAGAAGAGCAGTTTTACCTGCTGGCACCATTGCTGATTCACAAACTCACAATCAAACAGCTCAAAATCACTTTGGGGTTATTGATCTGCATATCGCCAATTTTCAGATTTTTAATGCTTGATTCCTTCCCAGACAACGAAAGAATTCAGTACTTAGCTACCATATCAAGATTTGACAACTTGAGTGCAGGTCTTGTTCTGGCCATTATTGTGAGATCAAATTACTTTATCAATAAACAACTTGTTAGTTATTTTTTAGTTACCTTAACAATCTGCCTTGGTGTAATTTTCTATGCCGGAGGGCTTGATAGATATACTTTTTTCTGTCGGGTTTTTGGCTATTCAATTCTAGCCTTGTATTTCTTTACCTTGGTTTTATGGTGCATTCAAAATAGAGATACAACAGCGTCTTTTTTATTGAGAAGCCGGTTTTTAACATATTTAGGAGGGCTATGCTATGGCCTTTATTTACTCCAAAGACCGTCAGAAATACTTTTATTGAAATCACTCAGCTATATAGGATGGGATCTTGCTCAACATCCTTCATTGTCGCTAATCTTAAAAACCGTCTTTGCAATATTAGTCAGCCAAATTGTTTGGAGTTATTTTGAAAAACCGATAAATAACTTAAAAAATAAATTTGAAACTGCCAATCATCCTGCAAATTCACCACAAGGCCGTGTTGCTATTGATGATTCGCTAAACGGGATAACACCATCTCAAAGGCAAATTGGGTAGTTACTATGGTATTCCATACATAGTGTTATTGGCTCAAATTCATAACTGTTGGCAGCATAAAAAACATAGTTCGTTACCTCAACTAGAGGATGCTAAGTTTTTGTTCTGCCTTTGAAAGTTCATGCTCGCGCTACGGCTCGACAAATAACTCAACCTGCAGCATTACCCCTTTGCCGGATGCATAATCTATTACGTCTTGCATTAATTGCTGCCAACGAGCCAACGCATCATTATCTGTGTTTGCGTTCTTCCCTGTACAAAATTGCCAAACAGTTGGCTGGTTAAGGGTATCAACAACGTCCAGCAACAGATCAAAGGCGGCGTCTAAATTTTCACCAAAATAATCAGGAAACAAAAAATGCACTTGCAAGCTGGCTAAGATGGTTTGCTGGTTAAGGCTGCCGTCTTTCGAAAGACAAATAGCATGAGTCGGGGCTTCAGCGTAGTGAATCAAAACAGCGCTGTGAACAGCTTGTTCCATTATTGAGCACCAGAAATAGTGCGAAACGAGCGATAATGATCTTCGGTGTAGTAATAAACATCCGGCGGATTACCTCCGGTTACCACGCGTCGCGGCCCGCGATGTGACAGGCCCGGCGTATCAACAGTATATTCCCGATAGTAACCACTCGCTTTTAATGGCAATAAACGCTCTCTGTTATGGAAAGTAATACCATCGCGATCATATGGGAAGGGGCCGTTATTACGGATCCGCAGAAGCGTTTTTTGCAGCTCACGCTGCTGGGCAGACAAATGTTGCTGCGGATAATCGCTTGGCTTGGTATCGCTTTGCTGGATATCAACCTTTTGATAATCAGCATTAATACTTTCGCTTAAATTGCTTCCCTGAAAATGGTAAATGCCAGCCAACACCAGCAACAACACGAGAAACTTTTTCATCAAAAATCCTTTTCGAGGTTTATAAGCATAATCATCGCTGACAATAGCGCAAATGTTTATCCGACTCTAATAACTTTTGGGATAGACGCATACCGATATTGGCGAAGCCAGCCGGCATTTGTTTGAACAGTTGCTTTAGAAACAAACGTTTTGAACCTATCTATTAACAGCCAGATACTACTTTGCGGATTTGCCTAAGAGGCTGGTTTAATTTTGTTATGAGTTTAAAATGCTCACAATATATATCTCACTGACCCTATAGATTCGATCGTATAGATTCCTAAAGTTCTTTTAAATGGCAATAAACAAGATACGCCCCCATTTCCCGCTCTTTCACCAAGGTTATTTTGATGCATAAAGACGAAAATGAGCTGGCAACATGGCAATTAACTGCTGGGCTCACGCTATTTGCAATTCTTACAGTCTTCGGCTTTGGTTATTTTGGCTATTACCTGTCGCTACTGCTTAAAGGATTGTTCAGCCATGTTGAAGCGGTAACGTTAAATAAAGGTGCTTTTTACTGCTTAGGCGCGGCAGTAATTGGCTGTATGCTGCTGTATTTTGATTGCATTGAACTGGCACTGGCAGACTGTGCAGATTCTCCAGACCGACAGAAATGCCGGTTATTGCCGCAATTCAGTACAAATACAGTAACTATTGGATCTAACCCATAAGGTTCAGAAGCCGTCAATTAGCAAATCAAGGCCCTTCTTTGATTTGCTGGCGGCAACTTTGCAAGTTGATTTCCGTAGCTTTTAAACGCTTTGCCGATACCGACGCAATATCCAGCAAGTCGATAAAACTAGCTTGTTCTTCAATAGTGACGGGTATTTGGAATTAGGCTAATAAGGCAGCGGTTGTTTTCGGCTTAATCAGCGCTACCAGCAAGACATCAATATTGTGAAACAGGGTATTAGTCAGCACCACAACCCGCTGTTGCTCTATGCGGGCATCGCTAAACTGTTGCAGCACTATATTTGCCCGAGCCGCTCAGCAAAGGTGCCGTGCTCAGCAACTTGCTGATTATAAGCTGCTATCGCATCATGCAGGCATTATGGCATGCGATAAAACACGTCATTTGCAGCATAAAAAAAGGCAAACCCAGTTGGGTCTGCCTTTTTTACACTTAACTATTTATTAGATAGTTACAATATTCTCGGCTTGCGGCCCTTTTTGGCCATTCGTAATAACAAAGCGCACCTGTTGGCCTTCTGTAAGGGTTCGAAAACCTTCGCTGGCAATGGCACTGAAGTGGGCAAAAACATCCGGGCCAGATTGTTGTTCAATAAAGCCAAAGCCTTTCGCTTCGTTGAACCACTTAACGATTCCGGTAGTTGTATTAGACATAATAATATCCTGAAATTTATATAGTAATGCCTTCAAGAGGCTTGAATTACTTAAAAATATTGACTTGAACTTAAAAACTGCAGGACGGAGGATTACGAATAAAACAACGAAATGTAGGATGTAAATAACAGACTTCTTTCTAGCTGGAGGTGACTCTATAGTGTTAACTGATACCTGTCTAGTGTTATTTTATTTATGTTCAATACACCACATAGACATCACTAACAAAAGAACACCGTTTTTTAAAAGCTCACAAGGAAGCTGGTCGCGTATACGCGTTAAAAATAACTACCGCTATCTTGCAGCACAGACATTATTACTCACAATCGTGCGATGGAATATCTCGGCTAATGGTATTATTTTCGCTCGCTTCGCTATTTTCTTGTAGTGTTATAACCAGCTGCTTTCCCTGCTGGCTAAAACTAAATTGCCCCAGCCAGTCTTCTTTGCTAATTGGCGTAAGCGTGTAGAAACCGAATGGCTTGCGACATAAATATGAGAAATAATGATACGACTTGCCCATCGCCCCCACATCCGCTGTATAAAGCTGAATATTGCCATTAGCACGATAAAACTGAGTTTTAGTACCAAATAAAACCATGCCCAAACACGCGACTGCGAGTAAGCAAATATGCAATAAACCTAATGATACTGCGCTAAATTCAGCCAGCTTAGACACACCAGTCACAGGCTTTTTGAATAAGAGCACTATACCTGCAAGCGTTAACAGCAGCTTTACCGGCACCAAATACACACTCACCTGGTACATCAGCACCGGGCTGTGCCACTGCAGGCCAAATGTATTGCCTAAGAACACGCTGTCGATAAGCGGCACAAACACCAGTAGCAACGCTATTAAAAACCGCTTTTGCTTCACCCTTTAACCTCAGCCTTTACTTGAGCTAAATGCATTTTGGTCAACACCTTACGGCTGCTAAGCGCCATATTCAACCTGATAATTAGGGCCAGATTAAAATTAAAGCTGCTACACATCAGCTGAATCAGTTAATTTTGATCTGACCCTGAGGGATCCCCACGAATTCAGCCCCTAATATTTACCCTAATATTTGTAGTTCCAGTAAATGCTTTACCGCTTCGGTGTGTTATTTTATGCTCAATAACATCCCCTGAAAGTAATTCAAATTGCCTGTAAATTTAAATGTATTTTGAGATCGTTTTATGAAGAAAATAAGGAGTAAAGTCACCATAATTCTGAGCGTATGCATCTCGACTCTACTCATGCTCTACATCTACTCAATTAACTTTAATAATAAAAACAACGCTACAGAGCCCGCAAGCCATGAATTAAAAAGTGTAGCGCCGGTAGGTACAACTCCAGAAATAATTTCATCGAATTTAGGTTTGGCAGACGATTTTTCGCCCAATAGCATTGATTCAAAAGAGAGCCAGCGCTCGATTTTAATTCCCAACGATAAAAGCAATCTGATAAATACTGAAAAAAAATTATATAAACTTGAAACTCCGGCTGAGTCATTAGCGTCATTTAACAAACATGTACTTGCAGAGTATTGTTTAAATTACTTCAGCACTGTCTCTACCTATGGGAGCGTGGAGCAGGCTGCAAATAACTTCACCAATGAAACCGGCCATGACTATAGCGAATTGAACCAGCGGTTTAGCAATGCCCAGTTTGAATGTCAGAATTATCAAAATATGAGCGAAGCAGACATGCTGCTAGCTGTGGATAACTATCTCATTGAGTCCGTAAACTTAGGGAATGAAGTTGCTCAATCAAAGTATGCTTCAATGCTTAGTCAAAAATCAATTTTTGCTCAAGAACTCTATCAGCGCGATGTTCGTTTAAAGTTTCATCAGCAAGCAATTGAAGTGTTAACAAAACTCAGTGACAAGGGGCATCCAGAAAGTATGTTATCACTCGCAATGCTTCTAGCAGACTATATTCATTTCCCTGAAACTTATGACTCCGAACTAGCGCGCCAATACCTAGACAGGTATGAAGCGTTGACTAACAGAGATATGAGCAAGCTGAAACAAACGATAGCAGATTAAAGAATATCCAGTTTAAAGCGCTTAAAAACAACAAAGGCCGCATTCGCGGCCTTTGGTTCATTCTATTCTCGCGAAATTAATTCTTCTTATTCATATCCGGCAATTCAGCGGCGTAGCCCTGATAGATCTTTGTCACCAGCTCTGACTCTGCAAAGTCTATACACTTCATCAGGTTATTTTGCTTGCCCGCTTGCGTGGCGTAGTCTTTTTGCAGCCACTGCTGTATCGGCTTTATCAATGCGTCGTAGGCCTCCAGCGGCATAGCACCAAACTCGCGATAGCCGTTTAGTGCACTTACTGCCTGATCGTAAATCTCACCTTCAGTAAAGGCGGTAGCCAAACAACTGGCCTGAGCATAGTGTTGAAACAGCTTTACGCCACTCTGATGTTTAAACGCCATATCGGCATGTGCGCTAAAACTGAGCAAAAGCGCTGAGATGGCTGCATTAACAGATTTATTAGTAAACATAGCGACCTCCTCCGTACGTCCCCTGAATTGCTGGTATAAAACAACAAAGGCCGCATAAGCGGCCTTGGTCTTAAACACTCACTCAGAAAAATTACTTCTTCTTTGCTTTCGGGTTTGGCAGGTCGGTGATTGAACCTTCGTACATCTCGGCGGCTAAACCGATAGACTCGTTCAGCGTTGGGTGAGCGTGAATGGTTAACGCGATGTCTTCTGCGTCGGCACCCATTTCTACGGCTAAACAGATTTCACCCAGCATTTCACCGGCGTTAATACCGACAATAGCGCCACCGATAATGCGGTGCGTGTCTTTGTCGAAAATCAGCTTAGTGAAGCCTTCAGTACGGGCTGAGGCGATAGCACGGCCTGACGCTGCCCATGGGAAGGTAGCGGTTTCATATTTTAAGCCCTGCTCTTTCGCTTCTTTCTCAGTAACGCCTGTCCAGGCCATTTCCGGGTCGGTGTAGGCTACTGATGGAATGCAGCGTGGGTCGAAGTAGTGCTTCATACCAGAGATAACTTCAGCAGCCACGTGGCCTTCGTGTACGGCTTTGTGCGCTAACATTGGCTGACCGATAACGTCGCCGATAGCATAGATATGGCCAACGTTAGTACGCAGTTGCTTATCTACATTGATAAAGCCGCGCTCGTCGACGTTAACACCGGCTTTTGCCGCGTCTAACAGGTTGCCGTTTGGCTTACGGCCAACTGCTACCAGAATTTTGTCATAACGAACAGCTTTTTCTGGTGCGTTTTTACCTTCAAATGTAACGTACAGGCCGTCGTCTTTAGCTTCAACTGCCGTTACCTTGGTAGATAACATGATGTTGAAGTTTTTGCTGTTGTACTTGGTGTAGGCTTTAACTAAGTCAGCATCGGCTGCGGGTACTAACTGGTCAGCAAATTCTACTACCGATACTTTAGAACCCAGCGCACGGTAAACAGTGCCCATTTCTAAACCGATAATACCGCCGCCCAATACCAGCATTTCGCCCGGGATGTCTTTTAATTCCAGTGCGCCGGTTGAGTCGATAACGCGGTCGTCATCTTTTGGAATGAATGGCAGTGCAACTGGCTCTGAACCAGCGGCAATAATAGCCTGTTCAAAGGTAATAGTGGTGTCGCCAACCTGTAAGGTGTTCGCACCGGTAAATTTACCGAAGCCATTTACTACCTTAACTTTACGCATTTTCGCCATGCCGCCCAAGCCGTTGGTTAACTGACCAACCACTTTGTCTTTCCAGGCACGGATTTTATCTAAATCAATTTCTGGTGCGCCAAAAGTCACACCGTGTGATGCCATATCGCGGGCATCGTCAATCACCTTAGCAACGTGTAATAAGGCTTTAGACGGAATACAACCTACGTTTAAGCACACGCCACCTAAGGTGCTGCGGGCTTCAACCAGGGTAACGTCTAAACCTAAATCTGCTGCACGAAACGCTGCAGAATAACCGCCAGGGCCTGCGCCCACGACTACTACCTGAGTTTTAATATCGTTGCTCATCGTATTACCTTTTATATCGGGTCAGTTCGGGTGACTGATAGCAGCATGTAGGACAAGGCTATCAGGCGAAAAAAGTGGCAGAATTTTAACATCCTGCCTGAGCGATGTCCCGTAACTTTTCAGCACGGGACACAAAATTTGCTCAAGTAAAATGTATTACATAATGATCTGGCGAATATCGGCCAGATAACTGGCCAGTGTTGCGGTAAAGCGTGCTGCCAGGGCACCGTCTATAACGCGGTGGTCGTAAGACACACTTAACGGCAACATCAGCTTAGGCTCAAACTCTTTACCGTTCCATTTTGGCTTAATGTCAGACTTCGATACCCCTAATATGGCAACTTCCGGCGCATTTACAATAGGCGTAAACGCCGTACCGCCAATGCCGCCTAAGCTTGAAATGGTAAAACAGCCGCCTTGCATGTCGCTGGAGGTTAATTTACCCTCGCGCGCTTTTACCGAGATTTCCTGCAGCTCGCGTGACAGCTCGATAATGCCTTTTTTGTTAACGTCTTTAACCACCGGCACCACTAAGCCATTGGGTGTATCTACCGCAATACCTAAGTGCACGTATTTCTTTAATATTAAGCTTGCACCGTCTTCTGATAGCGAGCTACAGAAGGTGGGGAATTCTTCCAGTGCTTTGGCCACGGCTTTCATAATAAACACCAGTGGCGTGTACTTAACACCGAGTTTTTTCTTCTCGGCCAATGCGTTTTGCTCTTTGCGGAAGTCTTCCAGGCCGGTGATATCGGCTTCGTCAAACTGGGTAACATGCGGAATGCGCACCCAGTTACGGTGTAAATTGTTACCAGACAGTTTTTGAATACGTGACAGCGGCTTGGCTTCAACTTCGCCAAATTTAGCAAAATCGACTTTAGGCCAGGCGATTAAATCAAAGCCCATGCTGCTTCCTGCTCCAGAAGCGGCGCCTGAACCAGCGCTTGCTGCACCAGACTCAACCTGTTTCACCAGTTGTTTCACATAGTTTTGTACGTCTTCTTTTACTACACGGTCTTTACGACCGGTACCTTTAACCTTGGCCAGGTTAATACCAAATTCACGTGCTAAACGGCGAATAACTGGTGATGCATGCGCATAGGCCGTGTTTTCAACAAAGCCGTCGTTTGACGATGCAGGAGCAGAATCAGCTTTGCTTTCAGTTTTGACCGGCGCAGCTTCAGCTTTAATTTCGGCTTTGCTTTCTGCTTTTGGCGCTTCAGCTTCTGCCGGTACAGCATCGGCCGAGCCTGTGGTTTCAAACACCATAATCAGGCTGCCGGTAGACACCTTGTCGCCGACACTGATTTTAATTTCTTTAACCTTACCAGCGAACGGCGCCGGTACTTCCATACTGGCTTTGTCGCCTTCAACACTAAGCAGTGACTGATCTTCGGTTACCGTGTCGCCCACTTTAACCATAATCTCGGTAACTTCTACTGCGTCACCGCCAATATCCGGTACGTTAACATCTTGTACGGCGGTTTTGCTTTCTGTCTTGGCCGCCGTGTCAGCTTTAGCGTCGGTTTTAGCGTCAGCTTTCGGCTCGGTTTTAGCTTCTTGCTTCGCCGGTGCGGCGTCGGCTTTAGCAGCGGCTTCGCCTTCAAAAATCATAATCAGGCTGCCGGTGTTTACCTTGTCGCCTACTTTAACTTTAATTTCTTTTACCACGCCAGCTTCTGCCGCTGGTACTTCCATTGACGCCTTGTCACCTTCAACGCTAAGTAAAGACTGATCTGCGGCAACCTTATCGCCTACCTTGACCAGAATCTCAGTGACTTCAACTTCATCAGCACCAATATCCGGAACTTGAATTTCAATAGTCATTTGCAATCCTCTTATGCGTACAGCGGGTTGGTTTTACCGGTGTCGATGCCAAATTTCTTAATCGCATCAACCACTACCGCTTTTTTCAGTTCGCCTTGTTTTACCAGCTCGGTTAATGCCGCTACCACAATGTAGCCGGCGTTAACTTCAAAGTGACGACGCAAATTCTCACGGCTGTCAGAGCGGCCGTAACCGTCTGTACCCAGCACCTTGTAAGACGCCGCAGGCACAAAGGCACGCACTTGATCAGCATAGTTTTTCATATAGTCGGTTGCCGCTATGGCCGGCGCCGCGTTCATAACACTTGCAATAAATGGCGTTTTGGCTTCGGCTTCCGGGTTTAGCATGTTAAAACGCTCGCAGTCCTGGCCGTCACGTGCCAGCTCGTTAAACGAGGTTACCGAGTACACGTCAGACGCAACGCCGTAATCTTTACTTAAGATTTCAGCGGCTTTACGCACTTCGTTTAATATCGTGCCTGAGCCTAACAACTGCACTTTACCGCGGTCGCCATTTAAGCTTTCCAACTTATAAATACCGCGACGAATACCGTCTTCAGCGCCTTTAGGCATTGCCGGGTGATGGTAGTTCTCGTTCATTACGGTAATGTAGTAGTAGATGTTTTCCTGTGCTTCGCCATACATGCGGTGAATACCGTCATGCAGAATAACCGCCAGCTCAAAAGCGTAGGTGGGGTCGTACGAAATACAGTTAGGCACGGTGCTGGCTAAAATATGGCTGTGGCCATCTTCGTGCTGCAAACCTTCGCCATTTAACGTGGTGCGCCCTGCTGTGGCACCTAACAAGAAACCACGGGCTTGTTGATCACCCGCCATCCACGCCATATCGCCAACACGTTGGAAACCAAACATGGAGTAATAAATGTAAAACGGGATCATCGGTAAATCGTTGGTGCTGTAAGACGTTGCTGCAGCAACCCAGGATGACATAGCACCCAGTTCGTTAATACCTTCTTGCAGTACCTGTCCACCGATATCTTCTTTGTAGTAGCTCACTACAGAACGGTCTTCCGGTGTATACGTTTGGCCGCCCGGGTTATAGATACCAATTTGACGGAACAAGCCTTCCATACCAAAAGTACGGGCTTCGTCGGCAATAATAGGCACAATTTGCTTACCTATGTGCTGATCTTTCAGCAAAATATTCAGCGCCCGCACATAGGCCATGGTGGTAGAGATATCCCGCTTTTGCTCTTCCAACAATGCATCAAAAGCAGATAATGCCGGCAGTTCCAGTTTTTGCGTAAAATTAGGCAAACGTACTGGCGTGTAGCCGTTTAACGCCGCACGGCGGTCGTGCAGGTACTTCAGCTCTGGCGAGCCTTCCGGCAACTTAATATACGGTAAGTCGGCCACCGCCTCTTCGCTGATATAATCTTCCAGACCTAAACGCTTGCGCAATTGCAGCACGTGGGTCATGTCCATTTTTTTCACCTGGTGCGCGATGTTTTTACCTTCTGCCGCATCGCCCATGCCGTAACCTTTAACGGTTTTAGCTAAAATAACCGTCGGTTTATCGGTACATTCCTGTGCCGCTTTAAACGCAGCAAACAACTTAGACGGCTCATGACCACCGCGTTTTAGCGCGAAAATTTCTTCGTCAGTCATATCGGCTACCAGTGCGGTGGTTTCCGGGTAACGGCCAAAGAAGTGCTTACGCACATAGGCACCATCGTTAGCTTTGTAAGTTTGGTAGTCGCCGTCGACGGTTTCGTTCATCAGTTGCAGTAATTTACCAGTGGTGTCTTTGGCCAGTAATTTGTCCCAGCCACGACCCCATACCACTTTAATGACGTTCCAACCGGCGCCACGGAACAAGCCTTCCAGTTCCTGAATAATTTTACCGTTACCCATTACCGGGCCGTCAAGGCGCTGCAGGTTACAGTTAATTAAGTAACACAGGTTGCCCAGCTTCTCACGCGCGGCGAAGCTGATAGCACCGCGTGATTCTGGCTCGTCCATCTCACCGTCACCTAAAAAGGCATATACGCGCTGCGCACTGGTGTCTTTTAAACCACGGCCGTGTAAGTACTTTAAGAAACGCGCCTGATAAATTGAAGCAATAGGGCCTAAACCCATCGACACCGTAGGGAACTGCCAAAACTCTGGCATCAATTTAGGGTGCGGGTAGCTAGATAAGCCTTTGCCGTCTACTTCCTGACGGAAGCTGTCTAACTGTTCAGCCGTTAAGCGGCCTTCAACAAAAGCGCGGGCATAAATACCCGGTGAAATATGGCCCTGGTAATACACTAAATCGCCACCGTCTTTGTCGTTTGGTGCGCGGAAAAAGTGGTTAAAACAGGTTTCATAAAACGCAGCTGAAGACTGGAACGATGCCATGTGGCCGCCCAAATCCAGCTCTTTTTTCGAACCGCGCAATACGATCATAATGGCGTTCCAACGGATAACCGAACGAATACGTCGCTCCAGGTTAACATCGCCCGGATAAGCCGGTTCTTGCTGCGTAGGAATAGTATTAATGTAGTTCGTTGTTACGCCGGTTGGCATAGCCACACCGTCTAACCGGGCCTGCTCCAGTACTTGCTCTAACAAGAACTGTGCCCGCTCTACCCCTTCGGTGCGAACAACTGATTCCAGCGCTTCAAGCCACTCTTTGGTTTCCAGAGCGTCGATGTCAACTTTACTGACTTCAGACATATCGAGGTTTCCTTTGGTTATGCACGCCTGTGCTATAGATGCCCATGTGCGTTAATAATAAGATACTAGCCTTGCTGCGTGCGCCGTAAAGACCGCTCAATACGCGAGCGCTCTTTGCCAACATCCAGCAAAGCTTCTTCAATAAAGGCCAGATGGCCATTGCTAGCCTGGCGGGCTTTTTCTGGCTCGCCATTAATAACCGCTTGCATTAGCCGTTGCCGATGCGAATTCAGCTGGCTGACAATGCCTTCTTTTTGCTGCAGTGTTTCCAGGTTTACCCGGATATTCTGCTCTACTAATGGTGTTAGGCCGCGAACTAAATGCAGTATCACCACATTGTGCGACGCTTCTGCGACGGCTAAATAAAAACTGCCTACAGCACGGGCTTCTGCGTCTATATCGTTTAACTGCTGCGCCTGACAAATAGCGTCATAGTGTGCAGTAATTTGAGCAAAGTCGGCATCTGTGCCACGCAATGCTGCGTAGTACGCACAAATACCTTCCAGTGCGTGCCTGAATTCCAGTAAATCAAATTGTGACTCTGGATGGCGGGCGATCAGTTCAAACAACGGATCAGTAAGCCCAACAGCTAAATTGTCACACACGTAGGTGCCGCCACCTTGACGCCGGCTAACTAAACCCTTGGCTTCCAGTTTTTGAATGGCCTCACGCAACGATGGCCGCGACACCGCAAACATTTCAGCTAAATCACGTTCTGGTGGCAGCTTTTGCCCTGGCGTAAAACTGCCTTCAAGCAACATATTCTCTAGCTGCTCGACAATGCGATCAGAGAGTTTTGCCGGTTTAATTTTTAAATCTGCCATGCTGCGCTGTATGCCCTGGTACAGAGCCCGCATTGGACTCGATGTAAATTGGTCTTACCAATTTATTTTTAGTGGTGATAAGGTAGCAGTTTCTGCATAATAAGTAAATAAAGCAGAGAATCTATGCAAAGGCAAAAGCGGAAAATAGTTAGAGTAATAACTCAACATGGCTAAGGTGTGACAGGCGTAGAAAGAATTGGTCTGACCAGATTATTAGTCAGGGAATTGTAGCCGAACACAAGTGCCTTGGTTATTGCTATGAAGCTGATAAAGGATCTGCCATTTGTCACACAACCGTTTCACCAAGGATAAACCCACACCCATACCCTGGCTGCTTTGTCCCTTAACACCGGATTCAAATACCTGTTCACGTATTGAAGCGTCAATACCACTGCCACTATCCTGCACTGTCAATACCTGATGCTGAAATGTGATACCAATAACTCCTGATGTCGTATGTTCAAAGGCATTACCTATCAGGTTATTCAGTAAAATAAGCAGCGAATTTTCATCCATCGTTAGCTGCGATTGCACGGAAATATCAAGCTGCAGCTTAACGGTCTTGCCGTCTAACTTAGCTTGCTGTTGCAGTATGCTTTGCTCTACCAACGGCAACAGCTTAACAGGTGCCGCAGCGGGTAGTTGCTCTCGTGCCAGCAGCATAAGTGTCTCTATTGTTTGATTTATTTGTAACTGCGCACTTTGCAAACGTTGTACTAACAGTACTTGCTGCGTCGTTAACGGGCTATGTTGTATTAGCGTAAGCGCGCCCTGAATTACCGTAAGTGGTGTGCGTAACTCGTGCGACACATCCTGAGTAAACTGTTGTTCACGGCCGATAAATTCAGCGACTCGCTGCCAGGATTTTTGCAGTGCTTGTGCCAGACGACCAATTTCATCCGGGCTAAAGTCATTGGCAAAGCTTGCGGTTAATGGCATAGCAGACTGTTGCCCGGTACTATCAACCACCCGGGTTAATTGATGCAGAGGCTTTAACACGCGTCTCGCCAGCAAATAAGCAAAGCCAGCAGAGCACAGCACAACAATAAGCTGCAGCGTGAACAGAAACACGGCTAACTGTTGCCGCATTTGCCTAACCACTAATTGCTCAGTAACATCGGCCAGAAGAAACCCCTTGGATAACCGGAATAGGTGGAAGTGCCGTCCGCCGTCCAGAGCAAACTCGTTGCGTGTAGGCGCATGTAGCAAGCTAGTTTGAATAGGCTGCGGCAGCGCTGATATTTCCTTATAGTAGCTCGCAAACGTCAGCCGCGGTGTTACCAAGGTATCAGATGCTAACTGCTGCTCTACATAGGACGCTTCGGCTTTTAAAAAGGTTTCAAAAACCTGATCCTCAGTATGATAAGCAAAAATAATGGTACTTAAACCAAACAGCAATGCCGCCAAGGCTGAACTGGCGATAAAGGCAAGCAGAATGCGGCGTCTCAGTGATTGCATTTTCATGTTGCAGCCTTTGTTTTTAAGGCAAAGCCAACGCCGAGCAAGGTTTCAATAGTTATTGAAGCGCCATGCTGTTGCAGGGTTTTTCGTAATTGATAAAGATGTGAGCGCAATGCATCAGACTCCGTCAGCTCATCGCCCCAAATCCTGCTACACAACTCGCTGCGGCAAACCGGACGCGGGTGCGTTTCCAGTAATATGTTCAACAGCTGAAATCCGATAGGTTTTAATTCCATCACCCTAGCATCACACATTACCTGATGTAAGTGCTTGTTCAAGCAAATGTTTCCAAATATTAATTGATGATGCTGCTGCAGATAACGTTTGGCTAGCACCTGCACCCTGACCCATAGTTCAGCCAAATCAAACGGTTTTACCAAATAATCATCCGCACCGACATTGAAACCGTCTAACTTGTGCTGCAAGCTATCTCGTGCGGTTAGCATAAGAATAGGAATATGCCGCGGCGCGCGCTTGCGCAGCAGTGCACAAACATCAAGCCCATCTAACTGTGGTAAGGTTAAATCAAGCACCACTACGTCATAATAATTTTGCAATGCCAGATCAGCGCCTTGCCGGCCCTGCAAGGCAAAATCCACCACGGCACCTTGCATAGTAAAATAATCGGAGATATTAGCCTGTATCGCCCGATTATCTTCAATTACCAACACAGATAAGCTGTTACTTACTGACATTACAACCATTGCTCAAACAGTTGCACATAATCTGCCGGTAGCAAGTGGCCACTAGTAAACACGTGATACTGTTTATCGGCATTAGGTAAGGCGTTAAATAGCTGCATGTTTTCTTTTTCACTCGCATATTCATCATCATTAGCAGTTAAGAGTAATACCGGATTATCTGCTAGCCCTTGTAACATGTTCAACGGCGCCACGATGGCCGTGCGACTGTTAACATGTGGCGGCACCACAGCGGCAACGCGGCGTACTCTATTATCTACTGCTGCCAGCAACAAACTAACGTGCGCGCCCATGCTATAGCCTGCAACATCAATACGCGTTGCGTCAAACTGCGGTTGAGTACCAAGCCAGTCTATCAGCAAACGATGATCGCGCACGGTATCTATCAGCATCTGTTCATATGGCTCACGCTCACCCCACCAATGCAAATTATTAATGATATCAACGATACTGTGGTTAGGATCTTTGCGTTCACCATGGTTACGCGCATCTATGGTTACCACAGCATAGCCTTTTGCCAATGCCATGCTGGTGATCTTGTCGGTGCTCTCCCTTGTTGGCCTGTCTTTAAAACTATTTTGCCACCAACGCACATGCGCACGCCCCATCGCATGTGCACCAATCAGTACCGGTAAGGGTTGTGACATTTGCGTTGTAGATGTGGGTAAACGCATATAGCCGTTTACTTTGGCGCCGTCAAAACTGTTGTAGTGAAAATGATAGCCATTGTTGTCATCTTGCTGCAGTTGCAGGTTAACCGGCTGAGATAGCGTATAAGCATAACGCTCTGTAATGTCCGCGGCACTTACCGTGTAGGGTTTTAAGCCAAATAAAGCGTACCAGCCTGCAGCCAAGGCAGTAATAACCGCACCTAAGGTTAGTAGCATTTTTTTCACTCCGATTTTGTTCATCCTAATTACCCGTTTCAGGTTGTGTTTAACTAACAATCAGGGTGTCATGGTGTTT
Organism: Rheinheimera baltica; assembly: GCF_030731985.1. NCBI lineage: Bacteria > Pseudomonadati > Pseudomonadota > Gammaproteobacteria > Chromatiales > Chromatiaceae > Rheinheimera > Rheinheimera baltica. The sequence continues at coordinate 385,756 of NZ_JAPJDY010000002.1, forward strand.
GTGAAATCAGCGTGAAGTTGGCATAAAATGGAAAAATAAGCACAAAAAAGGCGCCATAAAGGCGCCTTAACAACAGACTAGCGGTTTACCCCAACCAGCCACTTAGGGTTAAAATAGCTGCAAATGCTAAGAAAAACAGCATATTGCGCTTAGCCAGCTGCACCATATAGCTGCTGTCTTCCAACGTATTCAAGCTCTCAACAGGTAAGGGCTCGGCTGCGGTAGCCACATCAGCAACGACGTGTTCGTTGTCGGCGGTAAAATCAAGGAAATAACTTAGCAGCGTGGTTGAGGCGCGTGAAAAATGCCCCACCAACGCAAAACCCAAACCAAATAAACGCGCAGGAAACCAGTGCGCCCAGTGAGCAATACAATGCACCGCCTTGTTGTCATCACCCAAGCAAACGGCATAATCTGCCGCATCGTCGTCTGCTACAGTTTCTTGTAGGTGCCTTACCAGCGCATAAGTTATGACACCAAATACGCCAAGTAACAAAAACCAAAACACGACGGTGGCGTAATAGCGAAAATTCAACCACACCAACAGTTGGCCATAGCTGCTTTGCTCACGTTGACTGCCCATATCGGTGCGTATTTGTTGCATGGCCAGAAATGCGGCTTCTTCGTCGCCTCGTTCCATGGCATTTAAATACTGCTTGTACAGCTGACGATAATGCCAACAACCAATCGCCACTAACAACACCAAGGTGCTGACAACCAGTGAGAGCAAATGACTGTCGGCTAAATAAAGTAGCAATGTTAGCGCGGCACCTGGCAATGCCAGCCAGAGATACTGGCCAAGCTGATGCGATGCCAGTTTATTAAGGGCCGACCCTGCGCTAAACCTTACATAAGCCCGACAATAACGACTCGCCTGCCAGGCGTTACTGCGCACTGCCAACCGTTCAATAATTAACGCCAGCAGCATACTAATTAATGTCATACAGAAAACTCCTTGATGGCTCTTTGGTAACGCTTCCAGTCAAACGCGATGCCCGGGTCAGTTTTTCGCCCGGGCGCAATATCACAGTGTCCCACTATACGCTCTGACGTAATAGCCGGATGCTGCTGCAACAAAAAATCCGTCAGCTGTATCAAACTAAGATATTGCTGCTCAGTATAAGGTAAATTGTCGGTGCCTTCTAACTCGATACCAATAGCAAAGTCGTTGCAGCGCTCACGGCCATTAAAATCACTTTTACCTGCATGCCAGGCACGCTTGTCAAAAGGGACATAATTAAAAATACGGCCATCGCGCCAAATAACACAATGCGCAGACACCCTCATTCCGCGCAAATCGTTGAAGCTAGGATCCGCGTTGCAATCCAAAGTGCCCATAAACAAGGCGTCAACGTAACTTTGTTCTGGTTGCAACGTAAATTTGCCAGCAGGCAGGCTAATATTGTGGATCACCAACAAGCTGATGCTTTCGCCCGCGGGGCGCGCATCAAAATGCGGGCTATGGCGAATGGTCATGGTAGGCGCATGGGCACTCATCAGAAGTTTTGCCTTTGCCGGATGGTATCAGTAAGCTATAGCGCTATTGTCAACGCAGGACGCTATTAATGCAAGCACCTGAACCAACTAACAAATATGGTAAGACCTTTGCCATTATTGCCTGGTTAATACTGATGGTACTGCTGTTTATGTTTTTTCAGGACACCATTGATAAACAGCTTAACCCTAATCAGCAACTACACAGCATACAGGGCAGTGGCGGTGAAACCCGCACAGTATTAATTCGCAATAAAAGCGGCCATTATGTTGGCACTGCACTTATTAATAACCAACCGGTCAATTTTATGCTCGACACCGGCGCTACTACTATCGCAATAGATGACAGCACCGCTAAGCAGCTGGGTATGCCATTTGGTCAACCTATGCAGGTTAGCACTGCCAATGGTGTGACTCAGGCATTTTTAAGCCGGGTAGACAGCCTGCAACTAGGTGATATTACGTTGTACAATATTCCTGCCAGCATAGTGCTTAATTTAGCCAATGGTCGTGGCGATGCAGAGATATTACTGGGCATGAGTGCGTTAAAACAGTTAGAATTCCATCAACAAGGCAACCAACTCACGCTGATCCAACACCAATAATTATGCATACTGACTACCTTGATTTGCTGCAACATGAAATACAACGCGCTGTCGCCAGTGCACTATCTGAAGACCTGGGCTTTTTACCGGTTGCACAAGGCGACATTACGGCGTCTTTAATCCCTGCAACCCAGCTAGCCAGCGCGCACATTATTACCCGTGAAGACTGTGTCATATGTGGTACCACCTTTGTCGATGAGGTATTTAAGCAACTGGGTAACGACGTCACGGTTGTTTGGCAGGTTAAAGACGGCGATAAGGTAAGCGCCAATGCCACGCTATGCACACTGCAAGGCCCGGCGCGTATTTTGCTGACAGGTGAACGCAGTGCATTAAACTTTTTGCAGCTACTCAGTGCTACCGCAACACAAACTGCGCATTATGTGCAGTTTTTAGCCGGCAGCAACACGCGGTTACTGGATACGCGTAAAACTATTCCCGGTTTGCGCTTTGCGCAAAAATACGCCGTCTTTGTTGGCGGTGGTAAAAACCATCGTATTGGCCTGTTCGATGCCTTTTTAATTAAAGAAAACCACATAGCCGCCGCAGGATCCATTGCCAAAGCGGTGGCAACAGCCCGGCAGAATTTTCCTGACAAACCGGTTGAAGTAGAAACAGAAAACCTCGACGAGCTGCAACAGGCTCTTACTGCAGGCGCGGATATTATTATGCTGGATAACTTTAGCCTGGCCGACATTAAACAGGCGGTTAGGCTTAATAACGGCCGGGCCAAGCTGGAAGTGTCAGGTAACATTACCAGTGAGCGTTTAGCTGAGCTCGCGGCAACGGGTGTCGATTACATATCCAGTGGCGCATTAACTAAACACGTGCAGGCCATTGATTTGTCTATGCGACTAAAGAATACCCCCTAAACAATGCCTAAATAATATAATGTTGTTTAAACTTCTGGTACGTTGTTGTGGTCTCAGGGAGCGAGGCGATAATCCAGGATATGTTTAATGCATTTAACCGGTACAGTGGTGTTTTGGCGCGACGATAAAGGCTTTGGTTTTGTGTTGTGCGACAACACGGCTGAAAAATTGTTTTTCCATATAAGAGACAACACCGACCGCACTGAAAGGCCAACACAAGGCGATCGACTGCAATTTAGCCTGGCGCAAGATAAACAGGGCCGTAATATCGCCGCACCCTGGCAGTTAATGACAAGCAAAACTACCAGTAAAAACAAAAATACCAGTACGCCTTCGCACTACCCTACCGAAGGTTTTAGCATTCAGTATGCGCATCAAATTGCACTTATTTTTCGTATTAGCTTCTTAATTGCGGTTGCGGCTGCACTGCTATTTGGCCGGTTAATCTATGTGCTACCGCTGCTGTATGTTGAAGCCAGTATTTTTACCTATTGGCTGTATAAAACAGATAAAGAAGCGGCCATAGCGCGGCATGGTAATCGTTTAACTGAAGAAAGCCTGCAATTGTTTAGCCTAATAGGTGGCTGGCCCGGCGCTTATCTGGCACAGCAGCAACTGGCGCATAAAAACCGCAAACATCAGTTTCGCCGTGAATTCGGCTTTGTTATTTTAGGAAATGCCCTACTCGTTATCTGGCTGTTCTCATCCTGGGGCCAAGCATTTTTGGCCAGAATGGCATTGCTGGCAAACTAACATTCTAATACGGCTTAATGACAATACGCCCCCAACTAAGGCGATACAGCTTAACCCGCCCCGTTTTTTGCAAATTTAATTTGTATGCTGGATAACTGCATAAAACCACAAAACACCATCGGTAAAACCGCTTATTTTTAGAGCACCAAAACTAGTACTTTAATACTATAAAAATACAATGAGTTTATATTTACATTCAGTAAATATTCATAAATAGCAATAATTTAGGAGTGTTTGTCAAATTTACGTACATTTTACTTGCAACTGCGATGAAAATAGCCAAAATATGCAGTAGCCTTATTGGCTAACAAAACATCAGGAGAAGTAAATTATGAAACGTACTCAACAAGGTTTTACCTTAATTGAATTAATGATCGTTGTAGCGATCATCGGTATTTTAGCAGCAGTAGCATTACCAGCTTACCGCGACTACACTCAGCGCGGTGCAAACGGCGCTTGTATGAACGAAGCTAAATCATATATGGCAACTGCTGTTGCAAACTTAGCAAATGACGAAGCGGCAACTGCTTATGTTGCGTCAGCATGTGCTTCAGGCGCAACTCCTACAGCTGCGCAATATCAAGGTGGAACTGCAGTAACTTTTGTCACTAAAGTTCGTGGTACATCTACAGTGAAAAAAGACGTATCTTGTAACGCTGGTTCAGGTGCTTGTACATTCAGCAGCTAATTGTTATGTAATACTACAAACACTCCGCATTGCGGAGTGTTTTTTTTTTGCGCGATAATTAGATTTATTTATGAACATAAAAAAAGATTTAATCAAACCTTTAATATTACTTGTTGTACTACCAAATATATTTTTTGTATTGGCGGCGAGCTATTTTCACTTAGGCCGCTCGTTAGTAAATCTTGATTACCTGTTTGCCGCATTACTAGTGGTAAGCCCATTTACAATAATTGGATATGTTTTATTTGCTATATTTTTACTGGTTGACTTGTTAGCTTTAGTTAGCCAAATATTTCAGTTCGTTCGTTTGGATAATTTGCTGTACTTATCCTCATTCATTCTCGAAGCACCAACCACCTATCAACTAACTACTGCATTCGGTGCTGTTATAATACTAATATTTTTTTGGGGTGTATTCAGCATCAAAAAAAATGTCGGTGCCGCACACACGCTGGTGTTATTTAATTTAGCGATAGTTATTTATGCTGTATCTTTTTATTCAGATTCACGCTCCATCGAGGAGCAAAGGGTGTGGCGCGTTGATAATCCACCTTTAGTTGGTAGCCCTACTTATTACACCTGGCGTTTGAGATCTGACCTCTTTTTTCAAAGTGTCTTTTTAGATGGCCAAGTTTTTTCTGATCATAAAATATCCGGCGCCACATCTAAAGCGTATTCAAATTTAGAACAAGAAAAATATCAAAAAGTTTTACTCATTGTTAATGAGTCTTGGGGCGTTGTGCACAACGATAATATTAACGCAAAACTGCTAAGTCCATTGAAACAGCTAAACGACAAAATAACAGATTTTTCATCTGGAGAATTTGGTTTTTCTGGTGCTACAGTAGCGGGTGAATTGCGTGAATTATGCAATCTGGCGCCTCTGCACTTTAATTTAAAAGATGTAAAAGAGGGTTTTCAACATTGCCTACCGCATAAATTAAAGCAGCAAGGATTCAACACTACAGCCTTTCATGCTGCCTCTGGTGTTTTGTACGACCGCATTTATTGGTACAAGACAGCAGGATTTAATAATTTTTACTTTTTCGAACATCTAAATTGGGACAGGCGTTGTTTTTCATACCCAGGTGGTTGTGACTTTGAGATTATTCATGACGTAACTAAAAGCTTGAGTGAACCAGGGAAGCAATTTGTTTACTGGCTAACACTAAACTCGCATGCAACTTATGACAAGAGAGATATAGTTTTAGATATATTCAATTGTGAGGAGTTTGATGTAGACCCAAGCACACAAAGTTGTCGTAACCTTAAACTACAAGCACAGTTTTTTGCGACCTTGTCTAAAGCTATAGAAAATGCTGAATTAGACAATGCATTAGTTATTGTAGTATCAGATCATGCACCGATAATTAGTGATCAGGAAGAAAAAATCAGATACTTTGTTGATAACAAGGTTAATTGGTTAAGCTTCACTGTTAAAGCGGACATTTCCAATTCTATGACTTCAGTGGATTAACAGTCTATATTAATAGCTATAGGGCGCAATTTAATTTTGGAGAAGCACTTTGAGAAATTTCCCCATCTTTAAAATGTGTAAACAGGAGGTGATGCTAGAGAAGACTACTTCTCTTTATCTTGATTTTTTGCGCTTACTCTCGGCCTTATTAGTATTTGCTTATCACGCACGGGCAGAACGCTTAAACGGTCAGTGGATAGGGGTAGTAGGTAATTTTGGCCATGATGCAGTTATCGTTTTTTTTGTATTGTCTGGTTTTGTAATCGCTTATACAACGGCTCGAAAACCTGCTGATATAAATAGTTTTATAAAGAGCCGTTTAGCCAGATTATACTCAGTTGCTGTACCGGCCTTAATTTTTACGGTTCTGGCCGACTACATTGGTCAATATTTCAATCCTTCTATTTATATTACCCCCTACTACGAAGACAGCCAACCACTAGCAAGATTTGTTTACAACCTGCTTTTTATCAATGAGATATGGCATACCTCATGGCGGGCATTTTCAAACGGACCGTTTTGGTCTCTTTCATATGAGTTTTTTTACTATTTAATATTCGCGCTGGCTTTTTATCTCAAAGGCTGGCGGCGCCTATTATATGTTGCGCTTGCGGCGCTTGTTGCTGGACCCAAAATACTGATCCTATTACCCACATGGCTGGTTGGTGTATTACTTTTCCATCTAAATAAAAACATAACTCTTAGATTTTCGTTTAGTTTATTTTTAATGTTCGGCTCTATAGTTTTGTATTCGGCATATCGCCTTTCCGGGCTACCGAATTATTTGTATAACGCAACCAAAGAATTAATAGGTAAGGAATTTATACTCATCAGTCTAGATATGAGTCGGTGGTTCCTAAATGACTACATTGTATCTATGTTAGTTGCAATGAACATTTTAGGTACAGCTTCAATATTAAGGTATATTTCAATAAACCATAGAGTAAGCTTCTTCATCCGCTATTTTGCTGGCATGACGTTCACGCTATATTTATTTCACTACCCCTTGCTACAGTTATTTGGCAGTACTTTAAGTAATAACGTCATTATTGTTACCCTTAGTCTTGCTAGTGTCATGATTATTGCACCAGTAACTGAAGGAAGTAAAACTCATTGGTTGCGACTGTTTAACCGAATACACCAGCTTTTAAGAAAGCCGACCTACGAAAGGTATTAAACTTGAATAACTATCGTTTAGTGGCATAATCTACAGATTATGCATAGTCTTATTTGCAAAATCAGGATGTTTTCGCTTAATGGCCGTTACGACTACCTCTACCTTATTTAGACGCTTAGTACAGCTGGGCATTATTAACGGCGACCAAGCCACTAAAATTGTTACCGACAAAGGTGGCCAGTTTAAAAACCTGCCCGAGCTGTTGATAAACGAAAAGCTGATTACCTCAGAAGGGCTCGCCCGCGCAGCCAGCGGTATTAGCCATGCCATTAGCCTGGATTTAGAGCATTACGATCTCGCTTTTGTACCCGAAGATTTACGCAACGAAAAACTGATCCGTAAAACCGATATGCTGCCGCTGGGTAAACGCGGCCGTAATATGTTTTTAGCGGTTGTCGACCCCACTAATATTCAAACCATTGAAGATTTTGAGTTTAATACCGGCTTAAACGCTGAAGTGGTTGTGGTGGAATACGACAAGCTGCACAAGCTGATTGATAAACTGTTTGATAACAGTATGGGCGGCGATTTTAGCGACAGCGACTGGGATTTAGGCTCAATGGGCATTGAGCAAGCCGAAGAAGACGACGGCCCAGGCGCTCAGCCAGATAAAGAAGATCAGCCCATTATTGCCTTTATTAACAAGATGCTGCTGGATGCTATTCGCAAAGGAGCCTCTGATTTGCACTTTGAGCCCTACGAAAAAACCTACCGTATCCGCTTTCGTATTGACGGCATTTTAAATGAAGTTGCCAGCCCACCAGTAGCCTTATCTACGCGATTATCGGCGCGTTTAAAAGTCATGTCACGCCTGGATATTGCTGAAAAACGAGTACCGCAAGATGGCCGGATTAAGCTAAAACTGTCAGCAAAAAAGTCTATCGATTTCCGTGTTAGTACCTTACCAACGCTTTGGGGCGAGAAAATTGTAATGCGTATTCTCGACTCAGACAGTGCCATGCTGGGTATTGATGTGCTGGGTTATGAAGAAAACCAGAAAAAGCTCTATCTAGATGCGTTGGCCCAACCGCAAGGCATGATACTGGTAACGGGTCCTACAGGTTCGGGTAAAACGGTATCACTGTATACCGGTTTGGCAATTCTTAATACTAGCGAAACCAATATATCAACCGCAGAAGACCCGGTAGAAATTAACTTAGCCGGGGTAAACCAGGTACAGGTCAACCCACGTGCAGGCCTGACATTCGCCTCTGCGTTAAAAGCTTTTTTACGACAAGACCCTGATGTCGTTATGGTGGGTGAGATACGGGATTTAGAAACTGCTGAAATTGCTATTAAAGCCGCACAAACCGGTCACTTGGTATTATCCACCCTGCACACTAACTCGGCGCCGGAAACCTTAACCCGCTTGCTTAATATGGGGGTGCCATCTTACAACGTTGCCAGCTCGGTGTCGTTAATTATTGCCCAGCGTCTTGCCCGCAGGCTTTGTGGTCAATGTAAACAACTAGAAGTGTTGCCTGAAGCTGAACTGTTAAAGCAAGGCTTTACGCCCGAGCAGCTACCTAGCATAAAAATATTTAAACCGATAGGTTGCGATCATTGCACTAACGGTTATAAAGGCCGGGTGGGTATTTATGAAGTAATGCCAATCAGTGGCAAGATGGCCGACATAATTATGCAAGGCGGTAACTCGTTAGATATTGCCACCCAAGCCCAGAAAGATGGCGTGAATAATTTGCGTCAGTCAGGTTTAATTAAAGCAGCTGCAGGCTTAACCAGCCTCGCTGAAATAAACCGGGTAACCAAAGGTTAAATTTATCTTTACAATCGTTCAGCGGTGCGTCAATTTACCCCGCTTAGATAGTGCGTTTATGCACAGCAACAGGACACAACTATGGCTCAGGCACAACAATTTAAAATAAAAGAGCTGGAAGCATTTAGCTATAAAGGCGTAAACCGGCGCGGCAAAAAAGTAGACGGCGAAATTAAAGGCACCAGCATAGCGGAAGTAAAAGCCTTATTGCGTCAGCAGGGCATTACACCATCAGGGGTTAAGCGCAAACCGAAATCGCTATTTGGCGAAGGCAAAGCCATTAAACCGGTAGATATTGCTATTTTCACCCGACAAATAGCCACAATGTTAGGTGCTGGTGTGCCGCTGGTGCAATCTATTGATTTGATTGCTAACGGTTCTGACAATAAAAATATGCGTAATTTAATGCAGAAAATATCAGTAAAGATACAAGCTGGCTTACCGCTATCAGAAACACTGCGTGAGCACCCCAAGTATTTTGATGAATTATATTGTGACCTGGTTAAATCTGGTGAATCTTCCGGTTCATTGGATGCCATTTTTGACCGCTTGGCAGTTTATAAAGAAAAAGCCGAAGCACTTAAGTCTAAAATCAAAAAAGCCATGTTTTACCCGATAGCCGTATTGGTAGTGTCTGCCATTGTAACATCGATACTGCTTATTTTTGTGGTGCCACAATTTGCCGAAATTTTTGCCGGCTTTGGCGCTGAATTGCCAGCTTTTACCTTGTTTGTCTTAGGCATTTCTGAATTCATGCAAGAGTACTGGTGGCTAGTACTAGCCTTTATTTTTGCATTTGGTTATCTGGTAAAAAAAACGTATGCCAACAACCTGAAATTCCGTACCTGGGCCGATGGGCGTATTATTAAGTTGCCTGTTATTGGTGGTATTTTGAATAAAGCCGCTGTTGCGCGCTATGCCCGTACTTTGTCTACTACCTTCGCTGCCGGTGTGCCATTAATTGAGGCGTTGGAGTCTGCTGCTGGCGCTGCTGGTAATGAAGTATATAAAAACGCCATTTTGTTTATTCGGGAAGAGGTATCCTCCGGTAATCAAATGTATTTAGCCATGAAACAAACTGACCAATTCCCTGAAATGGTGGTGCAAATGGTGTCTATTGGTGAAGAATCCGGTGCACTAGATAGTATGCTAGCCAAAGTGGCCAATATTTACGAGCAAGAAGTCGACGATGCAGTAGACGGCTTAACCGCCTTGCTGGAACCGCTTATTATGGCTGTGCTAGGCGTAATAATTGGTGGTTTGATTATTGCCATGTACCTGCCAATTTTCCAACTTGGCGCAATTGTAGGGTAATGTAGTGCAAAATATCGTTGAGCTATTTAGTAGTTACCCTGAATCATTTATCGCTGCCGTCGTTATTTTTAGCCTGATGATTGGCAGCTTTTTAAATGTGGTGGTCTACCGGCTGCCAAAAATGATGGAAAACGACTGGCAACAAGAATATCAGGCCTATTTTAACGCGGACCAAACCCAGCAAGAAACTAGTAAATTTAACCTGGCCGTGCCTCGTTCTGCCTGCCCCAGCTGCAATACACAACTTAAGGCACGAGATAATATACCCGTGCTTAGCTGGCTGCTATTAGGCGGTAAATGCCGCAACTGTAGTGCACCTATTAGCAAGCGTTACCCGGCAGTGGAGACGCTTACTGCGGTTATGTCTGGTGTCGTAGCGTGGCAGTTGGGTTTTGGTGTTCCGGCGTTGTTACTTATTATCATTACCTGGGCGCTTATTGCACTCACGTTTATTGATATCGACAGGATGCTACTGCCTGATCAATTAACGTTACCTCTCTTGTGGTTGGTACTGGTATTTAGTCTGTCAGATTCAGCCTTTGTTAATCCTTCACAGGCCATTATTGGCGCCGCTGCAGGTTACCTTAGTTTATGGTCGGTATACTGGCTATTTAAACTGCTTACCGGTAAAGAGGGCATGGGCTACGGTGACTTTAAGTTAATGGCCGTGTTTGGTGCTTTGTTAGGCTGGCAACAATTGCCGCTAATTATTTTATTATCGTCTGTCGTTGGTGCTGTAGTGGGCATTACATTACTAAGTGTGCAGGGTAAGGACAAGGCGACGCCAATACCTTTTGGCCCTTACATCGCCGCCGCAGGCTGGATAGCTATGCTGTGGGGTGAGCAACTAACAAACGCCTATCTACGCTATTTAGGCGTGTAATGTCGGGCTTTGTGGTGGGCCTTACCGGGGGCATAGGCTGCGGCAAAAGTACTATTGCTAAGCTTTTTGCTGACTTGGGTGTAGGCTATGTTGATGCTGATATTGTCGCACGTGAAGTGGTGTTACCTGGCACGCCTTGCCTTCAGGCAATTGTACAGCGATTTGGTAACACCATTTTGCAAGCAAATGGCGAATTAAACCGCCATAAACTGCGGCAGCATATTTTTAGCCATGCCTCCGACAAAGCCTGGCTGGAACAATTGCTTCATCCTGCAATAAGGCAGCAGCTACTCGAGCAATTGCACACGCTAACGTCACCCTACGCTTTGCTGGTGGCACCCTTATTGTTGGAAAACAAGCTAAACCAATATGTGCAACGGGTGTTGGTTATAGATTTACCTGAAAGCCTGCAGCTAGAACGCGCGATGACACGTGATGCAGCCAATGCTGAACAGATTAATGCCATAATGGCTGCACAGATGTCGCGTACGCAACGGCTGAAACTGGCCGACGATATTATTACTAATGACAGCAGTCTCTCTGAATTGCCCGCTAAAGTTGCCGCCCTGCATAAGCAGTATTTGTTGCAGGCAACATCACAGTAGTTTCTGGCGTTGAGTGTGTTGTCCTAACAGGTGTAACAACATACCAATGACTGAAATACTTTATGAACACCCACTCAATGAAAAAATGCGCACCTATTTGCGCCTAGAACACTTACATAATCAACTGCAAAATTTAACGTCGCTTGAAAATGAATGGCAGCAACAAGCTTTTTTTAACGTACTGTTTGAAGTGATAGATGTGTTAGATCGTAATGATATCCGGCCTGAACTGATTAAAGACTGCGAACGAACCGAGTCAGCCCTGGTTGCATGGTCTAAACATCCATCGGTGTCTGACGATAAGCTAACACCGGTATTGCAACAAGCTGTACGCTTACAAAGTGAGCTGTTACGCAATGGCAAGCTGGTAGGTAATTTAAAAGACGACAAGTTTCTCGCCCCACTGCGACAACGTTTCGCCATACCTGGCGGCACCTGCTATTTTGATGTACCACAATTGCACTATTGGTTTAACTTAGCCATTGAGCTGCGTCAACCCGCCGCACAGCAGTGGTGTAGCGAACTTAGCCTAGTGCAGCAGGCTGTTAGTTTTATACTGGGTTTTACTCGCGAGAAAGGCGCCTTTGTTGAGATAAAGGCCAAGAATGGCTTTTACCAAAGTAATACCGAGCAACACGAGCTATTGCGTATTCGCTACACACCGCTAGAACATGCTTACCCAACAGTCAGTGGCAACAAATATCGCTATGCCATCAGGTTCATGCAGCTTTGCGAAGAAACCGGCCGCAGTAATAGTGATAAACATGTCAGTTTTCAATTGGCATGCTGTTAACGTTCAAACAATAGACTTGAAAATGCTAGAATGACGGCAACTGAATTCGGAGTTACGTTATGAAAGTTAAATGCCCTACCTGTGATAAAGATGTCGTCTGGTCGGCTGATGCCTCCTTCAGGCCATTTTGTTCTGAACGCTGTAAGTTAATAGATCTGGGCGACTGGGCAGCAGAAAACCACCGTATTCCCGACAAGGCACCAATAGATGCGGCCTTGTCAGAAGAATATCTGGCAGAGCTGGAACAAGAATTTATTGCGCAGGACAACAATTTTTTCAAACACTAACACCATCTGTGTGGTAGATCTCGCTTTTGTGTGTGTTAGCTCTGTGACAAATACTCTTGGATACGCTCAACGATGGGCTGATTTGCATCGGGGAATTCGATAGTGCTCAACTCGGTTGAGCTTGCCCAGCGTAGCGGTTGCCCTTCACGGCCATGCGGCTGGCCGTCAAAGCCGGTAACCAGATATATATCCAGCAATACCGTTTTCTCGGGGTAGGCGTACTCTAGCTGCATAAAAGCGCTGCTTTGTGTTACGGTAATGGTTATCTCTTCATACAGCTCACGGCTAAGCGCTTGTGGCACTGTTTCACCAGCCTCTACCTTGCCACCGGGAAACTCCCATTTACCGCCCTGATGCTGTGTGCTGCTGCGTAGCGCCAGTAAAACCTGACTATCACGCAATATCACCCCGACGGCCACATGAACAACCTTCACCATGCTGTTTGTTTGCTGCATTGTCTTACCTTGCAAAATAACACCCTAGTCTAAAACAACAAAGCCAGCCTAAGCTGACTTTGCGTTAACCCTGTGCCACCGAGTTGGTTAAACTAACTTACCGTGACACTGTTTGTATTTCATACCTGAGCCACAAGGACAGGGATCATTACGACCTACTTTATCTTGTTCGCGAAACACCGGACCGCGTGGTAAATCGTCTGGCACATTACCACTAACCTGCTCAGCCGGGGCGTGTTGATATGCATGTGGTACGGCATCCGCTTTTCGGCGTTGCTCATCAACCGCGGCAACATCTTCAGCCGCTTTTACCTGAACCCGGCCTAATACACCGACAACATCAATCTTCAGGTTTTCTAGCATAGTAGAAAACAACTCGAAAGCTTCACGCTTGTATTCTTGCTTCGGGTTCTTCTGTGCGTAACCACGCAGGTTAATGCCCTGACGCAAGTGATCCATTGCCGCCAAATGCTCTTTCCAGTGCGTATCCAAACTTTGTAACATAATTGCTTTTTCAAATTGGCGTAATACGTCTGGGCCAACCATTTGCTCTTTGTCGCTGTAAGCTTTTTCAACTTCTTGTTGAATACGCTCGCGGAGCTTTTCTTCAAATAACTTCTTATCCTCTGCCAACCATTGCGTAATAGGCAAATTCATTAAGAAGTCGGCTTTTAAGCGTTGCTCTAAGCCTGGTATGTCCCACATCTCATCCAGGGACTGAGGCGGAATATACTGGCTAATAATACCGTCAATAACATCAAAACGGATTGCAGTGATGGTTTCACTGATATCAGTCGCATCTAACAGCTCGTTACGCTGTTCGTACACCACTTTACGTTGGTCGTTTGCTACATCATCAAATTCAAGCAGTTGCTTACGAATATCAAAGTTACGCGCTTCAACTTTGCGCTGTGCATTTTCAATGGCACGGCTTACCCAAGGGTGCTCAATCGCTTCGCCTTTTTCCATCCCCAAACGACGCATCATCCCAGCCATACGGTCGGAAGCAAAAATACGCATCAGGCTGTCATCCAGCGACAGATAAAATCGGCTTGAACCCGGATCGCCCTGACGGCCTGAACGACCACGTAACTGGTTATCAATACGGCGTGATTCGTGACGCTCAGTAGCGATAATATGCAAGCCACCCGCGCTAATTACCGCATCGTGTCGCACTTGCCATTCGGCTTTCACTTTTTCTTTATCAGCATCAGTAGCGTCAGCACCCAGTGCCGCCAATTCGGCCTGCAAGTTACCGCCCAATACGATGTCTGTACCACGACCTGCCATATTGGTTGCAATGGTTACCGTACCGGGTTGGCCGGCTTGAGCGATAATTTGCGCTTCATTCGCGTGGAACTTGGCGTTCAGTACCTGATGCTTAATTTTGGCTTTGTTTAACAGGTTAGATAAGTACTCTGAGCTTTCAATTGATGCAGTACCCACCAACACCGGCCGTCCGGCATCGCGCGTTTCAATAATGTCGGCGATAATCGCCTGATATTTATCTTCAGCATTTAAGTAAACTAAATCAGCCATGTCTTTACGAACCATCGGCCGGTTAGTTGGCACTACAATCGTTTCCAGACCATAGATTTGCTGAAATTCAAAAGCCTCAGTGTCAGCTGTACCTGTCATGCCAGACAGTTTGTCATATAACCGGAAGTAATTCTGGAAGGTGATGGATGCCAGCGTTTGGTTTTCGTTCTGAATTTTAACGCCTTCTTTGGCTTCAACAGCCTGGTGCAAACCCTCTGACCAACGGCGGCCTTCCATTGTGCGACCTGTGTGCTCATCGACAATGATGATCTCACCCTCTTTTACTACGTAATCAACGTCGCGCTTAAACAGCTGGTGCGCCCGCAGTGCAGCATAGACGTGATGCAGTAAGGTAATGTTAGCCGCTGAAAACAAGGTGTCATGCTCTTGAATTAAGCCATGCTCACGCAGCATGTCTTCAACTTTTATTTGACCTTGTTCAGTTAAATACACCTGGCGGGCTTTTTCATCGACGGTAAAGTGGCCATCGCCGTGAGCACCTTCTTCGTCTTCTTTGTCCTGCTTAACCAGTTGTGGTACCAGTACGTTAATTTGCTTATACAGCTCTGAGCTGTCTTCAGCCGGACCAGAAATAATTAATGGTGTACGCGCTTCGTCGATTAAAATTGAATCCACTTCATCGATAATAGCGAATGCTTGGTCACGTTGAGCGCGATCTGCTGGCGAAAACGCCATATTGTCGCGCAAATAATCAAAGCCAAATTCATTGTTGGTACCGTAGGTAATATCCGCGGCATAGGCTTGTTGCTTTTCATGGGGGGCCATACCAGGAACGTTAACACCCACGGTTAACCCCAGGAAAGAAAATAATGGTGCATTGGTCTGGGCATCGCGCCGGGCCAGATAATCATTCACCGTAATAACGTGAACACCGCCACCACTTAACGCATTCAGGTAAGCGGGCAAGGTTGCGGTTAAGGTTTTACCCTCACCGGTGCGCATTTCAGAAATTTTCCCCTGATGCAGCACCATGCCACCGATTAACTGCACATCAAAGTGGCGCATACCAAACACCCGCTTACTGGCTTCGCGCACAGTTGCAAATGCCTGCGGTAAAAGGTCATCCAAGGTGCTGCCATCGGCTAGTTGCTGTTTAAATTCTTGCGTCTTCTGTTTCAGCTGGTCGTCGGATAAGGCTTCAAATTCTGCCTCTAACGCATTGATCTGCTGTGCTTGTTTTTCTAATTTTTTTAAGAAGCGGTCGTTGCGGCTACCAAATAATTTGGTAAAAAGTTTTCCAAACATTATCCAAATACCATGTTAAGTTAAAACTGCAGTGCAGCCCTGGCGGCGCTCGGCCCGACCAGTAATAAGATTAAAACCCCAGCATATTACGCCAGATATGGTGACCAATGCCAACGCTTTCAAGGTGCAACATTCTCTGTCTTCACAGAAGCTGCTACACTGGGCCAATACATGTAATGCTGCAAAGGCACAGAAGCAATGGCCCGTTATACACAAAAACCTCAGGACATAAGCAAGGTGTTATCACACAGCACGTTAGCTATGCAGCAGCAACAGGTTAGCTTGGTGCAACAGCTAAATCAGGTACTTGCTGAGGTACTCCAACTTGAGCAGCTCAGTTTCTGCCAGGTTAGCTGCATTCGCGATGGCCGGGCAGTCATATTATCTGCCTCTGCGCCCTGGCTAACCCGTTTAAAATTGCAGCGCGACGCCATTCTAGACAATTTTCGCCGAAAAATCTTGCCTGATTTGGCAGGAATTGACATAGAGGCCTCTCCAAATGGCCAGATCAATAAACTGCAAGTGCCAATACCTCAAAAAAACAGCCATCATTTATCTGCCAGCGCAGCTGTAGCATTGCGGGCCGTGGCAAAAGGTAGTGATGGCGCGTTAAAACAGGCACTGCTAAAACTCGCGCAAAACGCCGATATCAAAAACAATAAAACCCGGTAAGAACCGGGTTTTATGTTGCTTTTAAGCTGACGTTACGCCAATTGCGGCGCTAAATAAGAAATAGGCATCTGTGCTTTGTCTTCAAAACTCACAAACTCCCAGTTTTCCTGATTGGCAAGTACCGCACACAATAACTGGTTATTTAGTGCGTGACCTGTTTTGAAAGACTTAAACTCGCCCAAAATACTGTAACCTGCCATATACAAGTCACCAATGGCATCCAAAATTTTGTGCTTAATAAATTCATCGTCATAGCGCAAACCATCTTGGTTCAGCACTCGGTATTCGTCCAATACCACAGCATTATCAAAGCTGCCACCCAGTGCAAGATTATTAGCTCGTAAGTACTCTACTTCATGTAAAAAACCAAAAGTACGGGCGCGACTAATATCCTTAATAAAACCCGCAGCAGAAAAATCCATTACCATATGTTGGGTGGTTTCTGCGATGACCGGATGAGCAAATTCGATGGCAAAATCAATTTTAAAACCATGGTGAGGCTTAAACTCTGCCCATTTATCACCATCTTCAACCCGTACCGCTTTTTTGATGCGAATAAATTTTTTCGCTAAGCGTTGTTCTGCAACACCGGCTTCAAGTAGTAAATAGACAAAGGGGTTGGCACTGCCATCCATAATAGGAATTTCGGCTGAGTCTACTTCAACAACTAAGTTGTCGATTCCCAGCCCGGCAATGGCCGCCATCAGGTGTTCAGTGGTGGATAACCGCACGCCATTTTCATTAATTAAACAGGTACACATTACTGTATCACCGACTAATTCCGGCTTTACTTTAAAATCGACGACAGGGTTAAGATCTACACGACGGAACACAATGCCCGTATTATCCGGCGCAGGTCGGAGAGTAAGCGTAACCTTTTCGCCTTTGTGTAATCCCACTCCAATGGAGCTTACTGTCTTGTCGATAGTACGTTGTTTAATCATAATTTCTTCCTGCTCAAAATTTAAGCAATCACAAAATGGCGGCGAAGCATAGCATAACGTGGCAATTATGCCAAATTTCACTGAACAGCAGCTTAATCCTGCTGTCGGCCTTGCCTGCGACTCAGTATAGACTTAGTCGGCTTGTTTGCGTAAAAACGCCGGAATATCAAATATATCGATATTTGCCTTACTTTCAGCCTGAGGCTTAGCTGACGCTGCCTGCGGCTGCTCCAATTTAGTATGTTGTACTTCTGGATTCAGTGCTGCGCCACCATGAGTGCCATAAAACGGTTTTTGCGTCTCTACCGGGCGGTTGCTCGGCACTAAGCTGATATCTGGGCGGCGATCGATACCGATACCCGTTGCAACAACGGTTACCCGCAATTCATCTTGCATCGTCGGGTCGATAACAGCACCTACAACCACAGTCGCGTTTTCAGAGGCAAACGCTTTAACTGCATTACCTACAGTTTCAAACTCATCAATGCTGATATCTAAACCGGCTGTAATGTTAACCAAAATGCCCTTCGCACCCGACAAATCAATATCTTCCAACAGCGGGCTGGAAATGGCCTGCTCGGCAGCTTCTTCTGCCCGATCAGGGCCAGAAGCACGACCACTACCCATCATGGCAGTACCCATTTCTGACATCACAGTACGTACGTCAGCAAAGTCAACGTTGATTAATCCCGGACGGGTAATCAGTTCGGCAATACCCTGCACTGCACCCAGCAACACATTGTTCGCTGCTTTAAACGCATCCAGTAAGCTGGTGCCTTTACCAAGTACCTTTAATAACTTGTCATTTGGAATGGTGATCAGTGAATCAACGTGCTTGCTCAGTTCCAGAATACCTTCATCAGCAAAAGCGGTACGCTTTTTACCTTCAAACGGAAATGGCTTAGTAACCACTGCTACAGTTAAGATACCCAGTTCACGCGCCACTTCGGCCACGATTGGCGCTGCACCAGTACCTGTACCACCACCCATGCCAGCTGCGATAAAAATCATATCTGCGCCTTGAATGGTTTTTTTAATTGTCTCACGATCTTCTTCTGCTGAGCGACGACCAATTTCAGGGTTAGCACCTGCGCCTAAACCCTTAGTTACGTTCGCGCCTAACTGCAGCGTGATGTGTGCTGAAGAATTACGCAGTGCCTGTGCATCGGTATTCGCCGCTACAAACTCTACACCTTCAATATTGCTAGCAACCATATACTCGACTGCATTACCGCCGCCGCCGCCAACACCAATCACTTTAATTACAGCTTCTTCGCTGTGGTTTTCCATTAACTCAAACATAGCTCTCTCTCCGTTTCTACGCTTACTTTAAAATTCGCCTTTGAACCAGCTGCTGATCCGTTTAAAGAAACTGCCAACTGAATCCCGCACATCCGCATTTTTTTTCTGCTGAGTGCGTGCGTCTTTACCATACAGCAATAACCCCACTACGCTGGCGTAGGCCGGGTCCTGTACGTATTCTTTTAAACCGGTAACATGCATAGGCTGCCCTACGCGCACCGGCATTTGAAAAATGTCTTCGGCAAACTCTACCGCACCTTCCATTTTGGCGGTGCCTCCGGTTAGCACAACACCGGCGGCAATTTGTTCTTCAAGGCCACTACTGCGAATTTCTTCCAGTACCAGCTCAAACAATTCCTGATAGCGCGGCTCTACTACTTCAGCCAAGGTATGGCGGGACATAGACCGCGCAGGCCTGCCGCCAACACTGGGTACTTCAATACTTTCCTCTTTGCCCACCATGCTGCGAAGTGCGCAGGCATACTGCACTTTAATGTCTTCAGCATGACTGATTGGCGTACGAAATATTTTGGCGATATCACTGGTAACCTGATTTCCGGCTACTGGAATAACCGCGGTATGACGCAAGGCACCATTGGTATAAATTGATATATCAATAGTGCCGCCGCCCATGTCGACGACACAGACACCCAGTTCTTTTTCGTCTTCAGTCAGTACCGCAAAACTTGATGCCAGCGAGGTAAAAATAAGCTGGTCAACATGCAAGCCACAACGCTCAACACATTTTTCGATATTTTTTGCCATATCATTAGCACAGGTAATAATGTGCGCTTTTGCTTCCATCCGCACACCAGACATACCAACCGGGCTTTTAATGCCTTCTTGCATATCAACTGAAAACTCTTGCGGTAGCACATGCAACATACGGCGCTCGGCAGAAATAGGCACTGACTTTGCCGCATGAATAACGTTAGACACGTCTTCAGCCGTTACTTCAGTGTCATTAATCGGCACCATGCCACTTTCGTTCTGGCAGCGAATATGTTTTCCGGTGATACCTAAATACACAGAAGAAACCCGGCAATCAGCCATCAACTCAGCTTCGTCAATAGCGCGTTGAACAGCTTGAACCACCAGATTTAAATCGTTAACACCGCCTTTATCCATGCCACGAGATACATGAGTACCGACACCTACAATGCTAAGTTTGTCGTCTGCCGTAATTTCGCCTACCACCGCTTTAATTTGTGCAGTGCCGATATCAAGGCCAACAATCAAATCTCTATCTAACGACTTCGTCATGCTTTTCTCTTTTGTTCAGTGCTATAACGCACCGCTATACCAGTGTCGTAGCGTAAATCTACTTCAGCGACAGCGTCGGTTTTATGTTGACTGATCACCTGATACAGCTCTATAAAACGCTGTACCCGTTTCAGAGTATCATCTCTACCTAACTTCAACGCCACACCATTACTTAAGCTTAACTGCCAGGAAAAGCGCTCGGTTAACCCCAGCGCTACTGCATTAAATTTATGCAGGGCCAGTAAGCCCTGCATATGGCGGAACATGGTCAGAGCGTCCTGCTGGCTGCCTTCGGGGCCGGTTAGCATAGGTAGTTCCGTTTTCAGCTGCTGTAAGGGTGCTTGAAATACCTCACCCTGCTCATTTAATAATTGCTGCTGATTCCAAATAGCTACCGGCTGTTGTTCTGTAACAACCACAACCAGGGCATCAGGCCATTGTTTGCGCACGGCTACCTGATATACCCAAGGTTGTTGCAGTAAGAACTGCTGTACCTGATCCACATTCACGCTAAAAAAGTTACCAACATACTGCTGCTGCAAAATTTGTTGCAATACGCCGGAGTTAATATGATTAAAATCACCGTACAGCCTAACGTGCCGTACAGGTGCACTTTGCTGGCTTTGCAGCCAGTCTGATACTTTAACTGCACCCCAACCTAGCGTCAGCATGGCGGCAATAAAAAACAGCACCCCGGCATAAAACGCCGGACGTTGTTTAAATTGCAGCTTCGGCAAACGCAGGTTCATGACTATTTGTTCCCATGTGTTTGCGCCAATATGGCCAACACCAGTTGTTGAAAACTCAAGCCCGCTGCCTTAGCGGCCATCGGCACTAACGACTTCTCAGTCATACCCGGCACGGTATTTACTTCGAGCAAATAATGCTGGCCGCTGTTGTCCAGCATTATATCAACCCTACCCCAACCCGATGCACCGACTGCTTTAAAGGCACTAAATGCAGTCTGCTGCATGGCGGCAGTCACTTCAGCGTCTAACGGGGCCGGGCACAGGTACTCGGTGCTGTTAGCCTGATATTTTGCTTCGTAATCGTAAAAAGCACGTGGCGTGCGCATTTCAACTATGGGCAAAACCTGATCATTTAACATGGCAACCGTAAACTCACGGCCAGTTATCCAACGTTCGACTAATATCTCACTGTCGTATTGCAAAGCAGCCGTAACGGCTTGTTGTAACTCTATTGCTGTGCTCGCCGCGCTCATACCAATACTGGAGCCTTCATTGGCGGGCTTAACCATTACTTTACCACCCAAGCTGGCTAAAACGCCGGCAAAGTCAGTATCATTGCTATGCACTACCGCAAAAGGCGCTGTTGGTAACTGCTGTGCCTGAAATAACCACTTGCAGCGAATTTTGTCCATGGCAAGTGCCGAACCGAGTACGCCGCTGCCAGTATAAGGTAAACCCTGCAGCTGCAATGCCCCCTGCATGGTGCCATCTTCACCACCGCGGCCATGCAATACGATAAACACCCGCTCAGCTCCGGTTTCAACCAGTTCAGTAAGCGCTTGCTGCTGTGGATCAAATGCAAACGCATCCACACCCGCATCTGTTAGCGCTTTAAGCACTGCAGCACCGGAGCGCAGCGACACATCGCGTTCAGCTGAATTACCGCCAAACATCACCGCAACCTTACCAAAAGCACTTACGGTACTGCTCATGCCTTTTCTCCTGCGCAGAGTTTAAGTTGTTGAATATTTAACTGCATTGCAGCCAGTTGTTTGACTAAAGCACCAATATTGCCAGCGCCCTGGGTTAAGAGTACATCGCCATCTTGCAGCACGGTCGCCAAACTAGGCGCTAGTTCTTGAGGCTCAGCAACGTATACGGGGTCTATCGTGCCACGTGCCCGTATAGAACGGCATAAGCTGCGGCTGTCAGCTCCGGCAATCGGTGCTTCACCGGCACTGTAGACTTCCAACAAAAGCAATTTGTCTACGCTAGATAAGACCTTTGAAAAATCTTCATATAAATCGCGGGTACGGGTATACCGGTGCGGCTGATATGCCATCACTAAACGCCGTTCAGGCCATGCCGCACGCACTGCTGCTACTGTTGCGGCAACTTCCGTAGGGTGATGGCCATAGTCGTCTAGCAATAATACGCGGCCATTACCGGTATCAAATTCACCATATTGCTGAAAACGCCGGCCGATACCTTCAAATTTGCTCAATGCCTGTAAAATAGCGTGTTCGGCAATTCCCTCATCCAACGCCAACGCATAAGCTGCAGTAGCATTTAAAGCGTTATGCCTGCCTGGCAAATTAAGCACTACCTCTCGCTGGTTACCATTATTATCGGTAATGGTGAACTGGCTTTGTGTGCCACTCTGGCTAAATTCGCTGATAACAAAATCAGCATCCTCACTAAAACCATAGGTTAAAACCGTACGTCCAATTTGCGAAATTAAGCCGCGTAATACCGGGTCATCAATACACACCACAGCAACACCATAAAAAGGCAGGTTATGACAAAACTCCAGATAGGTTGCTTTGAGCTTCTCAAAGTCACCTTGATAGGTGTCCATGTGGTCCGCTTCAATATTGGTGATCACGGTGGCCAGCGGCTGCAAATGTAAAAAAGAGGCATCACTTTCGTCTGCTTCAGCAATAAGGTAACGACCTGCACCTAAACGTGCATTTGACCCGGCAGAATTAAGCAAACCACCAATAACAAAGGTGGGGTCAGTGCCCGCTTCGGCAAAGATAGATGCCAATAAACTGGTGGTAGTGGTTTTTCCGTGGGTACCAGCAACAGCTATACCATGACGAAAACGCATTAATTCACCTAACATTTCTGCCCGGCGAACTACAGGAATGCGTAGCTCACGGGCTGCGGCGATTTCCGGGTTAGTTAAATTAATTGCACTTGACACCACCACAACACTGGCACCTTCAACATTAACCGCGCTATGGCCCAGAGTGACACTGGCGCCTAAACTAACCAGCCGCTCTGTCACAGCATTAGGCGCAAGATCGGAGCCTGAAACATTATATCCTTCGTTTACTAATACTTCTGCAATACCGCCCATACCGGCGCCGCCGATACCAACAAAGTGAATGCGCTCAACCCGTCGCATCGCGAGTTTTTTCTGCTGTGGAGTAGTTATCATATTTGTTGTCCTGTTACTGGCTCAGCCACGGTGTGCTGACACAGCGCCACTACCTTTGCGGTTGCTTGATCTAACGCACAGGCACGCGCTTTAACGGCCATTTGTTGTAATGCTGCTTTATCCTGTAGCCACGTTAGCAGCATTGGCAGCAGGTTCTCCGAAGTTAATTGTGTCTGGGGTAATAACAAGGCTGCACCTTGCTCACTTAACCAGCGAGCGTTAGCCGTTTGATGATCATCTATCGCCGAAGGTAATGGCACAAATATCGCGGCAACGCCGGCACACGCCAGCTCACTTACCGTTGAGGCGCCTGCGCGACATATCACCAAATCAGCCCAAGCGTAAGCGTTAGCCATATCGTCGATAAACGCACTTACTTCGGCAGTTAAGTTAGCGCTCGTCAGCTGCTGATAGCCATGCTCAGTTTGTTCCAGTAAGGCATTGCCTGTTTGATGCCGCACCATCAGACTGCCATGCACAGCAGCCTGAGCAAATATCGCTGGCAATGAGTCGTTTAATACCTTGGCGCCAAGGCTTCCGCCAACCACCAATATTTTTAACGCGCCGTTGTAATCATGCTTTGCCGCAATATTGATAAGCTCTGCACGCACCGGGTTGCCTACCACATACTGTTTGGCATCGCCTGCAAACGCCGCAGGAAACGCCACCATCACTTTACGTGCCAGCCGTGACAGCATTCGATTGGTGCTGCCGGCAACGGCATTTTGTTCATGTATCAACAAGGGGGTACGCTGTAGCCAGGCAGCAACGCCACCTGGGCCACTGGCGTAGCCGCCAAAGCCAAGCACCAGATCCGGCTTTATCCTCTTCAGTACGTTGAAAGCTTGCCACACCGACTGCACTAGCATCCAGGGTGCTTTAAGCAGTGACATCAAGCCTTTGCCCCGCAAACCTGAAACGTCAATGGTATGAAACGGCCAGCCAAACTGCGGCACCAGTATCGCTTCCATCCGATTTGCCGTGCCTAACCAATGCACCTGCCAACCGGCATCATGCAGCGAAGACGCAACCGCTTGTGCTGGGAATATATGCCCGCCAGTACCGCCAGCCATGATCAGAATGCAGGGTTTAGTCATGCCGACCTCCTGCAATAGCTTGTTTGCCTTTCAGTCGGACTTCAAAATCGATACGTAGCAATAAGGCTGCCGCAGCGAGCATAATAATTAAGCTGCTGCCACCTGAGCTAACAAAGGGCAGTGTCAGGCCTTTTGTCGGTAAGGCCCCCGTTGCAACGCCGATGTTGACGGCCGATTGAAAGCCAATCCATACCGCCAATGCATAAGCAAGAAAACCATGAAAGCTCATTTGTTTTGCCAGTGCACGCTGGCCAATCCATAACGCGCGATATACCAACATAAACAACATACACAGCAACACTGTTACACCAATGAAGCCTGTTTCTTCAGCAATAACGGCCAAAATAAAGTCGGTATGTGCTTCAGGCAGATACTCTAGCTTTTGAATGCTGTTACCTAATCCCTGACCAAGCCAACCACCACGGCCAAAGGCCATCAACGATTGGGTAAGTTGATAACCACTGCCAAACGGATCAGCCCAGGGATCCAGAAATGCGGTTACCCGTTTCCAACGATATTCGCTATAGACAATTAACACGCCAATTGACAATAGGCCGGTAAAAATAAGGCTAAAAAACTGCCATAACTTGGCGCCGGCTAAAAATAGTAGCGCGACCGAGGTCGCAAACATCACAATAACCGTGCCTAAATCTGGCTGCATTAGTAACAACACGGCAAAGGCAAATAGCACAATTAAAGGTTTAGCAAAGCCCTTAAAGTTTTCGCGCACTTCTTCATGTTTGCGTACTAAGTAACTTGCCAAATAAACAAAAT
Source organism: Rheinheimera baltica (assembly GCF_030731985.1). NCBI lineage: Bacteria > Pseudomonadati > Pseudomonadota > Gammaproteobacteria > Chromatiales > Chromatiaceae > Rheinheimera > Rheinheimera baltica. Next base: position 410,925 of record NZ_JAPJDY010000002.1, read on the forward strand.
AGAATAGCTTTGCTGGCTCAGCAGCCTGCAAACCAATGGGACCAATTGCCAGCCAGCGCGTACTACCATTTACATTTCGGCCAAATAGCAATACCGCCACAAGCAGCGCTAATGCAGCAAATAACAACAACATATTACTGTTATGCCACCATTGTACTGGCATATTGAGTACGACTAATCCGACTGAAAGCCCAATACCAAGGTAAACCAGGTGGCGGATAGTGAAATGGAGCTCGTTGTCGTATAAGCGGGTTGCTACAGGCACCGAAGCACTGGTCACCATCACCACACCTACCGCGACAATCAATAGCAGTAAGGTTAAAAATAGTTTGTCATATGTCGCATCATCGTCAGCACGCCACCAATTGCGAATACTTTGCATGGGATGTTGTAGCGGTTGCTTTAACGCATGCAGTGCTAGCTGTTTCATAGCACCTCCGCTTTTACCGCGGCAACGAATTGCTCACCCCGGTCGCTGTAGCTGGTAAACATATCTAAACTGGCACACGCCGGCGACAGCAACACCATGTCACCTGCTTGCGCTATTTTTGCAGCCTGTTTCACCGCATCGTGTAAGGTTTTAACCTGCACACTATTTTGATGAAGTGCAGCAATTGCCGGACCATCTTTACCCAACGTAATAAGGGTTTGCACATCTCGCGTTAGTACCGGTAACAGCTCTGCCATATCGGCGCCTTTGCCATCACCACCAGCGATAAGAATAAGTTTGCCGGCTACAGAAGCCCGTAAGCCGGCAATAGCAGCAAGCGTGGCACCTATATTGGTTGCTTTTGAATCGTTAACCCAGCGCACATTATTTTTTTCTGCCACCAACACACAGCGATGTGGTAACGACTCAAACTGCTTTAACGCTTGCACAATACCGGCACGGCTAGCACCTGCCGCCAATGCCAGACTGCAAGACACTAAAGCATTAAATTCATTGTGAGCGCCAAAAAGCGTCATCTCACTGACTGGAAGTAGTGGCTCTTTGTCAATCACTATCCAGCGTTCTCCGTTAAGATCTGCAATACCAAAAGTATTGTCGGCTGGAGTAATACCTAGGGTATGTTCTGCTTGTTCTGGCGTTGTAGCGACATCATCTAAATTAAACACCGCCAGATGAGTATGTTGGTACACCCGCTGCTTCGACGCGGTGTAAGCCGCCATAGTGTGGTAGCGGTCAAGATGGTCGGCGCTTACGTTCAAAATACAGCTAGCCACGCTATGAAGACTGTAAGTGGTATCCAATTGAAAACTGGATAATTCCAATACAAAGACGTCGGTATCATGCTGTGCTACCGCATCAAGTATTGGTAAACCAATATTGCCAGCCGCTAACGCCTTGACGCCACTGCTTTTCAGCATAGCTTCAACCAGTTTTGTCACGGTAGACTTACCATTTGATCCGGTAATGGCAATTACTGGCTTGTCGTTAACGCGGGCAAACAACTCGACATCGCCAAGCAATTCGGCGCCCTGAGCAACCGCAAAGCGTATCGCCGGATGTGTAGGAGACAAGCCCGGACTTAGAACAATCATGTCCATTTTAGCAAGCCGGTTTGCGTCTAGCTCACCCAGATAAATACCGTCTACTTTTTCAGCGGAAATATGCTCCAGCCCTGCAGGTTTAGTGCGGCTGTCCATAAGTATTGGCTTAACGCCCATGCTAAGCAAAAAACGCACCGTAGCTAAGCCAGATAAACCTAGCCCCACTACGGCAATACGTTTTTTCGCTAAATTGTGCATAAGCGCAGTCTTCATCGTAATTATCTCAGCTTCAGGGTGGCTAGGCCAACCAGCACAAAGATGATCGATAAGATCCAAAAGCGCACGATAACACGTGGCTCCGGCCAACCTTTTAACTCATAGTGATGGTGAATGGGCGCCATGCGAAAAATACGCTGGCCGCGCAGTTTGTATGATCCCACTTGTAAAATCACCGACAGTGTTTCCATAACAAAAACACCGCCCATGATAAACAGCACGATTTCCTGACGCACCAGGATAGCAATTACACCAAGTACTGCTCCCAGAGCAAGTGAGCCAACATCGCCCATAAACACTTGCGCTGGATAAGTGTTAAACCAAAGGAAACCCAGCCCGGCACCAATCAGCGCCGCACACACCACCACCAGCTCACTGGCGTGGGGCAGATAAGGGATATTTAGGTAACCGGAAAAATTAACGTTACCGCTAACATAAGCAATTATGGCAAAAGCCGAGGCCACCATGATTGTTGGCACTATGGCTAAACCATCAAGACCATCGGTTAGGTTTACGGCATTGCTGGTACCTACAATAACGAAATAACTCAGAGCCAAAAATAGCAAGCCAAGTTGCGGCATAACGTCTTTTAAAAACGGCACCAGCAGGGCTGTTTCAGCAGGTCGTTCAGCAGTGAAATACAAAAACGCCGCCGTGATGATGGCAAAGAGCGACTGCCAGAAGTACTTCCAACGTGCAATTAAGCCCTTAGGATCTTTACGGATAACTTTACGGTAATCGTCTACAAAGCCTATCCAGCCGAAACTCACCAGAACAAACAGCACAACCCAAACATATTTATTTTCCAGGTTGGCCCAGAATAATGTGCTTAGCAACACTGAGCCTAAAATGAGTAAACCACCCATTGTTGGCGTGCCTTTTTTCGAGAAATGGCTTTCGGGGCCATCGCCACGCACTACCTGTCCAATTTGCATGCGCTGCAAGCGGGCAATTAATTTAGGGCCTAAATACAGGCTTAATAATAACGAGGTTAAAATACCCAGAATGGCGCGGAACGTCAGATAACTGAATACATTAAAAAAGCTGAAGTATTGGGTTAAATACTCGGCCAACCAAACTAGCATGGGCTACTCTCCTGCTGACAACTTTCTAGCAAGTCCTGTACTACTAATTCCATTTTCGCACTACGCGAGCCTTTCACTAGCAAGGTAACTTCCTGGTGCTCTGATACCAGTGGCAACAAACGCTGTAACAACGTCTGACGCGAACTGAAATGTGCCCCTTGTCCGTTAAACAAGTCACTGGCGCTCTGAGATAACACGCCGAGGGTGAACAACAGATTAATACCCGCTTTTTTTGCGTATAAACCAATTTCTTCGTGATAAACACGAGCGTCAGCACCCAGCTCAGCCATATCGCCAAGAACCAACACCTGATAACCAGCATAAGACGCTAACAAATCAATGGCCGCCTTAACTGACTCAACATTTGCATTGTAAGTGTCATCAATTAATCGTAAATGTGGGCTTACCATTCTAACGTTGGTTCGGCCTTTCACTGCCTGCATCTGTGCTAAACCCAGCTGAACATCTGATAAGCTAGCACCAACGGTAAGACACGCAGCAGCCGCCGCCAGAGCATTAGCAACATTGTGCTTGCCGGGAATCGTTAACTGAATAAATTTACGTCCTTTGGGGCTCACCAACTCAAAACCGGCGCAACCTGAGCCGTCTAGCGCAATATCCTCAGCGTAATAGTCAGTTGCAACGTTGGCAGAAAACTGCAATACCTGTTTACCCTCTAAGCGGCGTAACCAGTAGCCGCTATACTCACTCTCAGCCGGAATGATGGCAACACCTTCAGCGGAGACAGCATTAAATATTTCGCCTTTAGCCCGGGCGACACCATACACATCACCAAACCCTTCCAAATGTGATGGCGCAACATTGGTAATAATGGCCACATCCGGCTTAGCCAAGGAGGTAGTGTAAGCAATTTCTCCCTGGTGGTTAGCACCCAGCTCTAACACAGCAAAGTCGTGTTTTGCCGTCAATCTGAGGAGAGTAAGTGGTACACCGATGTCGTTATTAAAGTTGCCCTGCGTTGCTAACACCTGCCCCTGACGAACAAGAATGGCAGCGATCATTTCTTTTACTGTGGTTTTACCCGCGCTACCGGTTACGGCAATCGTTTTTGGTGCAAGTCGGGTTTTAATCGCACTCGCTAATTGTCCAAGTGCTAAGCGAGTATCTTTAACAATAATTTGCGGTATATCGACATCAACCGCATGCTCTACCACCACAGCAGTGGCGCCTTTCGCTTTTACTTCAGCTACAAAAGCGCTGCCATCGAAATTAGGCCCTTTAAGCGCAATAAACAGATCATTTTCAGCGATTACACGGCTGTCAGTGCTAACGTTATTAATACTGACATTATGCCCGGTTAAGTTACCGTCCAATATTAAGGCAATTTCGGCGCAATTAAGCGGTATCATGCTGACATCTCCGTAATGAGTTGACGCAGATAGGCGCGCTCATCGTATTGCCGATGTTCAGCGCCAATAATTTGCACGGTTTCATGCCCTTTGCCTGCAATTAGCACAATATCACCCGGCTGCGCACTGATCAGCGCTAATTTAATGGCACGTTGACGATCGGGTTCAATGGTATAACTACCATCTGGGCTCATGCCTGACGCAATTTCGTCACAAATGGCAAGCACATCTTCACTGCGTGGATTGTCTGCAGTGATCACAACATGGTCTGCATACAACTCCGCAATCTGGCCCATAATTGGCCTTTTACCTCTGTCACGATCTCCACCACAGCCAAACACACACCAAAGGTGTTTTTTGCAATGCAACCGTAAAGACTGCAACGCTTGCTGCAACGCATCTGGCGTATGGGCGTAGTCAACAACAGCCATAAAATGCTGCGAAAACATGAACTTTTCCATGCGCCCAGGTACCGATTGCAAGTTACGGCTTGCTGCGACCAGCGTGGTTAAGTCGTATCCCAACACTAACATTGTGGTCATCGCTGCCAGTACATTTTGAATATTAAATTCACCCAGTAACGGCAGAGTGAAATTATACTCCGTGGTGTGGCTGCTCAGCTGTAATTGGTAGCCTGACTCTGTTGGCACGACATCCGAATACGCCAGAAAACGGCTAAAACCGTGACAATCTTCTGCTTTGCCATAAGCCCAAACCGGTAATTCACTTTGCGCAGCCAATTTACAACCAAACGGGTCAGACACATTAACAACCGTTGCTCTGCAGTACTGTGGTGTGAATAACATTGCTTTTGCAGCGCCGTACTCTGCCATTGAGCCGTGATAATCCAAATGATCACGGGTCAGGTTGGTAAATACGGCAACATCGAACAGTAAACCGGCTACACGTTGCTGTACCAAAGCATGAGACGACACTTCCATCGCGACTAACTTGGTTTTATCAGTTGTGCAAAGCGCCAAAATACGTTGAATGTCTACATAATGCGGTGTGGTATTGGGAAGTGGCGTCAACGAACTGCAGTGGCCATATCCCAGTGTTCCAATTACCGCCGCTTTTTGTGCCAGCTGCTCGGCCAGTTGATTTACAAAAAATGCGGTGCTTGATTTACCATTAGTCCCGGTAATTCCAACAAGCTGTAAATGACGCGCTGGTTGCTGATAAAAGCTGGCCGCCAACGCTGGCAGAAGCTGCATTAGATCAGGTACAACCAGCACTCTGCCGTCGTTATACTCACCTTCATCTGTGAGCACCAGCGCCGCGCCTTGCAACAGAGCTTGCGATATAAACTCTTTGCCATGGCTATGTATGCCGGGTAGGGCTAAAAACACATCATTGGCGCCCACTTTTCGACTATCCAGCTGCAATTGATTTAGCGAACAGTCGGGGGCCGCACTACAATATAATCCTAACCAGGCTTTACTGTTAACCGGCATGGCGATCTCCTGCAAGTGCGGAAACACGCGGCTGGCTTGCTGCGTCTGGTGTCAGATTCAACAGCTGTAACGTCGCACCCATAATGTTGGCAAATACTGGCGCCGCAATTTCGCCGCCATGATAAAAATCACCCGCAGGTTCGTTTATCACCACGACACAAGCAATTTTTGGATTTGAAATCGGCCCTACGCCAGCAAAAGATGCGACATAGTCCTCGCCATAGCCGCCTGCAATCGCCTTACGAGCTGTGCCTGTTTTACCGCCAACACGAAAGCCTTTTACCTGTCCTTTAGTTGCTGTGCCGCCAGGTAGAATATTCGCTTCCATCATCTCCAACATTGCAGCAGCATACTTTGCATCTAGCACCTGCTCAGCCGGGAATGACTCGTTATTTTTTAGAATGGTCAGCGGCATACTCTTTCCGCCATTGGCCATGGTGGCATAAACCCGGGCCAACTGCGCGGCGGTTACTGACAAGCCGTAGCCAAAAGACAAAGTAGCCCGTTCATGATCTGACCAACGGTTGCGGTGGCTCAACATGCCGCTACTTTCGCCGTTTAAGCCAAGACCAGTGTCCACACCCAATCCCATGTTAGCGTACAGGCTTAACACATGCTCTACTGGCATTGACAACACCAGTTTGCTTACGCCCACATTACTGGAGCGCTGAATAATACCTGTTAAATCAAGAACCTTATTGTTTACACCATCGCGTACCCAACTGCCTCCAACACGGATATACCCAGGATTAGTATCAACATGCGCATCTAATGACGTTGCACCAAATTCTAATGCACTAAGTACCGCCAACGGTTTCATCGTTGAGCCCGGTTCAAACGTATCGGTAATAGCCCGATTGCGAAATAAATAGGTGGGTGTGTTACCTCGGTTATTGGGGTTAAATGATGGGCTATTTACCATCGCCAGCACTTCACCTGTTTGTACATCAACCACCACTGCAGAGCCAGAGGTTGCGCCGTAAGACAATACGGCCTTTTTCAATTCACGGTAAGTCACCGTTTGAATACGTTGGTCAATGCTCAACTGTAAATTACCGGGTTCGCGTGCTTGTGCTCGTTCTAACACCTCTATTTCACGGCCTTTGGCGTCTTTACGAAATACTTTACGTCCGGCGGTGCCCGTTAAGAGCTCGTCATAACGCTTCTCAATGCCCTCTACGCCGACATCGTCAACATTAGTAAACCCAATCAGCTGTGCAGTAACTTCGCCAGCAGGATAGTAGCGACGCGATTCCTGGCGGAAGTATATGCCCGGTACTTTAAGTTTTTTGACGTATTCCACTACGGCTGGATTGACCTGGCGTTGCAGGTAAACAAACCGTCGCTGCGGATTATCGCCAATTTTGTCTAGCAGTTGTGCCGGCGTCATTTGCAAAATGTCAGCTAGTGCATACCAGCGTCGTTCATCTGTACTGGCGTGGCGCTCAATAACTACTTTAGGATCAGCCCAGATGGCTTCAACCGGAATACTAATCGCCAGCTCTTCACCGTTGCGGTCGGTAATCATGCCTCGCATTACGGTGTCAGCTTCTACCCTTAGGCTGCGCATGTCGCCCTGGCTAACCAGCATATCGGGCTCGACTACCTGCAACCAGGCAGCACGCACCACTAAGGCCGTAAATACGCCCGCCAGACTCAGCAACACAAAAGCAAAACGCCATCCCAGTACTGAAGGCACCGTTCTGGCTTTTGCTTGAGGTACTTTCTTTTCCCTGTTCATGGTACAGTTACCGCGATATCACGCTCACCAGACGGGCGTAACATCTGTAAACGGTTGCGGGCGATATCTTCAACCCGACTATGCTCAGCCAACGCACGCTGCTCTAACACTAAATTGCGCCATTCAATATCTAACTGGTCTCGCTGCTGATATAACGTGTCTTGTGCAATAGTAAGCTGACGGTTTAAATGAGCGAAATGCACCACAATTAAAGCCGATACAACGCAGGCAAATAGCAGTAAAACCACCCAGCCATGCTGGCGCCAGTCTTGTGCAATGAGGCGGTGCAGGCTAATACTACTCATGGCTCTGCTTTTGCGCGATGCGAAGCACGGCACTGCGTGCTCGCGGGTTAGCCAATAGCTCTTGCTCTGACGGCATAATCGCTTTACCAATCAGTTTGAGCTCAGTACGTTGATTCATTTGTGCTGCAGTTAGCGGAATACCACGCGGTATTGGCTCACCTTTGGAGTAACGGCGCATAAATTGTTTTACGAGGCGATCCTCCAACGAGTGGAAGCTGATTACAACCAACCTGCCGCCTGGTTTTAACACCTGCATAGCGGCATGCAAAGCTTGGTTTACTTGCTCCAGCTCACTGTTAATATAAATACGAATAGCCTGGAAGCTGCGGGTGGCCGGGTGTTTTTTCTCTTTATTACTTTTTGGCACAGTGTCACTAATTAGCTTTGCTAACTGAGCGGTACGGGTTAAAGCCGTCTCGACACGGGCAGCAACTATGGCTTGCGCAATACGCCAGGCAAATTTCTCCTCACCATATTCACGCAAAACAAAACTGATATCCTCAACGTCGGCCTTGGCTAACCAATCTGCAGCACTCATACCTGAGCTGGGATCCATGCGCATGTCTAATGGACCATCGCGCATAAAACTAAAGCCTCGATCTGCGTCGTCAAGCTGTGGGGATGACACACCAAGATCAAGTAAAATACCGTCCAATGCACCGTTGATGTGCAGTTGTTCAGCAATCGTTGCCAGGGCGGCAAAGGGGCTGTGTGTGATATGAAAACGACTATCGGTTTTAAACATCTCGGCAGCAGCTATCGCGGTGGGGTCGCGATCTATAGCAAACAACCGGCCATTGGTACCCAGTAACGCCAATATGGCACGACTGTGGCCGCCACGGCCAAAAGTACCGTCCAAATAACAGCCGTCAGGCTTTATCGCTAAGCCTTCTAATGCTTCTTCGAGCAAAACTGAAATATGCGCCGTTGCGTTCATTTACAGTATAAAATCCTGTAATCGATCTGATAGCTCCACTTCTCCGGCTTGAGCCTGTTCCAATGCAATATCTGCAGCTAGACGGTCATGCCAGGTTGTTTCGTCCCAGATTTCAAATTTGTTTAATTGGCCAACCAGACGGATACCTTTACTTAGGCCTGCGTGTTGACGCAGTAGTGCAGGCAATAATATACGCCCGCTTTTATCCATATCGCAGTCAGCAGCGTTGCCCAGTAGAACGCGTTGCAACCTGCGTTCTTGAGGGTTAAAACTGGATAAGCGTTTGAGTTTTTCTTCTATTTCTTCCCACTCAGCCAGCGGATATAACAATAAGCAGGGATCATGAATATCTACAGTACAAACCAGGTGGCCCTGACAATCAGACAGCAGAAATTCACGGTAGCGCGCGGGTAGCGCTAACCGTCCTTTCTCGTCCAGTGTCAACGTAAATGAGCCACGAAACATAAGCTTCCTGTGCGATAAAATTTAGCTTTAGTTTGTCGGTAATTCCAAAATGATCCACTATTACCCACAAATCCCCACAACGATACAGTTTAGGGTGCAGGTTTAGCCATTGTCAAGGTAAAAACTGATGGATTGATCGATTGCGAACACAGTAAAAATAAGCGCTGCAGCAAAGGTGATGATTTTGGTGGGAAAAAGTGGAGGCAGATCAAAAGCGATACAAAATAGCCCTGTTTTTATGTACAGCACTTAACTTTCTGCTGGTTTTTTCTGCACTAACTTGCCAACATGGAATAAATTATTCAATACTGAATACAAGCTTTAATAACAAATTCTTGCTATTACCGCTAGCCGGTACAGGACTTTCATCAATGGTGTGTTTACTTAAAATCCGCGGCATGCTGCAACAAATGTCTGTGATTGAACGCAAGCTGGCAGATTTTATTCTGGATAACGCCAATTTGCTTCGCGACTATTCATCACAGCAGTTAGCAGATGCAGTGGGAACTAGTCAGTCCAGCGTGGTTAAGTTTTGCCAAAAACTGGGCTATAAGGGCTATCCTGATCTAAAGCTGGCCGTCAACGAAGCGGTGATTACGGCTTCAACATTGCAACGTGATAGCGCTGAACCCCGGCAAGTACAAAATAACTTAACTGCGATGGTTGAACAGCTGCAGTTTAGTTTGCAAAGCCACTTACGCGGTATTTTAGAAATTAACGCAGAAAAAACCTTGTTAGAGGTTGCGGATATGCTCGCTAAAGCAGACAACGTGTTACTGGCTGGCTATGGCAAATCGGGTATCGTGGCGCACGATATGCAGTTTAGATTACTGCAATTAGGCAAACTGGCGTTATTGCACAGCGACCCCGCAATCGCGTTGCAAATGGCGAGTATGTTAAGCCCGCAAAGCATTGTTTTACTCGTTTCTGAATCAGGACAGAATGCAGATTTGCTCAAACTGGCGCGTTACGCCAAGCAACGCCAAATTCCTGTTATAAGCCTGACCAGCTTCAAAACAAATGCCTTAAGCGTAGCAGCCGATCAGGCCTTGTTTGCCCTTAGTGGAGATGAGAATGTACGAATAAATCCAATATTGGTACAGTTGGCACAACAACATCTGTGTCATATTCTTTATCTGTTGCTTTGTCAGCAACAAAATAATGACCATCAATTGGAAGAAAACAGCAAGCTACTTAATATTTTGGCGCAGCCTTAGACTGCTTGAATTACGCTATTCACCTAATTAAGGTAACATTTCAAGGCCGTCAATTTCGGTGATACCCAATCCGGGTGCATCCTCAATAGTGATATCAGCATCATTAAATTTGACACTGCTTTTTACCGGATCAAACAGGCATAGTGACGGACCGTCTAAATCAATTTTCGTTATTACATCGGATTTAGCTACCGCCACATGTACCGCTGCAGCCACACTGATACTGCCTTCAAGCATACAACCGATCATGCACTGCATATCGTAGAATGAACAAATATCAGCAATCTTAATAGCATTGGCAATACCGCCGGTTTTCATCAGTTTAATATTGATGATGTCGGCTGCGCGCATTTTAATAAGGTCTATGACCTCTCTTGGGCCAAAACTACTTTCGTCAGCCATCACTGGCGTGTGTACCCGCTCGGTAATGTATTTCAAACCATCCAAGTCATAGGCTTTTACCGGTTGTTCAACTAGCTCTAACCGCACTCCGTCACTTTCTAACTTATGTAGTGCATACACTGCCTCTTTTGCACTCCAGCCTTGGTTTGCATCCAGCCGGATCAGTGCTTTGCCTTCCACCGCAGCGTAAATGGCTTTTACCCTCTCTATATCGACACCAATATCTTTGCCCACTTTTACTTTAAGTGTTTCAAACCCGCGTTCAATAGCGTCTAACGAATCGGCTACCATCTTGTCGATGTAATCAACGCTAATGGTAATATCAGTGGTAATTTTAGGCACGCCACCACCCAAGATTTTATAAAGTGGCGCATTAAATGACTGGGCAAACAAATCATAAACTGCCATCTCAACTGCCGCTTTAGCACTGTAGTTTTTCATAATACAACTTTGAATCAGGCGCACGATATAGTTCAGGCTTGCGACAGGCTGTCCAATCAGCTTGGGTTTTATTACAGTACGAATAGCTTCAATTATAGAACCATGAATGTCACCGGTAATCACCGCCGTAGCGGGCGCTGCGCCATAGCCAATATGACCGGTGTCGGTGATAACCATAACAACGACGTCCTCAATAGCATTAACCGTACGCAGTGCCGTTTTAAACGGCGTTTTTAATGGCACACGCAACATACCCAGTTTTATGTCAGTTATAATCATTGTGGCCTCGATTAACGCAGTGATTTAATAGCATAGAGCGCGTCTAAATATGACTGCTCAGCATTAGCATTTAATGGCAGTAATGGCGTAACAAAAACACCATTTAGCTTCCCACGATACACATCGCCATTCTGCTTTGGGTAAATAAGCGTATTTACGTCGTGGATCATAAACGGTTGGTCATCCAACCGGCCTAAATATAATGAGACATGACCGGGAAAATAGAATAGGTCACCAGGTTGCACATACTTTAGCGCCTCCCGCTTTTCAGCCTGCTCGCTTTGTGCACTAAAACGGATATTTTGGCCATATGTTCCCATACCTTGTTCTGACGAATTGCGTGGCATCAACAGCCCCATGCTGCGAAAAATTTCGGAAATAAAGCCCGTGCAATCCCGGCCGTTGTAATCGTGCCCCCAACCGTAACGCTCACCTAAAAATTTAAATGCCTGCTTAATAATATTTTGCTCCGTGAACGGCAAATAGCCCTGCACAACATCTGCACTTAGTGGTATGAGAGCCGGCATAAACACCAGTTGGCCTGCAGCATTACGCTGCGGCAACTTGACAATGTAGCTAGCAGCGCTGTTTTGACCATTGACCATCACACCGGTGTCTGACGCATTCAGTAATGGCAATCTTATACCCATATCAAATTGCAGTTCAGACACCTCAGGTTGCTCTGGCGTAAAAGCCGTATGCACCTTGGCACCGGTGACAACTAAAAACGGTTGTTGCTCAGTGAACTCCAGTACCTGTTGCTTATTACCAATAGCAATATCTGCCGTTTTCACCCAACCGGTATAGTTATAACTTCGTACCAAACGCCATTGTTTGTCACTACTGTGATGTAACACTGCCACTGCATCTGCTGGAAATAATGCCGTTTCTGCAAAACGATCTAAATCTTTATTTCCTTCTGCATTAAATACGCGGTCTTCAGTAGGAAAGGCACGTAACGCCGTACGTTTAACAATTAAGCCAAACTGGATCACGTTTTGTGCTTTTATCTCGTCCAGTGCGAGTAATCGCAGGTAAGCATGCCAATGCTTAGCGATAAGTGCTGTACCATCTTCATAAAACCGGGTGCTAGACGGTTCAGCGCTAACTGTGCGGATAATTTTACGCAAATCCTCCTGACTGTAATGCGCCGGTAAATCAGCAAGCAACTGCATTTGGGGTTGTAGCGCAAAAGTTTGCTTATTACGCGCAGCTACTTGCTCTGAAGTGAGCAGCACTCTGTCGGCGTCGGGCAATGCTGCCAGCCAAAACTGGCTCTTTAAAAAGGTTTTTTGCAGCAAAGGCACATCAGAACTAAACTGATTCGCAAACACCGTGCTCTGAGTAAAAGTGCAGCAACTGCACAATAACCACACTATTAACCTCATGCCCCCTCCTTCTGACGTTTATGTGTATCACTTTTCCTGTTTGGCTCTTCAGCCAAACTAACCAGTACAACATAAGGCAATAAATCAAAAATAGTGTCAAGGAATGAAATATTCCAAATTTTTTAAAAATTAAGCATAAATTATTTTCAAAAGGAAAGAAATATTGCTATGTTAATTTTGTGCAGAAAATAGACATGCTGTACACACTCTTAAGCGGGCAGACAGACCCGGGTAACGCAACGCCAGTATAAAAACAGAACAATGCAACTCCAGGAGAGAAAGTGATGAAGTTGAATAAGCTCGTCCAAGCACTAGCCCTTGCAGGCTTAAGCACACAAGTATTTGCCCAAGAGACAACTCAGCAAACCGACACCTCTGAAGCTGACGTCAAAGTTGAACGGATCCGGGTAACAGGTTCCAGTATTAAACGAACAGCACTCGAAGGTGATTTGCCCATTACGGTATTTAGCCGCGCAGACATTAACGCAGCAGGTATTACGTCTGCTGAACAATTGCTATTACAAATGAACATTGCAGGTAACTCGTCTGATAACCTAGCCAGCAATGGTGGCATTGTATCTGAAGAGCAACGCGGGAATAACGGTGTGTCTGGTGCCAACCTGCGTGGGCAGGGATCTGATGCCACACTGGTATTACTAAATGGTCGCCGTGTTGCGACTCATGGCTTGAAGGGTCGTTCAGTAGATTTAAACTCTATACCGTTTGCCGCATTGGAAAGGGTTGAAGTATTACGAGATGGTGCCTCGGCAGTGTACGGTACCGATGCTATCGGCGGCGTTATTAACTTTATCACCAAGAAAGATTATACCGGTGCCGAAGCGTCGGCTTTCGTCGATCATACCGAAGCTGGTGGTGGCAATATCTTCCGTACTAATGTGTTATTTGGTACCGGTGACATTAATAAAGATGGTTGGAACGTATTCGGCACTCTGTCTTACAAAAAAAATGAAGTATTAGCGGGTAATGATCGAGACTTTTCTACCACCTTCCAGCCTAACCGCGGTCTGTCACCCGATACTAGAGGAACACCTTTTGCTACGGTATTTAATCGTGGTTCTTCTCAAGCCAATTTAATTGGTACCGGCTTAATTGACCCGCTTGATGGACAATCTGTTACCGCCATTAATATTCTGGATTTACCAGGCGCAGCGGGTTGTGAAACCGGTGGCGATTTAATGGGGCCTTACGATCATAAACTTTGGAATTCTGAATCGTCACGCTATGCCTGTGCTTATGATTATCCGGCAGCAGCCCGTATCCAACAGCCACAAGAAAGCATCGACTTTATCGGTCGTGCCACATTTAAATTGGCTGAATCTCATATAGCAACGCTGGAGTTTGTTGCATCACAAGTCGATGTGAGTAAAGCCTTTGAACCGAATCAAATTTCGCCAGGTTCAACCTTTGGCCCCGATGCTTGGTATCCTAGTACCGGTGAGTCTTATGACGCTATTTATAATGCATTGTCCGGTTACTTTGGCGCAGATCAGCTTAACTACGGTGAACGCATAGCTTACCGTTGGCGCTGTATAGCATGTGGCCCGCGTGAAATAGATACCACAACAAAGGCATATCGTTTTCTAGCGGCTTTCGAAGGCATAATAGCCGACTGGGATTACAACATTGGTATTTCACGCGCATCCAGCGAGTCTGATTCAACCTTGGGTACCGGTTATCATTACACTGCAGAGTTGCAGCAAGTTCTGGGCAGTGGCCTAATTAATCCTTTCTTGCTACCAGGGCAAAGCCAGTCTGCAGCAGGTATGGCTGCATTAGAAGGCGCGTCAGCATACGGTGTTAAATTGTATGGCGGTGAGTCTATCATGACACAGATAGACGCCACTTTTTCTCGTGAGCTGAATTTCAGCCTGCCCGGTGGCAACATCATGATGGCAGCCGGTGTAGATCTTCGCCGTGAAGAGTTTAAATTTAACGGTGATGAACGCGCTGAACTGAGACCAGTCTTTAATGCCCCGTTTGATAATGCTAACGTTTTAGACAAAGTAAGCCGCGACATCAAAGCAGTGTTTGCCGAAGTATACTTCCCGATATTAGATAATTTAGATGTCACCTTAGCCAGTCGATATGACAAATACGATGGTTTTGGTAGCAGCACTAATCCTAAATTATCGTTTAGTTATCGCCCAATCGAGGAATTAATGTTCCGTGGTGCCTTTAGTACTGGCTTTAAGGTGCCGTCGTTTAATCAACTGTTCAATGGTGTAACGGAATCACAGTACACCGGTTTAGATC
The DNA here is from genome assembly GCF_030731985.1 of Rheinheimera baltica. Taxonomy (NCBI): domain Bacteria; kingdom Pseudomonadati; phylum Pseudomonadota; class Gammaproteobacteria; order Chromatiales; family Chromatiaceae; genus Rheinheimera; species Rheinheimera baltica. Next base: position 426,050 of record NZ_JAPJDY010000002.1, read on the forward strand.
TGGCAGACCCAGCTACTTGTCCGGGGGGCGTTGCGGATGAAAATATTGCTGGCTGCGAGCGTATTCAACCAGTAGAAATTTTCGGTGGTAAAGAAGACCTTTCACCGGAGGAGTCTGAGCAGAAGAGCTTTGGATTTGTGGTGGTTCCGGTTGATTACTTCAATATCAGTATCGACTGGTGGGAAATTGAACGCACTGACACTATTCGTTCAGCACCGCGTGACGTATTGATTGAAAACTATGACTTGTTTACAGCGAACTGGATCCGCAATGGGCAAGGCGACATCGTGGCGATAGACCGTCGTTATATCAACTCGGGGGGTACTTTAACTCGCGGTATTGAACTTGACGCTAACTTAACCGGGGAACTCGCCGGTGGAGCGTGGAAGGTAAACCTAAACGGTAGCTATATAGACACCTTTAAAAGTAAAGGTATCGATAGCTTACCATACAGTGAAAATCTGGTTGGTGAGTATGTACGCTATTACAACCTACCAATTAAATGGAAGCACACGCTCAACTTTAGCTATGCTCATGGCGATTGGAGCCACAGCCTAACGCAACTGTACCGTGATGGTTATAACGATGAGCTACCAGTAAGTGTGCGTAATGAAAGCTATGTGCCATCTGGCTGGGATCCTAAAGTAGATACCTATGTCACCTATAACTACAGCGTTACCTACAAAGGTATCGACGATTTGAGCATGACCTTTGGTATTAAAAACTTATTTGATGAAGACCCACCATTTACCGCACACCAAAACGATTTTGCTGCGGGAGCAGGATGGGAACCTCGTATAGCAGATCCACGTGGACGCGCTTATACCTTGTTAGTTGAATATAAGTTTATGTAACAAACATTACCCGTTTAGCGTTTACTGAACGGGTAATGCTGCGTCATGGATGACCTCAAACTCAAGCTGTTCCTGGTCTTTAGCCCGCTTTGCGCGGGCTTTTTTATTGCCACCGCCACGTAAGCACTAATTTTGTCAACGACTGCCGTTGCTTTGCAGGCCAGAGCCATTGCTGCTGACGATTCTGCTGCTCGCTATTTAGCCGTACATGTTCCAGTGCAACATTAAGGTGGTCATTAACACTATAACCAAGCGCCAGCAGCATCGCCTGGCCGTTACCGCTATTGTTGTCAGTGGGAATATTGTCCTTGTCATCCACGTTAAAATCATCATATCGCACGGTCGCATTAAGTGCGCCATGCTGCCAATGTGCCAGTAAAAACCAGGCGGTAAAATCGGCAGCTACCACACTTGGCCCCATTAACGTATCGCCTTGTAACCACTGCCCAACGAGTTGCCAGTCGTCATTAATCACATGTTGTATTGCGACACTGCTAAAACGAGTGCGCCAGGCATATTGCTGGTGCCGAAACACTAGCGGATCGCCCTTGTTATCATAATAGTAGGCTCTAACACGCGTTTGCTGCAGATGTTCCCAATGCAGCCCCACATAATAGCCGGTGCGGTGGTCTAACTCTCGGGTGGGTTCAACCCAAGCAGGTTGTAATGTCAGAGGATCAACTTGAAAACTGGGGTATCTGGCAAAGTTAACCCGCTCGCCCAAACCGGTCTGTAAATTGTGCAATGCAAAGCCGCGCCAGGCTAAAATGGTTCCAGCCGGATCATTACCCTGAAACGCGCCAAGCACGGCGGTCCAACTATGGTTGGCGTTAAAAAAACGTCCAGGCCGGCTTATACTCAGCTCACCGCCACGCGCCCGAACTTCTTCCGCCACCCAACTATTAATGGCAGAAAAGGTACTGCTGTAAGGTGATGTCCATGCGGTATCGGTATTTTCCAATGACAATTGTGGATAAAAGTACCCCAGCCTCCCCCGTAAACGATAGCCCGCCACCGGCAATGGCGCCCAGTTTAACCAGGCTTCAGTTACCGATGCTCCAGCTTCTGGCTTAGCATGCCACTGCGCATGCACTCGCGCAGAAAATGCACTGTCTGTTAGCGCATCAATAGCGACATATTGCGGCCCCAAACCGATTGCCTGTTCAGCATAATCAAGCTGTCCGGTGCCACGGTTAAACCAGGTTTTGTTTACGAGCGCATTAGGTTCCGTTTGTGAAAGATACGCCTCACCTTTAGCACTAATCATTAACTCAACGGCTGCAGCACCGTATAACGGTAGACAACAAAACAAAGCACATATGCAGCGAGTATTGGGTTTTATCATCGACAACCTCTTGGATGTTTTCGGTGCTTTTATGCAACAAATGTACTATCGTGAAGCATTATTCAGCAACTACAAGCCTAACTATGCAAAAGTTAATAACACTTATCCTGTTTTTATTTTCTTGGCATGTCGCTGCAGCAACACTGCATATAAAGGTTATTGATGCAGAGCAAAAACCATTACCTTATACGGTGATAGAGCTGATAAACAATCAATATCCTGCTGTGCCAGAGCCGGCTGGCGCGCAGGTGATTCAACAAGACTTAAACTTCCAGCCTTTTGTTAGTCTTGTGCCGCAAGGAACCTTAGTTGAATTTCCAAATTTAGACAAAACCCGACACCATGTTTATTCTTTCTCCAAAACCAAAGCTTTTGAACTGCGTTTATATGCAGGCAAGCCAGAAGCGCCGGTATTGTTTGATCAAGCAGGTGTGGTAACACTGGGCTGTAACATTCACGATAATATGCTGGCATACATTTACGTTAGTCACAGCCGGTTTAGTGTCATGACAGATGCCAATGGCGAAGCGCATTTTAACGATATACCCGAAGCAGATTTTCAGCTCGCAGTATGGCATCCGTGGCAGAAACAACCACAGTTACCACAAGACATAAGCATTAGAGCAGGAGAGCAGCAAAAAGACATTATGCTGAATATAACCCAGCAAGCCTTACCAAAAGCGCCCAAAAAAGGCTTTGGCGACTATTAAGTCACTGATATAAAAGTGTGAGCCGGCCGTTAAGCCGGGTTCTGTGCTCTGTTGCCAGAGTGACAATCATTCCTCTAGGACTTAAGTCACCTTAAGCCTCAAGCAATCTACCCGCCCCCAACGCGGGCCGCGCCAAAGGGGGCCTATTTGATCTTGCTCCGGGTGGAGTTTACCGTGCCACGAACTGTTGCCAGCCGTGCGGTGCGCTCTTACCGCACCCTTTCACCCTTACCTGATCCCGAACTTGCGTACGGGCCATCGGCGGTTTGCTCTCTGTTGCACTGGTCGTAGGCTCACGCCCCCCAGGCGTTACCTGGCACCCTGCCCTGTGGAGCCCGGACTTTCCTCCCCCTGTTTTCACAGGCAGCGATTGTCTTGGCCGACTCACGGCGGCGATTATACCGGTTTTATTCCGTTTCACCAGCCCATTGCAAGCCCAGTTTGTACAAGGCGTTCTTTTTCATACCATGAATGTCAGCGGTCAGCGCAGCGGCTTTCTTCAGCGGCAACTCGGCTAACAGCAGTTTAAGTGTCGTTTGCGCAGCATCACTGATTTCGCTGTCGGCTTTGGGTGTTGGTGCAATCATCAGCACCATTTCGCCCTGACATCGCTGTGGGTCTTGTTCCAGCCAAGCCGTTATCTGCGCTGCGGTACCGTATTCCAAATGTTCAAAGGTTTTAGTCAGTTCTTTGGCCAGCACCAGCTCGCGATCGTTGCCAAATACTGCGGTGACATCCTGCAAGGTGTCTTTAATACGCCGCGCGGTATCGTAACAAATTATGGTGCCAACGCCTGCAGGCACATCGGCCAGCTGATTCTGTCGCTGTTGGCTCTTCGGCAATAAAAAACCAATAAAGTGAAATTTGTCAGTGGGTAGACCAGCGGCACACAGTGCGGTAATTAACGCGCAAGGTCCGGGGATAGGTATTACACGAACTCCCGCCTCTCTGCACTGGCGAACTAAACTGTAGCCGGGATCGCTTATAAGTGGCGTACCGGCATCAGATACCAGCGCCACGCTTTCACCAGCCTGACATTTTAAAATAATGCTCGCTGCACGTTGTTTTTCGTTATGGTCGTGCAGGGCAATAGTTTTGGCACTAATACCCAGATGCGACAGCAAGCGCCCGGTATGGCGGGTGTCTTCGGCCGCTATCCAATCAACTTGCTTTAGGGTGTCAATAGCACGCTGGCTGATATCGTCCAGATTGCCTATTGGCGTAGCCACTACATATAAAAAACCGTTATCTTTTGCCATTTCGTGATTAATGTACGCTATTTAATTGAGCTTAACCGGCAGTCTCAGTAAGATAAGACCATTGTTTCGCTATGGTACTGTGCATTGTGACTTCCAGCAAATTAAAGCCCGTGTTATTTATCTGCCTTGGCGGCCTTCTGACCAGTTGCGCTCAGGGGCCAGTCAAACCGCCGTTAACTGAGAACCTCCCAGTTACTTCAGCAGCAACACCACAACCACAGCAGCTGTCAGCCAGGGAAATGTATCAACTGGCAGGCAATTATCAACAGGTATCTCAGCAAGAACATTTAATTAAAACTGCCCGACAAGCGCTAATTGATGAAGATTACCTGCTAGCACTGGCAATTACTGAAAATTTAAAGCACAGCAACCATAAGCCTATTGTTCAGCAAAATACCCTATTGCTGCTAAAAGCTTACCTGGCGACAAACCAGCAACAAAGTCTGTCATTGCTACTAGAAAATACCGATACAGACAATGTTCCCGTCGCGGACAAAGCGGAGTTTTTATGGTTGATTAGCCAGCAGCACAGTAACCAGTTACGCTATTTAGCAGCGTGTCGCACGTTGTTGCAGTTAGAACAACAGCAGGATGCGTTGCTGCTTTACCCACAGTATCCGGATCTATTGTGGCAAAACCTATCTGCCCTCAGTGACAGTCAGTTGGAAACCTTAGCTACTGATGCAAGTTATAATACTGCTGCCTGGTTAAGCTTAGCGCAGTTAAGTAGGCGTCATATAGGCCAGCCAGAGGCATTACAACAAGCTTTCGCTGACTGGCAGCGTCGCTATCCTACTTTACCCGCGCTTGAGCACTTACCGGCTGGAGTGCAACAACTTATCCACTTAAAACCTTATCAACCTCAACGTGTTGCCGTTGTTTTGCCACTTAGCGGTCAGTTCAGGCCTCATGCGCAAGCTTTGCAATACGGTATTTTAGCTGCGGCCACAAATCAGGGTATTGCCAATCTGGTGTTTATTGACAGCCAACAAAGCGCCGTTGAAATTCAGCAGCAAATTAGTCAGGCACAGGCTGAATTTGTTATCGGCCCTTTGCTAAAAGAGCAGGTAGACAGTATTAGTCAGTTGACTGACTGGAACTGGCCAACGTTGTTTTTAAATAATAAAGACAGCAACTATGATGCGAAACCAGAACACTTTTATTTCGCGTTAAGCATGGATGATGAAGCCGCACAAATGGCTCAGTTGTTTAGTCAAAAAAACTACCAACGCCCAGTGGTAATAAGTGCGGCTAGCAACGTTAGCTTGCGCATGCAGCAGCGTTTTACCGCGCAGTGGCAACAATTAGGCAATACGGCAGTAGAACAACACCAATTTAGCAGTAAAGAAGAGCTGGAAAACTTGATTAGCCGCTTACTGGAAACCGACCGCAGCCGCGAAAGGGTGACACAAATCAGCAATTTAATGCCGCAAAAGCTTGAAGCAGACCCGCACAGCCGGTTGGACATTGATGCTATTTATTTAATTGCTGATCCGGTACAGACTCAATTATTTAAACCTTTTATCGATGTGTCGGTTAGTGAAACTGCGCCCAGACTTCCTGTCTACGCCAGCTCGCGCAGCCACAGCACCGGCTTAGATACAACAGACCAACGTGACCTCAACGGTCTGACATTTACAGAAATGCCCTGGATGCTGGGGGAGAGAAGCAGTAGCGTACTGCGCCAACAATATCAGCAACTCTTTCCGGAACAAGACGAAGCCCTGCAGCGATTATTTGCCATGGGCTATGATGCCTACCAATTGATTGGTAGCCTACGACAGCAACAGCAAGTACCTGCGACGGTGTTTTCCGGCTTAACGGGGCAATTACGTCTTAACAACAATGGCAGCATAGTGCGCCAACTAAGTTGGGCAAGTTATCGTAATAACCGCTTACGGCCGCTGCAGGAACCCTAACAGGCAATGAATACGCTAGGCCAACTTTACGAGCAGCTAGCGCTGGACTATTTACAGCGTCAGGGCCTGACTTTGCTGCAGCAGAACTTTCGTTGCAAGGCAGGCGAAATCGACTTGGTTATGCAAGACGGTGTCTGCCTGGTGTTTGTCGAAGTAAAATACCGTGCAAGCAACGCGTTTGGTGGCGCTGCAGCAGCGGTAACGGTAAGTAAACAACAAAAATTATTACGTGCCAGTCGTTGGTATTTACAACAGCACAAATTAACAGAGCAGGCCTGTAGGCTTGATGTTATCGCCATAGAAGGTCAAGCACCTTATCAGTATCATTGGATAAAAAATGCCATTACTCAATAGCACAACAAGCAGGATAACCTGATGCAAGAACATATTCGCCAGCTTTTTAGCGAAAATATTCAAACCATGATCGCAGCCGGAGAAAGCCTGTCAGGACCACTTGAAAATGCCGCCTTCGTTATAGTTAATAACCTGGTTAGCGGTGGCAAAGTCATTTGTTGTGGTGATGGCGCTACACATGCATTAGCATGCCATTTCTCTCAGCTTCTGTTAGATCAATTTGAAACAGAACGCCCCTGCCTGCCGGCTATAGCATTGCAACAACATAACAACAGCCTGCAGCACAGTCATCAGCTGGATTATCTGGCGCGACAAATTAAAGCCATCGGTAATAGCAATGATGTATTGTTGGTCGTTTCCATCACAGGAAGTGAACCCAGTTTAATTAAAGCGGTCGAAGCTGCATTAACCAACGACATGAAAGTTATTGCGTTAACCGTGGATGGTAGTGGCGAACTGTCTGGGCTACTAAACCAACAAGACGTTGAATTAAAAGTGCCGGCTCATCGGCGGGCACGCATTTTTGAATGTTATACCTTTTTACTTCACAGCTTATGTGAGCTAATTGATATGACCCTATTTCCGCAACAAGGAGAGCTATGAATACCGTAAAGCTGCTTTGCGCCTGCACACTGCTGGCATTGTTACAAGGTTGTGCTGCGGCAGTGGTAGCCGGTGGCGCCACAGCTATGACAGCAGCAAACGACAGGCGCACTCTGGGTGCCCAAATTGATGACAAAAACGTGGTATTAAAGGCGCAAAGAGCACTGGCTGATAACCCAACAACAGCCGAAGGCAGCAACATCAATGTAACCAGTTACAATGGTGTTATCTTGCTAACAGGCCAAACAACTAGCGAACAAACCCGACAGCAAGCTCAAGTGGTGCTAAGTGGAATTGATGGCGTGCGTGATGTGCAAAACCAAATTAGATTGGGTAACAATACCGCAATGACCACCCGCACCCGAGATGGCTGGATATCGACTAAAGTAAAAAGTCAGCTGTTAGCCGATGAACAGGTAAGTGGTTTAAATATTAAAGTCGTCACAGAAAATGCAGAAGTCTTTCTACTCGGTATTGTCACCGCACAAGAAGCGGCGAAAGCCGTCGATATTGCCCGACATGTTGATGGCGTATCGCGGGTGATAAAAGCCTTTGAAATAAAACAGAACTAAGCGCAACAGCCGCATAAAGCAAGGTCGCAAACAGCCAGGTTTTGTGCGGCAAAACCCAGCAATTTTTAACTAGCATTCTTTTAATGCTTTTAACACTTTAGAATGAAACTCACGTTGTTTCATTACCAACATAACCAATACTGATGCCACCATGAATAAAATGGGATCAATGAACCAGGCTAACGCTGACAGTGAAAAGTAAATAGCGCGCAAGCCGTAATTAAACGAGTGTCCCGCCTGATCAATCACTTTGGCCGCCCGATTGGCATACAGTTGTTGCTCTTCAGCAGCCATTGCCCGTCCGTCTGGCGCCGCACCAATTAACACGCCGCAAAAGCCATACTGGCGCAATGACCAGGTAAACTGAAAGAAAGCAAATACAAATATAAAAGTCAGTAGCAACAGTTTTAGTTGTATTGCGCCCTCTGAATAGCTGGCCCAAGGCACCAAATTAGTTAGCATGACACTCAGTTTATCTGCAGACGCCATTGCAGTAAGTAAACCAGCAAGGATTAGCAGGGTACTTGAGGCAAAAAAAGTTACATTGCGCTCCAAGGTAGAAATAAGCCCCACATCAGCCATTTTATTATCACGCAGTAACATGTTCTGCATCCAGTCGTTACGCTTGCGGCGCAATTCAAACGAGAGACAACTGACCGATTTTGCCCGATGCTTGGCAAACAAGGTATAGCCGACCCACAACCCAAAAAACCAGATAACAGCTATAAAATCTATGATATTAGCCATTACATATCTCCTCGACATTCATAATACCAAACACCTTAACTTACTCCGGTTTGTAACCTGCGCTGACGACTAGCGTGCCAGGCATCAATGGTATAGACCAGTAGCGCTAGCCAAATTAGCGCGAATGTTACTAACCGTTCTGCAGCAAAGGGTTCTTGGTATAACCACACCCCGAACACAAACATAAAACTAGGACCGATATACTGGAAAAACCCCATTGTCGACAACTGTAAACGCCTGGCTCCGGCAATAAAACACAAAAGGGGGACTGTTGTTACTAAACTGGCTGCAACCAAATAACTATTCAGCTGCCAACTATTTTGCAGTAAATTAGCTGCGCTACTGTCGGCATAATGCCACCAAAACCACAATGCCAGCGGCAACAGCAACAGTGACTCATAAAACAGCCCAGTAATTGCATCTACCGCCAGTTTTTTTCGCATTAAACCGTAAATAGCAAAAGACCCTGCCAGCGTAAGCGCTATCCAGGGCAAAGAGCCATAGGTAATAAGTTGGATAAGTACTCCGCTGCATGCCAGCCCAACCGCAGCCCATTGCAGCTTTCTAAGCCGCTCACCCAGAAATAGCATACCTAATAAAACATTTAGTAATGGATTAATGTAATAACCCAAGCTGGCATCCAGCATATGGTTGCTGTTTACCGCCCAGATAAACAAGCCCCAGTTACCGCCTAACAACAATGCAGATATAAGTAACCAGGCTAATATTTTTGGCTGACGCATTAGCGCGATAACCTTGCGCACTTGCTTAAGCGCAACCAACACAAGCAATAACAGCAGAAAAGACCAGACAATACGGTGCAGCAGAATTTCCGTGGCAGGTATAAAATCTATTTGTTTAAAATACAGCGGGGCTAATCCCCACAAACTATACGCGCTGGCGGCAAAGATCCCACCTAGCTTTTGTTCACGACTTAAAGACATGCAGGCCCGCTCCGCTGATTAAGCCGGCATTATACGCTTATTAACAGCACAGCGGCAGGACACTTACCGGTAAAAAACGGTCAGCCAACTAAATAGGTACCGGTACCCAGCGCAATATGCACACCCTGCTCATTGTGTAACTCCATTCTGCACACTGCCACTTTATTACCGGCTCTGATTACGCGCGCGGTTGCCGTAAACATCACTCCTCTGCCTGGGCGCAAGTAATCCGTACGAATATCAATAGTGCTCATTTTACCTAGCCTTTCAACCAGCTCGGCAGGTTCAACATCATTAAGTCGTTCTAGCGCCGTCGCTATTGCCATAATGCCACCGGCAACATCCAATACAGACGCAATAACACCGCCGTGCAGGATTTTCTGCACAGGGTTGCCCACCAACTGTTCTGACCAACCAAAACACACCTCTACGCCCTCTTCTGCAAAACGAGTAACGGTTAACCCTAACACCTTATTGAATGGCATTTGATCAAAAATCTGGCTGAGCATGGGTAGTAATGGATTGTTTTGCATCACATTCTCACTGGTAAGACCTTATAAGCGTTATGCTGTAGTCTACCGTAGCTAACTACTCTGGCAAGTTTTGTGGGTAATTTATTGTTTCTGTCATTCCGGTTTAGCTTTAGAATAGCGTCTTACTTTTGCTATCAACAGGTTTTAAGTGATACACGATCTGCTACCGCTGTTAAAACAAGCCTTTGGATACAGTGAATTCCGCGATGGTCAGCTAGATGTTATCCATGCAGCATTACAAGGTCAGGACAGCTTTGTACTTATGCCAACCGGAGGCGGTAAATCGCTGTGTTATCAGCTGCCCGCCTTAATGTTGCCACAGGTAACAGTGGTGGTGTCACCGCTAATGTCGCTAATGAAAGATCAGGTCGATGCACTGCAAGCCAACGGCATTGCGGCAGAGTTTGTCAACAGTAGCCTAACGCGGGAGCAGGTCATGCACGTGTTTGCGCGGCTGAGAAGGGGCGAGCTTAAACTGCTCTATGTTGCCCCAGAGCGTTTGTTACAACCGCAGTTTTTAGAGCGCATACAAGACGTTGGCGTAAGCCTGTTTGCAATTGATGAAGCGCATTGTATCTCACAATGGGGGCATGATTTTCGCCCGGATTATATGGCACTGGCGTTATTAAAACAGCGCTTTCCGACCGTTCCGGTGATGGCACTCACTGCAACGGCAGATTCTGCTACCCGGCAAGACATTCTGCAACAACTCAACCTGCAGCATCCTTTAGTGCACCTGGGTAGCTTTGACAGGCCCAACATTCGCTACACGGTACAAGAAAAATTCCGCCCGGTTGAACAGCTGGTCGGTTACCTGCAGCAGCAAGAAGGCAGCAGTGGTATTGTTTATTGCGCATCAAGGCGCAAAGTAGATGAACTTACAGAGCAGCTCAAACAGCGCGGGTTTAATGCCGCAGCCTATCATGCCGGCATGACTAGCGATGAACGCAACAACGTACAAGACGCGTTTAAACGCGATGACTACCAATTAATTGTGGCAACTGTTGCCTTTGGTATGGGAGTCAACAAATCGAACATTCGTTTTGTCGTGCATTTTGAATTACCGCGCACTATAGAAGCCTATTATCAGGAAACGGGCCGCGCGGGTCGGGATGGCGTGGCGGCTGAAGCCATGATGTTGTTTGATCCGGCCGATATTGGGCGGATGAAACGCTGGTTGGACGCAGAAGAAAATGCACAACGTGCGGAGGTCAGTTGGCAGAGATTTTTGGCCATGGCCGCTTTTGCAGAAGCACAAACATGCCGTCGCCTGGTACTGTTAAATTATTTTGGTGAAGCACGCCAAACACCCTGTGGCAACTGCGATACGTGCTTGCAACCACCCCAACAGTTTGATGGCACCGAGCTTGCACAAAAAGCCCTTTCTTGTGTTTACCGCGTAGGCCAAAGTTTTGGTATGCATCATGTTATTGATGTATTGCGGGGCGGGCAAACGCAAAAAATTACTGAGTTAGGGCATGATAAATTATCAACCTGGGGCATTGGAAAAGCGGTAAGCCACGATTATTGGCTTAGCATTTTGCGGCAACTTATTCATTTTGGTTTGCTGCAACAAGACATTACTGCCCACTCCGTACTTAAGCTAAAACCGGCGGCGCGCACCGTGTTGCGCGGCGAAACCCGATTATCTCTGGCGGTACCGCGCTTACAAAGCGCAAAACGTGAACCGGAGCGACTGAGTAAACAACAATATGACCGTCCGCTGTTTGCCCGGTTAAAAGCGTTACGAAAATCCATTGCACAGCGTGATGATGTACCGCCTTTTGTTATTTTTAGTGACGCCAGCCTAATAGAGATGAGCCAGCAGCTACCCACTGATAATCGCAGTTTGCTGGCTATTTCAGGCGTAGGGCAAACTAAATTGGCCCGCTACGGTGCCGACTTTATTGACGAAATTTGTAACTATCTCGCAGATGAGTCTCAACCCCCTGCAGGTAAACTGGCAAAATAGGCCGCAATATTAGCAACATCGGCATCGGTTAAACCGGCCGCCATTGGCGACATTATCGCGTTTTTTCGCTCACCATCACGATAAGCTTTAATCGACATTTGCAGATATCTCACCTTTTGTCCGGCTAAATTAGGGTAATCAGGAATGATAGAAATACCATTAGCGCCATGACAGGCGGCGCACACCGCTGCCTTGGCTTTTCCCGCCTCAATATCTGCAGCATTAACAACCGACGTCATTACCAGCAACCCCAATATGAATATTCCTTTTAACATGTTGATTGTCTCCCATTATTAGTTATCTGCTTAAGTTATAACCTAAGTCACTGAATGCTCAAGCCATGTATACGGCTATGTCACGGCTTTTAGCCCAGAATAGCTAAAAGCCTTTTTCTGCTGACACCTTTACTCGCTCTATGTTACTGTTTACGCCGAAAATCATTAACATCGTTTATCGGTAAAGGGAGTTTACAACGTGAGAACCGCCGTGCATGGGATATTGTTGCTGCTGTGGCTCTTCAGCGCTGGCGTTCATGCTTTTCATGCCGAGACTAATACATTGCAACGCCAGCTTAATGGCCGGCAAACGTTGCCACTGGTGTATTATCAGATTTCCCCCCAACAAATCACACTAGATGATTTATTGTCTGATCCGGTTTATCACCACAGTTTCAGCCTGCTCCCATCAACTAAACGTCTTATATTTAATGAAAGCGAAGCCGTATGGCTGTTTGCCAGGCTACGCAACAGCAATACTCGCACCTTACAGGCAATTTTAGAATATGATTTTCCACTTGCTGATAAGATTGAAATTTATCAGGTAGATCGTCACAATCAAGATATCACGCTTCTAAGTCGCACCGGCAACGATTATCCGTTCAGTGAGCGCGCATTGCCTTATCGCAGTTTTGCCGTAAATATCAACCTTGCCCCGGCAGAAGAAACCGATATTTTTATCAAAATTCAGGACGCTGCAGTTATCCCCAGTGAGCTACTAATATGGGACGTCGAAAGCTTTACGGCGACTAAACAACAGCAAGCCATGCTAGATGGTCTGCTACAAGGTTTTTTATTGTTACTTGCGCTGTACAACCTGATCTTACTTCAGCAAAGTAAAGCGAAATATTACCTGTATTATGCGGGTTTCTTTGTTAGCTTCGCACTGGTAATTGCAATCTTAAATGGTATGGCGTTTAAATTACTGTGGCCGGGCTACCCCGAGATCAACCAAGCGATACTTTATATTGCAGCCGGCTTTAACTTGTTGTGTTTGAATATGTTTGTTCGCTACGCTGTGCGCACCATCTCAGGTTTTTGGTGGCACTTATGCCATTACATCAGTACTGCTATTGCATTAGCACTGTTATTTAGCCCATTGTTTACCAGTGGCCAATCCCGATTATTTCTATTACTTTTTGCTGCTAGTTGGGTACTAAGTAATAATCTACTATTGGCAATCCGGCTTAGTTTGCGCGGGCAAGAAAAAGCGAAAAGTTTTATCTGGGCTTGTGTATTTACCTTTATCAGCGCGCTGCTAATAACTCTGAATCAGGCTGGCTACTTACACGCCAATTTTGACTGGTCTTTTATTCTGTTTTCGTTGGTGCTGCTGTGCCTGGCCCTCACCAGTTTTAACTTGCATAAATTTCAAATTCAAACCGTATTGCCGGAATCAGATAACACTGAACTGGCGCACTATCGCGATATCTTTAACAATGCCGTTGAGGGTATGTTTACCACAACATTGGATGGAGCGCTGTTAAACGCAAATCAAGCCCTGCTGGATATTCTTGGCTATAACAGTCTGCCTGAGCTGAAACAGGCCATTGCAGGAACAGGGATGTCCAGGTTTTATGCCGATCCCAGTGAACGTCAACATATGCTGAAACAGTTAGAGCTTGGCAGTAAAAAGAACTTTGAGATCCAAGGTTTACGGGGTGACAACAGCGCATTTTGGGCGTTAATGTCTGTGCGCCTTTCTGCCTCCAACGCCCAAAAAACTGCCTTCGTTCATGGTTCAGTAATCGATATTACTGAACAAAAACTGGCATATGAACAACTTGCCTATCTGGCGAACCATGACACACTCACCTCATTATACAATCGCTATTACTTTGAGCAGCAATTACAAAGCTTATGTGACCAAAGCGGCTCTGATAAAGGCTGCGTAATGTATATCGATGTAGATCAATTTAAGCTGATCAATAATAGTTGTAGCCACTGTGCTGGTGATACGCTACTTAAACAACTTAGCGACGTATTAAAACGCACAGTTCACCATAATGGCCCGCTGGCCCGACTTGATAGTGACGAATTTGGTGTTTTACTTGCTGGCAAAAATGCGAACGAAGCTTTTTCGTTGGCGTACCGCATGCTGGATGCTATTCGAGAAATGCGTTTTATTTGGCAAGATAGTGTCTACACCATCAGCATTTGTATTGGTATTGCCGAGATCCAGCAAGATGATAGCATTGCGGACAGTGTGCTGAAAAAAGCAGATGCTGCTTGCGACATTGCTAAGCAAAAGGGCCATAACCGCATACAGCTGTTTGATGCTAATGATCTTGATACGCAACATCATCAGGCAGAAGTGCAGTGGGTCAAACAGTTAAGCCGGGCAGTACAAGAAGACCGTTTCGTACTTTTTCAACAAGCCATTAAAGCATTAGGGCCACAAGACAACGGCTTGCACTATGAATTGCTCTTACGCTTGCGGGCTGAAGACGATAGCCTAGTGACACCAGGAAGCTTTTTGAACTCGGCTGAGCGCTATGGCTTAATGCCGCAAATAGACCGCTGGGTAATTAAGCACTATTTCCGCTGGTTGCAGCAGCAGCCAAAACATCTTAGTCAACTGTATTTATGTAATATTAATTTATCAGGAAGTTCATTGCTCGACCCAACCTTCAAACAGGATACACAACTGCTGTTTGAACAGTATCAGATCCCTTTTGATCGTATTTGCTTTGAAATAACCGAAAGTGTTGCCATTATAAATCTGCAAAGTACGTTGGCCTTTATTGAACATTTTCGCGCTAAAGGCTGTCGTTTTGCACTTGATGATTTTGGCAGCGGTTTTTCATCTTATAGTTATTTAAAACAGTTCCCCGCAGATTTCGTCAAAATTGATGGTCATTTCGTCCGCGATTTGCTCGATGATCACTATGACAAAGCCATTGTAAAATCTATCCATGAAGTCGCCAGGGCTATGGGGATGCAAACCGTTGCAGAGTTCGTTGAAACGGATGAAATACTATCAATGTTACAAATGATGGGTATAGACTACGTGCAAGGTTACTGTATTGCCCGGCCGAAACCCCTTAGTGCGTTGCTTAATGAGTAAGCTGGGGGATAAATATATTTTCACTAGCCTATTGCCGATAGATTAACCAACTCAGTACAATGCATGGGCGACGTGTCGTCGTTTCTAAACAGGCAAACCTAAATTACTATTTATTTCGTTCGGAGTCTTTATGCAACGGCTGCGTGAGTTATCGCGTCGTGTTGAGGCTGTGTATGGCGAAATAGCGACAACGTTTTCAACATACCAACAACAGCGTGGCTTAACATGTCGCTCGGGTTGTGGTGAATGTTGCTTGCAACCGACGATAGAAGCGACGGTGCTGGAAATGTTGCCGCTGGCATTACACTTGTTTGATCAAGGTAAAGCGGAACAAACACTGACACAACTCGAAGAGTTAACAGAGCCTCAGGGCTGTTTTTTTTATCAAAAGCTATCATTTGATGGCAAACAGGGGCAATGCAGTGTTTATCAACAGCGTCCCAGCATATGCCGCTTGTTCGGCGCGTCTGGCTATCGTGATAAACTTGGCAAGACATCACTGTCTACCTGCAAAGTAATCAAGGCAGACCATACGGCTGCTTATCAAGATACGTTGATTGCTCTGGAGTCTGATCCACCGCCAATGATGATTATGGCGAAAGAGCAGGTTAACGAACTGGATTACGAGTTAGGTAAACAGCATCTACCCATTAATGAAGCATTAAAACAGGCGCTGGAAAGGGTGTTATTTAAAGCCTGGTACAGTGGCCTGAATGATGATCAGCAAATTGCTTAAATCTCGTCACAGCAGTCAGCAATGACCGCTGTGACGCTGTTATCACCAACCTTGAAGCACAATCTTACCAATAGCCTTGCCACTTTCTAACAGCTGATGAGCCTGACGTAAGTTGGCGGCGTTAATGGTACCCAGGGTTTGCTTAAGCGTGGTTTTTATTTGTCCTTGCTGTACCAAACGGCTTAAATCGCTAAGCAGCTGATGTTGCGCCTGCATATCTGCGGTAGCAAACATCGCTCGGGTAAACATAAACTCCCAATGCAAAGAAATACTCTTTTGCTTGAGGGGCATAATATCAATGCCCGTGGCGGGATCATCAATCAGTGCTAATTTGCCCTGCGGAGCCAGTAGCTTTACCAATTCAGCATAATGTTGCTCAGTATGCGTTAAACTGGCAACGTGGCTCACCGCGTTTATGCCCAGCGCGTCCAGTTGAGGTATCAACGGCTGGCTGTGATCCAAAACATAGTGCGCGCCTAATTCACTAACCCATTGCTTGGTTTCTGCACGTGATGCCGTGCCAATAACTGTTGCCGTTGTTAGCTGCCGTGCAAGCTGAACCAAAATTGAGCCTACCCCACCAGCGGCGCCTGTCACTAACAAAACCGGGCGCGGATGTTTCAAGCTGGGTTGTTGCACTTCCAGGCGTTCAAACAGCAGTTCCCAGGCGGTAATCGCCGTGAGCGGCAATGCAGCAGCCTGAGCAAAATCAAGGCAATCAGGCATAACGGCAACCAGTCGCTCGTCAACCAGGTGCAGCTCACTGTTACTACCCTGACGGGTTAAACAACCGGCATAAAATACCTTGTCGCCCGCTTTAAACAGCGTAACGTCTTCCCCAACTGCGACAACTTCACCGGCAGCATCCCAACCAAGTACCTTGTACTGACCAGGTTCAGCCTGTACCCGCTGCCGCACCTTGGTATCTACCGGATTGACTGAAATCGCATTAACACGTACCAGAATATCCCGCCCTTTAGCCACCGGCTCCGGTAGTTGTATATCCAGCAACGCCTGAGGATCAGTCACGGCTAAAGATTGTTGATAACCTACTGCTTTCATTTACTGTCTCCGTCATGTTATTGCTACCTTAAACGCTGAGACCGTAACGGTCAATTTTCTTCAATAACCCCTGTCTGGACAACCCCAATAACAGGGCTGCACGACTTTTATTACCCCCACTTAACTGCATCGCTTTGTTGATATATCGCACTTCTAACTGTTGTACTGCCCGATCGAGCTGCAACCCATCATGATTACTTTCTAACGGATATTCCTCCGAGCTGACGGCTTCAGGGTGTAATAAGCTGATATCGGCCATGCTAATGACTCCGCCCTGAGCCACTGCTGCCACACTCTCTAATGTATTTTTAAGCTCCCGGATATTTCCCGGCCAAT
The DNA here is from genome assembly GCF_030731985.1 of Rheinheimera baltica. Lineage (NCBI taxonomy): Bacteria > Pseudomonadati > Pseudomonadota > Gammaproteobacteria > Chromatiales > Chromatiaceae > Rheinheimera > Rheinheimera baltica. Next base: position 443,338 of record NZ_JAPJDY010000002.1, read on the forward strand.
CACGCTGTAAAAACCAGCTTAGTGCCGTGCTGTCTAATTTAAGCTCTTGCTTGTGTTGACGCAGCAGTTGCTCAAGAAAGAATTGCAGTAACAGTGGTATGTCGTGACGGCGCTCGGCTAATGCAATAGTTTCTAGCGTTATGCCTTTAATACGATAATATAAATCTTCACGAAACAGGCCTTTTTGCACCAATTGCGGTAAATTCGCATTGGTCGCAGAAATCAGCCTTACATCAATTTTCTGCTGTTCACGCCCACCAACCGGGAAATAGGTGCCTTCTTGCAGCACCCGTAATAGTTTTACTTGCATGGGTAACGGCATTTCACCAATTTCATCCAAAAACAAGGTACCGTTATCAGCCAGTTTTAGTAAGCCAGGACGGTCTTTGTCTGCGCCGGTAAAAGCCCCTTTGACATATCCGAACAACTCGCTTTCTAATAGCTCTGCCGGTATAGCACCGCAATGTACCGAGACAAAGGGCTGTCTGGCACGACGGCTTAGTTCATGTAGTGCTCGTGATACCACTTCTTTACCCGTACCGGATGGCCCGGTAACCAGCACACGCACGTCGGTTGGCGCAATACGTTGGATAAGCGTACGCATCGCAATCATAGGCGTCGACACACCAATTAAACGCTGTAAGCCAGCATCTGTTTGCTGTTGCTGTTTTAGCTGCTGCAATTCTGTATCTAAGTGGTGCTTGTTTAGCGCACGCTTGATAACCACCGCTAACAAATCCGGGTCTACCGGTTTAGCAATAAAATCCCAGGCCCCCAGCGCTATTGCATCCAATGCCAGCTGCCGCTCGGCATGCCCGGTGAGGATAATGACGGGCCTGCTGTTAAACTCTGCCATTGCCTGCAACGTATGCAGTGGATCAAATTCAGGTGGCAGAGATAAATCCAGCAGAATTAAATCTGCGTCAAAGCGCTTAAGCTGTGCGCGCGCGGCTGCAAGGTCAGCGGCAGTCTCTACCTGATAGCCACTTTGGCTTAACCAGCTTTGCGCCAGTTGACGAAACGCCGGCTCGTCATCGACGAGTAAAATATTACCCTTAGCCATTTGTCATGTCCTGTTGATGTGGAAGTTGCAGTCCAAGATTTTGCTTAACGTTTAAAGTAAATTTAAGTACAAAACTAACCGGCCAGCCCAAATCGCTCTGATGACAAACCTCACCTCCATGCGCTTGCATAATTCGACGCACTATTGCTAAGCCCAGGCCGCTACCGCCGGCACGTTTGCTAACAAAAGGCTGAAACAGTGCGGCATGTTGTGCCGGCACAATAGCCGGGCCGTTGTTATGTACATATATCCACACATGGTCATGCTCATTGTGCGCCTCAATTTTGATCTCCGCTTGTGGCTGGTTACGACAGAATGCCAGTGCATTATCCGTCAGGTTAATCAACACCTGCTGCACGCGGTAACTGTCACCGTATAACATTAAGTCGTCAGGTACCTGCAGTTGGCATTGCACACCTTGCCAATCCTGTTGACTCAGCACAGCTTGCAGCAGTGGTTTTAGCAAAAAGTCACTGTACTGCAACTCAAGACGGCCAGAATAACTCAACAAATCGGCAATCAAACGATCGGCCCGTTTAAGCTGCTGCTGAATATGTTGCCGTGTTTCTGCCGGAGTAGTGGCTGCTGCCATCGAAATAATATTGAGAGGGTTACGCAGTTCATGCGCCATTGCAGCTGACAAGGCACCCAGTTCTACTAAGTGTTGTTGATCCAGCCGTTTACGCTCAGCATCGGCCAACTTTAGCGACTGCTCCAAAATCCGACAATTACTTAGCAGCAAGGCGGCAAAGACTTCACCTTGCAGACGATAGCCAGGCGTAACATCATCCCAGCCCTTTAGCGCATAGTACCAACCATGCTCATTTCGCAAACAATGTATTTGCAAACCCGGATTTGCTCGCCCGGCAAGAGGCAGCTGTACACTTACTTTTTGCCTGAGTTGGCCAGACAATAACCCAGCGGCTAACGCAGCCAGTTCATGCCAACTATTACACTGCTGCAACTTAGAACGCCAGTGCGCAAGCAAGCTCTCATTTAATTGGCCACCCGGGTAAATTAAGCGCCGCGCTAACTTTGATAACGGTTGATAACAGGCGGCTGACAACAGCAGTAGCAATGTCGAATATAACCAAAGCTGGCTGGCGGGCACCGCAGATAGCGCCTGCATGCCCAATTGCCCTAGCAAGGCACTCACCAGTGCCATTAATGCCAATACAAGCAACAGCATGCCAAGCCATATTAATGCTTTGTTTGCAAAGGCATTAATCTCTAAAACCTGATAACGAACTACACCATACACCAGCAATAATAAATAGCTGGGTAGCAACAACATAGGATAGGGATACCAGTTTAATCCCAATGACGGAAAAACGAAGCTTGTCGCCAGTAATAATCCCCAACCTCCAGCCATAAACATGGCAACAATAGAGCGGCGCTTATTACCACTGTGCAGGCGCCAACCTTGAAACAACACAAGGTGTGCCGCAACGCCAAGTAAAATGGTGTAGAGTAAATTTAACCAGCCAATATCGGCAAACACAAAAAAAGCGTCAAATCCGGCCGTGGTCGTTATTTTTCCGCCAGGGCCAAACCAACTTAAGCCAATTAACAGTATTGTTAGCGCATACAGCCAGGGTAGTCTCCGGCGCCAGCCGCCGGAACCAGCTTCAGGCGTGGCGACAAATTGCAGCGCGAAATGTAAAAAAAACATCGGCATCAGAGGGTTGGCTAATATCAGAGCAACACCCAGTACCGGCCAACCTTGTACTATGGCAATATGGCCTGTACACCACAATGCCATCATTGCTGCAAAACCTGCCAATGCTGGCATAGCGCGCTGCCGTTGGCCTTGCCACAACAGCCAGCCAGACAGCAATACCGCACACACGCTGGTAAGCACCATGCTAATTTCAAACGCAACCGATAATGACACTGTAAACCTCGTTTACACATAAGCGACCTGCAAATCGTAAACCTTGTTTACATACCACACAAGCTATAAATAAATATTGTTATATATCAACAAAATAATCATCACTTTACAAAGTGGTAAGCATCTTGCTGTAGCAGCACAATTCTGTCTACAAAAGAGCTTGTTATGAATAGTGGCGTACTAGTTACCGAAATCCTCGCATTGGTATTAATAACAGTGATTGCCTTGGCGCCGGCCCTATGTCGGAAAATCTGGTATAAGGGGCGCTAATATGGAACTGGATGCTGCGCTGTTATCACGCATACAATTTGCCTTTACGGTAAGTTTTCATATTATTTTTCCATCAATTACTATCGGCTTAGCCACTCTCATTGCTATCTGGGAGGGCCTTTGGCTAAAAACCGCTAATCCGGTGTATTTACAGTTGGCAAAATTTTGGATCAAACCCTTTGCTATCACCTTTGGCATGGGCGTGGTGTCTGGCATCGTATTGTCATACGAGTTTGGCACTAATTTTTCTGAGTTCTCGCGCATAACAGGCGCAGTGCTGGGCCCCTTGATGGCGTATGAAGTGTTAACTGCCTTTTTCCTGGAAGCCGGTTTTCTTGGCATTATGCTGTTTGGTTGGCAACGGGTTGGGCCAAAGTTACACTTTTTTGCTACCCTCGTGGTTGCTATCGGCACCTGGATCTCAGCGTTTTGGATTATCGCCGCTAACTCGTGGATGCAAACCCCTGCCGGGCACATTATTGTCGATGGTGTATTTCAGGTAGATAACTGGTGGCAGGTTATTTTTAACCCATCGATGCCCTATCGTTTTAGCCATATGCTGCTGGCCGCTTTTATTACAGCCTGCTTTGTCGTGCTGGCGACCAGTGCCTGGCAACTGCTTCATACGCAGCACAAGTCCATGGCACGTAAAGGCGTGTCGATGACATTGTGGCTGGCGTTGCTGCTAACACCACTGCAAGCCTTTGTTGGCGATCTGCATGGTCTTAACGTGAAAGAACATCAACCGGTAAAACTAGCCGCAATGGAAGGGATATGGGCTGAGCGCGAGACTGGTGTGCCATTACTGCTGTTTGCAATACCTGATAAAACCGCCGAAAAGAACCACTTTGAGATTGGTATACCTAAGCTGGCCAGCCTGATTTTAACCCATGATATTGACGGTGAACTGGCGGGATTAAAAGCCGTGCCAGCAGATGAGCGGCCAAACGTAGCGTTGGTGTTTTTTTCGTTTCGTATTATGGTTGGCATTGGCTTACTGATGATATTAGTGGCTCTGATCGGTGCATGGCTGCGCTGGCGTGGCACCTTGTATAAAAGCCGTTGGTTTTTAACCGTCTGTAGCTATCTGGCACCAACGGGTGTAATAGCTGTGCTTGCTGGCTGGTATGTCGTTGAAATTGGCCGCCAACCCTGGCTCGTTTATGGTTTAGTGAGAACTATGGATGTGGTATCGCCATTACCAGCAGAGAGGGTGTTATTTTCACTGACATTATTTGTCGCAACCTACAGCCTGTTATTTGGTGTCTATCTGTACTTTATGCGCAAACTTATCCGCAAAGGCCCCCCGCCGTTGGCTTATCTGCACCAGCAGCTCGTTGGTGTCAAAGCTGCAGGCTACGCAGTCGCCTTAGCAAAACAACTTAACCCCTCAAAGGAGCAACACTAATGGAACTGCAATTTGGTTTACCGCTGTTTTATTTTTTGCTGCTGGGCTTTGCTATTTTAATGTATGTGCTGCTAGACGGGTTTGACTTAGGCATTGGTATTTTGTACCCCTGGTTTAACACGGATGCAGAGCATGATCATTTAATGCGATCAATTTCCCATGTCTGGGATGGCAACGAAACCTGGCTGGTATTTGGCGGCGTGATCTTGTTTGGTGCCTTTCCTCTGGCTTATGCCAGCATAGCCAGCTTATTTTACCTGCCAATCATGTTAATGCTTATAGGCTTAATCTTCCGCGGCGTAGCATTTGAGTATCGTTTTAAATCAACCACATCAAAACAATGGTGGAACCGCGCGTTTGCAATAGGTTCCAGCCTGGCGGCATTTTGCCAAGGGTTAATGTTAGGCGTGTTGGTGCAGGGCACCGACAATAATACCCTGATGATGTCTAGCTTGCAGTGGCTAAGCCCGTTCAGTGTGTTTACCGGTATTGCCGTTATGGCGGGTTATGCCCTATTAGCATGTACGTATCTTACAATGAAAAGCCGCGGCGCTATTCAACAAAAAGCGGCCCGCTATGGCCAACGGCTATTGTTATTTGTCATGCTTGCCATGTTACTTGTCAGCCTTTGGACGTTATGGGCACAACCCGAAATCCGGCAACGTTGGTTTGGTGGCAGCTATGCCTTAGGGTTATTTTTATTACCACTATCGGCTATCCTGACTGCACGGTTGTTGTTTCGCGATCTGGGCCGGGTACAACGACAGTTTGCCGCCGAGGCGGATATTAATGCCCGCCATGAAAGCCGTCCTTTTTGGTTAGCCGCAAGTTTGTTTTTACTGGCCTTTACCGGTTTAGTGGTGGGATTATTTCCATATCTGTTGCCAAGACACCTCACGTTTTATCAAGCAGCGGCTCCCGATAATAGCCTTAGCTTTATGCTGCCGGGCATTATTATATTTGTCCCGCTGATCCTGGCTTATACGCTTTGGGGCTATCACATCTTTCGCGGAAAAATTGAAGACTACGAGGAAGGCTACTAATGAACCAAACTAAACATCGGTCATGGCTGTGGTTTATCGGGCTGTATGCGGCAGGGTTATTTACTCTGTCATGCATTGCCTATGGACTTAAGTCGCTAATGACACTACTTTAAGTCACGCTTATCCACTATAAACTGCATAAAGTCATCTGCTGGCATAGGTTTACCAAAGTAATAACCTTGTCCAAATGGGCATCCCAGCTCTAGCAGGCTGACTTTGTGCTGTTCCGTTTCTATTCCCTCTGCAACTAAATCAATATCCATCGAGCGACCAAGTGAAATGATGGTTTTGACAATTTCGTAGTCGCTTTTATCGACCAGCATATCTTTAACAAAAGACATATCAATTTTAAGCACGTCCACTTTAAACCGCTTCAAATAGGCTAAGCTTGAGTAACCCGTGCCAAAATCGTCAATGGCAATTTTAAGCCCAATAGCACGCAGTCGCTGCAACACTTCTGCGGTTTGCTCTGGTCTTTGGATCAATGCGGTCTCGGTTACCTCTAACTCTAACAACGCCGATGGTAAACGACTCTCCATTAATGTTTGCTCAATAAGCTTTGCTAAATCAGGATCCGCAAACTGAGCTGCGGCAATATTAACTGACACACTTAAATTAAAACCGTGCTTGAGCCAACGCGCAGCCTGCTGACACGCTTTAATTAAAACCAGCTTGCCTAAAGGCACCACTAAACCGGTTTCCTCTGCTAACGGGATAAAATCGCCTGGTGAAATCAAAGTGCCATTTTTATCCCGTAGCCTTACCAAGGATTCGGCTGCAAAAACCTGTTCAGTTTGTAAATCAACTTTGGGTTGAAAATATACCTCTAACCTATTGTTATAAATTGCATCTCGTAAACTCTGTTCTTGCTGATGCCGTTGAAAAATACGCTGGCCTAATTCATCAGAGAAGAAACAAAACCGATTGCGTCCCTCCTGCTTAGCTTTAAATAATGCAACGTCAGCATGACGCATTAACTCTTCTTCATTAGCAGAATCAGCAGGAAACAAACTAATGCCCATACTGAGCGCCATATTGTAGTTTTTTTGTCCTATTTCAAATGGTTGCTGCATAATTCGACTAATACGCTGTGCCAGCAAATCTATTTGCTCTACATGGATCATATCCGGACAAACCAGCACAAACTCATCACCGCCAATTCGAGCTAACGTCTGCTCAGGATCAAGGATCGATAGCAGACGCTTAACCAGTAACGTTATCAGCTCGTCTCCACAAAGATGGCCCAGTGAATCATTAAGGTATTTGAATTGGTCGATATCGATAGCAATGATGCCCACTTTTCGCTGAGTGGACGCCGCAGACCTGCAAGCAAGATGTATCCGGTCATACAGCAATATCCGGTTGGGTAATCCGGTTAATTGATCGTGATTAGCCAAAAAACTCATTTTGGTCGCCAGCGCTCTGGCTTCGCCAACATCGTGAAACACGATGATGGCTCCTAACATTATGCCATGCTGATCGAAAATAGGGGCTGCTGAATCTTCTACCGCAGAAGCCTCAAGCGAGCTTCGGTTGACCAGCTCGCAATTTAACGCCATTGCCACTATGCGTCTTTCACTTAACGCCAAGTATACTGGGTTAGTAACAACTTGCTTGCTCTCGATGTCTCTTAGTTGCATCACCTCAGAGATTGACTTGTTCAGTGCATCAATTTGTCGCCAGCCGGTCATTTTTTCTGCTATCGGGTTTAAAAATGTCACCCTTCCATCGATATCAGTTGCAACTACGGCATCCCCTATCGAATTTAGTGTTACCAGTAATCGCTGCTTTTCGACAAATAACGCTTGCTTGCTCTGCGCCAATTCTTTTGCCTGCTGCTGCAACACCAAATGGTTTTTCACCCTGGCGCGGCAAATTTCGCGATGAAAAGGCCGGCCAATAAAATCCACTGCACCAAAAGACAACGAATTAAACTCTATCTCAGCCTCGGTGTGTGCCGAAATAAAGATAATAGAAATAGCTGCGGTTAACGGATGGTTTTTAAGTAACTTGCACACCTCAAAGCCATTAATTTCCGGCATCTCAATATCTAACAAAATAACATGCGGTTGCAGTTCAATTGCTTTATCAAGCGCCTCAAGACCATTGGTGACAAAATAGATGTGTGCTAAATCATGTAATATTTCACTTAACAGCGTAATGTTGCCGAGCTGATCATCCACTATAAGCAGGCTTGGTTTGCTATCGCTTTCCAATTCCATCTGCACATACCCTCCTCAAACTACTTGTTTCCGTTGTAGTGTAGCCAAGAAAACTTTTCTTTACGAAATTAAAATAAATCTGGCAAAAAACATGATAAATGCTTAAATTTTATTAAATTTAAATTAATTGAGCAGATGTAGTGACTGTAATAAACCGCGCCAGACTTGAAAGCATTTTGCTAATGTCCTCTCAGCATGCGCCCCAGTTACTGCAGATGATGCAAAACCTGATAGATGCGGCACCGCAAAACATCGCAAAACTTGAGCAGTATCTTGCATCAGGCGATACTGAAAACACCCAGCAGCTACTGCACAAAATTCGCGGCAGTTACGCAACAATAGGTGCAGATGAACTAGCAAAGCAAGCCTCTGCATTAGAGCAAACCAGTGCGGGCAATAAAAGTATATCCGCCAATGCGTTACAAGGTTTTATCCACATTTATCAGCAAAGCTGCAACGAACTACAAAGTATTATTCAGTTGCAAAGCGTTCAGGCAGCAGCCCAACTCGATACATTAGATGCAGCGCAATTAATGACCCTGCTTGAAACGCAAAATATGACGGCGTGTAATATGGTGCTGCAAAACAAACTTTCGTTAAATCAATTGATGTCAGAACCTGATGCAAAATTATTTTTTCATCAGGTAGCCTGCCTGGACTTTGCCAAAGCAGCTGAGCTGCTGCACCGCTATATGCCAAACCCACCTAAGAGTGGCGGCTAATTATGCCGTTAGATAAACCCGCCAAACATGTCTGGGATTTTGTGTTGGCGCTCTGGTTACCTATAGCGCTTCTTGTTGTAGGTTTTACCTTCGCAAAGTATTATTCTGAACAACAAGCGCAACAAAACGATCAACGTATAAATCAGGCAGTGGCAGAGCGTATTCAGCAAATAAGCCAGGGCGTAAAAGAAAAAGTAACCTTGTATCAATATGGCTTACGCGGCACCCGAGGTTCAGTAATGAGCCGCACGCCACAACAGTTTAACTATCAGGCAATGATGGAATACACCCGCAGCCGCGACTACCCGCTAGAGTTCCCGGGTGCGCGGGGCTTTGGGTTTATCAGGTATGTTCAGCCTCAAGATAAAGCGGCCTTTTTACAACGCGCCCGGCAAGACCGCCCGGGTTACGACTTTACCATTCGCCAAATAACGCCGCATAACGACAGTTTATTTGTTATTCAATACATTGAACCCGAAAGTGATAATAAAGAGGCCGTTGGCCTGGATATTGGTTCAGATGTCTTACGCAGAGAAGCGGCACTTAGTGCAGCCTTTGATAATGATGTCAGGCTAACTGCGCCAATCACCCTGGTTCAGGCCATGAACAAGGTGCAGCACGGTTTTCTAATTCTTATGCCAATTTACAATATTGCGCCGGCCCCCCAAACGCCACAACAACGCATGAATCACCTTTTTGGCTGGAGTTATGCGGCCTTACTTATTGACGAAGTGCTTGTTAATATTGCAAGGTTAGAACAAGACGTAGTGCTTAATATCAGTGATTTAACCCCTAATCAAAACACCTTATTTTATCAACACGGCATTGAGGCAGAAGCAAAACCGCAATACCAGCAAGATTTCACCTTAGCCTTATTTGGCCGGCAATGGTTATTGCAGTTAGCCCCTACACCGCAGTTTATTGCAGCAATGGAGCTACCCGCACCCAGGGCCCTTTTTCGCGAAATTATCATTTTTAGTTTCTTATTGTCTTTTATCGTTTACATCGTTCAACTACTTTTTATACGTCGCCAGCAAATTAGAAAGCATAAACACGAACTCGTAGAAATAGCCGCCGCCACGTTAAAGCAAGCCAATGCGAAGCTTGAACAACAAGTTGAGCAACGCACAGCAGAAATCACCAATACCAGTGCCCTACAGCGCAGTATTTTAAACGGCGCTGGCTATGCCATTATCGCAACTGACACTGATGGGGTAATTACAGTATTTAACCCTGCGGCAGAACAATTACTCGGCTATCGCGGGGATGAAGTGGTTGCTCATCATACGCCGGCATTATTTCACTTGCCGGCAGAAGTGGAACAACGCGCGCATGAACTAACGGCAGAGCTAGGCACTACTGTCAATGTGGGTTTTGAAACCTTTATAGTTAAAGCGCAATTCGGCAAAAACGATCTACGCCGCTGGACTTATATTACTAAGCAAGGTAAGCCTATTCCGGTGAAATTAAATGTGAGCAGCTTAGTCGATAATAACAACACGCTTTTAGGTTATATCGGTATTGCCTATGATTTAACGGAGCAACTACATAGAGAAGCCGAGCTAGCAAAAGCCAAAGAGCAAGCGGACAGTGCCAGTAAAGCAAAATCAGATTTTTTGGCTAATATGAGCCATGAAATCCGCACACCCATGAATGCCATTTTAGGTTTACTGCAACTGGTTGAGAAAACGCCATTAGATAAACGACAAGCAGAGTATATCAACAAAACTTATCGTGCAGCCCAATCACTTCTGGCTTTGCTCAATGACATTCTGGACTTTTCTAAAGTTGAAGCAGGTAAACTTGAGCTGGATGAGCAACCTTTTAACCTAACCACTTTACTACAAGATATTGGTATTATTTTGTCATCCAGCACCCAGCACAAAGATATTGAAGTGCTGTATCACATTGCCAGCGATGTGCCATTAAACCTGTATGGCGATAGCCTGCGCATAAAACAAATATTACTTAACCTTATTGGCAATGCCATAAAATTTACTGAACATGGCGAAGTGGTTATTTCAATTTCTGTTATCCCCGCAGCTGACGATGGCATTAAGCTTCAATTTGCGGTGCGCGATACCGGCATTGGTATGACAAAAGAGCAACAAAAGCATATCTTCACCGGTTTTCATCAAGCCGAATATTCTATTAGCCGACGCTTTGGCGGCACCGGCTTAGGCCTGGCAATTAGTAAGCGCCTTATCGATTTAATGCAAGGCAGCATTAGCGTAAGCAGTAACTTGGGTGAAGGCAGCACATTTAGCTTTGAAGTGGCACTTAAAAAGCTTTCGGATCAGCTTATTGTCCCAGTGCAGCAAGCAACAGCGTTTAACTTTAATGTTTTGGTTGTAGATGACAACGCCAGCTCCAGACTGATTATGCAAGAAATGTGTTTAGCCATGGGGTGGCAGGTAAGCTGTGTTGATAATGCAGAGCTAGGTTTGGCCATGTTAATGGAAGCGCAAGATACGCCTACCCCCTTCACCTTAGTGTTGCTAGATTGGCGTTTACCCGAAATGGATGGTCTGGCTTTTGCCGAAAAAGTACGCTGTCAGCCCGATATTGCCGATGCCACCATGATTGTTATGGTTACCGCGCATAGCAAAGAGCTACTGGGTTCACATCCAGACATAAGTCCTGAATTTTTAGATGGTTTTTTAGTTAAGCCTATCACAGCCGATATGTTATTAAAAACCCTGCAACAAGCACTGAATGACAGCCAATCACCCGCTCAGGCGCAACCAGTGGTGCCAGCAACAATGCCATTAAAGGGCCTGCGTATTTTGCTGGTTGAAGATAACCCCACCAATCAGCTGGTGGCCATTGAGTTATTACAATCCCAAGGGGCGGAAATGACAGCAGCCGAACATGGTGAACATGCACTAAACATACTGGCTGAACCTGGCTCGCAGTTCGATGTCATTTTAATGGATATCCAAATGCCCCAGATGGATGGCTATGAAACCACACGGCATATTCGTAAACGAGAACAATATAAATACATTCCTATTATTGCCATGACGGCAAATGCGCTGCCATCGGACAAAGCAGCCTGTATTGAGGCTGGCATGAACGACCATATTGCGAAGCCTTTTGTACTACAGGAAGTTATTGACAAAATTTGCCATTACTGTGGGCAGGTAATCTTAGCAACGCCTCAAACCTATGATCTGCAAGTACAACACAATACATTACTCGCCGATTTTTGTGACCAACAACTAATTGATGTTAATCCAGCATTGCAGCGCTTAGGTGGCAATTTAGCACTGTATTTTAAACTGGCCGTGCAGCTACAAAAAGACATTAGCACCGCCATTCATCAGCTATCAGAACAGCCAACAGGGAAGGATTTGCAACTACTGAGTCATAGCATTAAAGGTGCTGCAGCAACGCTAGGCTTTACTGCACTGGCTAACACTGCGGCTAAACTGGAAAAAACGCTATCGCAGGGTAATGCAGACACCTCTACTCTGAACAGTGTGTTACTAAAAGCCTGCTATAAAGCGGCAGAACAGCTGACAGCACTGTTGCAGTACCAACACTTCGCCCCTCAACATTCAATGGCACAAAACTCAACATCACAGCCTAATGCTAGTGACAACGAGCAGTTACAGCATGATATGTTGGCTTTATTGCGGCATCTTAATAGCGCTAATATGGCCGCTACTGCAGTGTTTGAACATATACGGCCAGACTTATCGCAACTCGACACCACTTTAACTGCTGCAATAGGCGAGCGTATTTCAGTATTGGCTTTTAAAGAGGCAGCTGCGATACTACAAACGTTAATAAAACAGCATGAGTGATATATGTCTGATGTCATGTTAGAGCGCTTTTTAGCTAAGCTTGGCAAAGCCACTATCTTAGTGGTTGATGACCAACCTATTAATATACAACTAATTTTTAGTATTTTAGCTGATGATTATCATGTGCTTATGGCGACCTCTGGCCAACAAGCCCTGCAGGTATGTCGTGACAGCATGCCAGATCTCATCTTGATGGATGTGATGATGCCAGAGATGGATGGCTTACAAACCTGTCAGGCGATAAAAGCCGATAAAGATATCGCTACCATCCCGGTGATTTTTGTCACTGGTCTTCAGCAACAGGAAAACGAAGACGCGTGTTGGCAAGCCGGTGCGGTAGACTTTATTCAAAAACCGGTAAATGCTAATACGCTACTTCATCGGATAAAAGCACACTTAACATTAAAACAGCAAGCCGATTTTTTGCACTCTCTGGCATACATTGATGGCCTTACCGGGGTATTTAACCGGCGTTATTTAGACAACTCAATTGATGCCCAAATAGCGATTGGCAAAAGGCAGCAGCAAGCCACGCTTTCGGTACTGATATTAGATATTGACCACTTCAAATTATTTAATGACAAATTTGGCCATTTAGCCGGTGATGAAGCCTTGCGCAAAGTCGCTAAAGCACTGAAAGCCATGTGCTGTCGCCCATCAGATCTTGTCGCCCGCTATGGTGGGGAAGAATTTATGGTGGTTTTACCCAACACCGACGAGGAAGGCGCGGCAGTTGTTGCAATCAAACTGCTTGAAGCTGTAGCCGAATTAAACATACCTCATCCAAAAACAGAATATGGCATGGTAACTATTAGTATTGGTGGCGCAACAAAAACTTATGCAACTGCAGTAAAAGATACCCTGACCGCCCAAGCCGACCAACAGCTGTATTTGGCTAAACAAAGCGGACGTAATTGTTTTCGGCAATCTATAAGCGCCGATAAAAGTACACATTAGAACCTAAACTAAAACCCTGTTTAGCTCCTTATTTGGCCGCTGAAAAGCCTGCATTTGTCGCAATATTAGCAAACCAGCTCTTGCATAACCGCCGCTTAAGCACCATAGTAAATCCTAATGAAGTAATCTAAGGTTTTTTACCTCGCATGTGCTGGCTTAGCCGTTTCGCTATTTTGCTGTACCTCGCGTTTTTGTGTTCACCGCAAGCTTTTGCTGTGCACGAACATCGTGTGGCGCCGTTGGCGGATACTCAGCTTCAAGCACTTAGCCCGTTACTCACCCAAAGCTGCTTTACCGCAGAACAAAATTATGAGCCGGGTGAAGAGCCAAACTTTAGTATTATCTCCAGCCTTAAGCATTTTTTTGTTGAGAACGTTAATGTTACCAATAAACCCGCTGAAGGCTGGTTACCCCGTCGCATTTTCACGTTAATTCAAGCGCGTGCACCGCCCACTTCCCTCACTTTTATATAATTTATCTTACGGTCAAATAGACCAAATTTTCGTAACACAGTGATATTGGCGTGGCCTCTGCGCGCCTGTAGTGAGGAAGACTATGAAAACCTTAGCATTATATGATGTTGAAGCCATTGATCATTTGGTTCAACCAGCCGATTTTGACGGTACCACTTTAAATTCGCCCGCGTTAAATGTAGTTACTGACTTTAAACACGCGCAGCCCAATATGATTTCGGCTTCAACCAGTGCCCGCGAAGCACGCGAGATCATGCAGCAAGAACAAAGCAATTTGAAATTAGTGGTAGATCACGATGGTGAGATGGTTGGTTTAATACATCAGGAACAACTGTCGGCACAGGCTATTATGCGTCGTGTGGCATTTGGTGACAGCCGGGAAGATATTTCTGTATCCGATTTAATGCGCCCGCGGGAGCGTATCAAAGCCCTGGCCTACCAACAGTTGAAAAATTGCAATATTGCGGATGTCATCAACACCTTGCAATCAAGTGGTGAGCAACACTGCGTAGTTATTGACCGTGAAAGCCATCAAATTCGTGGCGTTATCAGCGCGCAGGATATTGCACGTCGGTTAAGAGTGCACTTTACGGTGCAACAACCACCCACTTTTTTACATATTTTTGATAGCATCAGTGCATAAACTGGTAGCCCTTGCTAACAGCAGTTAGCAAGGGCTATTCGCCTTAAACACCTTAACAAGGTTAACCAAAGCCCCAGGTTAATCCTCTGTTTTTGCTACTAGAACATCTCTCACAGCAAAAACTGTCTTTACGTTAGCTCAGCTGTTTAACATTAATCTAACTATGCCGCTTAAAAACAACACTCTGCCGCGTGCAGGTTTGTACTTGCCGCTATAACAAGGTAGTTTTTGACACATCGCCACCTTTATTGAGCAAATTGGGGAACCTATGCCGACTTTCACTCGCAGCGCTATCGCTGTTACCGCCAGTTTATTGTTGTGTAGTGCAGGCCTATCTGCCGCCGGACAAGCTGAAGTTACCAGCCATGAAACATCAGCAAGTAGCCGCTATTTTGAAGCCGAAGATATTTTTGCCCTGGAATATGCCAGCGACGTGCAAATCTCCCCCGATGGCAGCAAAATAGTGTACGTTCGTGCCAGCAATGACATTATGACCGACAGCACGGCCACCAGCTTATGGTTATTAGATGTTAAAACCGGCCAACAGCTGCCGCTTTTCGCCGATGAATTTAACTACAGCCAACCACGCTGGGCAGCGAACAGCAACCAGCTGGCGTTTATTTCAGATCGCAGCGGCTCGCGGCAAATTCACTTGCACTGGTTGGCAGAAAATAAAACCGCACAGCTATCGACATTACGAAGCTCGCCAACAAACCTTACCTGGTCTGCTGATGGCAAGCAGTTAGCATTTACCATGAATGTTGCCGCCCGTGAGGCGCAAATGAAGCAACTGGTGAAAAAGGTAAAAAAGCCCAACGGCGCTAAATGGTCAGAATCGGCTATTGTGCTGGATAGAGCCCGCTACCAGGCGGATGGACAAGGCTTTTTAAAACCCGAATTCAGACACATTTTTATCTTACCAGCCACCGGCGGCACCGCTCGCCAGCTAACCCAGGGTGATGTTAACTATGGCAGTGATTTAAGCTTTACCCCAGACAGTAAAGCATTGGTGTTCTCTGCCAATTTAGACCCGGAGTGGGAATTTCAGCCCCGTGACAGCAACCTGTATAAACTGGATTTAGCGACAGAACAGCTAACGGCGCTGACCACTATGCCTGGTACTGAATCTGCACCGGTGTTTTCACCTGATGGCAAACAGCTGGCCTTTTTATGGCAAAACAATGCGCTCGTGCCTTACAGCAACAGCAAACTTAAAATTCTAACACTAAAAAACAATAACATTAGCGATGTTGCCGCCGATTTTGACCGCAGTATCCAAAGCCCGAACTGGCTAAGTAACTCTAGCTTTGTGGTGCAATATGACGATCGCGGCCAACGAAAACTGGCCACCTTAACCACTAAAGGTAAGCTCACGGAGCTGACGGCCAGCTTAGGGGGTGTATCGCAGCCCCAGCCTTATTTAAGTGGCAGTTATTCAGTGGCCGCAAACGGCGTTATTGCTTATACCCATGGTACCAGCCAACGGCCAAGCGATGTTGCTGTCGTGCAAAAAGGCAAAAGCACGGTGCTTACCGCGCTGAACGAGGATTTACTCGGGCACAAGAAACTGGCTCAGGTTCATGAAATTACCTATAAATCGTCGTTTGACGGTGAAGAAATTCAAGGCTGGTATATGACACCGCCTGATTTTGACCCAACAAAGAAATATCCATTATTGCTGGAGATCCACGGCGGCCCCCATTTAGCCTATGGTGCGCAGTGGAGCGCGGAAATGCAGCGCTATGCCAAAGAAGGTTATGTAGTGTTTTATGATAACCATCGCGGTAGCTCATCTTATGGCGAGCGTTTTGCCCTGTTGCTGCAAAATAAATACAGTTCACCTGAAGATTACGCTGACCACGACAGCGGCGTAAACGCCATGCTTAAGCTGGGTTTTATTGACGAAAACAACCTGTTTATTGGCGGTGGTTCAGCCGGTGGTATTGCCACAGCGTATGCCATAGGCCTGACTAACCGCTACAAAGCAGCGGCAGTGGTAAAACCGATTATTAACTGGTTAAGCAAAGTATTAACCGGTGACAGTTACCTGTATCAAACCTTTCATCAGTTCCCTGGCGTGCCTTGGGAAAATGTAGAGCATTACTGGCAGCGTTCACCGCTTAGTTTAGTCGGCAATGTACAAACGCCGACTATCTTAATCACCGGCGAGAATGATAGACGCACCCCCATTTCAGAGTCTGAACAATTTTATCAGGCACTGAAAATACGTCGTATTGACACCACCCTGGTGCGTATACCGGGTTCACCGCATGGTATTTCAAACCGCCCCAGCCGGATGATAGAAAAAGTGGAGTATATGCTGGCCTGGTTTGAAAAATACCGCACGCCGTCTAATTAAGCCACTATAACCCGGTGGCAGACACTGATAACCTGTAGCCAACACCTGGCTCGGTTTTCAGATAAGTTGGTGCCGCCGGGTTGGCTTCCAGTTTTTGCCGTAGCTGCGCCATATGCACCCGCACATACTCTGGCCGGCCGGTGTAGGCCTTACCCCAAACCTGGCTCAAAATCTGATTATGTGTCAAAACCTTATCGGCGTTACGCATTAACAACAACAAAATATCATATTCTGTTTTCGTCAGATGGACCGGTTGCGTATTGCGCTGCACAGTGCGGTGAACCGGGTCTAACTGCACCTCACCAAAGGCAAACACTTGCTGGTTAATTATTGCTTTACGAAGGTTAGCCCGGATACGCGCCATTAACTCCGCCGCGCTGAATGGCTTGGTGACATAGTCGTTGGCACCATTGTCCAGTGCCAGTACTTTATCCTGCTCGCTGTGGCGGGCAGATATTACTATCACCGGTATCTCACTCCAGCTACGTAATTGCTCAAGCCAAACCTGACCATCCATATCAGCCAACCCCAAATCAAGCAATATCAGATCTACTGATTCGGTCACCAAACATTGCAGTGCCAGCAGGCCAGCACTAAAACTTAACACCTTATGCTGTTGGCTTTTCAGTAAGGTACTAAGAAAGCTTTGCATTGCCGGATCATCTTCTAACACCAGTATGGTTTCAGCCACCGTGTTGCTCCGTATTGTCGGTTGTTGCCGGCCAACGCAGTTGCGCCAGCATGGTCTGGTTATCGCTACTGTGCAGGCTGAACTGGCCAGCGTGTAGCTGCATAACGGCTTTACAAATGGCCGTACCAAGCCCGGTGCCGCTATCCCGCTGAGCAGTATTCTGGCTGGCAACCGCATTGCTTACACGTAAGAGATAGTCGCCGTTATCCAGGTTAAAACTTACTGTTACCGGTGCTGCACCATGGCGCACAGCGTTTTCCAGCATATTGGCCAGCGCAATTTCCAGCAAAGTACTGTCGGCCATACAACGGGCATGGCTGTTGAGATGAATTTGTAGGGCTTGATTAGTAAGTAATTGCGCACGGCGGCTGATGGCAGCCGACACCACATCGGCGACATCCAGCTCAGTACGGGCCAACGTGTGCTGTGGCTGCTGCACCCGGCTTAGCTCCATCACTTTGTCAAAATGCTCACTTAGCAAACTGCTCTGGCGGTAGATATTCGCCGCTTGCTCACGTATCTCTTCGCTACTCAGGGTAAGTTCGCTGTCGGCAAGCATGCTGGATGCGCCCATAATCGTTGCAAGCGGTGTACGTAAATCATGCGAGATAGAACGAAGCAACATCGCTCGGCTATGCTCCAGTTCCACTTGAAACCTGGCTTGGCGGTTTTTACTGGCCAACAGTTGTCGCTTGCGCATATTTTTTTTCGCCCGTGCCAACTCAACCCGCAAACGACCCGATAAACGACCAATAAAACTGCCCAGCAACAACATAACGATAAAGGTAATAAGGTAATCAATATGGTTAATATACAAGGTGTTATAAGGCTCGACAAAAAACCAGTCAAGCAACAGCACACTGCTAACGGTCGTAATAATGGCCCAGCGCTGGCCTACCTGTTGAGCGACCCACGTGACCCATAGCAGTTGCAGCATGGCAACATCCGTTGTCGTTAGCAACGCTCTACCCGGTAGCAACAGCAGCGCTATGGCTACCGGCACAGCCAGCGCCAACAGCACCAGCTGCCATAGCGCAAAATGTCTGGCATGGGTCAGTTTCATCGTTAGTGGCCTTAATAACGCCAGTACATTGGCGTAAACAGTAATAACATGGTCAAAATCTCCAACCGCCCCAACAGCATACCCAGAGTCAGCCACCACTTTGCGCCATCAGGCAAGGACGCAAAGTTACCGGCAGGACCAATGATATCGCCAAGCCCGGGCCCCACATTGCCCACCGCAGTTGCAGCACCGGTTAACGCAGTAACAAAATCCAGATTATACATGGATAACACCAAAGCCAATGCCGCTATGGTAGCAAAATACACAAAGGCAAACGCCAGCACAGCGCTTAACAGGCTGTCATCTACAGTTTTGTTACCGTATTTTTGCGTCCAGACAGCATTAGGGTGAATTAACAGGTTTAGCTGTTTCAACAACATATAACCCGATAGCTGGGTACGGAAAATTTTCAGCCCGCCGGACGTCGAACCAGAGCAGCCACCACAAAAAGTAAGATAAAAAAACATCACCACTGCCATGCTGCCCCACAGCGTGTAATCCTCAGAGGCATAGCCACAGGTAGTGATCACCGACACCACATTAAACAGGCTGTGGGTTAAGGCCGAAAACCAATCGCGGTCGTCGTGTATTATCTGATAACCAGCAAGCAGTATTGCTGCTGTCAGCACAATGGCAATAAACGCTTTCACCTGCGGATCGCGCAGCAATACCCATTTATCGCCCCGGGCCATACCAACAAATAACACGAAAGGTAGCGCTGCCAGCGTCATCCAGACACTGCTTAACCACATTAACCAGGGTTTATCATTAAAATAGCCAAAAGACGCATCATAATTGGCAAAACCACCTGTAGCAGCCGATGTCATGGCATGGGTTACGGCATCAAAAAACGACATACCACCGGCATAATAGCTAACCGCTGCCGCCAGGCTTATCCCCAGATACACCATTAAAATAGAGCTGGACAAACTACTACTGCGCGGCAGTATTTTTTCTGAAATATCCGAGCTTTCTGTTTTAAACAGCTTCATGCCGCCTATCTTCAGAGCTGGCAATATCGCTATCGCCATCACGATAATACCAATGCCACCTATCCACTGCAGAATCGCCCGCCACAACAATACCGCTTTTGGCATAGTATCCAGTCCGCTTAGCACTGTAGAGCCGGTGGTGGTAATAGCCGACACCGTTTCAAACCAGGCGTCGGTTACACTAAGCTCTGGTAAACTAAGATACAGTGGCAAAGCGGCAAACAGGCAAACCGACAACCAGCACAAGGTGGTGAGTAAAAACAGATAGCGCTTTTTCAACTGCACAGCGCTGCCGGAACGTGCCACCAACACCGCACCAACACTAATGGTTACAGCACCCGCCAACAGAAAGTTCCAAAACGCGCGGTCTTGCAGCGCAAAGCTAACCGCCATCGTTACAAATTGCGCCACGCTTAGGCTAATCAGCAAATAGCCTATTACGCGATAAAAGAAATGTTTGTTTTTAACTTCAGTGTCGCCAAGCGTAAAAGCGTAACCTGTCATCACGATGTACTGCAGCAAAGATCAATAGCGCAAGCCTAACGCTATCTAACCTGTGCTGCTGTAAAGCTTTTCTAAAGATTTTCCACGCCGGTATAAAGATTTTATAAAGATTCGTAATCTAGCAAGCGTCGTTTAAGTAATGTTGAAATAGCGGTCTAGAATCGCCAACGTATCGCGGATAATAGCGATACGTTGTTCAATAGATGCATCATGTGGCCGAATACCAATCTTGGCCCCTAACACTGTCAGTTCCGTCGCATGACAAGCGGCTAAACATTGATGTATCGCCTGCTCTGTCATCCAACTGCCCGGCTCACCGTTGGGAACATGACCACTTTGTGTTGGCGGTTGGTGGCTGTCGCGCCAGGCGCCATATTCACTGTCTTTGTCAGACACGCCGGAAAACATCACACCGCTTAACAAACCGGCCGCTTGCGCAGCATTAATATGTTCAATCGCTCCCTCAACACGGCGGGTCTCAAATACCGAACGGCCCCAGTTAATCACCATGCCTAATTGCTGCTTTGTGTTTAGCCTTGTGTTTAGCTGTGTAATCACTTCAAGCTCATCGCCAAGGGTTAAAAAACCTTTTGAGGGAGCATGACTGTCAACCAGTGCATCGCAGTGTTCAATAACAATGCGCGCACCCTGCCAGTCCCACTGCAACAGCGCTTCAAGTGAAGCCTTAAGCGCTGCTTTAGACGATACCGCTTTATGCCTTGCCGGAGCAGTTTGAATTTGAATTGCCGTTACCGCCTGCCGGCCCAAGTGTGCATTTAGCTTGCCTATTGCCGCGCAAGCTTGCTGCATAAACTGTATCGCAGCCTGTCTGCCAGCCTCGTTATCGGATGCCAAACCAAACTGCGGATTTTGCCCTAACGCATTCATAATGCCGGGAATACAGGTAAACACGTAATCCCACTGCGGGTTAATATTGGTTAAAAACCAACTGTCGTCATGGGCATGCAATGAGCCTAAAAACGGATGTTCCAGGCCTTTTATATTTGGCAGCGCTTTTAATTCGTTATAAAACGCGGTTTCAAGCTCTGGGCTCCAACCGCTGTGGTTGGGTGAAGCGGCATAAGCGCCAAGGGTGTATTTCATAGCTGTCTCAACAGGCAGTTGTTGTCAGAATTAATCATCAGGGCTATTTAGCGTAAACACCAGATGCTTGCGCATATCTTTTAGCACTATGCCTTTTTTCAGCAGTAAACCGCTCAGCCGCTTTTGCCATGCCAGCAACTGCGGCTGCGCCAATGCCAACGCTGCATCATCGCTTAATTGCACCCGCACCAAAAGCGATCCCGGAAACGCTTCATAGGCCAGGCTAAACCAACATTGCACTGTACCCGGGAGTTGCGTGAATGCTTGCTGCTCCAGCGCGTTAACTGCCGCCATTACAGTGGCTTGTTGTTTAAGTTGTACTGCCGAGAGTTTTTTCATCAGTAAATCAGCGTCTCATTGCAAAGGTAAATAGCTTAACGTAAGCGCTATTTTACCGCGAATACCATTGACGTAACCATTTAATTGCGTTTAATCAGCCGCGGTATCATTGCCAGAGGGAATCGCCGTTACTTAGAGCACAATTTACTGCTTAAGCTAGAATTTGCTACTTATGGTAAAACAGCAGTTTGGCTTGCTTGCTCAGGCTGGTTGGCATGTTGAAAATACTTTAGCTGCAGTTGCTGATATTCATCACTTTGTTGAAAGGTAAGCAATGCCTTATCAAAACGCTCTACCAGCCAGGCATCCCGCCCCAGTAAGTGATAACTGTTAATACCAAACAATGGGTGCTGCTTTAAGCTGGCGTCATCCGGAGCTGTTTTATGGTAAAAATATTCGAAAATATTTTTGTCCATGACCAGCACGTCAACCCTGTTTTTCAGCAATAGCGCTGGCAGTTGATCTTGCTCTACAACCTCAAGATAACTGGCAAACTCTGGTATTTTTTCAGCATAAGCTTTAGGTAAAAAAATATGGGCATTTTGAAATGCCATTACCCGCTTTCCTGCTAAATCATGCAATGATTGCAGCTGCGGTTTAAGATCTAGCCTTGTGATAAGAATATTTTCATAGTTAATGTAGGAACGAGTTGCGAAGTAACCCGCTGGCACAGTGCGCTGCAATGAGACAAAATCCGCTTGGCCTTTATTAAACAAGTCTAGTAAACGGCCATTAGGCGTGTGCAAAAAAACCGCACAGCGCTGCAGCTTTAAACTCACACGTTGCAACAATTCCAGCTCAAAGCCTTTTTGTGTTGCAACCTCAATATAAGGTGGTTTTTCAACCCCCACCAAAAATGTTAGCGAAGGCCATTGGCAAGACAATGCAGGCCAGCACCACAAAAAAATAACGATTGCAAACAACCTCATGCCACACTCTGTTTTGCAAGTTTCATTTAGCACACCTAACATCTGGCATGGGTTTACGCTGCTACTTTAGTGTCTAAGGCGTTTGACTAACAAAATTTAAACAAATTTGCAGTTCATTACTTTTTAACAAAAAAAACTTAATAAAGCATTATAAAAATCTAAAAAACTCACTTTAAATAACATTTTAAGCAGGCAATAATAAATTAAGAGGGAGAGACAAACTTAAAGCCTAAGCTTTACACTTCAAAACACACTAAGCCCGACGACAACTCAGCAGACATCGGCGTATACAACTTCACGCCCTTCATTTCTGACCAACCCATAGTGGTGCTGTCGGTAAACGCGATTTGCCAGGCTTCGCCACCCATGTACTCTGCCGCTACAGCGGCAATCTGGTGCTCTATGGTCATAAAGTGCTCATGCCAGTAATCGGCTGGGTTTTCATCAAAGGCTTTACGGTGGCGTTAAATGGCAGCAGGTGCTGGTTTGGGGGGGCGATGCCAGTTAAAACGTGGCCAGGTGGATATAGTTATGGGTTAACGTAAGCTGCTGTCGAAGGCCTTTCCAATTTGCGGTTTTAAGCGCGGGTATGGTGGCACTGGCTTGCAATAGTCCAGATACCGGCAGCAAAGTGCTACCAATTAATAATGAGGTTTAGGTAAGAAAGTCGCGGCGTTTCATAGCTAATCATCCTGAATAAATTTTAACCAGTATAGCGCACAACATTTTCTGGTGGCTGAGCTAAGACAAACTCGCAATATCCCATTTTGACAACCAGCTAGCAAAAGCACTGGCGGGCATAGGTCGGGCAATACCGTATCCCTGACCAAACACATAGCCTATTTCCAACAATTTTTGCCTATGTGCTGCGGTTTCTACGCCCTCGGCAATGGTGGCCAGCTCAAACGTCTCGGCTAGAAGGCTCACGCCTTGCAATATGGCTAAATCGTCGGTATCGGTGAGAATATCCCGGACAAAGCTCTGGTCAAGTTTTAGCGTACTAATAGGCAAGCGCTTTAAATAAGACAGTGATGAATAACCGGTGCCAAAATCGTCTAACGAGAATGTCACACCAAACGCCGAACACGACTGCATGGTTTCTCTAACATGGACGAGATCTTGTAATGCGCTGGTTTCGACAATTTCCATTTCTAACATACTGGGCGGTACCGACGGAAACGTATCAAAAATGCTTTGCAATTGCTGGAAAAAATCGGCTTGCTGTAAATGAAAGGCGGCAATATTAACCGAAATCGCCATGGTAATTCCCTGCGCCTGCCATAGCTGATACTGCCGAAAAGCCTGACTAATAACCCATTGCCCCAGCTGTACGCCCAACTCATGATGCTCAATTAACGGCAAAAACAGACCCGGCACCATAAGACCCTGCTCAGGATGCTGCCAACGGATCAGCGCTTCAACTCCTGTACATTCGCCAGTACGCATATTAACTTTAGGTTGGTAAAACAATACAAACTCTTGCCGTGCCAGGCCGTCACGAATGTCGTTCAAACTTCTTAAAACCACCCGGGTATGCTGATCTGCTTCGTTATCAAACAGATGAAAGCTGTTTTTACCCGCTTGCTTAGCAACATACATAGCCTGGTCGGCTTGGCGTAGTAGCTGCTCGGCCGCAACATCAGCGTTCTGCGGATAAAAGCTCACACCAATACTTGCCGATAGCGCTATCGTAGCGCCAGCAATGGTCACCGGACTGGCCAAGCTGTCCAGCGCTTGTTGCAGCATGGGCTGGCTGTCTTCAACCTGCGCCAGATTACTGAGTAAAAATACAAACTCGTCACCACTCATCCTGGCAACACTATTTTCCTTACCCACTGCAGCGACCAGCCGCTGGCTCAGTGTTTGCAACACCTGATCGCCCAAGGCATGGCCAAAGCGATCATTTACTGCTTTAAAACCATCAATATCAACAAAGGCCACAGCCAGTAGTGACTGATGTTGTGTGGCATTTAGCATGCTTTTTTGTAACTGCTCTGCCAACAACACCCGATTGGATAAGCCGGTTAATGGATCATAATGCGCTAAGTGCTCAAGCCGTTGTTGCACTTGCATCCGGGTATGCTCTAATAAAAACAAGCGGTGCCGGGTACGGCTTAACCAGCCAAGCAAGGTGTTATCTTTGCCGGCAGGCACCAGGATATCGGTGGTAAAATCACCGTTGCCCAAGGCTTCAATTCTGCTATATAGCTCAGCGACCGGCGCGCCCAAAATGGCCAGCTGTCGGCGTTTTAATTGCCAAAGCATCATCAACAGCATTAAGCCTAAAACAACAAACACCAGTCTTAACCATCTGGCAGATATTTCTGCCTGACGCACTGAGTTTGCCGTGCGCGAACTCATCATGTCGTACAATTTATCTATCGGCCGCATAATGCCTGCTTTGGCCAGATGGTATTCATCATTGTGCAGTAACACTAAGGCTTGTTCACGCAATGCCGGGTCGCCGCTGGCCACCAGCTCCATAGCGCGCTGTTCAATATTGGTTAAATCATCGGAAGCTTGTTTAGCCGACACTAGCTGTGTCAGCTCACTGTCAGTAAAGCCGACTTGCCGCATAGTATTTAATAGCGCAGTCGGCGGGCCAAAAGGTCGGGGGCGGGCGTTTGATGCGTCAACCAAATCCCAGTAAATATAATGATAATTCTCTGGCTTGGGGGCATGGCCATTACGAATGGCAAAAATCTCATCAAAGTGTTGCCGGTACCGCGGCTCACCGGTAACCGCATAAGTGCGTACCATGCGGGTAAGATCATCTGATGATTGTCTTAACTCGTCGGCAAGTAAAAATGATTGCAGCCGTTTGTTATTCGCGGTGTCAATTGCCCGTTCAGCATCTACATAGACAAAAAAGCTGACTATAAACAGCACAAACACCGTTAGAGTAACAAGCAGCCGCGTATCAAAATCAGTCAGCCTGGCTAACCATTTCCTCAATACACACCTCTATTGATCACCCAATCAAACAACGGTTTTTGCAAAAAGTTAAACCGCTATGACGTAGTTAATAGTAGGTAATTTATATGACATCGGTATTTTTTAATACAGTGGTACAATAAAAAGCGAGATTGGAAAAACCGGATAGCGTTCACTGCGCGGCCTGGCTTGGGGTATCAGAGCGGGCTATGCCGGAAAATGACATAGCCCGCTAGCATGCCCGCTACCAAGGTAAGTTTTGTATTACCTCATCATCTACCCGGTTGGCTAACGTCACTTTTAGCTTGGGCGTTCTGGCCATTTCGCGTTTAATGGCAAAATCGGCTTCTTCGTTGCGCGCCCAGCTGCGCCGTGCAATGCCGTTATTCACATCAAACAGTAGCATAGACTTAAGCCGACGCTCGGCCTGCTCACTGCCGTCGAGCAACATGCCAAAACCACCATTGATAACTTCACCCCAGCCAACACCGCCACCGTTGTGAATAGACACCCAGGTTGCACCACGGAAGCTGTCGCCTATCACGTTATGAATAGCCATATCCGCGGTAAAGCGGCTGCCGTCATAAATGTTGGACGTTTCGCGGTATGGTGAGTCGGTGCCACTGACATCATGGTGATCACGCCCCAGTACCACCGGGCCAATCTCACCACGTTTAATCGCATCGTTAAAGGCTTTGGCTATTTCCATACGGCCCTGTGCATCGGCGTAAAGAATACGGGCTTGCGAGCCCACCACCATTTTGTTTTGCTTGGCATCTAATATCCAGCTGATGTTGTCCTGCATTTGCTGCTGAATTTCTTCCGGCGATTCGGCCATAATCCGCTTTAACACCTCTGCGGCAATAGCATCGGTTTTATCCAGGTCTTCAGGCTTGCCTGATGCACACACCCAGCGAAATGGGCCAAAGCCATAGTCAAAACACATTGGACCCAGAATATCCTGCACATAGGACGGGTATTTAAAATCGATGCCATTTGCGGCCATCACATCGCCACCAGCACGCGATGACTCAAGTAAAAACGCATTGCCATAGTCAAAAAAGTAGGTGCCTTTGGCAGTGTGTTTATTCACTGCTTCTGCATGGCGTTTTAGCGTAGCCTGTACTTTTTCTTTAAACAGCTCAGGCTGTTCACGAATTAACCTGTTGGCGTCTTCATAACTCATCCCTACCGGGTAATAACCACCTGACCACGGGTTATGCAGTGAGGTTTGATCTGAGCCCAAATGCACAAAAATATCGTGCTGGTAAAAACTTTCCCACACTTCGACCACATTGCCAATATAAGCAATAGACACCACCTCGGCATTCGCCTGCGCCGTTTTAACCCGGGCAATCAACGCATCCATGTTATCTATCAGTTCATCTACCCAGCCTTGCTGATGGCGCTTGATGGCTGCTTTCGGGTTTACTTCTGCACATACGGTAATGCAGTTGGCAATGTTACCGGCTTTAGGCTGCGCACCGCTCATGCCGCCAAGGCCGGCCGTAAGAAAAATCTTACCTTGTGGGCTTTCGCCTTTATTAAGCACCTTACGAAACGCATTCATTACCGTAATGGTGGTGCCATGCACTATGCCCTGCGGGCCTATGTACATAAAAGAGCCAGCTGTCATTTGACCATACTGGGTTACGCCTAAAGCATTAAATTTTTCCCAATCATCCGGTTTAGAATAATTCGGGATCATCATGCCGTTAGTTACCACTACCCGCGGTGCATCTTCAGATGACGGAAACAGCCCCATTGGATGCCCGGAATACATGTGCAACGTTTGGTCGCTTTGCATCTCACTTAAATACTGCATGGTTAAGCGGTACTGCGCCCAGTTTTGAAATACCCCACCATTGCCGCCGTAAGTAATTAGCTCTTCCGGGTGCTGTGCTACGGCCGGGTCCAAATTGTTGTCGATCATCAACATAATGGCCGCAGCTTGCTCACATTTAGCCGGGTAGTCGCTAATAGGGCGTGCTTTAAGTGCATACTCGGGTTTAAACCGATACATATAAATACGGCCGAAGTCTTTTAGCTCTTGTGCAAACTCCGTTGCCAGCTCGCCATGCCAGGCTTTAGGGAAGTAACGCAGCGCATTTCTTATCGCCAGCTGCTTTTCTGCTTTACTCAAAATATCTTTACGCTTAGGCGCGCGGTTAGCATCAACCGGATAGGGCTTTACCGCTGGCAATTCGTTTGGAATACCTTGCTTAATCTGTTGTTGAAAAGTCATGGTGTTCTCCCCTTAGTTCAATGCAAAGCTAACGCGAAAAGCCTGTGTTTTAACCAGATTAATCATTGCATCAATATCTGGCTTTAATAGCCTGTCTTCTTCTAACTTGGTTACTTTCTCGCGGATTAACGCGAAGTTGTGCTCAATTAAATCTGAACAGGTATTAGGCCGGCGAAACTCAATAGACTGCGCTGCATACATCAGTTCAATGGCGAGAATTTTTTCCAGGTTACCCAAAATCTGGTTGAGTTTACGGCCAGAAATACTGCCCATCGACACATGATCTTCCTGCCCCATCGAAGTAGGTACGCTGTCAGCAGACGGCGGGAAACACAGTGATTTATTTTCAGTTACCAGCGCAGCAGTGACATATTGCGGGATCATCATGCCTGAATTTAAACCGCCCGATTTCGTCAGCAAACGCGGTAAGCCGTGCAAGCCTTCCAACAACAAATAACAACGACGGTCAGAAATATTACCCAGCTCCGCCGCTGCAATAGAATTGTAATCCAACACCATCGCCAGTGGCTGACCATGGAAACTGCCGCCTGAAATAGCTTCTTCGCTGCTAATCACAATAGGGTTATCGGTAACCGAATTCATCTCGATTTCGGCCAGTTCCTTTAAGTGGTTAAAGGCATTGCGCGATGCACCATGAACTTGTGGAATACAGCGCAGCGAGTATGGGTCTTGCACCCGGGCACAACCAGTGTGCGACGCCATATTGTCTGAGTCTTTAAATAAACGGCGCATGCGCGCAGCCACTTCAACGTTGCCGGCAAAGGCGCGTAGCTGGTGCAGTTCAGGCCGAAACGGCGAACTACTGCCTTGCATGCCTTCGATACTCATGGCGCCAGCAACATCAGCCAAGTCTAACAAATAGCGCATTTTTGTAAGCGCCGTAATCGCGTGCGACAAGATAAACTGGGTGCCGTTTATCAGCGCCAGACCTTCTTTCGCTTGCAGCTCCATAGGTTGCAGGCCATGTTTTTGCAAGGCTTCAGCGGCGGTAATGCTGTCTTTACCCTGCCAGAATTCACCTTCACCAATTAATGGTAAAAACAAATGCGACAACGGGGCTAAATCACCCGACGCACCCACTGAGCCTTGCTCCGGCACTACCGGAATTAAATCCAGTTCAATGAAGGTCAACATGCGCTCAACCACGTCAAGCCGAATGCCGGAATAGCCCTGGCTTAATGCATGTACTTTAGTGATCAACATTAATTTTGAAATGGCTTTAGCAATCGGCTCGCCTACCCCCACTGCATGGGTGATCAGCAGATTTTTTTGCAGCAGCGCGGTTTCTGCCGGAGAGATTTGGGTATCGCAAAGCGGGCCGAATCCGGTGTTAATACCGTAGATAGCTTTATCAGATGAGGCCATAACCTCAACGTTGTTGCGGCTTTGATTAATTCTGGCAATCGCCTCAGCACACAACTCAGCTTTAATGCTGCCATCAGCGATACCATTAACGATATCTAAATCCATCCGGTCTAAACCATAGCGAAACGTCATTTTGTGCTCCTCGAGGTACTATTCATATCACTGGGCAAGTCACGAAATCCGCAAGCGGAATCGGTTTGCATTAAGCTAACCGTTGCAGCCCTGGACGGGCGGAAACGAGCCCCCATGGACGGGTTTACGGCGTGTTAGTGTTTGCAAACCGATGCCAGCTAACAACTTAGCTCTGGCGTTTTGCTATTGACCCAGCTTGTATTACCACCATGCTAGCTTGCGCCGGTAGTTTTATAAATACATAATAATCGTAACTTATTCCGGATTTAACGAACTAAAGCGCCAGCACTATGCAAGTTCATGATGTCGACCTTAAATTACTTCGAGTTTTCGTCACTATTGTCGAATGCGGCGGGCTGTCAGCAGCCGAATCACGGCTGAATATTGGCCGCTCTACTATTAGTGCACATTTATCTGATTTAGAGGTGCGCTTAGGCGTTAAGTTATGTAAGCGTGGCCGCAGCGGCTTTGAACTCACCGAGCCTGGGCGCATTACCTATCAAGCATCATTAGAATTACTGCAACAATGTGAAGCCTTTGCCAATACTATCGCTGGTTCAAAACAACAATTGTCTGGCCGGATAACCATTGCCATTATCGACACCCTGGTTAGCGACCCACGCTGCAAGGTGGCCCAAGCCATTAGGGTACTTAAGGATAAAAGCGATAACATTCAGTTTGAGTTATATGTTTGCGAAGCGCGCGAAGTAGAAACCGCCGTAGCCAATGGCCGCTCGCTACTAGGCATTGGTGTAAGCCGCCATCATATTAGGGGGTTAGACTATACGCCGCTGCATAACGAAACCAACTTCCTGTACTGCGCGTCAGGCCACCCGTTGTTTAATTGCAATTCTCAGGATATCAGCAGATTGCTACAACACTCAGACGTTATTACCAGCAACTATATGCGCGACAAAGAAGCCCGTAACGACGGCTTAAATTACCAAAACAGCGCCATTGCCTACCACGACGAAGGCATTGCTCACCTTATTTTAACGGGCAAGTTTATCGGTTATTTACCCGAACACTACGCTAGTTATTGGGTAGATAAAGGGCTGTTTAAGCCGATATTGCCACAACAGTATTCGTATCAAATCCCGGTGATGCTAATCACATCAAAAAGCCACGCAGCCACACCACTGGCGCAAGCGATGATCGAGCAAATAAAGCGTTGTCACTTGCTCTAGAGCTAAGGGGAGCGGGTAATCAATGTCACTGCACCCACTTATCTTCTATTTTACCTACTCGTAACTTGACTGCAGCTTTTGAAAAATGATTTCAGGCGGTTGAGGGCGACTGAATAAGTAACCCTGGAAACCTGAACAACCCATTTCTTGCAAAGCCTGCCATTGTTCTTCCTGCTCGATACCTTCGGCGATGACATCTAGTTTCAGAACGTCTGCTAACAACAAAATAATTTTGACGATAGAGCGGGTTTCAGCATCACTCAGTAGAGTATTGACAAAACTTCTGTCAATTTTAAGTTCATCAATCGGTAGCTGTCGAATGTAAGATAACGACGAATAACCTGTACCGAAGTCATCCAGAGAAAAACGCACGCCCATGGCCCGAATGCGTCCCATTTGCTGAATACTAGCATCAATATTCTCTGCAATGACGCTCTCTGTTACCTCAAGAATCAACGCCGATGCCGGCAGGCCGGTTTCCGCCAGTACTTTTGCGACTTTATCCGGGAAGTTACTCATCGCCAGCTGGCTTTGGCTGATGTTCACAGAGACAGTTAAGTCGTTTATGGCGAAACGCTCCCGCCAGTTGCTCATTACCCTGCAAGTTTTCATCAGTATCTGGTCGCTCAAGGGTACCATCAGGTTCTTTTTTTCGGCCAGTTCGATAAAACTGACGGGGTTGAGCAGCCCGCGTTCTGGATGATGCCATCGCGCCAGAGCTTCAAACCCGATAAATCTGCCGTTCCTATCCACTTTGGGCTGGAACCACGGAACGATTTCATTCTCTGCCAATAAGGCTCTGTTAAGGTCTGCCGTGAGTTCATGCTCTTCTACCAGCTCTTTTTGCATGATGTCGTCAAACAGACTGAAATGGTTCTTCCCCTTTTTCTTGGCATCATACATGGCAATGTCAGCCATTCTCATTAACTCGCTGGCGCAGGTGGAGTCATCGTTAAAAAGTACCAAGCCGATGCTGGTTGATATTGGCGGTGCATGGCCCAGAGTATCGGTAGGCTGCACCGCCGCGGTCAACAGTTGCTTCGCTATGTGGCTAACTTCATCGAGCGCAGCACTGTAGTCCTGGTGGCGGGTATTAATAACCACTAAAAATTCATCGCCGCCCAATCTTGAAATAGAATGGCGATCACCCAGCACATTGGCAAAACGGCTAGAGATTTCGATCAATAGCTGGTCGCCATCGCGATGACCCAGTGTATCATTTATCGATTTAAAATCGTCCAGATCGGTCAGCATCACGGCGCCAAAATGACCGTTTTGCGCGCAGGCACGCAAGCAACTTTCAAGCCGTTCAACAATCAGGCTACGGTTTGGTAATTTAGTCAGCGGATCAAAGTAGGCCAGGTGTTCAATTTCTTCTTTGTACTGCTGCTGTTTAGTAATGTCCCTGACAATAGCAATAAACCGGGCGGGCTCATCTTCCAGTTTGACATACTGCAACAAGATATCCACTGGCAAGTCGTGGCCATTTTTGTGGCGATGGACCGTTTGAAAATTCAGGCGGGGAACCTCTCCATTAATAAGTGGAGCAATCATCTTTCTGAATTCAGATTCTGAATAGTGCGGTTTTACGTCATAGGGGTGAAGGCCCAAAAGCTCGCTTGTTGTGTAGCCAAGCTGGTCGACCGCGCCCTGATTCACGTAGAAAAACTGTAAGTACTGAGCGTCAAACATAAAAACGCAGTCCAGAGTGCTATCAAGTGTTTTGCGAAAGCGCTTCAGGTTTAGCCGTGCTTCCTCACTTTCAGTAATATCCTGCAAAGCAGCGACCAGCAAGCGTTCATCACCTACCCTGGCTTCTGTTATCGCAATCTGCAACGTAAAGCGCGTGCCATCGGCTCTAAGACCTTGTACGGCCCGCACATTTCCCATAATTCTTCCGGCTGTTTTGCCTTCAGCGTAGGCAAGCATGTAGTCAGGATGATGGTGGGCCACTTCCGGCGGCATGAGTTTGGTAATCGATTCCCCGATCAGTTCGTTTTCCGGGTAGCCAAACATTTTCTCAAAAGCCGGGTTCACACTCTGTATACACCCTTTAAGATCGGTCATCACAACCGCATCATACAGGGTGTTAAGGATGGCACGGTTGATATTGAAACTATGTTCGAGAGCTTGCTGGCTAAGATCTTCCGACGTACCGGCAGAGATAAACTGCTCCGCAAGTTGAGCAATACGCGGCAGCGCATCTTCTATCATATTGTCAGACTGTTTTGGCGTAACACTCAGCGCAACCAGTAACCCCTGATGATCCCCCCTAGCATTGAATAAATTAACGGCTTTAAGCGTCCGAGCGGTCATAAAGGTCGAACGGGAAGTTTCACCGTTCAATACGGCAACTGTCTCTTGTAACTCAATCTTGATAAGTTCTCTGGATTGTCTGTCAATAAGCTGCTCGGCAGCTTGAAGGTAGGATTTTATTTCCTCTTTATCGGCAGCTGTGTGTATTACAGGCTCAAGCGATTCATCCACCACCAGAGCAAGCCACTTATTACTGCTCGTACTGGCAGCAAGTTCAATGAGATCAGCAATAGCTTGTCTGATTTTGTAATTCATACACTGCTCCAATCCCTAGTTTTTGCTTGATAAAGTACCGCCTGGCGGTGGTTTTCGATGATAATGCCCTGCATGAAAAGGTCAGTATAGACCATAGCGTCAGAATCAATAGCGCTAAAATTAGTAAAGTTAGGAACATTAATTTTTCACTACGCCGTTGGTGGTTAGTAAATTTCTTTTGCCAGCTTTAACATTTGCGAACTGAGTATCAGCCCCTGCTGCTTAGCCACTTGCAAATTCACCCGAAAACTCAGCCGTTTCGGCTCGGTAATAAAGCCGATAACCATACCCTGACGAAAGGTTTGCACATTTTCGGCAATGGTTAAGATGGTCTTTGTGCCAACATTTTCGGAAAAAGTACTGAGTGTTGTGGTACCCGCTGCTATGTATAACACATCGCAACTCTGCAGGTTTTGCTGCAGGGTTACTGCCGTTACCGGATTACTGCTATCACGCAGAATATCCCGCATAGCCAGCAACACCGTATCATCACCGGCAATGCAATATCGCAGCGAGTCTGGTTTTGCATCAGGCCACACGGTAAATTGGGCAAAGCGATAAATAAATGCCGCTTTTAGACTGGCGTCGCCGGTGATAATTTGTGTCGATGCCAGACCATAACCTGGCAGCAACAAGCATAGAAGCAGCAGCCACCTCATTGGCCAAACCGCCATCTTATTGACAATTCAGCGCGGCGTCCCGGTTGATAAAATTCATTTGCTGATGGGCGTGGCGCATCGGTGTATCGCTTATCTGTCAGGTTTTTAATGCCCAACACCACATCGAAATGAGACAGCGGCTGCCAGTGCAACGATACGTCATGCCGGCTATAGCCTGGGATATCACCGTTGATGTTTTGCCTTTTAGCCGCGGCAACGCTACGCCAGTTTAGCTGCCAGCCTTGCCATGGCAGTGGTTGGCTATACATAGCTTTGAATAAGTGCTGCGGCGTATTGGTTAACTTCTCGCCATCCTGATATTCAGCCTGTTGCAGACTGAGTGACAGATTTAACCGGCCGCCGAAATTCCAGACATAATCTAAACCAGTTTCAATGCCATAGCTGCTAACTTGTTGATCGTTAAAAAACTCAATAAATGCTGCCTGCCCCGCACGACTGGTGATCAGGCTGCTGAATTTAGAGTAGTACAAGGCTGCATAATAAGAAAAATGGCTGCTTGGTTGTGCATTCCATATTAGTTCTGTGGTTTTAACTTGTTCTGCCTCGGGTACCGCGACCTGATAAAAGCGGTTGGTTTCCGATTCATATTCATTCGGTGCGCGAAATGCCGTGCCATAGCTCAGTTTTAAGGTACTGGTAGCCGTGGGTTGCCAAATCCATGATAGCTTCGGGCTTACCTCTGTTACGCCGTTATCAGTGTGGTCATAACGAAAACCCGCGACCAATAATTGGCTGGCAGAAAAGCGCCATTCGTCCTGAAAGTACAAGCCCAGCCGTTGATTATTGCCACTGGAACTGTTGACTGGGCCAATATTATTAATGCTAAGTGCATAACGTTGATGATGATCGCGTTGAGCATCGATGCCAAATAACAGTTGATGATCAGCAAAACCCTGATAACTAAAGCGCATGTCTGCACTGGTCCATTTACCTTTAACCGCAAACAGATATTGTTGGATATTGCCCGGAAATAACTCAAACGGTGTTAGCGTATCAAAGGCAAATTGGTTAGTAGAAATATTAGTAAAAAATGCCAGATCAGCTGTAAGCTCCGAACTGTGCTGTAGTGCGATAAAATAATTTTCACTGACAGACTTGGTTAGCGCCGCCCGCTCCAGGCTGTCAGTAATAAAACCAGGCTCCTGGCGGATGCGCCGAACCCCAGCCACTTGCATTTGCAGTTGTTTATAGCGATAGGTTGCCGCCACTTTGTTACTGGAATCCTGGTTATCGTGCTCGAAGGTTTGGAATACCGGTTGCAACGTGGCGTTGGCAATGGGGATATTGTCTTGTTCACTGTGGCTAAGCGAAAACCAGGCTTCATGGCCAGACGCCTGCCGCATACCATAGCTGGCGCGTAGTTGTCTTTCGTGCTGGCTATCTGCGCTGACAGACACTTCAGCCCCGCGCAGTTTGTTGCTGCGCTTGGTAATAACATTAACGACACCTAAAAAGGCATTATTGCCATACAGCGCCGAGCCAGCACCGGGGCTGTACTCCACCCGCTCAATTAATTCGGTATCGATATAAAAGTCGTCAGAAATCAAGCCAGCATCATAAACATTGTCGTTAACCCGGGTGCCATCTACCAAAAACAAAATACGCGAGTTGTAATCGCCGGGACGGCCAATACCGCGCACAGTAAGGTATTCAAAGGCGCTATCAGAGCTGGTATACAGCCCGGGCATAAAACTAAGAATTTCTGCCAGGTTTTTTAAGTTAAACGTCAGAATATCATCATCGGTGATAATGTAAGTAGCTTGCGGCGCGTTACGCACACTTTTAATGCTGCGGGCAGAGGTAGATACCTCCACCGCAGCAGCTTCATTTTTTATAGGTTGTTGCAATAAGTCTTCCAGACTTGGTGGCGTATTAGCCTGCACTACAGCACTGGTTAGCAGGGTACTGGCAATAAAAGCTGCGTTACGCATTGCTATAAAATTTAAAGTCATTTTTACCT
Source organism: Rheinheimera baltica (assembly GCF_030731985.1). Taxonomy (NCBI): domain Bacteria; kingdom Pseudomonadati; phylum Pseudomonadota; class Gammaproteobacteria; order Chromatiales; family Chromatiaceae; genus Rheinheimera; species Rheinheimera baltica. The sequence continues at coordinate 478,918 of NZ_JAPJDY010000002.1, forward strand.
GCTCGTTTTGCCTGATACATTGCGCTATCCGCATATTGCAGTAGCAAGGCGGCATTGCTGGCATCGGTTGGGCAACATGCAATACCAATACTTAGCCCTACCGGCATGACGTGGCCTTGCACCAGTAAGGGCTTTTGAGATTCTTGCAAAATACGCTGGCACAGAAGGGTGACATCAGCGACTTTGTTTAGCTCTGGTACTAGCAAGGCAAACTCATCACCACCGAGCCGGCACAAACTGTCGTTGCTGCGGATAACACCCCTGATACGCCTGGCAATTTCAATTAATACCGCATCGCCAGCGTCATGGCCAAAATTATCATTTACAAATTTAAAGTTATCTAAATCAATAAATACCAAGGCAGACAAGCTATTAGTTTGCACACTGTGCTGCACCATCTGCTGAATCAATTGCTCAAAGTAATGACGATTGGCCAAACCGGTTAAGCTGTCACGCTGCGCTAACTCTTTTAGCGCTTCGCCATGCTGCTGTTCCTGGCTTAATTTATCATTTAGCTCTGATTGCCAAATTTGCGTTCTTTTCAGCAGCTCATTAAATCGCAGCGTTAAACGGCCTATTTCATCGTCGGCGTAAAGCTTGGCACGTAAACCATAGTCGCGCTGTAGCGCCACTTGTTCAGCTACATCTGCCAGCTCAACCAGCGGGTGCAACGCATGTTTTTGGATACGGATTAATAAGCGCGATGCCAATAAAAACACCGCTGACATCACCACAGACAATACTGCCAAGCCTTGTAAAAACCAGCCGAGTAACTGCTGCAAACGTTCCTGATAAAAAATAACGCCTTCAAATTTATCATGCACCACCACAGGAATGTACAACTGGATTTGCAGCAGATCATAACTGCGCTGCAGTGTTGTTGTTGGCTGATAAACATCTTTAGCCGTGTGTGCAGCGGCATTTGGCATATGCCGGGCGCGAACAAACTCTTCACCTTGCTGGTTCCACACAACTAATTGCGACATATCACGCTGCGATGTTAATAAGTTAATTTCATGCTCAGCAGCAGCAACATCATTAAACACCAGCATAGCGCCAATATTATTGGCAAGTTGTATCCCTGCCAATTCTGCAGCAGCAGCTTGTCGCTCCCTTGCCATAAGCCAAAGTACAGACGCAATTAACAGGAAACTCAGCACCATAGCGCCACTTAGTACAAACTGGTTCAGCCGGGTGAGCTTTTTAACCAAAGACTGACGAGGTCTGGTTGTATATGGTTCAAAAGGCAAAACGCGTCCTTTTTAGGTACATTGATGTTGTGAATAAGTTATAGTGCATTTTCGCTGATTTAAAAACCAATAGCCAAGTCCCTATATCAGGGCCAAAGCCAGCTATCACATTATTCAGGCCATTGAATGCAATCCAATTAAGTTACCCTCAGAATCCTGAACCATAGCGCAAAAACCATGCGCACCAATAGACATCTTCGGCTGCTGTATACTGCCACCATTGGCTACTGCGCGCTCAGCCTGTACGGCACAATCCTCACAACCAAAATACACTAGCGTGCCACCACCGCCAGGGGCAAAACCGGCCATTTTCACCAGGCTACCGCCAGCGCCGTAATAATTCATGCCGTTTTCTTTATCCATCGGGAAGAACCACATGTCCATCTCCACCTCCGGCGTAGGTGACGGCATGTGTTCCAGCTTGATATCAAACAGCGCCTGATAAAATGCTTTGGCGCGATCCATGTTTTCTACGTAAATTTCAAAATGCACTACCGGGTTAAATTTCATCGTTTTTCTCCTTAAGTTGGCAATACCCTGCCACAGCCTGTTGATGCTGCAGTAAAGATAGCAGTGATTAACTCACGGTACTTAGTCGGATGTTGAAGCAGAGATTCGACATGCGTTTGGAAGAATTCTAGTGTAGTAATCTCGCGGGGGGAACGCGCTACAGCATTCCACTTTGAATTCCGCAACTAAAGGCAGCCTGCGACGGGTTAAAAATCAATTTCACTGCCCCTTTTGATTCAATTGCCACACCAGCAGCACCTGTTTATCCGCTATGCCTCGTTTGGGTGCGCTACCGTACAGGCAGAAGGCGTTATATTGCGTAATAATAGGATTTAGCGCCAGCGTTGATACCTAAAAGGTAAGCTATGTCCGCCCCTGAAACTGCTATAACAGATAACCTCACCGGGCTTTGCAGCAGCGAAGCACAACAGCGCTTGAAAACTGTTGGTGCCAATACCTTACCGTCTGCCAAACCGCGTTCGATATTTGCCATTGCCTGGAGCATTGTGCGTGAGCCAATGTTTATCCTGCTGATCAGTTGCGGCAGCATTTATTTACTGTTGGGCAGTAAAACCGATGCCTATATATTGCTAGGTTCAGTGCTGATTATTATGGCGATGAGTTTCGCGCAGGAGCGCAAAAGTGAGCGCGCACTGGAAGCGCTGCGCGACCTGTCCAGCCCGCGCGCGTTGGTGCTGCGTGACAGCAAACCACAACGCATTGCCGGTCGTGAGGTAGTGCCCGGTGACATCATTTTTCTGGTCCAAGGCGACCGGGTGCCGGCAGACGCGGTGCTGTTACTGCTGCTACTGGGTGTTTATCTGGCTGCGATATGGGCTGGGCTCGCCGAACAACAAGCCAGAGCCCTGACCTTCAGCGCAATGATTATTGGCGATATCTGGCTAATTTTTATCAACCGCTCCTGGTCATTACCGTTAGTAAAATCGATTAAATTGCCCAATCCAGCTTTATGGTGGGTGGTCGCCAGCGGCTTAATGATGCTGACGCTGGCACTATTTTTACCCGTTATGAACACTCTATTTCACTTCGAGCGGCCGCCACCGGGCTATTTGGCGTTAACCATTGTCGCTGTTAGCATCAGCTTGCTGCTAATTGCGACATTCACCAGGGGGCAAAAACAGTCAAAAAAACATTGAATAACACCTTTCAGTGTTTATCTTTAGCATTCACATGTAAAGCCTGCACATAGAGATTTAACAATCAGTTTCATTGTTCTATTGATTCATGAAACGTCTCAGGTTCTGCCCCTAATAATGAGGGTTTCATGAACATATTTTGTCTACAACCTGTTTTGTTGCTTCGACAAAATTGCCGTTACTTTGCCAGACTGTAACGTTATCGCCCCCCAGAAATCATTACCCATATCATTTTTAAGCTGATACGACCACGTTTCAACCGTTTCACCCTTTACCGGCTCACCCGAATCGACGCCCAGTGTTTCAATATCCTTAAGCTGTGGCTGCCCCGCCAGCGCCAGCACTTGAATACGGGGCATGCCACAGCCTAATAATTTCCAGCTACTCAGGCGAAAACTGCAGGCCTGAGCGATAACAGTTGGTGCCGCGATAATTAGCAAGTGCTTGAGCTTGCTAATAATGCCCCGTCGTTAACTCTCCTTCGCAGGGGCAACTGATGAACTGGCCAAGGTTATTAAATGGAGGCGGTATTGATGTTTGAATTTATTGCCGCCCTAATCGTTATCGCGCTTGCGATACTGGGTATGTCGCTTCGTTTTATTGCTTGCGGACGCCACTTGAAACGTAGTTGTGGCGGCATAACCAACCTGAAAAAGTTTATGGGTTTTACACCTTGCGAGCTATGCACGAAAAACACAGCAAATTGTCGACGAAGATCAACACCTTCACCAGATTAAAATTTCAATTTCACTGATTCAAATTGTTATTACCCTTGCACAAAATTGCTGCAGCACCTATATTAGTATATTCTTAAATAATATATGTATATTCCATTATAGAATATATCAATTCCGCACTTAGGCCACGTTCACAGTGGCTGTGGCTGGAGGCAAAATGAAAACACAAGTGGGTATACGCTACGATATCGTTGTAATTGGCGGCGGTGCAGCAGGTTTGTCAGTAATTGCCAGCCTGCTAAAACGACAACCTGATGTTAAAATTGCGTTGGCCGAGCCGGCCACTGAGCACTATTACCAGCCCGGTTGGACGCTGGTCGGCGGGGGCGTGTTTAAACAGGCGGATACTATTAAATCGATGTCCTCGCTAATCCCCAAGCAAGTTAGCTGGTATCAAAACGCGGTTAGCCATTTTGCCCCGGCACAAAACCAGGTAACACTTACTGACGGCACCTGCCTTGAGTATCGCAGCCTGATTATCGCAACCGGGTTGTCACTGAATTGGGCGGCGATAGACGGCCTGGGAGATAACCTCGGCAGCCACGGTATTACGTCTAACTATGCCCGCGGCCTTGCGCCTTACACCTGGCAGTTGGTACAACAGCTAAAACAAGGCGATGCGATATTTACGCAACCTCCAATGCCGATAAAATGCGCCGGTGCACCGCAAAAGGCGATGTATTTATCCTGCGACCACTGGCAGCGCCAGCAGGTGCTAAGTAACATTAACGCGCAATTTTGCACGGCAGGTGCCGCGCTGTTTGGTGTAGCGGACTACGTACCAGCATTGCAGCAATATGTAGATCGGTATGGCATTCAACTGAATATGCAAACCAATTTAGTCGCAGTAGATGCCCCAAACCAAACAGCCTTTTTTAAACAAACGTTAGCTGATGGCAGCAGCAAAGACATTGAAAAGCGTTTTGATATGCTGCACATCACACCACCTCAGGTAGCGCCAGAGGTAATACGGCAAAGCCCACTAGCTGATGCCGTCGGCTGGGTAGATGTGTATCCCGATACATTGCAGCACAAAGCCTGGGCCAATGTATTTGCGTTAGGGGATTGCACCAATACGCCCAATGCGAAAACTGCCGCAGCGGTGCGTAAACAAGTGCCCGTCGTCGCCGAAAACCTGCTAAGCCAACTAAATACTAAACCGCTGCGTGCTGTGTATGACGGCTATGGATCCTGCCCGCTTACTGTAGAGCGAGGAAAAATCGTGCTGGCTGAATTTGTCTATGGTGGCAAGGTACAACCCACCTTTCCGAAATGGCTGGTCGATGGCACCAAGCCGGCGCGGCTGTCGTGGTTTTTAAAAGAAAAACTGCTACCGCCACTGTATTGGTATGCCATGTTAAAAGGCCATGAATGGCTGGCGGCGCCGCAGTATCGGGACGACATTCCCAGCGACAGGCACGCTAAACCCAGCGGGAACTCTGATGCCAGCTAGGCCAACTTACCATTAAAAGGAACTCTGAATGCGTTATCTGATAATAGCCGGGCTACTTGGCGTAAGCTCGCTGGCAGCGGCTGAAACACGCCCTGCCAATCTGGACGAACTGCAACTGCAAGCGCAAGAGCGGATTAAAGGCTTTTCTGGTGAGCTAAAAGCGGCATTAAAAGCCGCTATCAGCAGCGGTGGTTTACCCAATGGCGTACAAGTATGCCAACAGCAAGCGCCGTTAATTGCACAAAAATGGTCAACGGATGGCTGGCAAATAGGCCGTACCAGCCTGAAGGTGCGCAACAGCGACAACAATGCTGATGACTGGGAGCAGCAAATACTACAGGATTATGCTGATAAGCTGGCCAGCGGCAGTACGCCGGCACAATTAAAACATGCCGAAGTTGTCAGTAGTGATAACGGCGAGGTGTTTCGCTATATGCAACCTATTATGCTCGACACCCTGTGTGTTGCTTGCCATGGCAGCCAGTTAGCCGAAGCGGTAAAACAGCAGATACAACAACATTATCCAAACGATCTGGCAACGGGCTATAACCCAGGCGAGCTGCGCGGCGCCTTTACGCTGCAAAAGCAGTTGTATTGATCAGATCCTTTACCTTTCTCGGTTAATGCTTGAGGTTGCACACGATTTAGCCCTTAAAGCAGCAGCAACAAATGGCAGCTAACGTAATTAACACAAACTCATTTAAGGAGATGGCACATGCAAGCAAATGTCGGCGGTATTGATAAAGTAGTACGGATTATTGGCGGCGTGATACTTATTGCGCTGGCAGCAACGGGTACGGTTGGGCTGTGGGGCTGGATAGGTGTGGTGCCATTACTTACCGGGCTATTTAATTTTTGCCCGCTTTACAGCGTGCTGGGCATTAAAACCTGCAAGCTATCCTGATTGGCAAAGACAAAAACCATAAAGGCGCTTATAGCGCCTTTATGGTTTTCAAAGCAATACCATTGTTTCAATTATATTCAACAGGTTACATAAATCATCACAAAAATAGATTAGGTTAATCTAATAAACTTATTTCCTTTAGTTATAAGCTTATTCTATATTGGAATACGAAAGTTGAGACCAACCCTAATTCACTGAGGATAACACCATGACTGATACCACTGTAACCTTCCCACAATTGAACAAACCGGCTCCGGCGTTTAATGCCAAAACAACCCATGGCATGAAAACACTGGAAGACTATAAAGGTAAATGGTTAGTACTGTTTTCACACCCGGCAGACTTTACGCCGGTATGCACCACTGAATTTATGGGCTTTGCCACCCGTGCTGACCAATTTGCCGCACTAAACTGCGAATTATTGGGCCTGTCTATCGACAGCGTGCACTCACACATTGCCTGGGCACGTAGTATTGAGCAGAACTTTGGCGTGAAAATCACTTTCCCAATCATTGCCGACCTGTCAATGGAAGTAGCTAAGGCCTACGGAATGATACAACCGGGCGCCAGCGACACGGCTGCAGTACGTGCCACCTTTATTATTGACCCTAACGGCATACTGCGTGCCATGGTGTACTACCCAATGAGCAATGGTCGCAGCATTGACGAGTTTTTACGGGTACTCAAAGCACTGCAAACCAGCGATGAACATAAAGTCGCCACCCCGGAAAACTGGCAGCCAGGCAATGACGTTATCGTGCCACCACCAGCCACCATGGCCGATGCCGAAGCGCGTAAAAGCCAGGGCTACAACTATGTTGACTGGTACTACAGCACTAAATCGCTGTAAGTAACGCATCTGAAACTGGGGCCCAAGTGCCCCTTTCAGGCGTTTGGCGAAACGCATAAAACAGCGGCTGCGACAAAATACCACAGTGCAGCAACCGCAGATAAACAGGAACATCGTTGCGGCAAGATGTCCTTGAACAGCATCAAGCTGAGGGTACAAGCAAATGAATAAGGTTTTCCTAATAGAACGGCTACTCATGCCGCTTATCTTGTCTATACTAATGACCTGCGTTATTTCGTTGGTCAGCATTATCAAAGCGTTAGGTTTACAGGGGTTTACCGCAGTGGGCTGGCTTAACGCCTGGCTCTGGTCATGGTGTGTGGCCTTTCCTACCTTGTTGGTGTTGTTGCCGTTGGTCAGGCGTTTTACCCAATCGATACTGCACAAAGTTACTGCCAATGCAGAGCAACATGGGTTACACAACACCCATAACCGGAGCTAACTATGGAACTTGATCCTCTACTACTTTCCCGCATTCAATTTGCGTTTGTTGTCTGTTTTCATGCCATTTTCCCGGTATTTACTATCGGCTTAGCCAGTTTTATTGCTGTGCTGGAAACCTTATCCTTCAAAACCGGTAATCCACTGTGGCAACAGTTGTCTAAATTCTGGATCCAGGTGTTTGCGGTGGTCTTTGGTATGGGCGTGGTGTCGGGCATCGTGATGTCATTTCAGTTTGGCACCAACTGGAGTAATTTCGCTTATGCCACAGCAAACTTTCTCGGCCCGGTACTAAGTTATGAAGTGGTTACCGCGTTTTTCCTTGAAGCCGCCTTTTTAGGGGTACTGCTGTTTGGCCGTGACAAGGTGCCGCAGGGCGTGCACTTATTCGCCGCCATTATGGTGGCAACCGGTACTTTTATTTCCTCCTTCTGGATTTTGTCAGCCAACTCACTAATGCAAACCCCGGCCGGTCTGGAGCTACGCGACGGCATGTATTATGTCGCGTCATGGAGTGAAGCATTATTTACTGCCTCTTTTGGTTATCGCTTTTTACACATGGCACTGGCGTCATTTTTAACTGCCGCGTTGGTGGTCGCCGGTGTGAGTGCCTGGTTTGTGCTGCAAAAACGTGAGTTTGATGCCAACCGTAAGGCATTATCGATTGCCCTGTGGATGCTGTTAATACTGGCACCACTGCAAGCCGTAGTCGGCGATTTTCATGGCCTGAATACCTTAAAGCATCAGCCAATGAAGGTGGCGGCTATGGAAGGAAATTGGGAAACACGCGAGGGTGTGCCGTTATTATTGTTTGCCATCCCCGACAAAGAGCAACAACAAAACCACTTTGAGCTGGGTATTCCCAAATTAGCCAGCTTTATCCTCACCCATGACTGGAACGGCACAGTGCCCGGGCTAAAAGAGGTGCCCGTAGAGGAGCAGCCCCCGGTGTTTATTGTGTTCTGGTCGTTTCGCGTAATGGTGGGGCTGGGCTTATTAATGATCGCCGTAGGTGTATGGGGCTTAGTGCTGCGCCCGGGTGGCCGCTATTATCGCTCGGTGGCGTTTTTGCAAACCCTCAGACTGATGAGTATTAGCCCTTTTCTGGCGGTGTTAGCCGGTTGGGTGGTCACGGAAACTGGCAGAGCGCCATGGCTAATATACGGACAGATGACACACGCACAGGGCCTTACGCCGTCTCTTACCGGTGGCATGGCGTTGTTTACGTTAATTGGTTATGTCGTGGTTTATAGCCTGGTATTCAGCTCTGGCGTTTATTACCTGCTCAAAGTGTTCCGTGGCGGTTTAGAAAAAGCCAATGCCCCACATGAGATGGACGAAGTTGAACGGCCTATGCGGCCTTTCTCTGCCGCCCATGCCAGTTTAGAAGGAGATAAGTAATGGCACAGCCGTTTGATTTAACCCTGATTTGGGCCGGCATTATTGCTTTTGGCGTCATGATGTATGTGTTAATGGATGGGTTTGACTTAGGCCAGGGCATTTTATTTCCGTTTGCGCCAACAGAGCATCACCGCGATGTGATGATGAACTCAGTAGCTCCGGTATGGGATGGCAACGAGACCTGGCTGGTGCTGGGTGGTGCAGGCTTGCTGGCGGCGTTTCCACTGGTGTACGCCGTTTTTCTGCCGGCGCTATACATCGGTGTGTTTTTGCTGCTGGCCGGGCTTATTTTCCGTGGCGTGGCCTTTGAGTTTCGCTTTAAGGCCAAAACCTCTCGTTACTTATGGAACTGGGCCTTTGCCGGTGGCTCCATAGTGGCGTCCTTCGCGCAAGGTGCCGTCGTGGGCGCTTATATTCAGGGCTTTGCCACCGAAAACTTCCGCTATGTCGGAGGCGCGTTAGATTGGCTAACCCCTTTTACCGTGATCACTGGCCTGGGCCTGGTGGCGGGTTATGCCCTGTTGGGTGCTACCTGGCTGATTATGAAATCAGAGGGTGATGTGCAGCAATGGGCGTACAAAATAGCACCAAGGTTACTGTTGGCGGTACTGGTAGTATTTGCTGTTATAAGCGCCTATACCCCCTTTGTTGATGCACGGGTGATGTCACGCTGGTTCGACAGCTTTTCATTATTGTGGATATTACCGGTGCTGGCCATGTACTGTGCCTGGGTGATCTACAGTTCGCTGAAACAAAAACGTGAAGGTATGCCTTTTGTCGCCACCATGGGGTTGTTCTTGTTTACCTATCTGGGCTTGCTGGGCAGTAAGTGGCCCTACATGGTGCCACCTAATTACACGCTGTGGGATGCAGCATCAGATTACAGCTCGCAACTCTTCCTGCTGTTGGGTTTCTTGTTTGTTATCCCTATTGTGCTGGCCTACACCGCCTGGACGTACTGGGTATTTCGCGGCAAAGTAAAACAAGGCGGATACCATTAGGTGACTGCCAAGCTAGTCATTTCAGCTGAACACGCAGCCGGTTTAGCTTTGCTAAAGCGGTTGCGGCAACAGGAAAAACCCCGCTTACGCCTTAGCATTCTGGCTGGCAGCACAGCCACTGTGCTGCTTATTCTAAGCTGGTACTTAATTGCCCTATTAATACAACAGGTGGTACTGGCAGAACCTGCCAGCACTACTCTACCGCTATACGGCGGGATTATTGTTAGCCTGCTGCTGACACGAAACTTAGCACTTTACTGGCAAGAGCAGCTGGCACAAACCGCCAGTAATAATATCAGAGCCAACCTGCGCCAGCAGTTATTGCAGGCCTGGCAAGCCACCAAACCTGCATCGCTGCAGCAACAAGCAGCCAGCAGCCATGCCGGGCACTGGCTGGAGGATACCGATGCACTGGACGGTTACTTTTCCCGCTATTGGCCACAGCAACAGCTGATGCTGCTATCACCGCTACTGATCTTAGCGGCGATAACAGTAAGCAACTGGCTGGTGGGCTTACTGCTACTGTTAAGTGCACCGCTGATCCCGCTGTTTATGTCGTTAATTGGCATGGGCGCCGAGCAAATAAATCAAAAACACTTAACCCAGCGCCAGCGCCTGGCTGGCCACTTTTTAGATCGGCTGCGTAAAATGGCGCTGATTAACCGCCTCGGCGCTGCCGAACAGGTAAAAGCTGAAGTCGCCAGCCGCAGCGAGCGATACCGCCAACTGGTGATGAAAACCCTGCGGGTAGCGTTTTTATCTTCAGCAGTGCTGGAGTTTTTTGCCAGCGTGGCGATTGCCGCTGTGGCTATCTATATCGGTTTTGTCTTGTTTGGCGCCATCAATTTTGGCCCGGCACAACGTTTAACTCTGGCCAGCGGCATTTTTATGCTGGCACTGGCACCCGAGTTTTTTCAGCCGCTGCGCCAATTTGCCCAATCTTACCACGACCGCGCCGCCGCCCTTGCTGCCGCCACTGAGTTAGCACCGCAGTTATTGCCAAGCGCTTTGCTACCCACTCAGCCGCTACAACTACAAGACACCAACAAGACAGCCAAGGCTTTTGCGTGCCGGGATCTTAGCGTTAATACCGCAACAGGCCGGCAGATTTGCCAGCAGGTTAACATTAACCTCAACCTGGGCCAGTGCTTACTGATCAGCGGGCCGTCCGGGGCCGGTAAAAGTACCTTATTAAAAACCTTCGCCGGCCTGCAAGCCCCTGCTCATGGCCAGGTATATGTTGGCCAGCTGCCGGTGACGCAAGCCCGGGTATTTTATCTGGCACAAAAATCCTGGGTGTTTAACGGCACTCTGCGCGAAAACCTGGCAGTACTCAGCCCTGATGTTGATGATGACGCCCTGTTAGCGGCGTTAAACAGGGTTGGTTTAGCCACGCTTTGCCCATCACGGGCACAACTGGACAAACCGCTGACAGAGCGCGCTGAGGGGCTGTCAGGCGGGCAGTTCCAGCGCCTCGCGCTGGCACGGGTACTGCTGTCATCCTTTGATATTATTGTGCTGGATGAACCCACTGCCAGCTTAGATCTGGCCAGCAGAAAGCAGATTATTGCCTGCCTTGCGCAGTTAAAGCGCCAGCATGCACTGATTATTGTCAGTCATGATGCAGAGCTGGCTAAACTGGCTGACCAGCAGCTGATACTGACCGCCGGGGATAAGCATGTTGCCGCCTGATAACATCAACGCTTTGCGTTTTTGGCTAAACCTCTTTATAACGCGCAATCGCCATCGTCTTGGGATTGGCGCTATGTTAGCCGTTGCGACGGCATTATCTGGCATAGCCTTGTTAGCACTATCGGGTTGGTTTATTACCGCGACGGCACTTGCCGGCTCAGCTATAGCACTGGGGTTTGTCTATGCGTTGGATATTTATCTACCCGGCGGCGGTATACGGTTTTTTGCCTTAAGCCGCACCGTTAGCCGTTACTTCGAGCGACTATACAACCATGATACGGTGTTGGGTCAACTGGCCAGGAGCCGGGTGGCCTTGTTTAGCGGCCTGCAGCAGCTATCACGCAGCCAAAGCAGCACCAGCAGCGACAGCGACTGGCTTAACCGCCTGACAGCTGAGCTGGATACGTTGGACAACCTGTACCTGCGACTACTGTTGCCGCCCATGGTTACACTGCTAAGCACTATAGTATTTTTTGCTATCTTGGCTCTGTGGTTACCGTGGTTTTCCTTGGCTACAGCCGCTGGGCTGTTACTGGCATTACTACTGAGCTGTGTGCTGTTTTTACAGCAGAATATTAGCCAGGGTACTGAACTGGCCGGGCTGTTCCTGGCGGCACGAGCCGACGTAATACAGCTGCACGAAGGCATTGCCGAACTTAGCGCCAGCAAAAGCCTGCTGCGGTATCAGCACAGGCTTATTGCCAGCAACAGCGCCATACAACAGCAAGAGCAGCAACTACAACATCACAAAGCCCGCCTGCAGTTAATGGTAAATTCACTCCAGAGTGCAGTATTTGTGCTGCTTATTTTTATGCTACTCAATGCCTTTACCACCACAGCAGCTGTATCAGCGCCGGTGGCCGTGCTGTTTATCTTAGGCTGGCTGGGTGTGGCCGAGTTGATAAGTAGCCTGCCCGCTCAGCTTGGTGTGTTTGGCAAAACCGCGTTTTCTGCTGTACGACTGGCCCAGTTAGCGCAAACGCCCGACACCACCGCGCTTATAGCGCAGCAATGCCAAATTACCACGGTAAAACTTAGCGTAAAAGCTCACCCGCATATTGCATGCAGTGCGCAGCAAACGCTTGATTTGGTGCTCAACGCTGACAACGCAAAGCTGCTGGTTACCGGCGAGTCGGGCTGTGGCAAATCGACCTTAGCGGCTTGTCTGGCAGCTGAGCAAACCCACCCTGCTGTAGGTATCCGGCTAAATGGCCATGCCATAAATGCTGCTGATTGGCGGCGTTATCAACAACAGGTGGCCTATTTAACACAGGCCAATAGCATCTTTGCTGATACCCTACGTTATAACCTGCAGCTGGGACAGGAAGCTCTACCCGAGCAAGCGCTGTGGGACGCACTGACTGCAGTGGAGTTGGAACAATGGGCCAGGGCATTGCCGCAAGGCCTGGATACCTGGCTGGGCGATTGGGGGCAAAACCTGTCGGGCGGCCAGGCCCGGCGGCTGAGTTTAGCCAGGTTACTGCTGCGCCAAGCTGATTTAGTGATCCTGGATGAGCCATTTAATGGTTTGGATGCAGAAATGGCAAACCGAATATGGCATAACATTCAGCCCTGGTTAGAGAACAAGCTGGTGTTTCTTAGCCTGCATGAGAAGCAGGAACAGCTGGTTAACATCAACCGCTATTATCATCTACCTTTAACGGTGCAGACTGACACGAATATCTAATTAACTGCCCCGACCAACCTACTCCTGGCTTTAAGCTTGATTTCAATTTGGGCGAAATACGCAAACTCAGCTTTATTAACGCTTGAATTGTTGATCCATCGCAAAAACAAATTAGAGCAATCTAATATATTTATTTCATTTAGGTATAACCTTATTCTATATTTTTATAACACTGAGTTGGCCACTACTCTTCAGTGGTAACCCGTAAACAATTGCAAGGTTTACCCCTGCAAAGGAGCACAAAATGACTGATTTTCATGTTGAGGCGTTTTTAGATAACGATAGCGAAACGTTTAGCTATGTGGTTAATGACACCACAAGCAAACTCGCTGTGGTAATTGATCCTGTGCTGGATTTTGACTACAAGTCTGGCCGCACTTCAACCGCCAGCGCTGAGAAAATGCTGGATTACATCAAGCAGCATAACCTTAGCGTCGAGTGGGTGCTGGAAACGCACGCTCATGCCGATCACTTATCAGCGGCACCCTTTTTTAAGCAACATTTGGGCGCAAAAATCGGCATTGGTGAACACATTAAGCAGGTGCAGCAGATCTTTAAAGACGTCTTTAATTTAGAGAAGGAATTTCTGCCCAACGGCGCCCAATTTGATCATTTGTTTAAAGACGGTGACGAGCTAAACGTCGGTAGTCTGTCGATTAAAGTGATGCACACACCGGGGCATACGCCGGCCGATTTGGCATACATTATTAACCAGAAAGCGGCATTTGTTGGTGATACCCTGTTTATGCCGGATGTCGGCACGGCACGTTGCGACTTTCCGGGCGGCAATGCCACTACCCTGTATCGCTCAATTCAACGGTTACTGACACTGCCACAGGATACGCAGATTTATGTTTGTCATGATTACCCGACCGCCGGGCGCAAGCATGAGTATTTGACCAGTGTCACCGAGCAACGCAAACATAATTTTCATGTACAGGATGGCATAAGTGAAGCGCAATTTGTTGCCAAACGCGAAGCACGCGATGCAACCCTGGAAATGCCCCGACTGATATTACCCTCTATTCAGGTAAATATTCGAGCCGGGCAAATGCCACCCGTTGAAGCTAATGGCAAGGTATACTTAAAAGTGCCTATTGATCAGCTTTAAACCAACTCAGCTTCAGACCAACAATGGCTTAAGCGCCTGTGCCAGTAACGGTGCCATACTAATGGCGTTGCTGGCATGGGCGATGCAGTCTGTACTCCATACCCGGTTCACGCCGGCGGCTATTATTAACGCCAGCGCATCACCGGCAAATAAGGCATGTGTCACAGCGACATCGACCGAGGCGGCGCCAGCGCTGGGCAATAACTTAGTAAATTTGAGGGTCAGATCAAAATTAAAATATATGCTATCAATTGGCATACACCGCCCTTTATTGCAGATTGTTAATACCTCGCTTACCCTAGCGCAACCTTGCCAACTGTTGTTTTAATTCATCGTTTTCATTTTTCAGCTGGTCAATTTCATCGAGTAAATTTAATACCAAATACAGGTCGGCCCATTCGATATCCAAATCACGATATAGACGGGCGGCCTTTTTCACTTTAGCCACGCAGGTAACATGAAATAGCCATTGCTGTGGCTGCGCACCGGCGATGGGAATGGCAATATCATGGCGAACGAACTCAAGCAGGGTGTCGTTATTAATATTGGCTGTTGTACAAAGCTCTGCAAAACTTAGCCGGGCATTGGTTGAGTGCATGTCTAAAAACGGTGTCATGGTTAACTGCTCCATTCGCGGCGAGGATCAAAGCTGGCGTTGTCTGCCAACTGCTGCCACAGTGCTGTACTGCTGTCGTTAAGCGTCGGTGGCATCACAATTTTTAAATTCACAATCAAATCGCCAGTCGATTTCTTCCCTACCAGGCCTTTTCCTTTAAGCCGCAAGCGCTGGCCCGCCTGGCTATTTGCCGGAATAGCCAACTGAATTTTGCCGCTAAGTACCGGTAGCGTTATTTTGCTGCCAAGTGCAGCTTCCCACGGCGCCAGTGGTAACGTCAGTACCAGGTTGTCAGTTTCAACATCAAACAGTGGGTGAGGTAGTAACCGGATGGTTAAATACACATCGCCAGCTGGCATATTGCCCGCGGCAGGCGTACCCTGCCCTTTAAGCCGAATGCGCTCGCCATCACGAATACCCGCCGGTATTTTCACTTTCAGTGATTTTTTTACCTGCTGTGGATAACCCTGTTGGTCGTTAATTGAAATGACAAATTCAATTTGCTTGATGGTGTCTGCTAGGGTGTCTTCCAGCATAATCGGCCAGTCGAGTTCAATATCAGCGCCTTTACGCTGGTTGCTGTGGTCATAGCCGGGATGTTGACGATGTTGTTGGCGATGCCGCGAGCCAGCCTCACCAAAAATTGCATTAAAAAAATCAGCGAAATCCTGATTAGACGCCGCATTACTCTCGTCGTAAAAGCCGCCATTGGCATGGCCCGTTTGCCTGTCAAAACCACTTCGGCGCGCAGCACATAATGCATCATATTCGGCGCGCTTTTCCGCGCTGTGTAGCACCTCATAGGCTTCTGCAACACGTTTAAATTTTTCTGCTGTATCCGGCAGCTTGCTCACATCGGGGTGATACTTGCGGCCGAGTTTGCGATAGGCCGTTTTAATCGCTTTGTCGTCTGCTGTTGGATCAACGCCAAGCACGCTGTAGTAATCAATAAATTCCATTGCGTGATCCTATACAAAATTTTCCCACACTCACCCTAACAGCGCAGCATCATGAGCGTCTGTGCGCTGGCGCGCAAAGGCAGAAAAGTGGATAAAGGGCTGGTGCTAATAATCACTATCACTTATACCAGCCACTGAGAAATAATGAGTTAGCCAAAAATGCATTTAATTGTCTCCGCCCCCTTTTTCTCTTGGCTAACTTATGTCATCGAGTGCAGGCCAATTAAGTTACCTTCAGAGTCGTGCACTACGGCGCAAAAACCATGTTCACCAATAGACATTTTCGCCTGCTGTACACTGCCGCCATTGGCTTCAGCACGGGCTGCCTGCACGGCGCAATCCTCGCAGCCAAAATACACCAGGGTGCCACCGCCGCCAGGAGTAAAACCGTCCATCTTCACCAGGCTACCGCCGGCACCGTAGTAACTCATGCCGTTTTCTTTATCCATCGGGAAGAACCACATGTCCATCTCAACCTCCGGCGTGGGCGATGGCATGTGTTCCAGCTTGATATCAAACAGCGCCTGATAAAACGCTTTGGCGCGGTCCATATCGTCTACGTAAATTTCAAAATGCACTACCGGGTTAAATTTCATCGTGTTGCCCCTAAAAATTGGCAATACCTTGCACAGCCAGCTGATGCTGCAGTAAAGGTAGCAGTAATTAACTCACGTTAGTTAGTCGGGTGGGGAAAGCGAAGATCGACAAGTATTTTACAGAGTCTTAATGATTTTAGGTTAGATCATTGTTTTGTTTAAACTTAAAAGCAAATGTTGATTCTGAAGCAGTCACCTTAGCGTCAGCGACCAGGGGCTTCGCCAACAAGCTGAGATTTAGTTGTACTAGCTCAGACTTGTTCTGCCCCTAATAGTTGATAATTCTAATAGCTGATGAAGCTAGCCAATGTTATTGGTTTACAACCCACCGCTAGTTCAGCGAAATTGGTTGTACTGGGCTATTTTCAGGTAAACCTTCTCGGATAAACAGAATTTGCTGCTCAAACTCCTCCAGTGATTCTTGCCGTTGTTTTTTATGCTTTCCAACGAAATTGTCATATAGTTCAATGCCCACACTTTTATCCAGTGCATCACCAGGCTCACATTTGGCATGAGCAGTGCTTAGCAAGCTATTGGCATAATCCGCAGTACCTGAAAGCAGCTGAGTTATTGCTGCAGCCTGTTGTGCAGTTTTATGGTCCAGCTCCATCTTATTTTCTGAGTTGACAATATTACTGAACACCTTGGTAAAACCATCAAATTTATCTTTGTGCAATTTCATCGCATCACTGCCTTGTAACTCTTTTAACTTCTTGCTCGGCATCCCTGTCAGAGTTTTATCCTTACAATCTTTCTCTGCATACTCCAGCCAAGAGTCTTTATCCAGCCAGGATTTCAACACACCAAATTGAGCCTCAGTTGCTTTAGTGTATTTTTCAAAAAAACGGCCGTACATTGCATCCAATACATTGGCGGACCCCTTTAGAGACAGGGCTGCATTCCCTTGTTCCAGTAAATAGCCTGCTTTACCTGCAACGTTGTACAACGCTACATTAGCAACAGTTTGATATATTTCTTTCGGATCAGACGAGTAGCCTTTTACGTACCAGTTGCCTATGTCATCTTTCACCACTACATAATTTGTGTCCCCTCCTCCGGTGATACGCACGGTATTAATATTTTGCCAAAATTGTTTATCAATCTGTTGCTGGGTAATATTGTTATTTGCCTTCAGGCTCCCGAACAGAGGGATGGATCTCAAAGCACCGTTCGACAACATATTTTGCCAGTCCGAGGCACTGTTATTTTTTTGCATTGCACTGCTGGGATAGCTGCTACGCAAATAAGCAGTTGCAGGCGTAAGATACTGTCGGCGAGCGCTTAAATCATGAGCAAGTTGTAAAGCCTCTTTGGCATGTGTCAATTCATCATCATTGCCTCTACTGCGCAAATAAATGACCAGACTTTCTAGATAACGCACAACGCCCTTTAAGGCGTAACCGGGTTCACACTCCGCAGCTTGACCCTTATGCTCGTATTTACATTTAAAATCTGCAATCAAGCTCATGTTAAGTACCTGCGAAGCTTTAGTCCTTATGTGAACAACGAAATCAGGCTTTGCGTCTTTGATTAATGCAGCTAACCATTGCTCAGGTTCAGTCTCAGATTCAAATTTTGCGTGGGTTACGTGAACTATAGCGTTCTGTAACTGTTTAATCAGCATATTGGTACTGAACATCTTATCTTCCAGAAGTTTACATCCCTGCCCGCTAATACATGACTCTGCAACTTCAGACGAGCTCAGTAAATCTGTCAACTGCTTAACTGCTTCCCCATGCGTTTCAGTTGCATTCTTAAGCAGTTCCGCCAACTTGTTTTGTACTTCTGAGTTTTCTTGATGCAACAACTTCAGCTGATTAACCAACAAAAGCAGGCGTTCATCTTTGTTCAAATCATCAGCGCCGAAATAAAGTAGGTCATCTGTCAGGTTGCTAAGCTTGGACCCGATAAGCCGGATTGGGGCGCAGCCTCTCCGCAAATCTTCAAGCTTATAAGTACACTCTTGCAATTGATGAGTAGTTTCGAATGCGTCAATATACCTTGCAAATAGCAGCAAAACAGCATCCTTAGATGCCTTGCGTGTATCATCAGAAACCGCAATAGTTGTGGAATCTAATAACGCCAGAGCTTTCAATGAACCTTGTTCAAAGTACCCAGCCAAGTCCTTTTTTTGACCCAAGGATTGGAGCTGATCATAATTAATTTTCCAGCTATCTAATCGCAGATTCGCTCCTGTAAGTGCGTTGTATAATGTTAAAGTTTCTGCTTTGTCATTTTCCAGTGCTTGCAATACACTGCGCTTAAAAATGGCGGGATTGCGGCCGAAGAATTGTTCAGCCAATGCCAAATCTTGTCGGTCCATTTCCTGCCGCAACTGTTTAGCCCGAGATTGTGCTTTTATTTCATTAATCTGAACATATATGGCGCTGCCGATAGATTGCAATACTTGGGTATATTGCCTAGACGCCTCTATTTCACCGTTACTGCCGTTACTAAATAATATCTGTTTATCAGCTAACACTAATAACTTACCGGCGTAGTTGAGCAGCATGTAATGGAGATCCTTAAGTGCGTCCTCTTTATCATTCTGATCGGCATCTCTATAGTTTTTACTGAGGGTAAAAATACCAAAAGGATGTCTACTCCTAGACAATGTGCCTAACGCTAAACTCGCCTTCCCAGCTGCTTTCAGCCCTTCCCCTACGATTGTAAGTTCGGAAATTGAGCCTGAGTCACTTGAGGTTGGGCCTCTGGCAAAGCCACTCTCACACAAACGCTCGCCTGAAATTAAACCGCTAGCACATTGCAGTCGTATTAAATCCCGAACTTCCAATAAATAAATTGCTGCATTTTGATCACTTTTTAGGAACGAATTCACTATTTCAGCAGCTTCATCAATTTCACCTTTTAGGGCGGTCAAGTTTAGTGCTTCACTTCGATTTAAAGAGCGGCCGCCATCTTTCTCATAAAACTCTATGGCTTTAGCCAGCTCTTGGGGGTTGATAATGCCGCTTATGCCGCGGGACAGATCTCTACGGGCCAGTTTTTGTTGAGGAGTTAAATTATCAGCATTATTTAGCAGAATAAGCAGCTGTAAAGTTTCCTCTATATTTTTATCAACAACTTTCCTTATATCAGCTAAATTCTTTTCCCGTTTACTGCCATCTATTCCCCCTTGTTTTTCGCTTGATTCCATCTGAAGGTTTTCATTAAAATCTTTCTTCAAATAATTGAAATATAAATTATTATCACTAATTTCTTTTACTTTCGTATTTATAATATTTTGACCTTCCTCGTTTTCAAATAAAGATATTAAGTCCTCTAAGGCACATGCCATTCCCAGTTTGGAAACAACTCCACTTTTACCTTCAATACCCCTATCTAATAGCCAGTTTCTTTTATTTAAGGATTCGCATTTAACTTTATCGACTGAGCCAATAACCGAATACTTGCG
Organism: Rheinheimera baltica; assembly: GCF_030731985.1. Lineage (NCBI taxonomy): Bacteria > Pseudomonadati > Pseudomonadota > Gammaproteobacteria > Chromatiales > Chromatiaceae > Rheinheimera > Rheinheimera baltica. The sequence goes on from NZ_JAPJDY010000002.1 coordinate 498,698, forward strand.
GCGGGCGTCTAAAACGGCTGAGTCCGTTACGTCATTCTTTAAAAAATAGAAGTTTTCCTCACCTGTAAAACGAATGTCTTTCATTAACTGACGTTGCAAATCTTCCAGTAGCTTTTTTGATGTGTCGGCCAAGGACATCAGTTGCTCATGCTGAACATCTCGTTGATCCGACAGCGGCCCTTTGTATACATCAACATCAATTTGCAGTGCCGCACAAGCTGATAAGCATCCTGCTATGATTCCTACAGCCGTCTTTTTCAGAATAGATTTCATACTCAGCCTCCAGTGGCTTTCGGGCTGATACGATCGAGCTCTTTGCGCTGTGCCTGCATATCAGTTAAAGAATCAAATAGATAACGGACAAGCTCCTGGCTGATAGTCGTATTTTGCATTCTGGCTTTCTGTCCCGTCACTTGGTCAACAGCCGAAAAAAAAGCAGCAGGGCTCGACCCCATGACCACTACCAACCTGTGATTTTTAGGGCTGACGCGAAACCCCTCCGGGCCAAAAGCGATCAATTTACGTTGCACGTCATTTCTGAGCATTTCGTTAAATACCGGACTGTTGTCACCTTTTAGAGTGCTAGCCTGTGCAACTATTTCTTGCTGCGACGTCAAAGAATCAACTAATTCAGCTTTTACCCAACCCGAACCAAACTTCATTTTATTTAACGCACTTGCCTGTCCATGTATACGGATCCGATAAATCGTTTGGGGAATCTGTTCCTGCGGGTCGAAAACTCCTAGATAGAATATTTGCTCTATTTCATTAGAAGGTGCTGAACCTAACAATGCAACGCCCGTTAGCCCTTTTTCAGTTAAGGTACAGCTAGAGAGAACAATTGCCATAAAAACAAAAATAGTAAAGATTCGGAAGAATCGAATGGATATGAAGCAAAGCATTGCAGCATTCCTTTGCAAAGAGTTTGAGTTGCGCTCCAATCCTTAAAGTCAACATCAGGAAAAACAGGACACCAGCGGTTAATTTTTTCTCAATTAGTTGAATATCTACACAAAAAATTATGTGCAATATCACCTAATAAATGTCCAACACAAGCACTACGTAAGAAAATATTGTTCAAGATAGAGAATTAGTCAAAAATAAGTTATAAAAATTCTGTTTACTGACGCAGCGTATAATTTTAGAACAGTTTGTTGAACTTTGTGATTGGCTGTCATTAGACTCAGTCAAATCGTTTAGCAAAGTTGTGAAACTAATTTAATGTAACGTAGGAACCCGCCCTTTTAGCTGGTTCCTATTCAAATGGCTTAAGTAACATTTTAAGTATAAAAGAATTAAATTTTGCAAAACCCACCTCAAGCTACCCCTTGCAATCTCCCAGTCATCAATCTCTTACCAATAGCTAAAAATCCCAATTTGGGAGCTTGACAAAAGACAGGCGTAAAACCATAATACTCCCAAATTGGGAGTAAAAATATCCTATGCGCCTTATCGGAAAAGACAAAATACAAATCATTCTGCGAACTGATGAGCCAGCATCGAAGTGGATGCGCGGATGGGTTGCAGAGCTTGAACATGCCACGTGGAAACATCCAGAGGACGTTAGCAGACAGTTCCCAAATATTCGTTTGTCTGAAGATGGGCAAATAGCGTTTCCTATCAACAGTTGCAGTAAAGAGGTTTACATAAAAATTGCGTTCCAACAAAACATTGCAATCATTACGGGCATACAATAATGAGTAACTCTATGGAAGCTAAAGTTATTCGAACTGAAGATCAATATTACGCCTATCTTAATGAAGTGCAGGCTTTGATTTCATTAGGACTTAATTTAACACCAAGCCAAAGTGAACGCTTGGAGCTATTGAGTGTTCTTATAGAGTCCTATGAAAATTCAAAATATCCGGTGGAAACGCCTGATCCCATAGATGCGATTTTATTTCGGATGAGTGAAAAAGGACTGAAGCAAGCTGATTTGATACCTTACTTTGGTACAAGCAGCAGGGTTTCAGAAGTTTTGAACAGAAAGCGTCCATTGACTGTACAAATGATTCGCGCACTGACAATAGGATTAGGCATTTCCGCTGATACCTTAGTTGGGGCTGCTACTCCTGATTTAGTGGAAAAAAAGCCAGCGGTTGACTGGTCAAAGTTTCCTATTAAAGAAATGTCCAAAAGAGGCTGGATTGGAAATGTGACTAAAGCAGCCAAAGACAACATTGAAGAATTAGTAAAAGATTTTATCTCTGAAGCAGGACTCCATTTTGGTACAGCTTCATTTCGAAGAACACTAGCTGGTGAAGCTAAATCGCCAACATCTAAGTATGCACTGTATGCATGGTTGGCACGAGTAATCCAAAAATCTCGAGAACAGTCAAAAAATATTGGTCATTTTGATGAAAATACTCTTTCAGCACAATATCTGAAGGAGCTTGCTCAACTGAGTTGGTTCGATAAAGGGCCGTTACTTGCAGTTGAGTTTCTCGAGAAATCAGGTATTAAAGTAATAATTGAACCTTCGCTGAAAGGAACTTTATTAGATGGCGCTGCGTTAAAGGATGCTGACGGAACGCCGATAGTCGCGCTTACCCTTAGATATGATAGGGTCGATTACTTTTGGTTTACCTTACTTCACGAAGTGGCTCATATTTGGAAGCATGTAACAAGTGAGGAAGCCTTTCTAGACGATTTAGACGCTTCATCGGAAGATCGTCGAGAGGCAGAAGCAAATAGGTTAGCTAGAGAAGCTTTCATTCCAAGAGTCCATTGGCGTAGAAGCGAAGCATACTTATCGCCAAGTAAAGAAACCATAGAAAAACTTGCTAAAGAACTCAAGATTCACCCTGCAATTGTTGCAGGCCGAATAAGGAAGGAAACAGGTAATTATGGAATGTTCACAGATCTCCTAGGTCAAAATCAAGTGCGGTCATTGTTTCAAAATATCGATGAATGAGGTCAAAATATGAATCCAACATACTTTCCAATTATGAAAGCAATGGCCGCTGAATTTACAGCGTTATCAAACACAAAGAGCGATGTGGCTAATTTACTGGTACCGTTGTTTGAGTTTCCGCAGAGGCCGCAGCGCAAGGCTTATACTGAATCAACTAATCCAAACGAACTTTATATTAGTGATACCTGCAAAGAAATAAGCAATGTTTGGGCTGGTCGGCCTGCAATGTTCGATACCTTTCATTGGAATCCTTCAACAACTCTGGAAAACGGTGAACATCTGACTACTAGTATATATAACCAGTTACGATCACTGGGTATTACTGCTGTACCAGTCGTAGGCTATGACCGCTGGAGTATATACGACTATCAACTTGCTTTAAAAAGCATCATCTCGATGCATACAGGTAAAGTGTGTATTAGATTGGATCATCACGCCTTCGAAGATTCAGCTGAACCTGATTTTTTAAAAGAGATCATAGATGAAATGATTGATTTGCTGGAGCTGGAACCTGCTAACTGTCATGTACTTTTAGATTTTGAAGATGTTTATAGCGATTCGACTATCGAACTCTTTGATAAATTTGATGCGCTGTTTGACCTAATCAAAAATTACAACTTTGGCAGTTATTCTATCGCTGGCTGTTCATTACCAAAAACTATAGATATGGCGGTCTCAAAGCATAATTCATGTGGATCTGTTTTAAGAAAAGAAATGTTGCTTTGGAAAAACATTCGCACCCAGTATCCAAACCATTCAATTGGCTTTGGCGATTATGCGGTTAGAGGCCCTAGCAGTAACGCTGGCTTTCCGAACCCACATACAAATGGAAAAATTCGCTATACCAAAGAGAATGAATACTTTGTCGCTAGAGGACAAGCTATGACAAAGCCACCAAAAGGCAAGCAGCATTGGGCTTTAGCAGAAAAAGTGATAAATTCAGGACATTATTTAGGCCCTACTTTTAGTTGGGGTGACAATGAAATAATGCGATGTAAAAACCAAGAATTCCCCGGTGGAAATGCTCAGGTCTGGATCAAAATTGACACTAACCATCATCTAGCATTTGTTGTGTCGGAAATTTTTGAATACGAACGTGCTTTAACAGCGAGAGCTTTAGAAAACAATTCCAACGTACGGGCATAAGCGAAAAACTTTAGCTTGTTGGAAAATTTGGTGCCTAGGGTCGGACTCGAACCGACACGGAGTTTCCCCCGGCGGATTTTGAATCCGCTGCGTCTACCGATTTCGCCACCCAGGCACTGAGGGATTTTTTTGCAGTAAACGGGTGCATTATACGATGCGAATCTGCCAGCGCAAGCGAATTTATGTTTTGATGGTGCGGTTGCGCAAAAATACAGCAGCTTCGAAAAAGCCTTGCCCCATGCTACACTTGCGCCGTTTTTATTAGCGGAAATCACTATGTTTGCCAATGCACCCCGCGCGGGTTTAATTCGCCGTTTAGCGGCAATAATGTACGACTGGTTAATACTGGCTGCGCTTTGGATGGCAGCAATGGCTTTGGCGCTGTTGGTGGTTGCGCTGTTAAACAGTGCTGGCATCATCTCTTTAGCTAATTATACCGACCACGCCGATTTTATTACTCAGCATAAATTATGGTTTCAGCTGTATTCTGTGCTGTGTTTTTTTTGGTTCTATTTGTATTTTTGGTGCAAAGGCGGCCAAACCCTGGGCATGCGGGCCTGGCGTTTATTGTTGGTGCAACAAAATGGTGAAGCAATTAGCTTAAAACAAGCCGTGTTACGAGCGTTTAGCGCGTTGCTGGGGCTGGGTAATATCTGGTTGTGGCTGCGCTGGGGCAAAGGGCTGGCCTTGCAAGACCAGCTTACGTCTACTCAGGTTATTATTCTTACCAAAGAACAAAGCAAACTACTTAATTTGCACAAAGCAGCCCGCTAGGGCTGCATGGTGCCGTGCTAGGCTTTTTTCTGCATAAAATAAGCTGATAAGGCAATAAAAATAGCGCTTGGCAGCAAAGCACCAATGATAGGGGGTAGCTGATACACCAGTGCTACCGGGCCAAATACTTCGTTACTCATGTAAAACGCAAAGCCGGTTAAAATGCCCATCAGTACTCTGGCTGCCATGGTAACACTGCGCAATGGGCCAAAAATAAATGACAAGGCCATCAGCAACATGGCAACAATAGTCAGTGGCTGCAGCGCCTTGCGCCAAAACGCAAGCTCGTAGCGGCTGGAGTCTTGCGAGTTTTGTTGCAGGTAATCCACGTAGTCGTTAAGGCCGGTTAGCGATAACATTTCTGGTTTAATCGTTACCACACCCAACTTGTCCGGCGTTAACGATGAACGCCAGCGCTGCTCTGGCAGGCTTTGCTTTAAAATACGGTCAGGGCCAAACTGCAACTGTTCTACTTGCTGCAGTTGCCAGGCGTCACCGCTGTATATCGCTTTATCGGCGCTCACAATAGACAACAGCTGTAGCTGCTCATCAAATTGATACACCACGACTTGCTCTAAATTGCCCATATCGTCAACTTTGCGAATATTGACAAAGTTGTCGCCATCTTTGGCCCATATACCTTGCTGTGCCGCAAACAAGCTACCATCTGAAATAGCTTTGGTGCGCAGCTCGCGTGCCGCACGGTCACTTACTGGTGCGCCCCACTCGCCTACCGCCATCACCAACAGCATCATTAGCACGGCGGTTTTCATTACCGAACTGATAATATTAAGACGTGATAAGCCCGCGGCTTGCATCACCACCAGCTCGCTGCTACTGGCCAGCATACCTAAGCCAATTAAGCCGCCGATTAATGCCGCCATCGGGAAAAACGTCACCAAGTCGCCAGGCACGCTGTATAAGGTAAATAACGCAGCATGCACCATGTCATAGTAGCCACGCCCCACTGAACGCATTTGGTCGATAAACTTAAACATGGCAGAAATGGCTAACAGTACACTGAGTGTTAGCATTGACGTATTAAAAATACTGCGACCAATATAAACATCTAATATTTTCAACATGTTAACTTCTTCCCGCCAGCCAGGCATGAAACCGCTGCGCGCTGCTGCGGCTTCGCATAATTAACACCCCGCCGACCATCAGCGCTAACGCGTGTAGCCACCACATGCCCATCGCCGGTGGGATTTTGCCATCTTCCAGTGCCGAGCGGGCAATAATAAGCAAAGAGTAATAGCCTAAGTACAGTAGTAGCGCCGGTAGCAAGCGACCAAATTTACCCTGGCGTGGATTAACCCGGCTAAGTGGCACGGCAATAAGGGTAAGCAAGGGTATAGACAGCGGTATGGCGATACGCCAGTGCCATTCGGCTATGGCTTCGTTGCTGTCCATGGTAAGTAGCTCTGTGGTAGCAACAGAACCCAACTTACGCCGGCGCTGTTCTACTTCTTGCTCACGAATTTGAATTTGATAGCGCTCAAACTCGGTAACTTCAAATGCCGGTGAACCTACTTCACCCGCGTAACGTCGGCCTTGCTCAAGTTGTAAGGTTTGGCCGCCATTGGCATCTTCTTTTACATTACCGCTGTTGGCATAAACAATAGAATGCCCTAAGCGGTCGTCACTGTTATTTTGCGCCACAAACACCCGCATTAGCTCGCCGCTTTGGCTGCCTCGCCCAACGTCATGCACAAAAATTACCGCTTTTTCGTTTGACGTGTGTTGAAACCGGCCTGGCACTACAGATAACAACCCGGCATTAGCATCTGCTTTTTCCAAAATGCGGTATTCTTGTTCTGTTGCCCACGGGCTCAAATACAGCGTAACGCTGCCGGCCAGTATGGCCATAAGCAATGACAACAGCAGCGTTATACGCACGATGTACCATTCACTCACGCCAGTGGCATGTAATACCGTCATTTCACTGTCAGCATACACCCGGCCGTACGCCACCAATACGCCAACAAAGGCACTGAGTGGCAATATAATAACGGCCAACTGCGGTAGCTTTAATGCCACTATGCTCATAACCAGTTGCCCGGGAATTTCTCCCTCTGACGCATCGGCCAAAATTCTGACAAAGCGCTGGCTGATGATAATGGTCATTAAAATGATAAATACCGCCAGTTGAGACTTGAACACCTCACTGAGCAGGTAACGAAAAATGATCAAAACGCCCCCTAAAAACCTGCCTTTTTGCTGGAACCCTAGCGATTTTTCAGTAAACTTGATATTTATAGCAATTATTATCGACCAAACAGCAGAGAAAACCGAGCTTTTTTATAAATTCACGGTAGAATTTGGCCATTAAAGTACTGAGTTATGTTAGCACAGTCTATTAGAATCAGGAGTTAGTATGGAGTTCAGCGTAAAAAGCGGAAGTCCGGAAAAACAACGCAGTGCGTGCATTGTGGTTGGCGTATATGAACCGCGCCGTCTTTCCGCCGTAGCAGAACAACTGGATAAAATCAGTGACGGCTATATCAGCAACCTGTTACGCCGTGGCGATCTGGAAGGCAAGCCCGGCCAGATGTTGCTATTGCACCATGTGCCTAACGTATTAAGTGAGCGCGTATTATTGGTTGGCTGCGGCAAAGAGCGCGAACTAGACGAGCGCCAGTATCGCCAGATTATTGCCAAAACCATTAGTACACTGAATGAAACCGGTTCGATGGAAGCGGTATGCTTTTTGTCTGAACTGCACGTTAAAGGCCGCGATACCTACTGGAAAGTGCGTCATGCAGTGGAAACCACGCAAGACTGCCTGTATGTGTTTGACCGGTTAAAAAGCAAAAAAGATGAAACCCGTCGTCCGCTGCGCAAAATTGTATTTAATGTACCTACCCGCCGTGACTTAACCATTGGTGAAAAAGCCGTAGAACACGGTTTAGCCATTGCTGCAGGTATTAAGCAATGTAAAGACGTTGGCAATATGCCACCGAACATTTGCACGCCACAGTACCTGGCAGACCAAGCCCAATTGTTAGCAGAAAGCTCGGCCAAAATTAGCGTTGATGTATTAGGCGCAGAAGAACTGGCCGCACACGGCATGAATTCGTACCTTGCAGTAGGCCGTGGTTCTGTTAATGGCCCGCGTATGTCGGTAATTAAATACAATGGTGCCGAGAACGACAGCGCACCGGTGGTGCTGGTAGGTAAAGGCCTGACTTTCGACTCTGGCGGCATTAGCTTAAAGCCGGGCGATGGCATGGACGAAATGAAATACGACATGTGCGGCGCCGCGTCGGTACTAGGCACTATGCATGCCGTGCTTAATTTAAACCTGCCGATTAATATTGTTGCCGTATTAGCCGCAGCCGAAAATATGCCCGATGCTAACGCCTATCGCCCTGGCGATATCCTGACGACAATGTCGGGCCAGACCGTAGAAGTACTCAATACCGACGCGGAAGGCCGCTTAGTATTATGCGATGCCTTAACCTATGTTGAGCGCTTTGACCCTGAACTGGTTATTGACGTTGCCACCTTAACCGGTGCCTGCGTTATTGCCTTGGGTAAACATGCGTCTGGCTTACTAAGCAACCATAACCCACTGGCACATGAAATACTTAATGCGTCTGAGCAAAGTGGTGACCGCGCCTGGCGTCTTCCATTGTGGGATGATTATCAAGACCAGCTGGAAAGCCCGTTCGCTGACTTTAGTAATTTAGGTGGCCGTGCTGCCGGTACTATTACCGCGGCGTGTTTCTTATCGCGCTTTACCCGCAAATATAACTGGGCGCATTTGGATATTGCCGGTACCGCCTGGCGCAGTGGGGGTAAAGATAAAGGCAGCACTGGCCGGCCGGTGTCGTTGCTAACCCAGTTTTTAATTAACCGGGTTGGCCAGCAACAGGATAACTGATGCAGGTTAGCTTTTATCTGTTAAGCGACACGCCAGCAGACTTACAAGCCACACAAAATGAGCTGAGCACCACGCCAGCTCATTTTACTTTAGCTTGTCAGCTATGTGCCGACTTGTTCCGCGCCAAACAGCGGGTTTTCGTTTATACTGCCAGCCAACAACAGGCCGAAGTCTTTGACGAGCTGCTTTGGCAGTTCGATGCTGAGCGTTTTGTTCCACATAACCTCAGTGGCGAAGGCCCTAAATATGGTGCACCGGTAGAAATAGGCTGGCAAGCACCAAGGCAAAACCGGACCGTGCTAATAAACTTAGCCGACACTATTCCGGCTTTTGCCAACCGTTTTTCACACATCATCGAATTTGTTCCCACCGCCGAGTCATTAAAAGCGCAGGCCAGGGAGCGTTTTAAGCAATATCGTCAGTTAGGTGTTAATCCGCAAACCATTAACGCCAATTGATTACAGGTACTATCATGGAAAAGACGTTTAACCCCAGTGAAATAGAACAGGCCATGTACAACGCATGGGAAGCCAAAGGTTATTTTCAGCCAAGTGGTGATGAAAGCCATGGCAACTATTGCATTATGATCCCGCCGCCAAACGTCACGGGCAGCCTGCACATGGGCCATGCCTTTCAGCAAACCATTATGGACGCGCTAACCCGCTACCAGCGCATGCAAGGTAAAAACACCTTGTGGCAGGTGGGTACTGATCACGCCGGTATTGCTACTCAAATGGTAGTAGAGCGTAAACTGGCCGCAGAAGGTTTACCTGGCCGGCATCAACTGGGGCGTGATGCCTTTATCGAAAAAGTGTGGGACTGGAAAGCCGAGTCTGGCGGCACTATAACCTCGCAAATGCGCCGTTTAGGTAACTCGGTAGATTGGCAGCGCGAACGCTTTACCATGGACGACGGCTTGTCTCACGCGGTACAAGAAGTGTTTGTGCGTTTATACGAAGACGACTTAATTTATCGCGGTAAACGCCTGGTCAACTGGGATCCTAAACTGCACACCGCCATTTCTGACTTAGAAGTAGAAAACAAAGATCAGAAAGGCCATATGTGGCATTTACGCTATCCACTGGCCGACGGTGAAACAACTGCCGAGGGTAAAAACTACCTGGTTGTTGCCACCACGCGCCCGGAAACCATGCTGGGTGACACCGGTGTGGCAGTAAACGCTGAGGATGAACGCTACCAGGCACTGATTGGTAAAACTATATTGCTGCCGCTGGTTAATCGCCGTATTCCTATCGTGGCTGATGAACATGCCGACATGGAAAAAGGTACCGGCTGCGTAAAAATAACCCCTGCGCATGATTTTAATGACTACGAAGTAGGCAAGCGCAACCAGTTGCCAATGATTAACATTATGACGCCAGATGCGACTATTCGCACAGAGGGCGAATGTTTTCAGCCAAACGGCGAAATAAACCCGGGTCTTAGTGCCACTATTCCGGAAGAATATCAGGGTTTAGACCGCTACGCTGCGCGTAAAGCCATAGTAGCCGCCTTTGACGCCTTAGGCTTATTAGAAAAGGTAGAAGATCACAATAACACCCTGCCTTATGGCGATCGCAGTGGCGTCGTGATTGAACCTTTGCTAACCGACCAATGGTATGTACGTGTAGCACCGCTGGCGAAAACCGCCACTGAAGCGGTAGAAAGTGGCCAAATTGAATTTGTGCCTAAGCAATACGAAAACATGTACTACAGCTGGATGCGTGACATTCAGGACTGGTGTATTTCGCGTCAATTGTGGTGGGGCCACCGTATTCCGGCCTGGTACGACCAAAACGGTAAAGTCTATGTTGGCCGTACTGAAGCTGAAGTGCGTAGCAAGCATCAGTTAGACGACAGTGTGGTGTTGGCACAAGACAACGACGTGCTGGATACCTGGTTTAGCTCTGCGTTGTGGACCTTCTCAACACTGGGCTGGCCGGAAGACACCGACGCTCTGCGCACCTTCCACCCAACTAATGTGCTGGTAACCGGTTTTGACATTATTTTCTTCTGGGTTGCCCGGATGATCATGATGACCATGCACTTTATTAAAGATAAAGATAGCAAACCGCAGGTGCCGTTTAAAACCGTGTATGTTACCGGGCTTATTCGCGATGAAAATGGCGATAAAATGTCGAAATCCAAGGGCAACGTGGTTGACCCACTGGATATGATCGACGGCATCAGTCTGGAAGACTTACTTGCCAAACGCACCAGTAATATGATGCAGCCGCACTTAGCTGAAAAAATTGCCAAAGCGACTGAAAAGCAATTCCCCCAAGGCATTACCGCCAGCGGTACCGATGCGCTGCGCTTTACCCTTGCGGCACTGGCTTCAACCGGCCGTGATATTAACTGGGACATGAAACGCTTAGAAGGCTATCGTAACTTCTGTAACAAGCTGTGGAATGCCAGCCGTTATGTGCTGATGAACACAGAAGAGCAGGATTGCGGCTTTAACGGCGGCGAGATGCAACTGTCACTGGCTGACAAATGGATTTTGGCTCAGTATCAAGGCACCGTGACGCAGGTAAGGCAGTATATAGACAGCTACCGCTTTGACTTAGCGGCAACGGCTTTATACGAATTTACCTGGAACCAGTTCTGCGATTGGTATCTGGAGCTCACGAAGCCAATATTATTCAAGGGTAATGACGTACAGCAACGCGGTACCCGCCACACGCTGGTTACGGTGTTAGAAAGCCTGCTGCGTTTAATGCACCCTATTATGCCGTTTATTACCGAAACCATCTGGCAGTCGGTTAAACCCTTAGCCGGTATTGATGCCGACAGCATTATGTTACAGCCTTACCCAGAGTGTAACGATGCCCTGATTGATGCCACAGCAACAGCGGATTTAGAGTGGTTAAAAGCAGTAATCACCGCTATTCGAAATGTCCGCGGTGAAATGAACATTGCCCCCAGTAAGCCACTCAGCATCTTACTGCGCAATGTAAACAGAGAAGAGCAGCGCCGTTTAAGCGAGAACGAAAACTTCTTAATGAACCTGGCTAAGTTAGAGCAAATAACCATTCTTGCCGCCGGCGAACAAGCACCAGCCAGCGCAGCGCAGCTGATTGGCAGTATGGATTTGTTAATACCGATGGCCGGTTTAATAGATAAAGACGCTGAGCTTAGCCGCATAGCCAAGCAGTTGGAAAAAACCCAGCAAGAACTGGCCCGTGTCGCAGGTAAGTTAAGCAATGCAGGCTTTGTTGCCAAAGCACCGGAAGCGGTACTGGAAAAAGAGCGCGCTAAACAAGCCGAGCTGGAACAGGCCGTGGTTAAGCTACAAGCACAGCAAGCCGAAATTGCTGCACTTTAAACCAAGCGAGTTTTTGTAGTGCAAAGGCGGCCTGATGGCCGCCTTTTTTAATAACACCAGTGACCGACGCTATACCTTTGGCACTAGCCAATCAGGTGCTATCTGCTGCAAGAATGGCCGGGTGATACGTGCTGCCTGCCCGGCAAAATCGCAGTAGTTTTCTTTTACTGTATTAGCGTTCATCGCAACCACCAGTTGCAGTTCCGGATAAAGTACCAGCCAGCTTTGAGCCCCATCAGACACACCGCCATGATGAACATAGCTAATGTTTCGGCTCAGTGGATTCTGCTTATCACAAAAAAGGGCGTCCTGAGAAAAATGTCGCCAGCCCAAGGCATAAAATTGCTCGTTAACTTCGCCGCTGCTAAGTTGTTGCGGTGTCCAGAATTCTTGCTGTATTGCTGCAGGAATAAAATCCGGATTAAACCAGGCTGAGCCTAATTTGGCTAAATCTGCAGAGCTGGCAATTAAACCACCACCGGCCCATTTTTGGCTTAAATTTACCGGCCAATGTTTTTTCGCATAGCCATCATGAGTAATATAAAAACTTACCCTATTTGCCAAGGCATCTACGGTATCATTATCTGCCGACAACGAGTTCAGTTGCAGTGGCTCACTAACTTCTTGTTGCAGAAACTGCAAAAATGGTTGTTGCATAGCACTTTGCAGTACTGCACTGGCCAGATTTACATCAAAAGAGCTGTAATGAAAATCTGTACCCGGACTAAACAACAGCTCACTGTCATCAAACAGTGCCAGAGCATCTATCACATCCGGAAAATCACGCTGCTTTAGTAGGGTTCTAATAGCCCCAATTCTGTCGGTATTTTCGGCATAACCTGGTAACCCTGCGGTATGAGACATCAATTGCCGTAAAGTAAAGTTTTGCCATGCCGGATTAGGCAACTGCGGCATATACTGGCTAATTGGACTATCAAGGTCGATTTCGCCGGCGGCGACGGCTCTGGCTAACGCGGTTGCTGTAACCGCTTTTGACGTACTGCCGATACGAAACTGGCTGTGTACGGTAGCCGCGGTTTGGTTGGCTAAATCGGCATAGCCTGCAGCCCCTACCCAAACTAATTGCCCGCGCCACGCAACTGCTGCCGTTACTGCTGGTAACTGCTGCTGTTGCTGTGCCAACACCAGTTCAGCCATAGCCTTTTCAGCAGCGTTACCAAAGTCTTGCTGGTATACCTCACTTTGCTGTGGCACTTTGTCAGGTAAGGCTAGCCAGCCTGAAAACCAGTAACCCGCAAGCACTAATGCGGCAACAAATATAATACCAAGCAGGCTTATCAGTATTTTTTTCATCAATTTTGCTCCTAAATTATGTTTGATCCTAGGTTCAAGGCAAAGCTTCGCCTGCAGGCTTAGACGGCCCGTGTTATCAATTAATATCTTGGAAAGGTTGCTAGAGTTATCGTCGAATCATCAGAGAAGAGCTCCCTGCTGAAGTAAGTAGCCTCTAACCTCTTCGGTAGCAGCCCGATTAAGCGCCGATCTGAGCTCCCGGCCATCCATCAGCGTGGCCTCGACTTTAAGATTAACGATGGCACCTACAGCCACCAGGTATTGCACCATCTGCAGGTCGCCAAGATAGCTGGCGTTAATCAACGGCGTTTCATCTGCCAGCACCACAGCATTAACATCAGCACCAGCCTGGACTAACTGTTGCGCCAACTTAAGGTTGCGCCGCTGCACCGCAATAATCAGCGCATTGCCATCACCTCTGCTACTGACATTAACATCGGCTCCGGCGCGCAGTAAAATCTCTACCAATTCGGTGTTTTCATTACGTACCGCCACCATCAGCGGGGTTCCTTCGCCGGGCATGGGGTGATTCAGTTGATAACCTTTTGCAATCAACTGCTGCACTTTGGCTACGTCCTGCCGCTTAATACTGTCGAGTAATTCTTCCAATTGCCCCAGCTGGCTTAGCTTAACCTGGCCGAACTGCTTTGGTAGTTGGGCAACCTGCCACTGCTGCGCCAAACCAAAAGTGATTAGTAGTGTCATAGATATCGCGGTAATCATCACGACAGCCAAAGGGGTTACGTGCTTGCTAGTGCCTTGCAATACATTGTTAATGCGCTGGGCTAGCAGCGGCTGTTGCTGCCATGACATGGCCAGTACTGCCGAGGCAGGGCTTGCTATTTTCTTATTGCAATCGAGTAATGTCTGAGCATACCGGTGGGGCTGCTTTAACCCGGCAACCACAGCAGCATCACAGCTTAGCTCCCGATAGCGATTTAACTGTCGGCATACTAGCCGCCAGCATGGGCTCCAACAGCATAACGTCCCGGCCAGTTGCTGCAGATAAAACGTCAGCAAATCCCGCCGCCGCCAGTGCATCTGTTCGTGCACAATTACATGTTGCAACTGCTCTGCAGACAGGCTACCAAGCCAACTGGCCGGTAACACAATACGTGGGTGGCGTAAGCCCAGCAACATAGCGCTAGCAATCCCCGTGTGCTGATATAACGCAGGCGAAGTAGCTTCATAACCTGGTAAAAACAACGGCTCGGCCTGGCGCCATAAAGTGCGGCTAAGCCGGTAACTCTGATAAAAACGATAACCCTGCAGCAAACAACCTAAAGGTAATAGTAACAAAAGCCATACTGGCGGTGATAATAAGTACAGCAATTGCGGGGTTAAAGCCCAGCGCTGGGTTATTTCTGTGGTTATTTCTACTGGGTGCACTTCGCCAGACAGCAATTGTGTTGTTTGTGCGGACTCTGGCTGCATTGTTGCAAGATCTGTATCGAACAGGCGTGGTTCTGTTTTGTTATCCGAGGTTGGCATTAATATCAGTAAAGGCAATATAAACAGCATAACCGTTAACGCTGTCCACAGGCGCAGCATAAATTGTGGTGCGCTCTGCCATTTACTTTGGCTAAGCCAGTATAGCCAGGGTATAGTAACGGCCGCTAACCCCAGATGAATCAACAGGTAAAACAATAACCAGCTGAATTCAACCATGCTCAGGATTCCTGTTGGCTCTTGTCGGAAGCTAAAAGCGCTTTTGCATCAATTTGTGCCTGAAGATCTTGCTGCAATGCTTCAGGTAATGCTTGTTGTTCTAATAAGTGCTGCGCCAGTAACTCTGGGGAACCAGCAAAAAAACGCTGTAACAATGTGCTTAACGCCTGACTACGAGCTTCTTGTTGTACTGTTATCGCCTGATATACAAAAGCTTTGCCTTGTTTTTCGCACTGCACATGGCCTTTGTCGAGCAAAATACGGCATAAGGTTTGTACCGTAGTATAAGCCACAGCAGACTGCTTGTTGAGCTCAGCAGCAATAGCTTTAACAGAGCACGGCCCATGCTGCCATAACACCTGCATAATTTTTTGCTCTGCACCGGTTAATTCTATTGATTTTGCTCTAGCCATTACCATCACCTACTAAACAATTAGTTTTAAGTTAGCCGTTCTCTATCCAACTTACAACTAATTATTTAGTTTTTAACGATTCATTCAGCGCCAGCGTTTAAGTTTTGCCAATAAATTACCTATCGGTTTACTCACTTGTCAGGCACTACCTACTACAGAGTGGCAAAAGATGTCAGTTGTAGAAAAAATAATTTTTGCTATGATTGCGCGGTATTTCGGCAGCTGGCTGTTAATACACTTGCACTGCGTATTTATGCAGTACAGTTTAGTGTTTAGTGCGTTTGTTTTACGTGCAGCACGGCTGGCAAGGCACCTCGCCGTTGAGTTGGGTTATCTGCTGCAACGGTTCACTTAACTTTTATCCGGCCTGCCGGAAGCGTGATGAGAATAAAAAATGATGTCAGCAGATACCCTGGTTGAGAGTCTCGCCGAACCTGTTGCAGCGGCGGCCGAAGCGGCCGCAACTATAACACCAAGCGCATTAAGTTTAATTCCTCCTATTACTGTTCTGGCCATCGCTATTTGGTTAAAACGGCCTATTCTGGCATTAGTTATGGGTGCCATTGTTGGCCTGTTTTTATTGTCGCCTGTCGGTGCGTTGGATAACTTCGCAGAAACGTCATTGCGCGTAATGCAAGATGAAACCATAGGCTGGCTAATTCTGGTTTGTGGTGGCTTTGGCTCACTTATCGCATTGTTAGTGCATACCGGCGGTGCCTTTGCCTTTGGCCGCGCAGCACAAAATGTAGCTAAAGGCCGTAAGTCATCCCTGATGATGACCTGCTTTTTGGGCATCGTGATCTTTGTTGATGACTATTTAAATGCGCTTACCGTGGGTGAAACCATGAAACGCATTACCGACAAGTACAAAGTGTCGCGCGAAATGCTGGCCTATGTGGTCGACTCGACCGCCGCCCCCATTTGCGTACTGATCCCCATCTCTACCTGGGCGGTGTTTTTTGGTGGCCTGTTGGTGGCAAATGACGTTGCACCCGCTGGAGATACCAGCGGCATTGCCACCTATATTTCTGCCATTCCTTATATGCTGTACGCCTGGCTGGCGATGATTATGGTTATTCTGGTTATCTTAGGCATAGTGCCAATATTTGGCCCGATGAAGAAAGCCGAACTGGCTGCACAGCAAGCAACATTAGCTGCCGTTGATGCACCAAACTCAGCAACCACGGCGCAAGATACTCACTCCGCCGATGATTTTGCCGTACAGTCGTTTGAGCAAGAGTTTGAGCAATCTGACAAAAGCGGCGGCAAACTGCATAACTTCCTGTTACCGATGATTATGTTGGTTGGCTTTACCATTTGGTTTGAAATCGATGTCTGGAAAGGCCTGTTGATGACCTTTGCTATCACCCTGCCATTGTATTTACTGCAGAGGCTGATGAGCATCTCTGAAATGATGGATCAAATGATCCATGGTTTTAAAACCATGCTACCGGCCATTTGTACGGTTATTGCCGCCTTCGTGTTTAAAGATGTTTGCGATCAGTTAGGCCTGCCGCAATATATTATTGATAACCTGGCGCCTTATATGAGTGCGCAGTTATTGCCCGCACTGGTTTTCTTGTCAATGGCGATACTGGCTTTTGCAACGGGTTCTTCCTGGGGTATTTTTGCGGTATCTATACCTATCGTAATGCCATTGGCGTTTGCGGTAGAAGCCGATATTCCGCTGGTTATTGGTGCACTGTTATCAGCAAGTTCGTTTGGTAGCCAGGCCTGTTTCTACAGTGACTCTACGGTACTGGCAGCGCAGGGTTCAGGCTGTAACCTTATGAGCCATGCCTTAACCCAGTTCCCTTATGCCTTTGCGGCTGCGGTGCTGGCGTTTTTTGGTTTCCTGGCGCTGGCTTAGCATGCCATTTGCCTATGCCATAATCGGCGTGTCATTAGCATTATGCTAAACGTTTAAGTGCCATTGGCTTGCCCTAAACTAACCGTTGAAGCCCCGAACGGGCGAAAACGAGCCCCGTGGAGGGGCTCACGGCGTGTTAGTGAGGGCAAACCGATGACCACTGACACCTTAACAGACAGGCATCATCGTTACCGCGCCTCCTTTTTTAATCATCTTTCAATCGCTTGTCACTTTTTTGTCCCTGACAAATAGCCAATAGGCTGTTACCTTATATACCAATAATCTACAGCCTGTTTACCGGAGGCCCTATGCTGACCATGCTGGCTAAAATACTTAAAGTGTTAAACTCTCAGGTATCTCCCTGGCAAATTGGCTGGGCGATAGCGCTGGGGTTGTTTGTCGGCATATTGCCGTTTGGTTTGCTAACGTTGCTGTTGGTGTTATTGGTCTGCCTGCTAACGGTGAACCTGTCTACTTTTATTGTTACGTGGGGCCTGACCGAAGGCTCAATGCTGTTATTCGCCGAACCTTTGGAGCAACTCACCTGGCAATACGCCCAAAATGACGCCTTATTACGCTTTTTAGCAAACAATGAAACCGCGCAACTACTGCATTTGCACCACACCCTAACGCTGGGTGCTTTTATTCTGGGCGTGGTGTTAGCATTCCCTATCGCCTGGTGTAGTAAAATGCTGGTTCTGCAGTATCGCAGCCGCATTATGAGCAATGTGGAAAAATGGAAAGTGACGCAGATGCTCAAAGCCAGCAAGTTGTTTTCGCTGTACGAAAAACTGAATTAAGGAGCACCGAATGATCCGTAAATCCGGTTGGTTAGTGTTTATCGTATTCTTTGCTGCATTACTGGCATTGGTTTATTTATTGGCAGGTCCGGCTATTCGCGTGGGCATGGTTTATAGCCTGGAAAAAGCCGTTGGTGCTGAAGTAAACATTAACAAAGTATCGCTTGAACTGGCGCCGCTGGCGCTGCGCATTAACGACTTACAAATTACTGACGCCGCCAAACCCAGTCACAACAGCATTAGCTTTGGCCATGCCCGGGCAGCGTTAGAGGTATGGCCTGCCCTGTTAGGCTACTACGTTATTGACGAGCTAACGGTAGACGGTTTGCAATATGGTGCACAGCGCAGCAGCATCGGAGATGTTTATCGCGAACCATCACAAGATGGCGAAAAAGTTGATATTGCGGCATTACTGCAGGTCGATTTACCCGATGCAGATGAATTGATTGCCCGCGCCAACCTGCAAACACCAGCAAAAGCTGAAGCGCTAAAGCAACTGGCACTGGTAGAACAGCAAAAACTGAAAACACTGCAAGACAAGCTGCCAACCAAAGACGTTATTGCTCAGTATCAGGCTGATATTAAAGCATTAACTGACAGCAAAATAACTGATGCCGCAGACCTGGCTAAAAAAGTAGAGCAGCTAAGCCAATTAAAAGACAAATTAAAAACCGAGCAAGCCACCCTGGTAGAAGCTAAGCAGTTATTAACGCATAGCCAAAGCGCACTAGCCAATGCCGTGACAGAACTTAAAGATGCCAGTAAAGCAGATTATGCCAAGGTGCAGCAGCTGGCTAATTTAAGTGATGGCGGCCTGGCAGGTATTAGTCAAATTCTACTGGGGGATTTGTGGGCACAGCGTATTACTCAGCTACAAAGCCTTTACGTGCTGGCAAAACCCTATCTTCCTGAGCAAGGTGCTGCCTCAGATACCGCAGATGCCACTCCTGAGGTTGTACTGCCAAACCGGGTACTGCCGTTACCAAACCCTCCTTATCCGAATTTTTGGGTTAAACGAGCCAACGTTAATTGGTTAATTGGTGGTGGTGAAGCCACCATTACACTGCAGGATATCACCGCACAACATGCTTTAATTGACCGGGCGACCCAGTTTACGGTCGACGTTAAGCAGCTGCCTCAGCTGTCAGCTCTTAATATTAATGGTGATTTTGCCATTATGGATAAAATGATAACCAACCTAAACTGGACACTAGAGGGGTTAACCCTGCAAGCAACCCAGTTTGGCAAGGACGATACTGCGCTAGATTTAGCTGCGGGAATGATTACCTCCAATGGCAAGCTAAAACTAACCGATAACCAAATTAACCAGCAGGCCAGTGTTGTGCTTAATGGTGGCAACTTTAGCAGTAGCGGTAATAAGTATCTGCAACAGTTAGCCAGCTTGCTCAACAAGCAACAACAGATCCCACTGAACATTGCCACCACCGGTTTAATTAGCCAACCGGTTGTTAGTATCCGCTCGTCGTTGGATAAAGTACTGGGTGATGCCTTGCTGGGCGAAGCCAAGCAAAAAGTGGCGGCCTATCAAAGCGAGCTGCAAGCGAAGCTAAATACGCAGTTACAAAGCGGTTTAGCCGGCCAGCAAGACTGGGCAGCACTGCTCACACAGCAAGATGGTGAGGTAGCGGATATCAGCGACAACATTGAAAATATGCTTAATGCCAAATTGGCTGATGTAAAAGATCAGGCTAAAGACAAGCTAAAAGACAAACTGTTTAATAAGCTTGGCGGCGGTGAATAAACGTCTGCAAGCTTTAATAACATGGTATTGATGCACTAGTAAGGTTTAACCTGCAGCGTCGAAGTCTAACGAACGACGCTTCGCAAAGCGGCCCTATATCAAAACAAAAAAGCCGCTTTACAGCGGCTTTTACTTGGTTAAAGACGATTATTCTTCGTCGTCTTCGTCATAATCTACATCGTCTTCGTCACTTTCAAAGTAGGTGCCCCAGCCGTCGTACTCTACCTTGTGTTTGTACGCTGAGTCAGCGGGGTCAGACAAAATTGAAATCTTATTTTATACAGAGGTTAAATTTTGATCTGACCCTAAAAATTCTTACTTGGTTAGGCTTGATCTTTTTCCTGCTTCTAATAAAAACTTCACGCTAATGGCGTGCAGTTTTTAAAAGGAGATCCCAGCTAAACGTTACTCTTCTTCATCTGCATACATACTTTCATCGAAAGCATCATAGTGTTGCCTTAACTTCAGCGCCTCAGCTTTGTCACCAATCAGAATAAGATGGTCGCCTTCATCACGAATGGCCTGCAATTTGAAATACCGGAAATCGTAGCTTTCATCAGGGTATTCATGAATTGCCTTTAAATACACTTCAGCATCTGGATTGCGGTCTTCTGCTTTCCAGATTAAAAGCCCTTTCAATAGCACTTGGCTATTTTTATTCTCTGGAAGCGGTTCATCTACTACAACTGAAATTGTCGGCAACCCCATTGAATTACCGAATATATAAACAAATAGCCTATCTTCTGAAAAGCCTTCAATCACGGCAAAAAGTGGCTTAGATACTTCACCCAACTCTCTCAGCTCTTTGATTAATAGATCAACAATCATTAAAACTAACCTCCAACCGGATTGAGAGCAGCATCAACTGTCCCGGTGCGTGTATTCTTGCTGCCTAAATCTTTAACAGAGTCAGCTATTTTCCATACTCCGCCATTGTGTGAGCCCTTGCCATCACCGCTACCAACGTCACGAGTTATATACTGCTTTGTTTTTTTGTTGTAATAAACCGCCTGATCGTGGACTCTAGATTTAATTTTCTCAAAACCTAACTTCTTCGCTGCGGCGGTTGCTTCGCCTGTCGTCTTGTAAAAGACCTCGCCTTTACCGGCTTTAATACCCCTAGGCCCGACGCCCCCAGTAAACGCGCCTTGCAGTGCTGCTGCACCTACTTGCCAGTAGTCGACACAGCCTAGTGAACGGCCTTCTATTACCACCTGCCACAGGAATTCTTTGGCGGCACCAAACAGTGCCCGGCCAACGATCACCTGCAGAATTTCCCCGGTTGGGTCAATAAAGTTTACCGGGTCACCCAGTACGTAGCCGTATAAGTTACTATCACCCCCGCCAAAGCGGATGGGGTCTTTACTGGTCCAGCGGCCGGTTTGTGCATCGTAATCGCGTGCACCAAAGCGGGTTAAACAGGTATCGTCACCAAAATAAAGCCGCTTTTAAGCGGCTTTATTTTGGCTGGAAAATTTTACTCATCACTCCAAATATCATACCAATCGTAAACGTACACACCTTTCTGCGGTTTAACTATTTCGTCAATCGGCACATCATCCGGTAACGCTAGGAACCAATAAAAGCCGTCTGACATATCTGAAAAACATGCTCCTGTTTTGACATCTTTTACTCCAACCTGCACGACGTCCCGCAGACTAAGTTGATATATATATACTTTTTCAATATTACTAAGCGTATTAAACTCTTTATCAACTAAGTAAGGCAAATCGATATTTGGAAGTAAATTACTGAACGCTGCTACTTTTTCATCAGGGGAGTTGAAATCGTCATCATCGAGGAAGAACTTCAAATGATGGGTATTAAACTCTCCCTCATTAAAATACTCGAAAAAATTAGATACAACCTCCAAAAATTGCTGCTCAACAATATAATACTCTTCTGGGTAATGGCTTTGTCCAGCTTTTAAAAGCTCTGATCCAAGCATCCAGTCACTCATATAATCCGGGTTGTCATAGTCATATTTGCAAACCTTAAAATACTGCATATCAACCGCCGATTTTATTCATATTTGCGTCATAAGAACCTAGCCTAGAGTCTTTCGACTTACGTCCGGCTTCAGCCTGCTTCTGATTTGCATAGCCTTTAAACATTTCAGGACCATGACCTGTATCTGATTTACCAATCCAAGCTGGATCAGCTTTCGGTTTGTGGAAAATAGGGCCATGTGAGTTACTGCCTTTCTATACATAGCCATTTCTGGTTGCTGCTTCTCTCGCTTGTTTATTCGTATATTGAGATTTGGCGGTACCACGAATGCCACTTCGTGCGGCATTTCCACCCACTCCCCCGGTAAACGCACCTTGAAGCGCTGCCGCACCTACCTGCCAGTAGTCGACACAGCCCAGTGAGCGGCCTTCTACAATGACCTGCCACAGGAACTCTTTGGCGGCACCAAACAGCGCCCGGCCAACGATAACCTGCAGTATCTCCCCGGTGGGGTCAATAAAGTTTACCGGGTCGCCCAGTACATAACCGTATAAGTTACTGTCGCCACCGCCAAAGCGGATAGGGTCTTTACTGTTCCAGCGGCCGGTTTGGGCGTCGTAATCGCGCGCACCAAAGCGGGTTAAACCGGTATCAGCATCATACAAGCCACCGGCCCAGCCGAATGGCTGAAAGCCTGGGTTGGTGTCTTAATATTTTTATCTGAACCCAGTTTTACGAGCTTCAAATAAGAACAATCCGAATTAAAAATTAATTCTTTTTGGCTCTCCATTCAGTACTATCAAAAGCCTGAATAATTATTTCACAGGATGAGAAATCATCCTTTGCGAGATCTTCACCAACAAATTCAACATTGGGGTCAAGTGCAATAATTAAACATTCAATAGTTTGCTCCAAACTCTGAGCGAAAACTATCAGCTCATCCCAACTCATTTTAAACCCAGTTGAATCGGATCTAATAGCATCTTCAAATTCATCCATAGATAAATCATTTGGCGCTTGACCAATGCCATTAAAGTCTAAAACAGACCAATTGAGATTGTTCGGCTCAATTCCATTTAACCAGTCAATTAACTGCACGCGAGTGCCATCAGGCCTAAACATATTATTTGATTCTATTGTCATTACGGCATCCCTAATGGTTTAGCTGGTCCATGCTGAGGAGTTCCCCCGGTTGGATTTGGAACCCAGTCATGCTGATGCGGATTTGTGTGATTTTGTGGTCTCCCATGATCAGTAAAATCTATATCCCGAACGGGTTTACCATTCCCGTCAAACTCTCTAGCCTGGGTATAATCACCATTTCGGCCTTTCTTTGTACCAAGCTGAGTATGTGGTGCATCTGAATCGGGGACCGGGTTTCCGTTTTTATCTCTAGGTAATTTTCTATCGGGGCGATAACTTCCTGCGTTCTTTGCAACACCCCTCGGCCCACCCCCCCCAGTAAACGCACCCTGTAGTGCTGCTGCACCTACTTGCCAGTAGTCGACACAGCCCAGTGAGCGGCCTTCTATTACTACCTGCCACAGGAATTCTTTGGCAGCACCAAACAGTGCCCGGCCGACGATTACTTGCAGTATCTCCCCGGTTGGGTCAATAAAGTTTACCGGGTCACCCAGTACGTAACCGTATAAGTTACTGTCACCGCCGCCAAAGCGGATGGGGTCTTTACTGGTCCATCGGCCGGTTTGGGCATCGTAATCAGAACAAAGCCGCTTTTAAGCGGCTGGCTTTATCTACCGAATTAAAAAATGAATTGAGTGGGATAACATTCAATATAAATCGCCCTATTGAATTCCCAATCATTTTCAATAGACATCACATCCCGAAAGCATCGGTAATATGTATTAAGCTCCATTCCTTCTACTTTAGCCAAGCCAAGCTCAACTGGAACTCTATATTCTTCCGATTTTTCTGGAAACTTTGCCTTATCCCTGTCTAGAAGATAGATACTAGGTGGCTCATCTGAAAGCTGGCTATATAGTGGTTTAGTATCATCCCAAAAGCTCAGGTAATCTGAACAATCTAATGGAAGAACCAAGACAGGCATAAACTCAGCAATACAGCCTTTTTTAATAATTTCACTTACTAGTTCAAAAAAAACATTTATTGAGAAATCTAGTAACTCTTCACCTTTAAGTTCGATTTCTACAAAAGATGAAACATGGGCGGTTAAAAGGTAAACCTGCCCCTTTAACCGCATTGAATCATCGAGCCAATGAGAAAAAGCCTTAATTACGTCTTTATTTTTTAGGTAAACTCCAGCCATTTTGTTGCACCCACTTTGCTTGCTGACTTGTCAATTTTGTACCGCCATGTTTCCAAGTACCATCAATATTCAATGCAGAACCATCTTTAAAGTGGATATGCGCTTGCTCTCCTTTAACTTTACCTACATCAACACGCGTAACACCATCAGGCGCATCACCCCGCTTGATTTGCTGATTCATTTGGTTAGGGCTTTTGAATTTGCCAGCACCTTTACCGGCCTTAACACCCCTCGGCCCAACGCCCCCGGTAAACGCGCCCTGCAACGCTGCCGCACCTACCTGCCAGTAGTCAACACAGCCCAGTGAGCGGCCTTCTATGACTACCTGGTAAAGGAACTCTCTGGCGGCACCAAACAGTGCCCGGCCGACGATAACCTGCAGTATCTCCCCGGTTGGGTCAATAAAGTTTACCGGGTCACCCAGTACGTACCCGTATAAGTTACTATCGCCACCACCAAAGCGGATTGGGTCTTTACTGGTCCAGCGGCCGGTTTGGGCGTCGTAATCGCGGGCACCAAAGCGGGTTAAACCGGTATCGGTGTCGTACAGGCCGCCGGCCCAGCCGAATGGCTCCCTTTACTCTGCCAAGAGTAATCTTTTTCCCGCGTCTAATGAAAACTGCACGCTTTTAGCGTGCAGTTATTAAAAAAAACCAGCTAAACGTTACTCTTCTTCATCTGCATACATACTTTCATCGAACGCATCATAGTGCTGTCTTAACTCCAGCGCCTCAGCCTTGTCACCAATCAGAATAAGATGGTCGCTTTCATCACGAATGGTCTGCAATTTGAAATACCGGAAATCGTAGCTTTCATCAGGGTATTCAAAAATGCTTTCCAAATACACTTCAGAATCTGGATAATTATCTTCATTTATCCAGATAAAAAGTTCTTCTAACAACACTTTGCTGTTTTTGTTCTTTGGTAGAGGCTCATCGACAGTAATCAATATTGTTGGATAATCCTCCAAGCAACCAAACCGACAGACAAAAAGCCTGCGCGAAGAATCACCTCCAATCAATGAAAAAAGCGGCTTGGATGTACCATCTGGTAATCGCAGTTTTTCAATTAATTCTGAAGCTAACATATCCGGTTATTTCCCTATTTTGTTCAGTGCAGCGTCAAAGGTACCACCACGGGTGTTATTGCTTCCCAGCTCTTTAACCGACTTGGCTTTTTTCCAAACGCCACCGTTATGTGAGCCATTGCCATCACCACTACCAACATCACGTGATATGTATTCTTTCGTTTTTCTGTTGTAATAAACCGCTTGGTCATGAACTTTGTCTTTAATCTTCACAAAACCTAACTTCTTCGCTGCGGCGGTTGCTTCGCCTGTCGTCTTGTAAAAGACCTCGCCTTTACCGGCTTTAATACCCCTCGGCCCAACGCCCCCAGTAAACGCGCCTTGCAGTGCTGCCGCACCTACCTGCCAGTAGTCGACACAGCCCAGTGAGCGGCCTTCTATTACTACCTGCCACAGAAACTCTTTGGCGGCACCAAACAGTGCCCGGCCAACGATAACCTGCAGTATCTCCCCGGTTGGGTCAATAAAGTTTACCGGGTCGCCTAGTACGTAGCCGTATAAGTTACTGTCGCCGCCGCCAAAACGGATAGGGTCTTTACTGGTCCATCTTCCTGTTACCGGGTCGTAATCGCGCGCACCAAAGCGGGTTAAACCGGTGTCGGTGTCGTACAGGCCACCGGCCCAGCCGAAGGGCTGAAAACCAGGGTTAGTGTCTTGGGTAACAATACCAAACTCATCATAGCTAAGCTGCTGGGCTATGTCGCCAGTTTGGCTGTTTACCACCAGCCGCACCGAGCCTAACTGGTCGGTAATAAAGCGATAAGTTATACCGCCTTTTACCATATAGTCTGGCACGTTGCCCAGGCTGCCATAGACAAAACGTGCAACCACGTTGTTATTGGCATCTAACTGCGCTACCGGGTTTAACTGGTCGCCATACAATAAACCATATTGCACTGTGCCATTTACCGTTTTACCTACCCGGCGGTTGCTGGCGTCAATCAGGTATTCAATGCTGGTAACACCTGCACCGCTATCAGGTAGCGTAACGCTTTGCAGGTTGCCAAACACATCGTACTGGTACTGGGTAACAGCATCACCGCACTGCTTTTGCTGCAATTCGCCATTGGCGCTGTAGCTGTAGCTGCAGGTGCCATGCGTTAGCAGCCGGTCTTGCGCATCATAGCTTGCGCTTACCACGCCACTGCCGCTGGTTTTACTTAGGCGGTTGCCGTTGGCGTCGAAGCTGTATTCTACCGTGTCGCCATTTCGCACTACCTTGTACAGGCGGCCATTACTGTTGTAGTGGTAATCGCTTACTACGGTGTCTGCGCCAACAATTTCGGTTTTACGCGTTATCCGCCCCAGGTTGTCGCGCACCAGTGCCATGCTATGCAGTGGCTGGCTGTTAAACCGGCTGGTTACGCTGTTTAACTCGGCAAAGTCGTTGTGCTCAAGTACACTACTGATATTACCCAGTTGCGTAGCGGTTAGCACGCCGCCTTGTTGCGCAGCCAGGGTAAGGTTTAGGTTACCCGCAGCGGTAATTAAACCATCAGCGTCATAGCTGTAAGCCACACAGTCGCCGCCGTTAATGCACTGCGCCGTTACCGCAAAGTCATTATTGTAGCTGTAGCTTACTTCACCGTTTATTAACCCGCTCCAGCTTTCGGTTAGCGGTAAATTACCGTCGTAGCTATAGCTGTTGTGTATGCCATACGGCGAAGTGACTGCCGTTAACTGGCCATGCGTATTGTAGCTGTACGCGTAATCTCCCTGCGGCGCCTGAAGGCTTTGCAGCTGCGAGCTGCCCGTAGCATAACTGAAGTTAATTTGCTGGCTGTCTGGCCGTGTTATACCGGTAAGCTTGCGGTCACGGTCGTAATGGTAATGCGTAGTGGGCACAGTGGCACCGGCTACTGCCGGCGGCGTGTAAGCCGACTCGTTACCCACACCATTGTAATGGAACTGGTGCGCCGGTTGGCCTGGCGGCGTTAAACTGCTAACGTTGCCGTTGCTGTCGTAGCTTAGTACCAGTTCAGTGCCGTCCGGATACCGGGTTGAGGTAACCCGGCCCATTACATCGTAGCTGTACTCGGTAACATAACCCTCTGCATCAGTAACCGCGGTAACATTACCTTTGCCATGGGCGGCGTATTCAAACTGCGTTAGCCTGTCACCCGCATGCGTTTGCACTAAACGGCCACGGCTGTCATAGCGGTAGTGTTCTGTAGCCAAACCACTTACCTGCACCGAGCTTAACAACAGGGTTTGCGGGTCATACTGGTACACCACTTCACGCTGTGCGGCGCTAAGTTCGATTTTAACACCCGTAACAGCATCGTTATGAATGGTACTGACTTTACCATTGGTATTTATTGAAACCGTTACGCGGCTGGTGTCAGTGCCATTGCTGCCATACTGCTTTTGTAGCACCGTTTGCTGTTGCAAGCCCGATGGCATGGTATTGCTGATATTGGCCGGTATTGGCTGGCCGGTTACCGCATCGCGGGTTTTATCCACCACACTGCTTACGCCGGCACTCTGGTAGCTGTTACGCAGGCCATCTGCTGCGCGAATGCTTTGCTGCAAACTATCGTCAGTAAAGCGGATACGCTGCTGCAAATCGCCGTTGCTAAGCTTAGACAACTGCGTTTCATACAGGTTGTCTTCTGCCGTGGTATAGCCATAGCGTAAATTACCGGTGTAGGCATCGCGCTCACTGAAGAAGCGCCAAATGCCGCCTTCGCTGTCATCGCTGTAGCTAATACGGCCGTGCTGGTCGTAGCCGCGGCTAAACAGGTGGCCGTTAGGGTCGCGTTTTTCAATGATTTGGCCATTAACGTAACTAAAGCTATATGCGCTGTTATCAGCGTACTGCACAGCACGCAAATCGTGCTGATGATCAACATTTAAGCGGGTGATATAGCCGTCACTGGTTTCCAGCTCTGTCGCTACGCCATTGCTGTCGCGGCGAATGGTTAAGCTGTTATCAAACCTATCGCGCACTGCCACCAACTGGCCGGCACTGTTGTAGTCAAAGTGCATTAACACCTTGCCTGTTACTTGATCCAGCGTACGAACATGTTTGCCGCTGCGGTCAAACACATAAGGGCTCTTGATACGGGTTAAGTCGTTACGTACACAGCGGGCGTAGTATTGCTCGGTGTGCTCATAGCGGTGGTGCGAGTAACCGGCGCTTTCCAGAGCCCAGGCTTGAGTCGCTGCCGCCATAACATTCGGCGTAGATGCCCAGTAAGGCCGACGGAAGTCAACCCCAGGTGACCAGGGCCTGCCCTGCTGCATTTCCGGCAAGCTGGTTTGATGCGAAAATACAGTGTTTGGCAGGGCATAGCTAAGCTCGTTTACGTTAGGTAAGCGCCAGTCTTCAAAACCGGCGTGGTCTAGGTTTTCACAGTAATCAATAGCTTGCTGCCAGCCAAACTGCAAACTGCTGTTTGCCGGGCTGTCCTGCCACATTAGACCGGTGGCACTGTCTACCACCACCTCATCTGCGGGGCTGGCTTGCAGTTCGCGGCTGTATTTTTCGTCCAGCGGCTCGCCACTGACACATAGCGCCGGGATCATCCGGTTATCCGGGTTATAGGTGTTTTGCTTCCAGTAGCTTTGCATTTCTGTGGTGTACATCGCCATAAACTGCACGTTAGCCGCTTTATCTATGGTGTATGCCACTTCTTTTGACGTCGGCAGGCGCCACGGCAGAGCTGTATCCGGGTTTTGTGGCAAGGCGGCACAATAGCTGTTTGCCTGCGCTTTGGTTGCAAAGCGCACGGCTGGGCTGGTTAGGTGCTGCCATTGCAAACCGGTAACATTGTCCTGTACCGTGCCATGGCTGGTAATGCTATAGCTGATATCGGCACCAAATTGCTGGTAACTACCATCATCACCCGGGTATTGGCTTTCGGTTATTCCGGTTTTTAGCACCTTGCCGGCGGCTTCAACGTCCATCGTACTGCCGTCACCCAAATAAATACGGTTGAACGGGCTAAGTACATGGTGCTCAGACAATGACCAACCATTGGCTATCGGGCTTTGCGGTATGTTAAACAGCGGTACTACGTTACTGCTCCAGCGCACATCGTTTTCGCGGCCGGCCACATTGGTAACGGTTTGGCCCCACTGCGCCCAAGCCATAGGGAAGCTGCTTAACGGCTGGCCACTGCTGGCTGCGTTGCCAGAGCTTAAGTAAGCTGCAGGATACGCATAACCAATGCGTAGTTGCGCGCGAACACCGCCTTCAACCCGTTTACCTGCGGCGTTAGTACCATCCCAGATAAACTCTACCTGCTGGTTAATCGCCGGAGCAAAGCGCTGCTCAAACAACCTGCCGGCCACTTCAAGCGTGGCGATCATTTCCACCACGCCTGGCGGCAACTCATCATCACTTACCGTGGCAGTAATTTTGTGCTGGTAGCCTGCAGTGCGTTGGCTGGAATAATGCAGTGCTATGCCCGTACCGGTAATGCCAATATCATCATGCAGTACCAATGGTTTAGGAGTAACATAAGAGCCAACTGCGGTACATTCTTCAATATCCAGCTCGGTTTCACCATTGGCGTCGGCATCCGGATTATTTGGGTCACGCCCGTCTGAGCCGGCCGACCAATTCAAATCATAGGGCGTCATATGGTCAAACGCGGCGCGCCATAGCGTATCGCCAGCAGCGTAACCGGTTAAGCCAATAGCTTCATCAGCTGTAATGCCGTCGCTATTAATATCATCGGCGATGCCATCATCGTTGTAGTCAACGCCATCTACTGTGCCGTCGCCGTTAGTATCCAGCAGGCGCACCACCACACCATTGGGCGAGGCTATCCATTTCGAGATAGTGCGGTCGAAGTAGCCCACCGGCACGATTTCGCCTACCGGGAAGCCGAGGAAGTTATCTAAGTACAGTACCACGTCAGCGTTGTAATGCACTGAGTCGGTGTAGTGAGTGCCATCAACATGTAAGTCTGACGCCCAGGTAAAGGCGGTTTCCGCAGGCAATTCACCTGGCATTGAGGCCGGGGTTTCAAACTCGGTGGCGCTGAACATAAACTGCGATATCGGCCGACGCGCGCCGTTTTGGCTGCGGATCTCGGCTGAGGTAATGCCATTAAACACTACCGTAGCGCGGCGTTCGCCAAATTCATCGCTTATAACCGATGACTGGTGCACCTGCGCTGTACCGGCGGTTAAATCGATCAGGCTTTGTTTGCTGTCGCGTTCAAGCAAAGTGACATTTGGCAATGCCGCCCAGCTGCTACTGGCTCCAATAGTGCTGCGCTGCAGTACCACATAGCCCGGTTTTTCATACACGACGGTTTGCTCACCGGCCGGGCCGGCTAGCATAAAGCGGCCATCCGCATTGGTTTTAACCGAGCCATATTCCGACGCATTTAACAGGCTTAGCTGCACGTCGGCCATTGGGTAGCCATAGCGGTCTTGCACCACACCGCTATATACCGCCACCGCCAGTGGGTTAATGCTGCGTACGGTGGCATTTTCAGCTATGTAAGCTTTTAATGGCTCAGCTTCAGTGCCATTTAATATTGTGGTATCGGCAGGTTCGCCAATGCTGATATACACTCGGTTAGATTCAATACCGGCCAGACTAACCGATACCGTGGTATCGCCCGCTTGCTCGGCATACAGCACACCATTTTGTACCGACACTACCGAGTAAGCATCGGCTTTAAACTGCGCCAAGGCAGTTAAATCACGCTGGCTGCCATCGCTGTAAATACCGGTAACGGTTAACTGGGTGCTTTGGCCCAGCGCTAAATGCACACTGGCTGGGGTAATGGTTAATTGCCGCAAACCGCTAAGTTCAGCTTCATTTACATCCACCTCCAGCTGATGCACCGGGCAGCCCTGCGCCTGGCTAACATCTACAGTTTGAATACGACTGCTATCCCAGTTTGGCCCCTGATCGATGGTTTTAAATACCGTTACTGCACCTTGCTTAATAACTGGATTAACGCCCGGCTGATATAAGCCTTTGGCCAGGCCAAAACCGACTACTCCTTCGGTGGTATTATCAGCATGGTTATCGTCTAAGCCGGTTTGTAGCAAGTGATTGCGGTGGCCCCACGGCGTGCCGTCGATACCAAAGGCGACAAACCAGTCTTTGTCGTAGTAAAGCCAGAAATAAATGGCTTTTGCCAATGCAATATTGTCGCTAATAGGGTTTGGATCTGTAGCACCAGCTACCGATTCTGGCTTGCTTATAAAGCTATCGGCATTGGCACCAATATAGCTATGCGCCTGCATACGCTGCATTGGTGAGCGGCCATCGTTGTAATGGCCTATTACTTGATTGCGGCTTTGTATGTACGTGGCATACGTTTGCGCCACTTCTACCATGGCTGCATCAAAACCGGCATAAGGTTTAATACCCCGGGCTACCCGCTCGGCATTAACCAGATACAGGCCTTTTTGCTGCACACTCATTGCATCCCACTGGGCTTGCTCAGGCATTAAAAGATACTGATGTACCGAAGGGTCCAAACTTCGGGCATAGTTAAAAGCGCGGGCGATATCGTCTACCGTTTCGGCATTGCCACCGGTCCAGGCGATATTGTCTTGAGGATATAAGCCGTTGTAACCGAGATCATCCGTTACAGGCAACGTTGGACAATGCGAGAACGAGCGCCCCGACGTAATATTGATGGTTGTCTCCAGGCTTTTACTAACAGCCATATCGGACGTAACTACCAAACGGATAGCATAGCTACCTGGCTCCTCAAAACTAATTGTAGTAATAGCTGACTCAGATATTAAAGCGTTATCAAGATACCAAGCAAAGCTCAGTGAACCAGCTTCGACATAACTTTGGCTGGCATCGAACTGTAATTCGCCGTTTACCCATCCTTCTTCCGGTACAATCCACTTTGCAACTGGCGTAGTCTCAGGTGTTTCCGCATAAGTTCGTACACAGCGCGGGTAACCTTTATTGTTAGTTGACTGATTTACTAAGCCCCCGAGCGTCATGTGCTCAGAGTCAGAATAAGAACGATAGTAAAATACGATGTTTGGATTGGAAGCCGGCCAATAGCCAAAATCCCGTACACTCGATTTAGGTAAATAGCGGAACGGTGATGGCATTCTTGGGCTGCCATTGCGCTCTGCACCACCATATGCATCAAAAGTTGCTAGCAGTGAATGTGACTCGTTGCGGTTGGGCAAACGCCAATCTGTAAAACCAGCTAGAGTTGTATCTTCACAAATTTGTGCCGCCTCTGGCCAAAGTAGTGGAGTCTCACGTGCGATTTGTGGGCCATCTTCCCACATTAAACGGTGAGTGGTATCAATCACCACGTCATGCTGTTCGATACGTTTATAAACCGGTTTGTAATGTTTTTCGCCAGAAACACAACGCACATATTCAGACATATTGTAATTAATGGCATGCACTTCACCTGTGTTAAACGATAAAGTGTTATACATAACCCGGGCGTTAACGATGCCGCTGTCTCTGCCAACTTCTTCAGCAAGGTAGGGATAGTAATAACTGTTATTTCTAGCCTGGTTTTTAAACGCACGGTTGAGTGCACCGCCACGTATCGGCGTAAGATAGGCCATTTCTAAACGGGTGGGTAAGCGCCAGTCAGTGATACCACCCAGTTCTAGGTTGCTGCAGTAATATTGCCCACCTGAATGTGAACGTTTAATCTCAGTGACTGCTATATCATCTTGCCAGACAAGGCCTGACACACGGTCAGTTACAACCTCACGTTCGTGGTCACGTTCAAATACCCGATCGGTACCAATTTGGGTTGCACCGTCTTCAAGCGGGCTGTTAAATGAAGTAACACCGGTTTTTGGCACCCGGGAATATCCCGGTGGCAAGTCCGCTAAGGTGTAAAAGGTTTTAACTTCAATGTTATAGGCTAACTCAGAATACTTACCGTATTTGTCTTGTGCTCGAATAACAACGTTATGCGTACCCACTTGCTCAGCGTTAGGTTGCCACAGGATATCAGCCTGAGTATTGTTTATTGGGGTAAGGGTTAATCCTGCCGGCGCTATGACAAGGCTAAACTCGATTGCGTCATTATAATTGTCATTATCTGCCGCGCTTATTCTGTCTTCGAATGACACCGTTGCAAAAGCAACATTTTTAGGATTATTGGTAAATACAGGTGGTTGGTTAAGATCAGGCACAAGCAACGTAAACTGTGCCTGATTATATGTTTGACCATCCGTAACGACAGTAATAGTAATATCTTTAGTACCTATATCCCCCCGCTCTGGTGCCCAACTTAGTACGCCGCTGTCTGGATGCATAGTCATTTGTGCCGGAGCAGATTCGAGCATAAAACACGTCAGTACATCGTTGGCGTTGGCAACAGTAAACGGAATGAACGTTTTGCGGTGTATACTGGCCACCAGATTTGATGGCGGCTGTATGTTCAAGTCAACATCATGCTGAAAATCAGAAAGTGCTGCACTGTCATGGCGCGAAAATAAATCCTCACAGCTCAACAACGTATTGCCAGATAAACCCACTACTAACTGCAGCGGCTGCTCAGGTTGCTCACTATTAAAACCTTCGTATATATCAGTGTCATAGATACTCACGCCATCATCATCGGCAAATTTCATCTCTGCTAAATGATTGTAATGGCTAAAAAAGTTAACAAAGCGCAGTTCATCTGCTGCAGAATAGGTTTTAATAATTAAATCATTAGCCATGCGTCGCATATTTTGAAACACAGTTTGGCGGGAAACTCCCTCCGCAAAGTTTAAATGTACTTTAAGTGCAGTATCGCCTAGCGTATAGACAACGTCTTTGCCATGTCCGGCTTCGAACTGCAACGTCAATCGTTGTTCATCCCAACTATAAACGGTGCCTTCTGCATCAGTTTCGTATGATGGGGCGGTATATTGCGCAATGATAATGTCATCACCAGCCTTGGCATCAATACTGGTGACTGCCATCCGGTTTAGTAAAATATCGCCGCCCTCTGTGCCTTGCAGCAGAGTTTCGCCTGAACGGCCTAAAATGAGTTGGCGCGCTGGTAAGGATTGCGATGGTGCTGTGGCGCTAAAAATGGGAAACAACTGCTGGCGGGTAAGTGTTTGGCCTGAGTCTAATTTAAACAGCTCTATGGTGTTAGCCAGAGTAAAAAAGCTTTGTATCGTTAATGTTTGGCCGCTTTGGCCAATGCGCAACATTAAATCGTTGCCCGAGCGCACTAAGCCGCTGCTAATATCGCTCCAGGCAATATCGGCGGCAAAATGCACTTCGTTACTGCCTTCGGTATCGATAATGACATCTGCACCATCACCTTTAGCAATAACATAGCGATTATTGCCGGCGCCGCCGAGCATAATGTCGTTGCCGGTACCGGCACGGAACAGTGAAGCACGCTCATCAGAAATTAATAAGTCATCTTGTGCAGTGCCGTCGATAATAACAAAATTGGTTTCATCGCCAGTGTCACAGCTATCACCCTGACAGGGATCAGGATCTTCACCGCCACCAGAACCATCACCGTCATCACCGCCACCAGAACCACCGCCATCATCTCCACCGTCACCATTGCCTTCACCTGGTGCGTTATTATCAAAGCTAACGCCCGGTGCTACCATATAGTAATGATGCGCTTGCTCTGGGGGAGCGACGCCAAACAGGCCAAACAGCTGAGCAGCGTCTATGTCGCCGCCGCTGGTAAAGCGAATTTGCGAGATGGTATTAGCACGGGTAAAAAACTGATACACCGTTACTTCGCTACCATCCTGGCTGTTAATAAGCTGCAAATCATCACCACTGCGGCGAAGGTTCATAGCAATATCGTTAAAAGCTACGTCAGCACCAAACAAAATGGTATTGTTACCCTCGTAAGCAACAATCAGGTTTTTGCCGCTG
Source organism: Rheinheimera baltica (assembly GCF_030731985.1). Taxonomy (NCBI): domain Bacteria; kingdom Pseudomonadati; phylum Pseudomonadota; class Gammaproteobacteria; order Chromatiales; family Chromatiaceae; genus Rheinheimera; species Rheinheimera baltica. Next base: position 533,714 of record NZ_JAPJDY010000002.1, read on the forward strand.
TTTAAACCAAACTCCATGGTTACCGCAGGGCCGCGAGGAACCAGAATATCGTTACCCGCTAAACTTTGCATAAGCAAGGTGCCATGACGAGCAATCAGCACTTCTGCATTAGCGCTGCCGGTTAGTTCTGAGTCTGGTGCCTGAGCGGTGACAAGCTCGGGTAAAGCCGCGGTTGCCGTTGGTGCGGCCATGCCAAAAGCACCAAACAGCTGGGCATTGCTAATTGTCTGGCCATTGCTTAAACGAAATTGGTTGATGGTATTGCTATGTGAAAAGAAAAATTTCACAGTGAGTGTTTGACCGCCTTGGCCAATGCGCAGCACCAAATCGTCACCCGACTTCATTAAGCCACTGGCAATATCCGAAAAGCTAATTCCTGCGTCAAATTCAACAGTGTTATTTCCTGACAGCTCGTAAATAGTGTCTGCACCGTCATCTTTACTGATGACATAAGTATTGTCGCCAACACCACCGATAATAAAATCATCGCCGCGGCCCGCCTCAACTCGAGTTGTTACAGAATCTGCAACAATCATATCTCGACCATCGGTACCTATAACACTACTAGCCTCAGTAGCTTTAATACTGCAACTGAACAAAATAACACTGGCAAAAAATAGCGTAAAAAATTTATTAATCATCAACTTAAATGGCACTAGCATGGCTATGTTGCTTCCAATTTTCACAGGCACCTGTAAGCATTTGCTTAGACAAAGCTGCCCCAATAAAAAAAATTGCTGCGATACTAGTTACAAAATTTCACATTGTAAATAAAATTGTTAAAGATTATTAAATATTTAACAAAACAAAAAAGCCGCTTTACAGCGGCTTTTACTTGGTTAAAGACGATTATTCTTCGTCGTCTTCGTCATAATCTACATCGTCTTCGTCACCTTCAAAGTAGGTGCCCCAGCCGTCGTATTCTACATGATGTTTTTTCGCCAGTGCTTCCAGCTTTATCGCATCGGCAACAATGGTTTCAGTTACCAACGATTGCTCGCGTATAGCGTCGAATACCCAGGCATTACTGCCGTCTTCAAACTCAACTTCTTCGGCGTCGGTTACTTCGTAACCTAACTTAAATAGCTCTACCGACAATTTTTCTAATTTGGCGAAGTCTTTGTCGTAAAAATGATGCTCAATAGTGTACTGCGCGTCTGGATCGCTGCCATCTTCTAATAATGCGGCGATGGTGTCTTCAGTAAATTCCTGCCAGTTTTCCATAAAATTACTCTTTAGCTTTAATATTGTTGGCAGTGTAGTCGTTGCCAAGTTCGCTATCAAGTAGCGCTATCTGTTGCTGCATTTGCTGATGAACATTTTGTGCAAATTCACGAATATTTACCTGATCACGTTGCAGTGTTTGTGGCGCCATTATTTGCACAATCACCTTGCCATTGTTCCAGCGGTTTAATTTAAATTGGCCATGGGTACTACTCATACACACTGCCACCACCGGCACGTTGGCTTCAAGTGCAATATGAAATGCGCCCATTTTAAATGGCAATAATCCCCGGCCATAACTGCGTGTGCCCTCAGGAAACATCCATACTGAAATCTTGTCACGGCCAATACGTTCTGCAGCACCTAACATTGCACCTAATGCCCGGCTTTTGTTTTGCCTGTCGATGAGAATATTGCCGCTTAACCAATATAGCTGACCAAAGAAAGGAATAAATTTCAGGCTTTTTTTACCAATCGTAACAGTACGCAACTCAACCGCGTTACTGATGGTAAATAAGTCGAGATTATTTTGATGATTCGCGATGTAAACACAAGGTTGGCCAATGTCGGCGCCGTTATGCTGACGGATCTCTACTTTCAGGCCAAAAATCCATGCTGCCCAACCGTACCAATGTGAAAAAATATACACGTTGTTGGGATGAAATGGCCTAACCAAGCAAATCAGTAAACCTGCGACGGTACTAAGTAAAAAAAACAAGATTAATAAAACTATCCGAACTACCGCTATCACCAGGTTCTCCAAATTGCTGCCGCGTATTGTTGACGTTTATTGCAGCATAAAAAAAGGCGCCATAAAACAGGCGCCCAGTATAACGGGTTTAATCGGTACTGCTGGTTTGATCACTGCCACTTGGTTCAGTACCCGTGTCATCAACCTGATTTACCAACACCGCATCAATACGCTGCAAACCACGAGGTAATTTGTTTCCGCGCCGGCCGCGCTCGCCATGGTAATGCGCCAGATCGTCTGCTTTTAACCCTAATTTACGTTTTCCGGCAACCAAGGTAACACTGCCTGTAGCAGGCACTATGGCTAACTGACTAACATACTCTTCACGGCTAGAGGCCCTTGCAGACGGTATCGACATTAATTTGTTGCCCTTGCCTTTACTTAGCTTAGGTAAATCTGCCACCGGGAATACCAGCATACGCCCTTCATTAGAAATACACAGCACCAGATCCGTATCAGGGTGTTTCACCACCATTGGCGCCATGACTTTGGCGCCCAATGGCAAGCTTAGTACTGCTTTACCGGCTTTATTACGGCTAAGTAAGTCGCTGTACTCCGCAACAAAACCGTAACCGGCATCACTGGCTAGAAGCAGTGCTTGTTTCTCGTCACCTAATAACACATGGTCAAAACTTTCCCCCGCTACCACAGCAAAACGCCCGCTTAACGGCTCGCCTTGCCCGCGGGCTGATGGCAGTTCATGCGCTTCGGTGGCAAAACTGCGCCCCGAGGAGTCTATAAACACCGCCAGCTGATTAGAGCGCCCACTGGCTAGGGCTTTAAAGGCATCGCCCGCTTTGTAGCTAAGCGCATTGCCGTCGATATCATGGCCTTTGGCACAGCGTACCCAGCCTTTTTCAGATAACACCACACTAACCGGCTCACTGGGCAATAGCTCTTTTTCGCTCAGTGCTTTCGCCTCGCCCCGTTGTACTATCGGGCTTCTGCGATCATCGCCATACTTTTCGGCATCGGCGAGTAATTCGTCACGGATAAGCTTAGTTAGCTTTTTCTCTGAACCTAAAATTGCCTGTAACTTGTCACGCTCTTTGGCGAGTTCATCTAACTCGCCACGAATTTTCATTTCTTCCAGCTTGGCTAAATGCCGTAGCTTTAACTCAAGAATGGCTTCCGCCTGGCGCTCGGTAATACCGAAGTGAGCGATTAACTCTGGCTTGGGTTCATCAAAAGTGCGAATAATGCGGATAACTTCGTCGATGTTTAAAAAGGCGGTTAATAAACCTTCTAAAACATGAATACGGTCCAGCACCTTATTTAACCGGTATTGCAATCTGCGCCGTACGGTATCGCGGCGGAACTGCAGCCACTCGCTGAGAATTTCCAGCAGGTTTTTCACGCGCGGACGATTGTCCAGACCCAGAATATTAATATTAACGCGATAGCTGCGTTCCAGATCGGTGGTGGCAAACAGATGCTGCATGAGCTGCTCAACATCAATGCGATTCGAGCGTGGTACAATAACGATGCGGGTGGGGTTTTCATGATCGGACTCATCACGTAAATCACTCACCATGGGCAGTTTTTTGGCTTGCATCTGCGCAGCAATTTGCTCCAGTATTTTGCCACCTGAGGTTTGATGCGGTAATGCCGTTATGACAATATCGCCGTCTTCCTGCAGGTATACAGCACGCATCTTTATGCTGCCGCGACCGGTCTGGTAAATAGTCGCTAAATCAGCTGCCGGGCTGATAATTTCTGCGTCGGTTGGGTAATCCGGGCCTTTTACGTACTGCATTATATCCAGTACAGTACTTTGAGGGTTGTCCAGTAGTGCTGCACAGGCATGTGCCACTTCACGCGCATTATGCGGTGGTATATCGGTTGCCATACCCACTGCAATACCGGTAATACCATTTAGCAAAATATGTGGCAGCCTGGCAGGCAGCACTTTGGGCTCTTCTAAAGTACCGTCAAAGTTGGGCAACCAATCGGTAGTACCCGCGCCAAGCTCTGACAATAACACTTCAGAGAATCGAGACAATTTAGCTTCGGTATAGCGCATTGCCGCAAATGATTTTGGATCGTCCGGTGCACCCCAGTTTCCCTGTCCATCTACCAGCGGATAACGATAAGAGAACGGCTGCGCCATTAGTACCATGGCTTCATAGCAGGCAGAATCACCGTGCGGATGAAACTTACCCAGTACGTCACCCACAGTACGGGCTGACTTTTTGTATTTTGCCAGATGTGACAAACCCAGCTCCGACATGGCATATACAATTCGCCGCTGCACCGGTTTTAACCCATCGCCTATATGGGGCAATGCTCTATCCATAATGACGTACATGGAATAGTTTAAGTAAGCTTCCTCAGTAAAACGACGCAGCGGTAACTGTTCAACGCCATCATAGGAAATTACAGTCTCTGTCATAACTTATCCTGTTTGCCCGGGAGTGTCTGAGGTGGTTACCCGGAGTTTATGTTTTTGCCGGGTGAGTTGCCACAGTAATAAAACAAGGAGTACCAGCGTACTGCAACTGAGGATTGCCAGCCAAAGTAACTGCACCTGACGTTGCCGCTCAGCTTGTTGCAAGCGTAGTGTTTTTAATTCGTTGTCTTGTTCTAACAGCCTGTTCTGTTGGACCTGACGCTCATGTTCAAAGCCAATACGCAGATGTTCTACTGCCAGCTCGTTTTCTTTGTTGCGGACATCCTCAAACATATAAACAAAATCATCCAGTTGTCGATATGCCCGTTCATATTCGCCCAATTCAGCCAGCAATTGCGCCTTTAGATACCATACATTTAGCCGGGTTGGGCTATCCGCTTCGACCCCTTCATCTGTTAAACCGCGCTCAGCTAATATCACTTGCTGCATCGCCATCGATGCCTGCTTTAAGTTTAGATAAATCTTTGCTTTTTCATAATGATGGGTAGAAATGTGTAATGTAGATTGCAACAAAGGTAAGTAATGCTCGGCCTTGGCAATATAGGATAACGCGGCATCACCACTGCCACTTTCACTACTGGTTATGGCCAGCCCTAAATACGCATGATACAAATTAACATTGTCCTGCACCTGCAGACTCTTTTGCAACATCATGTTGTACGTCTCAAGTGATAAAGAATATTGCTCCAAATAACTGTAGGTGCGGGCCAGATTAAACAGCACCGCAATTTGTTCTTTTTGCCAGCCGAGTTGCTCATATAACTGTAAAGCGGTGCTAAGCAAATCAATAGCCTCTTGCTCATACGCCATAGACGCATATAGCAGCCCCAATTCAGCATTCACTTCGGCTAGTAATTCAGTGTCGTTTACTGCCGGAGCACGTTGATAAGTATCTTTTAACAATGCCAGTGCTTGTTGTTGCTGGTTTTGGGCACTTAACACAGCGGCATGATTAATTTGCCCCATGAGTGTTTGCTTATCGTTTTCCAGCAATGTCGCCAGCGCAATACCCTGCTGATAATATTGTAACGCCAACGGATAATTGGCTTGCATTTCCAACGCGAAACCCAGCGTATAGAGCAGTTTTACTTTAAGTACGGATTGCTCGTCGCCCAAAATACTAAGGCCTTGCTGAGCGGCTTGCTGTTGTTCCTGATGTCGCCCCAAACCGTCTAGTAAAGAGGCTTGTTGAAAATACCAGTTCGCTTGCTGATGCACTGATAAGCTGGCCACATCGTCCTTGTGCTGTAGCAACAGCTTTAGCATTGCCTCAGGTTCCTGACGTTGTAACGCAGCAACCTGTGCAAGCCACTCGGGTGGTTCATCAGCCGTTTCTGCTGTTTGCGCAATAGCAAGTTGCAGCCATAACACACTGCAAAGCAGTGCAAATTTAATATACTTCGTCACACTATTGATGCCTTATACATATAATTGCTTTAACACTGTGTGCAGCACCTAAACCGTAATCGCGGCTTTATCGCCTTTTTGCTCCAGCCATTCCCGTCGATCCGTCGCGCGTTTTTTTGCCAACAGCATATCCATGACTTCCAGCGTTTGCTCAACATCGTCAATGGTTAACTGTACCAAGCGGCGGGTATTTGGGTCCATTGTGGTTTCACGTAGTTGTAGCGGGTTCATTTCACCCAGGCCTTTAAAGCGTTGAACGTTAACTTTACCGCGCTTTTTCTCTGCCTCTATCCGATCTAAAATACCGTTTTTCTCGTCTTCATCGAGCGCGTAATACACCTCTTTGCCAATATCAATACGATAAAGGGGTGGCATAGCCACGTACACGTGTCCGGTTTCAACCAAACAGCGAAAATGCCGCATAAATAGCGCACACAGCAAAGTAGCAATGTGCAAACCATCTGAGTCGGCATCCGCCAAAATACATATTTTGCCGTAACGTAATGCGGATAAGTCGTCGCTGTCGGGGTCCATACCAATGGCAACTGAAATATCATGCACCTCTTGTGAGGCCAGAATTTGCCCAGAGTCTACTTCCCAGGTATTTAAAATTTTGCCCCGCAAGGGCATAACAGCCTGAAACTCACGATCGCGCGCTTGTTTAGCACTGCCACCGGCTGAGTCACCTTCGACCAAAAACAATTCGGTGCGGTTTAAATCCTGTGCAGAACAATCGGTTAGCTTGCCAGGCAAGGCCGGACCCGACGTCACTTTTTTGCGGATAACTTTCTTGGCGGCTTTTAAGCGTTTCTGCGCATTGTTAATACAAAAATCTGCCAGGTTTTCGGCAATATCGGTGTGTTCATTCAACCACAGGCTAAAAGCATCTTTGACAATACCTGATACAAATGCCGCTGATTGGCGTGACGATAATCGCTCCTTGGTTTGACCGGCAAATTGTGGGTCCTGCATTTTTAGTGACAATATGTACGCACAGCGATCCCAGACATCTTCCGGTGACAACTTGATGCCGCGCGGTAACAAATTGCGGAATTCACAAAATTCGCGCAGGGCTTCCAATAACCCCTGGCGTAAACCATTAACGTGGGTACCGCCCTGTGCGGTCGGGATAAGGTTCACGTAGCTTTCTGTAACCAGTTCCCCGCCCTCCGGCAGCCACAGCAACGCCCATTCCACAGCTTCGTTGCTGGCACTGAAACTGCCAACAAAAGGCTGTTCCGGCAAACACACCATGTCTTTTACCGATTCGGCCAGATAATCTTTAATACCCGCCTGATAACACCACTGGTATTGCTGCTGATTTACGCGGTCATCAAAACTAACCGTTAATCCGGGGCACAATACCGCTTTGGCTTTTAACACGTGCAGCATTCGGCTTACCGAAAACTTTGGCGAATCGAAGTAAGACGGCGTAGGCCAAAACCTTACACGGCTTCCGGTGTTTCGCTTACCCACACTGCCGGTTATTGCTAGCTCTGATACCTTATTACCATGCTCAAATGCCATTTCGTAAACATTGCCATCGCGACGCACGGTGACATCGACCCGACTGGACAACGCATTTACGACCGAAATACCCACACCATGCAAACCACCAGAAAACTGGTAGTTTTTATTCGAAAACTTTCCGCCGGCATGCAAACGACAAAAAATCAATTCTACCCCGGTAACCCCTTCTTCAGGGTGAAGATCCACCGGCATCCCTCGGCCGTTATCAATCACTTCTAATGATTGATCATCATGTAATATTACCTGCACAGCATCTGCATGCCCTGCAAGGGCCTCATCGACGCTGTTATCAATGACTTCCTGGCCCAAATGGTTGGGACGGGTGGTATCGGTATACATTCCGGGGCGACGCTGCACGGGTTCAAGCCCGGTTAGCACTTCAATCGAATCGGCATTGTACTGTTGTGATGTCATAGTCTCGGTCACTGGCTGATAGGATTAAACGCGTTTTACGCGAGTTGGCAAAAGTTGGCAATAGCATCTAACTCGTTGGTATAACCCACGTAGCTATGATCACCCCCTTCACTCAGTTTTATTTTAGCGCCTCTATAGTAGCTAAGCGCCTGTCGGTAATCTAACACTTCATCGCCGCTTTGCAACATAAGCAGGTAATTCTCTGGCTGAAGCAATTGCGGCGGCATTAACTGCGCCAATACGGTCATCTGTGCAGGCGTCACATCATAATGCTGTTGCAGTACGGGGTGAAAATAACGCCCAAGATGTTTATCCAGCACTTTATGGGGCGCAACGGCAGGGTTAATAAGGCAGGCACGGCATTGTATTTGCTCCGCAATACAGGTGGCTAAAAAGCCCCCCAGCGAACTGCCTATCAGCGCCACATCTCGCCTGGCGCCAATATGGTGTTTAATTAATGCTAACGCCGATGTGGGTTCATAAGGTAAATCTAACGCCGTAAAATCAATGTGTGAGTAATATCGGGCAAAAAACGCGGTCGTTAATTGTGCTTTTTCAGATTGAGAGGAACTGGCAAAGCCATGTAAATAAACTACTTTTTTATTCATTGTTATGTTTAACCATTATTTCAAGATGGCGAAACTGCCAACTAACCCCCTGGTCAGCACTAAACACCCAGTCGCACCACTGTGGACCCAGATCTACCGTTTGCCAATCTGCTGTCGGTAAGAACTGCACAGAGCTAGCGGGGCAACCCACAATATCGACCCTTTGGTGAACCTGATGATAAGCATAGTGCGCATGCCCATGTGCAATACCAAGAACACGAGGTTCAGCAGCAATAGCTTGCCACAACGCCTGCGCTTGCAACTGGCCATGCTTGTCAATAAAACAGTTCAACGCTTTGGGGTGATGGTGACAAAACAACCACAGCGCTGATGCAGTACTTTGTTCGCACTGGGTTTGCAGCCATCGCTGTTCAGCTTCTGAAAACGCGCCGGCAGGCATGTCACCTTTGGTATTAAGTAGCAAGAGTTGCCAATCACCCAACTGCAAACTGCGTTCAGCGCGAAAGGGGGGGTGCTGACATAAACGTGCAAGTTCAGCCGTGTCATCATGGTTTCCGGGTAAGCAAAAAATCGGACAACTCAGCGGCGCTAACAACCGCGCCAGCAATTGATAAGATGCAACACTGTGATCTTGCGTCACGTCGCCAGTTAACAGCACAGCATCAGGCTGTTCTAAAATTAATTGCTCGACGATGGCCGCCAGGTGCATCGCAGGCTGCACCTGCTGATAATAGCCGTTAACATTTGCCAGTAAATGACAATCTGTAATTTGAGCCAGGCGATACCGCGCTTTGTTAGAAAACTGATATACCATTAACCGAATACCAACTCCTGATTCGTATAACCCTGGACGGCGCATAATTTTAACCAGTCCCGCAGCAGCAAGTTAATTTGCCGCTTCTCATCAGGTTGCAACATATCGGTATTGGGGTAATCATAACGTGCTTTAAAGCGGCTGATTTGTTGACAGGCCAGCACTTCTGCGACCCGGGCATCATGATATAACCGCACGACAAAATTCGGCCGGAAATAATGCTCGTGCTGATCAACAAGTTCTATTTGTAGCGTGGTGGTAAAGCGTGCCACGTCAATTACCGTAAGTCGATAACTGTGTTGTTCCGACACCTGAATAACGGTCGACTGACCATCACCAGCTTCGTGAGATACATAGCGATTTAACTGTGCATAATTTCGCTCACACAGTGCCAAAAAGTCAGGCAATTTTGGTTTGTATTTACTGCGGTTAAACCACACGTCAGTCTCCCCAGCGTTGTTTTACCTGGTTTAGATTAAGCGCCAGCCATTGCAGGGCAATGACACTGGCTGCATTATCAATTTTTTGCTCGGCCAGCAACTGCATGGCGTCAGTACGCGATAAAACGTGCACTTTTATGTCTTCATGTTCTTCGGCCAAACCAAACACGCCAGGTTGTACCGGCTGTGTTAGCCTGCCTAGGAACAGTTGAATACGTTCTGTCGTGCCACCCGGACTAGATAAGTAGCTAAGCATAGGCCAAAGCTCGTTGATTGTTAACCCAGCCTCTTCTTCCGCTTCTCGTATTGCCACTTGTTCAGCGCTTTCGCCCGGCTCAATCATGCCCGCGATAACTTCTAATAACCAAGGGCTGGCACTGCTACTGGCGGCACCAACGCGAAACTGTTCAATCAATACCAGCTCATCCGTTTGCGCGTTATACGGCAGCACCACAACCGCATGACCTCGCTCAAATACTTCACGCTTCATCGGTTCGCTCCAACCGCCAGCAAACAGCTTATGCCTTAAGGTGTAACGATCCAAACGAAAAAAACCCTGAAAAACCGTAGTTTTGTCGATAACATCAAGATCTTGCAAACCAAATGAGGGATACTGGTCAAAGTTGAATTTAGACATTGCTATACTCACATTCTGTTACACTCTTGCGGGTAACTTTACGGTTTAATGATTACCTAGTTTACCTTAACAGAGTATCATTTATGCAGTTTCCTTTTATCTGGCCAGGATTGGTAGACATGAAAAAAACTTTACTCAATACTTTGTTAGCATCTTCTTTTGGATTGTTCAGCCTGCAGATTTCCGCTGCAGACCTGCAAGAAATATATCAGTTAGCGACGCAAAAAGACCCAACGGTGTTACGTGCTGCTGCATCGCGTGATCGCGCGGCCCGTGGTATAGACGTGTCTCGTGCAAGTTTACTACCTAGTATCACAGCTTCTGCCAGTTTTGGTCGCAATGATAGCAGTAGTTACGGATTAGATGCCCCCAACGCCAACTCCGCCAGTATTTCATTAGCACAAAGCTTATTCGATTGGGGCCGCTGGGAGCGCTTAAACCGCGCAGAGCAAGTGGCATTGCAAGTACAAACAGCATACGACAGCGAAGTGCAAAACTTAATTGTCCGGGTAACTAACACCTATTTTGACGTGCTAAGCGCCGTAGATGATTTAGGTTTTGCACAGGCAGAGAAACGCGCTATTGAGCGTCAACTAGAGCAAACCAAGCAACGCTTTGCCGTTGGTCTTACCGCGATTACCGACGTACATGAAGCGCAAGCGCAGTACGACAGTGCCGTAGCCCGCGAAATAGCTGCCGAAAACGAGCTGGAAAATGCCCGTGAGTTTTTACGTGAAATTACCGGTCAGTATCATGAGAGCTTAGCCTCACTTAACACCGATAAATTTTCGCCGGGCACGCCAAGCCCGTCCCAAGTGCAAGATTGGGTTAAGCTGGCACAAGACAACAACCTGACATTAAAAAGCCAACGTGTGTTATTAGACATTGCGGACAAAGACATCACTCTGGCAGAAACCGGCCACTACCCTACGCTGTCTCTGAGTGCTGAACTTGGTACAGGTAAAGTATCGGGTATGGACCGCAGCGAAAGTAGCTCTGCTGGTATCTCGTTAGCCGTACCGATATACAGTGGTGGCGGAGTTAACGCAGAAGTTGAAGTAGCAAAAGCGAACTATGTTGAAGTTAGCCAGACGGTAGAGCTTAATCATCGTGCAGTTATTCGTCAGGTACGTAGCTCTTTTAACGGCGTTAATGCTCAGATTTCATCTATCAAAGCATTAGAGCAAGCGGTAGTGTCGGCAGAAAGTGCATTAAACGCTACCGAAACCGGTTTTGAAGTAGGTACCCGTACTATTGTTGACGTACTGCAAAGTACCCGCAACCTGTTCGAAGCACGCCGTAACTTATCTGGTGCACGTTACAACTACATTGTCACCATGCTGCAACTTAAACAAGCGGCAGGCAACTTGTCTGAACAAGACTTGATGGCCGTTAACCAAGCGCTTACTAACTAGCCTTTGTTCAGGTTCACCGCGCCTGCGGTGAACCTCTTACCAGTTTTTCCTATCGCTACCGCCGTTTTTCGCTACAATAGCGCAGGTTTTTTTTGCTGAGGGTATCGCGTGGTTCAGGCTCCGCAGTTTAGCTGGCGCTTTTTGCTGCCAAAATATTGGTTATTGTGGCTCGGTGCAGGCTTACTTTGGCTTATCAGTTGGTTGCCTTATTCAGTGTTAATGTTACTCGGCAAGGGCTTCGGGCGTTTGTTGCATCGCACACTTTCATCACGACGCAAAGTGGCTAAGCGTAATATCGCGCTATGTTTCCCACAAATGCCTGAAACAGAGCAAAATGCCTTAGTAAAACGCAATTTCGAAGAAACCGGTAAAGCCTTGTTTGACACCGTTATTGGCTGGTGGTGGCCAACATGGCGCATTAGAAAATTGGCCCATTTTAGTGGCTATGAACATATACAAGCTGCTGTAGCTGAGGGAAAAGGGGTGCTATTGCTTGCGGCACATTTTTTACATTTAGAAGGCGCCTGTCGGGTATTTGGCCTTACGCATCCCAGTGTCGGTTTTTACCGGCCACACAATAACCCGCTGATGGATTATCTGCAGTATCACGGCCGAAATAAAGCCAATAAATATATGGTAGGCAAGCGTGATGTAAAAGGGTTAATTAGTGCGCTAAACCAGCAGGAAGTGTGTTTTTATTTGCCGGATCAGGACTACGGCAGAAACCGGTCGTTATTTGTGCCTTTTTTCGCGGTAGCAGATACCGCAACTACTACAGGGACGCTGCTGTTTGCCAACGCTGCAAATTGCGTCGTTATACCAGTGATAACCAGTCGTTTATCTGGCAACAAGGGCTATCAAGTAGAGGCTTTGCCTGCGCTAACGCCATTTCCTACCGGAGATGACACAGCCGACGTTATTAAGGTTAACCAATGGGTGGAGCAAGCTATACTACGCCAGCCTGAACAATATATGTGGCTGCACCGACGCTTTAAAACCCGACCAGATGCCGGGATGCCATCATTGTACAAAGGAGATTAAGTTATGGGGTTTTGGATCCGCAATATTATATTTTTACTGATACTTGGTGGGTTAGCCTATGCCATTTTAACCAAACCCGATTTTTTGTTTCGTAAAGACACCGTCAATGCCGCAGCCGAGGGTTTTAGTGAGTTTTACAGCAAAATTCGGGGCTCTATTGAAGATGGCGCTAAAGAACTGGGTAAGTTTAAAATTACCTTACCTGACACCAGCGACAAGCTAACGCTGCAATTAGAGCGCCGTCGCACTGTAGTGCCACCTGGGGAAAGTAACTGGCGAGGTATGGTTAAGGACAGACGCTTCCGTGAAGGTGACACCATAAAAACCAAACTTACCGAATATGCACAAGCTGAGGGCATAGCGCTTTACTGGACTCTGCCGCGAGATTATGTGGTTAAACAGTATTTTCAAACCAACACAAGCTTGATAGAAACTATCGATGAGATTGCCGCTGCCATCGCGCCGGATTTCTCAACCCCGGTGCTGGCCTATTACTGCCCACGAGAGCGCGCCGCTATTGTTACCGACAAAGCCAATGAGCATTTGCAATTAAATTGTATGAAAGCCAATACCCCATTGAAATAGTGCCATTGAAGTGTTGCTGCTTATTTACGCCGGTGCGATAGGCGTAAATAACTGCTGCCAGACCTTTTCAACTTGCTGCTTGGCGCTTTGCAGGCTATCAAGTGACGGTAAGGTTGCCGGTGCCAATGTTTGTCGATGTCCAGCCCCGCGCAATAGTTGATACGCCTGCTGCAATTGTTGCATTTGGTCTTCTGCTAACAGACCATGCTTAGCCGAAGCTGCCAAAATACGAATATTGTCACTGTATTGGTAAAGAGCAGCATCTTCTGCTGCGTAAGCCAACACCAGATACTGACTAATAAACTCTAAATCAACAATTCCGCCAACACTGTGTTTCGGATCATCAGCGTCAAGCCCGTGGTGTTGCCGCAATTTATCGCGCATTTCTACCACATCTTGGCGCAACTTAGCTAATGGCCTTGGCAAACTTAATACCTGTTGGCGGATCTGCGTAAAACGCTGTTGCAATGCCTGACTGCCATAAATTGCTCTGGCGCGAACTAACGCTTGATGCTCCCACGTCCAGGCTTCTTGCTGCAAATATTGGCTATAGGTTTCAATATTAATCGCCAGCAAACCAGAATTGCCCGATGGCCGCAATCGGGTGTCAATGTCATAGAGCACGCCACTGTTGGTACGGGTGGTACAAAGATGCAGTACACGTTGTACCAGCTTTAAATAAAACTGTTTAGAATCAATAGGCCGTTCACCACCGGTTGACGCTTGGCTGTCGCAATTATGCACAAACACCAAATCCAAATCAGAGCCATAGCCCAGCTCTAAACCACCGAGCTTGCCATAGGCCAGCACAGCTAATCCTTTGTCGTCGGCAGAAGCATTCGCAGGTTCACCGTAACGTGCACTCATTTGCTGCCAGGCCAGCTCGACAACCTGCGCCATTATAACCTCTGCCAGCCAGGTAAGATGATCACTCACTTTCATTAGCGGTAACACGCCACTAATATCGGCGGCCGCAATGCGTAACTGCTGCGCTTGTTTATACTGCCGCAACGTTTCCATCAATAATTCTAAGTCGTCAGCACTAACCCGCAGCAGAAGCTGCCGAAGCCGGTCATGATAGTCAGCTTTGGTGGCTACCTGATAAAGTTGCGCCGGGTCAATAAGTTCATCCAACAACATAGGGTAGCGTGCTAGCTGCTCTGCCAACCAACCACTTTGGTTGCACAGTAACACCAGCTGTTGCAGCGCATCGCTATTCTCAAACAGCAATTCCAAATACGCTGTACGGGTAACAATTTGCTTAAATACTCCCAACACCCGGGCTAAAACGGTAGGTTGCGCTTGTTGCTGTTGCAACATATGCAGCAGCAGCGGGATTAGCTTAGCCAGAAAGTCACGGCCACGTGGGCCAACGCTGCGCTTTTGGCAGTCTTGTTTAAACTGCTGCAGTTGCTCTATAAGGATTTTGCCCTGCTCAAGCGTCAACCAATCTAGCTGGCTGGCTAATTCATCTGCGCTTTGCTCACTGTCCCAAATCAATTTGCCCAGAGTAATTTCCTGCTGGTCGGGGTCCTCACCGTTGTCGATAACAAGTTTAAATTGCTGATGTACTCTTGCCATAGCGGTATCAACCTGCTGCTGTAACGTCGCCCAGCTAACAAGGTTTAATGCAGACAGCAGTTGTGCCTGTAACAACGGCTCTTGCGGCAGGGTTTGAGTTTGTTGATCGTCTATCCCCTGCAGTGCTTGTTCTACAGTGCGCAGCCACAAATAATCGTCGCGTAACTCATCCGCCTGCTGTGTAGTCAGAATGTGTTCTGCCGACAATACGGTTAGTGCTTTGAGTAGCGACGGTTGTTGCATTGCCGGAATACGGCCACCACGGATCAACTGCAAGGTTTGCACGATAAATTCAACTTCGCGAATGCCCCCGATACCCAGCTTAATATTGTCACGCCGGTTTAAACGCCGATTTTCCTGCTCTATTTGCTGCTTCATTCGTCGCAACGATTCAATTGCTGAGAAATCGATATAACGACGATAAATGAAGGGTTTAAGCAGTTTTTTTAATTCGTCACTGTGTTCGCCATCCGGGTTTAATACCCGGGCTTTTAACATGGCGTAGCGTTCCCACTCCCGCCCTTGCTCCTGATAGTAATCTTCCATCGCAGCAAAACTCAGCACCAAAGGGCCGCTGTCGCCAAAAGGCCTTAAACGCATATCTACCCGGTAGACAAAACCGTCAGCGGTGACCTGGTGCAACGCGGCAATCAGCTTTTGCCCTAGCTTAGTAAAAAACTGCTGGTGCTCGGTACTACGCCGTCCACCTTGAGTTTCTCCATTAGCCGGGTAGGTAAATATCAGATCGATATCAGAGGAAAAATTAAGCTCGCCGCCGCCCAGCTTACCCATGCCTAAAATTAATAGCGGCATTGGCTTACCCTGCTCGTCCAGCGGAGTGCCCCACTGTTGCGACAATTGCTGGTACGCCCATTGATAAGCGGCATTAATCAAGCGGTCAGCTAATTGCGAAACATAATGCAAACTGGCACTAATGTCGTGTAACTGCAAAATATCCGCCGCCAAAATACGGCATAACTGCGCATTGCGAAAACGTCGCAGCACCGCAAAAACTTCTGTTTCAGGGAGTAAATTTAAGTCAATTTCCAGCGCGGCATTGCTTTGTAACGCAGACGCGAGTGAAGACGGGGCGCAAAACTCAACAAGTAATTCTGGTTGCTGCTGCAAGGTGCGGCCAATAAAACTACTGGCACTGAGCAACCGGGTTAGCTGCTGTTGCTGCGCATCCGACAGTAAGGTGAGATCAAAACGACTGCTAATCTGTAACAGGTACGCCGACATAACAACATTGTATGAACTCATTCCTCACTCCGGTTCAGGCATTGCGATAAAGGTATTCAGATAATGCCAGTAACCACAAATTATAGTCTTTGCGGTCAAACACTCTTGTTCCGGTAGCAAGTTCATTGGCAAACTTTACTGCCTGGATGTGCAATGGACGCAGTGCCACAACAGGTTGCAGCAATGCAGCCAGCACCGTTAGTGCCAATATAGCTGCATCCAGTGCTTTTTGCTCAGCATGCTGTTCATAGCATGCCTCGGCTTGCTGCAAAGTCTGAATTTGCGCTAATAAAGTATCCTCGGCTACCACAGGCAAAGGGATAGCTTGCTTAGCCGCCAGTCGATAACCCCGCGCGGCTTTACTCTGCCACCCGGTGCGTAAAGGCAGTTGTTGCAACAGGATACGCGCCATCGTAAACACATTTAGGGCGTTGCCGCTAACAAGCTCAATTTCTAATTCAGCAATAATCTGCTGCTGTGTACCGGCAATAACCTTACCTTGGTCGTAAACCAGCTCAACAATGCTGCCATCACTGCACAACAAGCGCCAACTTTGTCGGCTAAAGTCGGTGCGAAAAAGCTCGGTTAGTTGTTGCTGTAGCGCCATAACGTCGGTGCCACTTGGCCAGATTTCGTCAGGGAAATGGCCAAGTACCGGCTCCACGCTGGCACAAGGCGCATTGTATTCCGGCCGCATTTGCATAGCGCCATGCTGCGTACCTGCCAGTTTTATGGTTTGTTCGTACTGGCCGCGCTTTAAACGGCTGCGCAGCCCCATATCATGCTGACGAAACCATTTTTCGGCCGTATCAAAATACGCATTAAGTAAAGTAGCCGTATCGCTGCTTTGCACTAACCCTAGTTGAGGTAGTGCGGTAATAAATTGTGTTAAATGCGCTGGGTCCATTAAAAACTTCAGCTCAAGTTCAGTACTCATCTGCTACTCTGTTTGCTATGGCGGGCACCGCAAGGCGCGTGACCGTATTAAACCTTGTCAATTGCCGCGCAACTCCCTATCATCCAAGGTGTTGGCTGCAAAGCTGTTTTATAAAAATAAGCTCAGGATACCTATGTTCAGATTAATTAAAAGCACCTTACTGGTATTATTTTCTACATGCTGGTTAAGCCTTTCCACTTCGGCTGTCGCACAGGCAGAAACCAAACCCGCTTTTATCAGTGATGCTTTATTTGTTTATCTTCATTCTGGCCCAAGTAACCAGTACCGTATTGTTGGTACCTTAAACGCAGGTCAAAGTGTTACCTATTTAGGTGAAGATGCTGATACTGGCTATGCTCAGATACAGTTTGAAGACAATAAAACCGGCTGGTTGCCAAAAGAATATGTTACCTATACACCAGGTTTAGTGTATCAGCTGGAGCAGCTTAAAACGGAATATGCTAACCACAATGAAACCGTGCAAGCCCTGCAGCAACAGCGCGACCAGTTAAATAGCGAACTTAATCAGGCTGTTGCAGAACGTAAGAACGCACAAGACCAACTTGAGCAAGCCAACAGTGCTTATGAGCAACTAAAAGTACAGGTTGAAGCAACCCAAACGTCCGTTTGGCAAAAACCCATGGTACTGGGTTCTTTGATACTACTTGCCGGCCTCATTTTTGGGTTAGTGTTACCTTTAATCATGCCCAAACGTCGCAATAGCGAGCGTTGGATGTAATCTGCTTTAGCCCGCTACTGGCGGGCTATCTGCTGCTTTAAGCGGTAATCCGCGGTCATTTTTCACTTGCTCTATCACCACGTAAGTATGTGTTTGTGCAACACCGGGTAAGTCGACAATCAACGCCAGAATATCCCGATAGGCATCCATATTGGGTAGCCGCAGTTTCAATAAATAATCAAAGCCACCTGCCACCATATGGCATTCTGCAACCTGCGGGATTTGCACCACCGCATCGCGAAACTGATCAAATACTTCACTGGTGGTTCTGTCCAGCGTAACCTGTATAAAAGCGGCAGTGCCAAAACCTAACTTGGCGGCATTAAGCCTGGCACCAAAGCCATCAATGTAACCTTCTTTTTCCAGCCGTTTAACCCGGTCGATACATGGACTGGCACTTAAATTTACCTTTTTTGCCAGGTCGACATTGGCAATTCGGCCATCACGCTGCAAGGTATCAAGAATACTGATATCGATCCGGTCCAGCGCTTTACTTTTCAGAGGTATATTCATTGCAGCTACTTTTCTGGTTTAGTGTCATTTTGTCAGAATTATATAGGGTTATATGACAAAAATAACCACCCTATACTGCAGACATTTGAATAAAATGCCGCTCTCTTAATTGTTGTCAGGAAGCTTACTGCCATGTTGTATAACGGTTCCCTGGTTGCTACTCAACCGCTGCGTCAAACCATTCGTAACTACTATCGTGCTGATGAAGATAAGGTACTGGAATTTCTTTTACCCCTAGCCGATATCGGTGTTAACGCGCGCAGCCGCGCCTGGGAGAGAGCTCGCCAGTTAGTGCTAACTATCCGTCAAGCCCAAGTGGGTAAAGGCGGTGTAGACGCACTACTTAATGAATTCTCACTGTCTACTGAAGAAGGTTTGGTACTGATGTGCCTGGCCGAAGCGCTGTTGCGGGTACCGGATAAAACCACCGCTGACAGGTTGATCCGCGACAAACTATCGCAAGGTGACTGGAGTTCGCACCTGGGTAACAGTAGCTCGGTTTTTGTTAATGCTTCCGCTTGGGGCTTGCTGCTTACCGGTAAACTGGTGAACTACTCCGATGAGCAAAAAAGACAGCAATTTGGTTTATTAAAACGCACCTGTGGCCGTTTAGGTGAACCCGTTATACGCCAAGCGGTGCGTTACGCCATGCAAATTATGGGCGCGCAGTTTGTTATGGGCACGACTATCAGCGCAGCGCTGGAACGCGCCACTGACATGGAAAGTAAAGGCTTCCGCTATTCTTACGATATGCTGGGCGAAGGCGCCCGCACGATGGCGGATGCAGACCGTTATTTTGATAGTTATATGCGTGCCATCGATACCATTGGTAAAGCGGCAAAAGGCCGAGGCCCGTTTAATAGTCCGGGTATTTCGGTAAAATTGTCGGCTATCCATCCACGATATGAATTTAGCCACCGTGATCGCGTAATGGAAGAATTGATACCGCGTGTAAAACAACTGGCACTGGCTGCCAAAGCCTATGATATTGGCTTTACTATTGATGCCGAAGAGGCTGACCGACTGGATATTTCGCTGGACATTATTGAAGCCGTTTTTAGCGATCCAGCACTTGATGGCTGGGAAGGCTTTGGTCTGGCGGTACAAGCTTACCAAAAACGGGGTATCCATGTTATTGAATGGCTGCGCGAACTCACGGTAAAAGTAGGCCGTAAAATGATGGTGCGGTTGGTCAAAGGCGCCTACTGGGATACCGAAATTAAAGTAAGCCAGCTTGAGGGCTTTAACGATTTTCCGGTGTTTAGCCGCAAACCTGCTACTGATGTGTCGTATCAAGCCTGCGCCAAAAAAATGCTTAACTACCGTGACAGCATCTACCCGCAGTTTGCCACCCATAACGCTTACACTGTTGCGACCATTATGGAAATGACTAAAGACTATAGCGGTTTTGAGTTCCAGCGTTTACACGGCATGGGGGATGCACTGTACGACGAAATTGTTATCAACGATAAAATCCCTTGCCGCATTTATGCTCCGGTTGGCGAGCACTCCGACTTACTGGCTTATTTGGTACGCCGTTTATTAGAAAACGGTGCCAATAGCTCTTTCGTCAACAACATCGTGGATGAGAGCATTCCGGTAGAGTCTTTACTAAGCGATCCGGTTGAAGTTGTGCGCGGCTGGTCGAAAAAACGTAACCAACAAATCCCATTACCTGCAAAGCTTTATGGCGCGGAACGGTTAAACTCCAACGGCCTGGATTTAACTGAAATTGATCAGCTGGAACCGGTAAAAGCGGCCATGACGCAATGGTTTGACGGCATAATACAAAATAACGTACAGCCCAATGCGGTGCCAGTAACCAACCCGGCAAAATTGGATGAAGTAATAGGTTACCTGCAATATGCCGATGCTGAGCATATGCAACGCATTTTAGCCAATGCCGATACGGCTTTTTCATCATGGGCTGCCACCGATATTGCTGAACGTGCGGCATTGCTGCGCCGTATTGGCGATGCGTTAGAAACCCATCGCAATGAACTACTGGCACTTTGCATAAAAGAAGCCGGCAAAACGCTGGGCGATAGCGTTGCCGAAGTCCGTGAGGCTATTGATTTTTGTCGCTATTATGCTGCACGCGCCGAAGAACTGTTCAGCCAACCACAGCAAGCACGTGGCGTATTTTTATGTATCAGCCCGTGGAATTTCCCGCTAGCCATATTCTTAGGTCAGGTAGCGGCGGCTATTGTTGTGGGTAATACCGTCGTGGCAAAACCCGCAGAACAAACCAGCCTGATAGCGCTACGCACCTTAGAGATTATGCGTGAATGCGGCATGCCTGAGCATGTGGTTCAACTGGTTATTGCCCCAGGCCGTCAAGTTGGCGAGCATATTGTCCCAGATAGTCGCATTCAGGGGGTAATGTTCACTGGTTCAACAGAAACAGGTTGCTGGATTGCCCGTAAGCTGGCGGAACGCGGCGACGAACCGGTACCACTTATTGCTGAAACCGGCGGTCAAAACTGCATGATTGTAGACTCTACGGCTCTGCCTGAGCAAGTGGTGGATGATGTAATTTCTTCCGGTTTTCAAAGTGCCGGCCAGCGCTGTTCAGCGTTGCGGGTGCTGTTTTTGCAAGAAGACGTGGCCGACAAAATTATTACCATGCTAAAAGGCGCAATGGCCGAGCTGCATGTTGGCGACCCAATGTGGCTTAGCACTGACTTAGGCCCGGTAATCGACGCAAAGGCGCACGAGCGTCTGACCAGTCATGTGCAGTACCTGGCCGATAAAGCCACCTTACATTACGAATGCAAAATTCCATCAGGCGATCGCCATTATTTTTTCGCACCACGCCTGTATGAAATTGCAGATTTAACCGTACTGGAACGCGAAGTATTTGGCCCTGTGGTGCACATTATCCGTTTTAAAGCGGACGAGCTGGACAACATTATCAGCCAGATTAATGCCACCGGCTATGGCCTTACCATGGGTGTTCACAGCCGCATTGAACAGTTTACCCAGCGTGTGGCCCGCGATATTAAAGCAGGCAATATCTATGTAAACCGTAACATGATTGGCGCAGTCGTCGGAGTACAACCTTTTGGCGGCCGCGGTTTATCCGGTACCGGCCCCAAAGCAGGTGGCCCGCTGTATTTAACCCGGTTAGTTAAAGATAATGTAGATGTCTGCTGCGCTGAGCTCAGTGAGCAAAAGCGCCACCGTTTGCTAAGTGAAACCACCAGCAATGCCGTGGCCTATGCCATGCCAACCGCTGCCGTAGCGCAGCAGCAATGGGCAAGAACTAACATTAACCAGCGTACCTCAGTGTTACGCCAGTTTCTGGCATCGTTGGCGTCAAATGCAGTGGTTACTAAACAAGAGCCTGACTTAGAGCAAGTGTTAACCCTGGCTCAGCAAAAACTGCAACGGGTAGAACGTGATTTGCAAAAGCCCATAACCTTGCCAGGCCCCACCGGTGAAACCAACGTATTGGTGCTAGACCCACGTGGCATATTAGCGCTGGTGCGTGATGATAGCAGTGCTTTTAGTCACTGGCTGTTAGCTATTATTACCGCGCTGGCAGCAGGTAATGCCGTTATTACCGCCGTGGAAGACACTGATTTAGCAGAAGCTGAAGCGTGCATTAAGGCTTTGCTGTTGGCGGGTATGCCGCAACATTTAGTCGCCGTGGTACGAATAGATTGCTTAACAACACTGTTAGCGCACCAGGACTTAGCGGGTGCCATGGTCGATGTTAGCAGTGCAGTTAAACCCTTGTGTGCAGAGTTACTCGCCGCACGTGAAGGTGCAATATTGCCGCTAATTACTGCCCCGGCCGGGCCACGTTTATTACAGCGTTTGGTAACCGAAAAAACCATTACCATCAACACCACTGCTGCAGGGGGGAATGCATCGCTGATGACAATGGCCGACAACGCGGGCTAGTACCCTACCCTGCCCAATAAACGATAAAGCCCGCGGCCGCGGGCTTTATGCTATGGTATACCTCATGCTATCGCAAGATTATGACAAACCACCTCTTTGTTAATTTATGGTTAAGTAGGATGCGTTATAATTTTCACCTTAGTTTAAAGCGGGAGTAAGGTTAACAGACAATGGCCTATCAGGAAGTCAACATCGTCGATTTGCAACCAGGCAGCTATGTCGTGCAAGTATTGCAGCAAACAGGCGAAGTCGTGGTTAAACATGCTGGCTGGGTAAGAACGGCTCAGGCAGTCGCTTTGCTAAAGCAAAAAGGGGTAAAAGTCCTTTTAATTGACCCTGCCAGACAACTACCTGAGACTCCATCAGCTGAAACCATAACGACGAAAGCGCCTTTACCAGCCGCAAGCATCAGTGAAGAAACGCCTCCGCCTAAAATTGCCTTCAGCGACGAATGGCCCAAAGCAGAACGTGCGCTAGTGCAAAGCCATAAAGTTCAACGGCAAGTACTGGATGCAGTGCGTTTCGGCGGGAGTATTGATTTAACACTGGTAGATGAAGTGAGCGCAGGCCTTGCGGACTCTATTAGCCGTAATCAGGATGTTTTGCTTTGCTTAAATCGTATTGCTGAACAAAGCGATAATCTGCTGCAACATAGCATTAGTTGCGCCGTATATATGGCGGCATTTGCCCGTTATATTGGTTTACCATCGCATAAAGTGCAGGCATTAATTACTGCGGCATTACTGCACGATATTGGCAAAGCAATAAGCCCAAATTACCTCAATGCTGAAGATTATGTCGCCATTCCAACCAGTTTAAATGCGCTACAAAAAACTGAAAACTTATCCGGCAAAATTTCACTTTGGATCAGCCAACACTGTGCCCACTTAGATGGCAGCGGCTCACCGAAAATTACCGCAAGTCAGATAGACAAAGGCAGCCGCCTGTTGGCTATCGTCAACAGCTATGAAAAGCTCACTTCACCGCAAACCAGCAAGCTCGGCACGTTAGCGGCAACACGAATGTTACTTGAACGTGCTCCACATAAGTTAGATGCAGAGTTACTACAATTATTTATCAAATGTATTGGTATTTACCCACCTGGCTCGGTGGTAAAACTTAGCAGCGGCAAACTGGCGCTTGTGCTGGAAAATAATGCTAAAAAACCATTATTGCCTAAAGTTAAAGTGTTTTATCACAGTGCGCATCAACACCATATCCCGGCCAAGGTAGTAGACTTATCCCGCCAACAGGAAGAACAAATCGACGGTTGCATTGATTTGAAAAAATTTGGTTTAGATGTACGTAATTACATCTAACATTAATGTTCTCTAAACTAAGCCCTTGAATAAGCCATTTTGCTCAACTACTCTTGTTTACAGATGCCAGAGTGATATGAGCAGTACTTGAAAACCATTACCATAGACCAGTTAATATGCGGCATGTACGTTGTCGATGCGCAAGGTGCTAAAAACTTACACGTAAATGGCCTCATTACGTCTGCAACACAAATTGAGCAACTTCGACGTAAAGGTGTGCGGCTGCTTAATATTGATTCATCCAAACAACAGGCCTTAGAACTCGACAGTTCTGAGGAAAGCCAGTTCACGCAAGCCATATCAGCAGCCGACACACCATCACTCTCCGTGCGGCAGAGCATGAAAAAACTCAGCATGGCGCAAGAACTTAAAAATGCACAGTTACTCTACTCAGAAGCCAAATCTCTGCAAGCACGCGCATTTGCTGATATCACTAACGGCAAGGCGGTCAGCGTAGCCGACTTTCGTCGTTGCGCTGAAGGTTTTATTGATTCTGTATTTCGCAATCAAGACGCCTTGCTGTGTATCAGCAGAATACGCGACAAAGATGCGTACTTATTGGAACACTCGGTCAATGTGTCCATTTTAATGAGTATTTTTGCCAAATACCTGAAACTAGATGAAGACATTATTGTTGAATTGGCAACCGGTGCCTTACTGCATGATATTGGCAAAATTAAAGTGCCCAACACTATTTTAAATAAACCCGGACGGCTGACAGAAGCAGAATTTGTCATTATGCGAAAGCATGTTGAGTTTAGTCGTGACATTTTGCAGCAAACCGAAGGCATTTCACCGATAAGTATAGATGTAGCGGCAAACCATCATGAACGCCTGGATGGCAATGGGTACCCGGCAGGGTTAGCACAAGAGCAAATTTCTTTTTACGCCCGCATGATTGCCATTGTTGATACTTACGACGCCATTACCGCACAACGCGTGTATAAAAGCGGACAAAGCTGCGTCAAAGCACTAAAAATTCTTCGCACTGACAGCCCGTCACACTTTGATTTAGCCTTAGTGAAGCAATTTATCGCCGCCGTTGGTATGTATCCACCAGGCACTCTGGTACTCATGGACAGTGAAAAACTGGCGTTAGTATTAGAAAATAATCCCAACAGCCTAACCTGCCCAAAAGTAAAAGTGTTTTACAACGTCAAACAACGCCGCCACTTAACACCAGTTACGGTAGACCTTGCCAATGCTAAGTGTAACGATGCCATTAAATCTGCGGTGAATGCTGATGAATATGGCATTGATATAAATAAATTTTTTAATCAGTTTATTTTACAAAGTTAACCGGCCCAGGAAGATAACGCTGCCATACTAAATAACAGCTCACCTCGCTCCATCAACACATACTGCGGCATAATTTCTTTAATTCGGATCTCGGCAGTAATCCATTGCCCTTCCTGCAGGTTTTTGCCGTTAACCTTAACCCAACGCTGATTTGCACGCGTGGCATAAACATGCGCGTCAAAGCGCAATGCCGGGATCTGCTGCTGTAGAGTCTGGCTTAGGCTATTAATATCTGTAGCCGGGCTAGCATTGCGTGGCGGCGCGGCGGGTTGTCTCAGGTTTTGTTCTGAGGCTTGTAGCGCAGAGGCAAACATATCTCGCAGTTCTGCAGACACCTCAACCACTGGCTCTTGCTCTGCGGCTATTGCTGACGTTACTGCCGTCTGTGGTACTGGTTCGGCCGCTGCGGTACCCACTGTCACGGTTTTGATTGCCGGAGCTGCGCTTAAGGTTTCAACAACAGGGGCTGGTACTGGAGATATCACCTGTGCTAACTCAGCTTCAAGTTGAACCTTTGTTCTATTGCT
This sequence comes from Rheinheimera baltica, assembly GCF_030731985.1. Lineage (NCBI taxonomy): Bacteria > Pseudomonadati > Pseudomonadota > Gammaproteobacteria > Chromatiales > Chromatiaceae > Rheinheimera > Rheinheimera baltica. The sequence continues at coordinate 559,017 of NZ_JAPJDY010000002.1, forward strand.
ATGGGACGGGTTAGCATCAACATTTAACGTTGCGAATATTTTTTCTGGGGCAGCAACCTGAACCGGTTCCGGTTTCGCTGCGGGTAGTAGCGCAGGTTGCAATACTGGTGTTAACAGGTATGCGACTACGGCCCCCGTCATCAATGCCAGTAACAGCGCCAGCACCAAGGCCAATTTTCGCCAAAACGAATGATTATCGCCTGCCGTGGGGTTGGCTTGAGTTTGCTGTTTAAGTGCAGCCATTAAAATTGACATTGTTGTTCTCGATAAACACGTTTACGTTATCCACTGCGCAACAAGGGCATCAGCACCAACGCCATACTAAAGCCCAGCACTATAGCGCAAACCCCCATTACTGGCCAGAACCAGCGCGGCAAAGGCGCTTTTTGTGTTTGTTCAGACAACGGCAATATTTCGCCAGCCGCCAGGTTAACCAGCTTGTCATTTACCATCGCCTGCTGTTGACTGTAAGCACCAAGCAATGCCCTGTCAGCCATAAGATTAACTAAGCGCGGTATACCTCCACTTAGCTGATATAACCTTTTAATTGCACTGTCGGAGAACACGGGCCTGCTGCAACCTGCTACTTGCAACCGATACTTCAAATAGTGTTTTACTTCATCCAGATCCAGTGGCAACAAGTGATATCGCGCGGTAATACGCTGTGCCAGCTGGCGTAAATCATTGCGCTTAAGTAATTGCTGTAACTCAGGCTGGCCAATCAGAATGACTTGCAGCAACTTGCGGGTATTGGTTTCAAGGTTGGTTAATAAACGCAGTTGCTCCAGCACTGCTGGCTGTAAATGCTGCGCTTCGTCAATAATCAGTAAGGTATGCTTCCCAGCAGCATGGTTTTTCAATAAGCGCGCTTTAATTTTATCGCCGAGCATTTTTAAGCTGGCATCACTTTTTTTGTAGCGAATTTTAAGCTCATCACAAATAGCGGCCAACAGCTCCAGCTCAGACAAGGTAGGGTTTAGAATAAATGCTACTTCAGCACGCTCATCTAACTCTTGCAACAAACAACGCGACACGGTGGTTTTGCCGGTTCCTACTTCACCGGTTAATAAGACAAAGCCCCCCGCCTCGCCCAAGCCAAAGCGCAAGTGTGCCAGCGCTTCGGCATGACGTGGACTCAGGTACATAAAATCCGGGTTAGGTGCTATGGAAAATGGGGCACTGGTTAAGCCGAAAAATCCGGTATACATTCTGCTTCCTGCTGGTTAGGGCGCTGCCATTTGTTGCGACCGTGCATTTTGAAAGGCGACGGGTATAATGGCAAAAAAAATGGCAACAGGAAAGCCGGTGCAACGATATCTGGTAGGTGGTGCAGTTAGAGATAGTCTTTTAGGCTACCCGTTTCACGAGCGTGACTGGGTGGTAGTAGGTGCTACGCCGCAGCAAATGCTGGATTTGGGTTACCAGCAAGTTGGTAAAGACTTTCCGGTGTTTTTACATCCAGAAACCAAAGAAGAACACGCACTGGCACGAACCGAGCGTAAAAGTGGTAAAGGCTATACCGGTTTTACGGTTTATGCCGCACCCGATGTCACCTTAGAGCAAGATTTATTGCGCCGAGATTTAACCATTAACGCTATTGCTCAAGCCGATGATGATAGTGTGATTGACCCTTTTGGTGGTGTGGCAGATATTGAGCAAAAAATACTGCGGCATGTCTCTGAAGCCTTTGCTGAAGATCCCTTACGAGTGCTGCGCGTGGCACGTTTTTATGCCCGCTACGCGCATTTAGGCTTTAGTGTTGCACCAGAAACCCAAGTATTAATGCAGCAGCTGAGCACTGAACTCAGTACACTTACTCCCGAGCGGGTATGGCAAGAAACCGCTAAAGCACTTAGTGAGCAAACGCCACAGGCGTATTTTCAATTACTCTATGATACCGGCGCGTTATCGGTATTAATGCCGGAGCTTTCCGCGTTATGGGGCGTGCCGCAGCCGCCAAAATGGCACCCGGAAATTGATACCGGCGTACATACGTTAATGGTGCTGCAGCAAGCGGCACTGCTGTCCCCTCGTATTGATATCCGCTTTGCAGCTTTAGTACATGATTTAGGTAAAGGTGTTACCAAACCTGAGCTTTGGCCGTCACATCATGGCCATGAGCATAGCGGCTTACCACTTATCAGCCAGCTTTGTGACCACTTACGGGTACCAAACGACTGTCGCGATCTTGCACTTTTAGTCTGCGAATATCACCAGATTATTCACCGCGCTAATCAGCTAAAAAGCAGCACGGTGCTAAAACTATTTGATGCGGTAGATTTATGGCGCAAGCCACAGCGGCTGGACGATATCTTACTTTGTTGTATGGCCGACTTACGCGGCCGCACAGGCTTTGAACTTGCTGAATATGCACAGGCTGAATACCTGAAAATACTGGCGCAAGCGGCACGCAAGGTTAGCGCAAAAGAGCTTGTTGCTCAGGGCCTGACAGGTGAAGCGATAAAGCAAGGCTTGCAGCGCTCGCGCTTAGCGGCAATAAAAGCCGCTAAACAGCAATGCCTAAATACTTAGCCGGCAAACCAGCCGAGGAAAATAATCAAGCCGACACCTAATAACAAACGGTAAACAACAAACGGAAACATGCCCATACGGCTGATAATTTTCAGGAAAAAGTGAATGCAAACCAACGCGCAAATAAATGACAATCCCATACCTAATGCAATACCCGTCACATCAAATCGTTCAGGTTCTGACAATAGTTTGCTGGCTTGATAACCGCCACTTAACACAATAATAGGTATGGATAACAAAAACGAAAAACGGGCTGCACTTACCTTATCTAACCCGATAAGCATTGCAGCGGTCATCGTAATGCCTGAGCGTGATGTACCCGGCACAATGGATAGCGCCTGAGCAACACCAATAAACAACGCCTGTTTCCAGCTTAATGTGTCCATGCTCTGTTGCTGCTTTGCTGTTGCATCAGCCCACCACAACGCAAAACCAAACACGATAGTCGTAAAGGCAATAATCCAGGGAGAGCGCAATAAGGTATCCACTACGTCTGCTTTTGCCGCCAGCAAGCCGGCAAGTCCTGCCGGTATTGTTGCCAATATTACCCACCAGGCCAGCTTACTTTCCATACTGTGCTTCCCACTAAGGCTATGCACCCAGCCTAGTGTTAACTGGCCTATATCATGACGAAAATACAACATCACTGCTAGCAACGTGCCAACATGTACAGCAACATCAAAAACAATACCTTGATCCTGCCAGCCAAACACTGCTGACGGTAAAATAAGGTGCGCCGACGACGAAATAGGTAAAAACTCAGTAAGCCCCTGAATAATAGCTAAAATAATAACTTCCACTGTACTCACTGCTTACTCCCAGTTAAATGGCACCGGCCATAGTTTTTGTTGCTTGTTATATTGCTGCCATAAACTGCTGTAGGTCTGGCCGGTAAGCGGATGTACCACCTCTGGTGCTATTTCAGCCAAAGGCCACAGTACAAACGCATTCTCAGTGATTTCAGCACGCGGTAATTCAACAGGCTGCTGACAAATGACGTCATCATAGGTTAATAAATCTAAATCTAAGGTGCGGCCACTAAACTTAGCGGCTGTGCGATCACGCCCGTAACTGTCTTCAATTTGTTTAAATAAGGTCACACAGTCTGCTATGGCTAAATCCGTATTTGCCGCTGCAACCATGTTGTAAAACGGATCACCGGCAAAACCTACCGCTTCGCTTTCGTATACCGACGACAACGTTAATGGGCCAAAGTATTGGCTAAGGGCACTGACTGCCGCCTGAATATGAAAATGCCGGTTTTTGTTACTACCAAGGCTGATATAAATCTGCGCCATTAACTGCGGCTCCGCACAATACGCACGCCCACTGTTTGCGCTTGAGGCACCGCACCAGGTTTACTTACCGTGATATCCACCGAGCTGGTTGCAAAGTCGTCCAGTAACATCTGCGCCACACGCTCGGCGACTGTCTCTATCAGCTCTATCGGTTGTGCTGTAATAAGTTTGATAACTTTTTCTGCAATGACCGCGTAATCCAGCGTCAGCTTTATATCATCGTTAGCCGCGGCATCACGTTGGTCACTTGTTAATGCCAGATCAAGGAATAAACGTTGCTGAATAACTTTTTCCCAGTCGTAAACACCGATAACGGTATCAACTTGTAGCTGTTTTATAAAAACTATGTCCATTCAGTTACATCCGCATTGCGTTATTTCTCGTTTCAGGTAGGCTGGTCGGATAGGTAAAACCGCGAAAACCCTATACTCTGCTGGCCTTGAATCAGGCTGCAATCTTAACGTAAAAACTGGTGCTGAGGAACCGCCTTAATGACCCCGCTGATTGGAATTATGATGCTGACAGCCTACCTATGTGGCTCCGTTTCGTCGGCAGTGCTGGTCAGCAAGCTATTTCGCTTACCCGATCCTCGTAATCATGGCTCTGGCAACCCCGGTGCAACCAATGTGTTACGTCTTGGTGGCAAGTTGCCGGCCATCATGGTGCTAGTTTTTGATATTTTAAAAGGCACAATCCCCGTTTGGGGCTCTTACTTTTTAAAAATCGATCCGTTATTTCTTGGCTTAATTGCAATCTGCGCCTGCGTTGGCCACATTTTCCCAATATTTTTTGGTTTTAAAGGCGGTAAGGCCGTTGCAACAGCATTTGGCACTATGATGCCAATCGGCTTAGATTTAGCCGGTTTGCTAATTGCCAGTTGGTTAATTATTGTCGCATTGAGCGGTTACTCGTCGCTGGCGGCTATTTTAACGGTGATGTTAGCGCCGGTTTTTACCTGGTTTATTAAACCGCTGTATACCGTACCGGTGCTCATGCTAAGCATTTTAATTATTTTGCGCCACCGCGAAAACGTTGTCCGTTTATGGCGAGGTAAAGAAAGCAAAGTATGGGATAAAACCAAGCGTATTCGCGAGTAAGATTAGGCAATAGCTGGGAAAACGAGAAAGCGAGGTTGTAATCACGAGCTGAGCGCCACAGAGTGTCTGAACAAAAGCACAAGAATGAGGGCAGGAGTTGCAACCGACGCATTACTCCTACCTACCCATTCTAGCCATTAAATTGATGGCAAATCCTGCATTGGCCAGCGGGGTGTCACCCCAATAGTTAAATCCTGCTGCTGGCCAGCCGCTAAACGATAATAGCCCGCCAGTGCAATCATGGCACCGTTGTCAGTACAAAACTCTTTCCGCGGGTAATATACCTCACCACCATAACGCTTTAATAAGGTGGCCAGTTGCTCGCGTAACGACGTATTAGCACTAACACCGCCGGCAATGACCAAGCGGGTATACCCGGTTTGCTGCAATGCCCTATCGCATTTAATTACCAACGTATCAACCACGGCTTGTTGGAAAGACGCGGCAATATCTGCCTGCACTTGCTCAGTGTTACCGGCTTTGGCAATAACATTTGCGGCAGAGGTTTTTAACCCACTAAAGCTAAAATCCAATCCAGGTCTGTCGGTCATTGGCCGTGGAAATTTATATTTTTTGCTATCACCCTGTACAGCCAACTTCGCCAGTAAAGGCCCGCCAGGGTAATCCAACCCCATGAGTTTTGCCGTTTTATCAAAGGCTTCACCGGCAGCATCGTCTATCGACTCGCCCAGCAGTTCATAACGGCCAATGCCTTCTACAGCCACCAACTGGGTATGCCCGCCCGACACTAACAACGCTAAAAACGGAAATTGTGGCGGATTGGCCTCCAGCATCGGTGCCAATAAATGGCCTTCCATATGATGCACTGCCAAGGCCGGTTTATTCCAGGCCAGCGCCAGTGAACGCCCAATAGCGGCCCCCACCAACAGTGCACCGGCTAACCCCGGCCCTGCCGTGTACGCCACACCATCAATGCTGGCAGCATCACAACCAGCCTCGGCCAATGCTTGTTTAATTAACGGAATGGTTTTACGAATATGATCACGCGAGGCCAATTCCGGCACCACACCGCCGTAATCAGCATGCAATGGGATCTGGCTATACAATACATGGCTTAATAACCCCTGCTCGCCGTCATACACCGCAATACCGGTTTCATCGCAGGATGTTTCTATACCTAAAACTCGCATCTGTGTCTCAAATCCGCTAAAATGGCGGTCATTGTACCGGCTCAACGCGTGCAGAGCCAGAGGATCGGATTTAGATCGCAGAACTGCTTTACATCGCCCTGTCTTTTTGCGTAAAATGCCGCACCATTTTTAATCGTATTGGTTCAGAGATAACCAATTTGGCCCTGAGGTGAGAATTTAATGCCTGTTGTTAAAGTAAAAGAAAACGAACCGTTTGACGTAGCATTACGTCGTTTCAAGCGCTCATGCGAAAAAGCTGGTGTTTTAGCTGATGTTCGCGCAAAAGAATTCTACGAGAAGCCAACCTGGATCCGTAAGCGTAAAAAAGCAGCAGCAGTTAAGCGTCATGCTAAGAAGCTGTCTCGCGAAAACGCACGTCGCATCAAGCTGTACTAAGCGCTAGTCGCTTAACGTACCTGCTTAGCGACATTGGTGCTATCTGCTGGTGATAAAACACTAGCATTGAAAAGCCCAAGATAATATCGCAAGTCGACATCTGCATACCGTGCCCGCAAGGCACGGTTTGTCTTTTTCTGAATAACGCCGAAGGAAAAAGGTGGCAGGACAAATACCCAGACAGTTTATCGATGAGTTGTTGGCTCGTACTGACATCGTCGAACTGATTGACCAGCGCGTACCGCTAAAAAAAGCCGGTAGAAATTACGCCGCCTGTTGCCCGTTCCACAGCGAAAAATCACCGTCTTTTACCGTTAGTCCGGATAAACAGTTTTATCACTGCTTTGGTTGTGGTGCGCATGGTAACGCCATCAGTTTTATGATGGAGTTTGAACAGTTAGAATTCGTTGAAGCGATAGAAGAACTGGCTCAACAGCATCATCTTGAAGTACCACGAGAACAAGGCGTAGGCAACGCTCGCCCTGCAGCACAAGCTGATGATTACAACCTAATGCAGCAAGCAGCAGAGTTTTATCAACAACAGCTACAAACCCATAGCAATGCCGCCGCCGTGCAACAATATGTCGCGAAACGTGGCCTTAGCGCAAAAACCCTCAGTGATTTTGCCATTGGCTATGCGCCTGATGGCTGGGATAATTTACTGAAGCGCTTAAGCCCTGCGAATAACAAACCATTGCGCGAGCAACTGGTTGAGCTTCGGTTGATAAACCGCAACGACAATGGCCGCGAGTACGACTTTTTTCGCGACCGTTTAATGTTTCCTATCCGGGATAAACGCGGCCGGGTTATTGCCTTTGGTGGCAGAGTTTTAGGTGACGGTACGCCTAAGTACCTCAATTCACCGGAAAGCCGGCTGTTTCATAAAGGCCGCGAACTTTATGGCCTGTACGAAGCTCGCCAGCAACCCGGGCATTTGGAACAGGTATTAGTGGTTGAAGGCTATATGGATGTCGTCGCATTGGCCGAACAGGACATTCGCTTTGCCGTGGCTTGTCTTGGTACCGCAACAACCTCTGATCATATGCATACGTTGTTTCGGTTTACACCCAAAGTGGTGTGTTGTTACGACGGTGACCGCGCAGGTCGTGACGCTGCATGGCGCGCACTGCAAAGTGCTTTGCCGCAGTTAAAAGATGGCGTAGAGCTAAATTTTGTCTTTTTACCCGACGGCGAAGACCCGGACTCACTGGTTCAAAAAGAAGGTAAAGACACTTTTTTACAACGCATTGCAGCAGCAGTGCCATTAAATCAATATTTTTTTGAACATTTAGTTCAAGAATACAATCCTAATACCGATGCAGGAAAATCGGCATTATCGGTAAAAGCCGCAGAATTGATCAAACAAATCCCAAGCGAATTTTATCGGGAGAGTTTAACAGACAAGCTGGCTAATTTGTTGGGTAAACCGCGGGAACGCACCAAAAATGCAGTAAACCGGGCAAGTAATCGGGTGAAACCGGCAACGATGAAAATAACACCTATGCGCCGTGCTATTGGTTTATTGTTGCAGTACCCCAATTTAGCTAATGTGATGCCTGACGCGCCAGAGCTCGCTGATGCAGATATTCCGGGCATTGGTTTGTTACTTAGTTTGCAGCAACGCTTACTTAAGCAACCGGGCTTAACCACAGCACAATTGCTGGAACAATGGCGAGATTTACCCGAACACAGCATTTTAATGACACTGGCAGCATGGGATCATCAAATTGAGCCAGAACAGCTATCGCAAGAATTTGTGGATACGTTTCACTCAATAGAAGACCAATATTTACAACAACGACTAGAAGCGTTGGAACGAAAAGATAAGCTACAACAGTTAACAAAAGCCGAATGGCATGAGTATAAATTGCTATTACAGGCATTAAAAAGCAAAAAACCAAAGCTTGCGACCTAATGCGACTGGCTAGAAAAGCCGCGCTTTGTTATAATCGCTAGTTCGCAATTTTACATTAATCAAATTGGTGGAAGATAAGTCTCTATGGAGCAAAATCCTCAGTCGCAGTTAAAACTCCTGATCATCAAAGGTAAAGAGCAAGGTTATTTAACCTTTGCTGAGGTGAATGATCACCTACCGCAAGACATTATCGATTCTGATCAGATAGAAGACATTATCCGCATGATCAACGACATGGGGATCCAGGTATTTGAAAGTGCCCCGGATGCCGATGATCTGATTATGGCTGATGCCACCACAGACGAAGATGCTGTTGAAGAAGCAGCACAGGCTCTGGTTAGTGTAGACAAAGAGCTGGGGCGTACTACCGACCCGGTTCGAATGTATATGCGGGAAATGGGCACAGTCGAACTACTAACCCGTGAGGGCGAAATTGATATCGCCAAACGGATAGAAGAAGGTATTAATACCGTACAAAGTTCTGTGGCCGAATACCCGGAAGCCATTACTTACTTACTGGAGCAGTGGGATAAGTATGAAGCTGAAGAAATTCGCTTAAGCGACATTGTCACTGCGTTTATTGACCCTAACGAAATCGACGAAGCTCCTGTAGCCGGCAGCCACATTGGTTCTGATGTACCAGAAGACCAAATGGATGACGACGACGATTCAGACGACGACGAAGATGGTGACGGTGATTCAGACGAAGCTGACACCGGTCCGGATCCAGAAATGGCGCGGGAAAAATTCGGTGAATTACGTTCTCAGTACGAGGTTACTCGTAACTCTATCGTTAAAAATGGTCGTGAGCACGCCACCACCAAAGAAGAAATTGAAAAACTGAGCGAAGTATTCCGCTGCTTCCGCCTGGTACCAAAACAATTCGATCGCTTAGTTAAAAACATGCGCGAAATGATGGACCGGGTTCGAGTGCAAGAACGCATAGTGATGAAACACTGCGTTGAATACGCCAAGATGCCGAAGAAAAACTTCGTTAAAGCTTTTACCGGTTTTGAAACTTCTACCGCCTGGTTATCAGCCGAAATTGCTGCCAATAAGCCTTATTCTTCGAAACTGCAAGAAATGCAGGAAGATTTGGTGCGCAGCATCGAAAAACTGAAAAAAGTTGAAGAAGAAACCGGCTTAAGCATTTTTAAAATTAAAGATATCAACCGTCGTATGTCGATTGGTGAAGCGAAAGCACGCCGGGCGAAAAAAGAGATGGTTGAGGCAAACTTACGTTTGGTTATCTCTATTGCGAAAAAATACACTAACCGTGGCTTACAATTCCTTGATTTAATTCAGGAAGGTAATATCGGTTTGATGAAAGCGGTAGATAAGTTTGAATACCGTCGTGGTTATAAGTTTTCAACTTACGCTACGTGGTGGATCCGTCAGGCAATCACGCGTTCAATCGCAGATCAGGCCCGTACAATCCGTATCCCGGTACACATGATTGAAACCATCAACAAGCTAAACCGTATTTCACGGCAAATGCTGCAGGAAATGGGCCGCGAGCCATCACCAGAAGAATTATCAGAACGCATGCAAATGCCAGAAGATAAAATCCGTAAGGTGCTGAAAATTGCTAAAGAGCCTATTTCGATGGAAACCCCTATTGGTGATGATGAAGATTCGCACTTAGGTGATTTTATCGAAGATGCCACCGGTGAGTCACCGCTGGACTCTGCAACGATGGAAAGTTTGAAAAATGCCACTAACGAAGTACTGGCGGGTTTAACTGCTCGTGAAGCAAAAGTACTGCGTATGCGCTTCGGTATCGACATGAACACCGACCATACGTTAGAAGAAGTGGGCAAACAGTTTGACGTAACACGTGAGCGTATTCGTCAAATCGAAGCCAAAGCGCTACGTAAACTGCGCCACCCTTCACGTTCAGAAGTATTAAAAAGCTTCCTAGACGAGTAAGGTTTTGTCGTTTAGTTGCTGAAAAACAAAGGCGCCCTTCGGCGCCTTTGTTATTTATGCGGCATAAAGCTCAAAAAAACAGCAATTACCACACTTAGCGTAACAAGCCGGATGACAAAGCCGGCAAAAGTTTTTATACTGCCTGCCGCTTAGTATTGCGTCTGCAATCAATTAAGCAACGTGGCCCCATAGCTCAGTTGGTTAGAGCGCTCGACTCATAATCGATCGGTCGCTGGTTCGAGTCCAGCTGGGGCCACCATTTCAAGCTCTGCTTTCATGTTAACCCTCACCGGACTATTCCCCCTTGCAGCTAAAGCTGCTGCACGCTCAACTCGCACAAAGCGTTGCTTTGTTACTACGCGTGTTACATTTGTACAAAACACTGCTGACCATAGAGCCTATTAATTTTACCAGCATACAGCGTCATCGCTGGCTGCTAGATTTGCTACCCGGAGATTTTAACCCAATACCACAGACCCAAAGAAAGAGGCTTAATAGCATGGGAAATAATTGGTTCCTTATCCCCAAACCCAATCCAAATGCCAGACTTCGTTTATTTTGTTTTCCTTATGCCGGAGGGAACGCCGGGACCTATTTGGCATGGGCTGAAAAACTTCATTATCAAGTTGAATTAGTCGCTTTACAGTTGCCCGGCAGGGCAACCCGTATTGCAGAGCCGGCAATATCGGATATGCACCAGATGATAGAAGCCTTGCTAAATCAATCTACCTGCTTCACCCAATTACCTTATGTTTTGTTTGGACACAGCCTCGGCAGCAAAGTGGCTTATGAATTTGCAGCCAACATGTGTCGGCAAAGAAACCGCCCCCCCAGCCACGTTATCGTTTCAGGAAGTGGAGCACCTCATTTGCCAGTCGAGCATTTGCCACTGTATAACCTGCCGGAAGCCGAATTTATTGCCAAACTAGAAAAACTGCAGGGTACACCTGTCGAGGTTTTACAGAACAAAGAGTTGATGGCAATGTTAACGCCCTTAATTCGTGCCGATTTTAAAATAGCAGATACCTATATTCCGGACGCTAGTCCGATTGAATGTCCCTTTACCATTTTGGGAGGCACTCAGGATCACGATGTCACCACAGAAATGTTGGCTGCTTGGAATCAATTAACTAGCGCGCCAGGTAAAATACATATGATTGAAGGTAATCACTTTTTTGTTGAACAAAACCGGGCAGCCGTGTTATACGTGGTCAATCAGGTACTCGAAAACGTATTGTCTGCCAGCACAGCTAAGATGAGGCAGACAGGCTAACCACAAGATGCTCCCTCACACGCCATTCTTTAGGTCGGCTCAACATAGCTGGTTTGGTAACAATATCAGCTTGACCTTAATGCATTTTAATCCCGACGTTTACTCATCAAATCTATACTCCTTGTTAGGCCACACCTTTTGTCAATCTATACAACAAGCAGCACCAAAGCGTCAGGCAGAATTTCTCGCCGGCCGTCATGCTGCAAGAAAAAGTTTGGCGCAACTTGGCTTAAGCCAGAGGCAGATCCTAGTGGGCAAAAACCGGGCACCAATTTGGCCCTGCCAGGTGATAGGGTCCATTTCTCATACGGACAGAATTGCCGCCTGCGCGGCCATTCATGCTGCAGATCGTTTGTATCTGGGATTAGATTTGGAAAACTGGCTAACCACAACAGTTGCAACTGACATTTGCAACAACATTGTTTCACCGGCCGAACACAAACGGCTACAGGCAACCGGGTTCAGCATAGAACAGGCACTAACTATTACTTTTTCAGCAAAAGAAAGTCTGTTCAAAGCACTCTATCCATTCGTCGGTGACTATTTCGGATTTGAAGCTGCAGAAATTCTGCATCTCGATCCGAAGACAGGAAAAATTGAGATGGTACTATGCCAAACGCTGAGTGCTGACTGCCGTTCAGGTCAGATAATTTATGGCTATTTCCAACGCAAAGGTTGGGGAGTACAGACTCTGGTTTATGGATCGCTATAACCTGATACAACTATGCAATGACTGGTTCGACCACTGATTTAAAACAACTTTTCACAGTGAACAACAGCACATCTATAGACATAGACGTCAAATCCTCTATGATACTTCTGGGTCATGAAGTTCCGTTTCAACAAAAATCAAAACCTAGCTGGACATTTATGTTTGGCAGGCTTTTAATCGGAAGTTGTCTGTGTAAACGGGGATTACTATATTGAGGAAAAGAGGAAATCCGGTTTTATGTCAGAGTTTCAATCAGCACAGTATCTCCAAGAGAAGACCCCCTCTGGAGTTTTGCAAGCAGAGGACCACTGCTATCAGATAGGTGCTTTTTTAGTATCGCCAAAAGATAAGACCATTACGCTTGATGGAACGGAACTTACTATTGAGCCAAAGGTTTTTGATGTGCTAGTCTATTTTTGTCAAAATAACGAACGCTACATTGTAACTCAAGAACTACATGATCAGGTTTGGAATGGCAGTATGGTCAGTGATGCTGCTGTGCGCAGAGCTGTCAGTAAACTTCGCATTATTCTCGGGGATGACAGCAAAAATCCGACCTTTATCAAATCTGTTTCCAAACGTGGTTACAAGCTTATCTGCGATGTCATTAAACTTAATAATATTGCACATGTACCGAAAAGCGAGTTATTCGAACCGTCTCCCTCCGCTTTCAGCCTTAGTCCTAAAAGTTGGATCATAATCGCCGCTGTGTTGCTCGGACTCTCGTTAATCTGGCTGAGCGTACTGACAAATATGTCAGATAATGTATCGACCGTGCATACTGAAGCAATGTTTGAATACCTGGGGGAAAAAAATTTTATTGCAGCAACCGAAAATGCCGAAAAAGTGGCATTTACTGCGCGCATCCCCGGATTTTCAGGTTTCCAGATCTTTCTGAAACGTCAGGGAGACAGTAAAGTCGAACAAATTACTAATACCGCCAACAATGTGCTGAAATTCGATTTTTCCGGAGATGGCAACACACTTTATTACATTGATATTCAGGCTGGAGCATCTTCGCTGAATCAACTCGCCCTTGAAACAACGGCGGCGTTACCACAAACTCTGGTGAACAATTTTTATTTTCTTTCTGACGTAGCGGTAGTTAAGGATGGTTCGGGTTTGTACTTTAACGGTTTGAAATCGATTAACGACTCAAGTCAGCTTTACTATTACAATTTCACCACTAATCGATACCAAACCATAAATCACAAACTGAACGATGACTTTCATGACAATAAGGTGGCAGTGTCAGCTGATAGCCAGCAGCTTGCCTTTGTAACCGTCATGGGTAAGCTGGGTGAACAACAAGTTTCGGTCAAAAACAGGCTAACACAACGAATTTTGACACGATTTCATCATGACAAAGCTATCTTTCAGCTTGTATGGTATGACAACAACTCGCTGATAATTCTTGATGAAGTGGGTGTTTACAAAATTGATTTGGCAACACGAAGCAAAACCCTGCTATTTGACAATAATAACACCAATGCCAAAGTCAGATCTTTGGCCATGTCCACTGATAATAAAATGTTGTTACTCAGTGAACCTCCTGCTGCCAACTATTTTTCCCAAATGGACTTACCTAACTTCAACGCCGAAAGTCAGCATATTATCTCAACCGACAAGCAGATCCAGCAAATGTTCTATGTCGAAGAAGAGGGCAGCATGTTGATTTACAAAACAGATAACCAGACCAATGTTATTAGTACGCTACAGGGCACCACTGAAACGATTCATCTAAAAACATCAGCATCACTGGAAATTTATCAGGTTGCTAATCATGGGCGGTTAATTCTAGCCAAGCTAGACAATGTGTTGGCATTACTGGACACGAAAACAAATGAAATAAGTTATATAACCGGCGGAAAACAATTTCTTGCGGAAGATGCAGCATTCTCAAGTGATTATACGCAAGTACTATACGGTGATAAAACGTCTGATGACTGGGTTATTAATACCTACAATATTGCTGACAAATCCAATTCATTACTGATGAGTGGATTCCGATCCGCAAGAGAAATACCTGATGGTTACATCTTGGCGGATAAATCTGACAAGGTGTATTTTTACAACAGCTCTGAGCAGAATTTAACTTCATTAGGAATTGAATTGTCGATCGATTTAAATACCCGCTGGTTTGTCCGGGGTAACAGCCTGTACTGGACCAAATTCGATAGCAATAATACTTTTTTTAACATCTATGACTTTGTCAAAAGTAAACGTAAAGAATATAAACTCGATACCATTCACAATGACCCACGTTTTGACATCGACAAATATGGCAAACGTATCCTTATGAAAAATCATCAGCCTGCCAATACTAAAATTCTAATGGCCTATTATTGATCACGTCATATTTGAGAGTCTCGCCTAAGCGCTTCATTCTTATTTCTACAGCGCCGACAACTCAGGCTTTTGTGCAGCAAAGCGCAAAGTGCTAACACAGCAAATAAAACTCAGCTTACACTCTCTCTTCCATCGGTCGAAAAGTGTTGATTACACTTAGTTTGGCAAATCATCACCGCCCTTCATTTGTAACTAAATAGTTTCTTATTTATGAACAAAAAGCAATGGTTACGCATTGTTTATTAATAAATCACAAATAAGTTACCATTTAGTTGTTTCATTTCCTCACAACCCCTGTTTAAAGTAACCACTAACAACCCAACCAATGAAGGAACAAAACTTGAAACCACGTAACTCTGGTACCCAAATCAAAATCGCAGCTATCGCAATATTATTTATTGCTTCAAGCTTTAATGTATACGCTCAACCTGACAGCACCTCAGTTGATGCGTCTACCACTGAACCTGTTGTTGAAGAACCTAGACCAGTTATTCAAATCATTTGCACATTAGCTCCGGAGCTGTGCAGATTTCTATAATGTCTGCCCATGTATAAATCCAAACAACTGATTACAGAAGGGAGTGCATAATGAAAAGTTTAGAAGCATTAATTCAGACGATCGAAGACATACCAACTGACGACAAGCTGAATGAGCTACTAAAAGCACTCCCTCTGGAACATGGCTACCACTGGTGCGGTATTTTGTTATTTCGCCCTTTGTCAGCAATGAATCAGGAGGTCGTTAGTTTTGGTGAAATACCGCACAAAATCAAATCAAAGATGACGTCAAACAGTAGGCTATATCGCTACTGCACAAACCACTGCCGGGCAATTGCTGCCAGTGATGTGCTTGATATTTCTGCCAGCGAACATCAGGAGTATAAGCAGATCCTATTGTTACCACTCAAAGGATGTGCCAGTAATAGTGGCTGTTTAATGATCCAAGTTAACGCCGAAACACAAACTTATCTGAAACAGATTGGCTGGTACTGGTCAATTCTGGGGCCTTATTTTTATGACGCGGCACAACGGGTATCAGATCTGAAATCAGCGGTGATTAGCAAAAGAGAGTTAGAGTGCATCCGCTGGGCATCTGAAGGTAAAACTTCCTGGGAAATCAGTCTGATTCTGAGCATCACTGAAAGCACAGTCAATTTTCACTTGGCAAACTGCATAACCAAAACCGAAAGTGTCAACCGACAACAGGCTATTGCGAAATGCTTGCTGCAAGGACAACTTTTACATGTGTAATTCGAGACAAAAGAGTTTTTTATGCAACTTAATCAACCATTGAATACTCACGACCTGAGCGCAGAGTCCTTAGACAATAATCAAATCAGAGAAGAAATTAAATTTCTGATGGAACTGGATCAGTTGGTCATAGGCTCAGGTTTTAATACCCCTATTGCTACACCGACATCACACTACGTCGACTATATTTTGGAGAGCTAATTCGCTATGCTTCAACCGGCAAAAATTGTTGTACCCATGGCGTTATGCATGTCTATTGCTGGCTTTGCCGCTTATCAAAACCCTAGCTCCGAGCTGTACCAGGTTCAGGTTGAAGTTACGCTGGATAATTATGTTCCAGTGCTTATCAAGCAGACTGGTACTGTTAGCGAATACCAGGTACAGAATATTTCCCGGGTCGAAAAAGACCAGGTGCTTTACAAATTTTCAACGCTAACGTCCAGCACACCAATCATGGTTCGTGCTACCAAATCCGGCGTGTTTTATCCTATAGTCAACTTGTACGACCCAATTTCATCTAACCAGGTTACAGGCTACATTTTGCAGCAAGATAGCAAACCAACCATCTTTTTTCAGCTTAAAGGCCCAAAAGCTATCAACACGAATGTTGGTAGTCGCGTGAGTATCAGCGATGGTCATCAGGTCAGAACAGGCTCTATTCAAACCTTGTTCGTAAAACCCGACACTTCACAGGGAGACAAAGTTGGTATTGTGTTTGACGACGGTCTACTTTTTCAGTTACTAAAACCTGGCGCAGAACTGGTGATGACAGTTCATATCTGAATCAACATGGTCTTTATTTTGCCTTTTCTCCACACATGTTTTTACTTTCGTTGCTAGTCTAAAACAAGAATCGTGCTGCAGTAATAGTCGCGAATTTTAACCTGCATCAACCTATTGCAGGTTTACCCTTTCGGTATGAAAGGTCATGTACTTTTAGCCCGTTATGGCTGTCTGACCATTAGAGCCTGACTATAAGATCTCTCAGTTTCGCCTCAGATAAATATCTCCATACTAGAGCGAAATATTCCCTGCCGCCAATTAAGTTGAAGGGTGGTTTACTGGTCTTAGCTGATGAAGATATATGCTCATGATGAATTGTAAAACTCAATTATTCGATGACGTCACACTGACTTACGCGATATCTCGGATTTCTACACAAAAGCCATGGCTGACGCTGATTCTGCCATTTGGCTTTAAAGTCGATACCGCGATGGAGTTTTTTAGCCACTTCGCCGACCGCTACAATCTTTTGACCTGGCAAGCCAGGTTAATTCTGGCACCACATCAGGTTGAAGTTTTACCGGAACAACTCACTGTCGCAAAGCATGCTGAGGATTTGTACACCCTGATGGATGCGCTTAAAATCCAGCAAACTGATTTAGTTGGATATTGCTCCGGTGCGGGCATCGCAATTGCAGCTGCAAATATGCAAAGCGATCGCATAGGACGGTTAGCCCTCGTGAATGGTGAATTCGCATTGTTAACGGATCGCAACGCGGTGACTCAATATGGCGGCGATATCGACGGCGTCCTACCAATGGCCGCAAGAGACCCGGCAACGGCGGAATTTATCCTTCAGCGCATCTCCACAGTCGAACGTGATGCGGTTGATGGGGTGCACTGCAATATTATGCTGCCATTTTCCGATCCATGTTACTTCCATCGTTATGCAATGAACTATGTAAATTACCGGGCAGCACAATTTGATCAACTTGCCTGCAGCGTTATGAACAAAACGCTGTTGCTCGCCGGTGAGCAGGATCAACAAACAAATGTGTACAGCGCCCGTTTGATGCAGCAGCTCATTCCAGATGCTTCGCTGGTTAGCGAACCCGAGGGGGATCACTATGGCATTCTGCGTCGCTACTCTTCTACCTTGACCAATTTGCGCAGTTTCTTTATTGAGGAACCTGAATATGCATGCTGATTTGCCTCCGTTGTTGGTACACCAAGTTTTTGAACAGCAAGCAGCACACCTTCCCAATAAAGTTGCTATTCAACTGGCTGAGCAAAGCCTGACCTATCAGGCGCTGGATCAGCTTGCTAATCAACTTGCCGCCTGTCTGCAACAACTTGGCTTAAAACCAGGTCAGGCTGTCGCTCTGTCGTTAGCTCGTTCTGTTGAAGCCATCATCAGTATACTGGCCATACTTAAATGCGGTGCTTGCTATCTGCCACTGGACAAAGAAAACCCGCTGCCCCGGCAGTTGATTTGCCTTGAGCGAGCCGAAGTGAATATTGTCATCGCCGATCATGAATGCAGTAATTTACTTGCCGGACATCGTCAATGGATTGATCCCCGTGATTTGCACGTTTCAGATAAAACTCAACGAGTGCTTGAGCAAGGGGCAGTATCAGTAAATTCGCCTTGCTATATTATGTTTACCTCCGGCTCAACTGGTGAACCTAAAGGCGTTATCGTTCCGCATCGCGCCGTTACTCGACTCGTCTGCAACAACGCTTTTCTGGATATCAGCCACAACGATGTATTTTTTCAGTTTGCCCCACTGTCGTTTGATGCGTCAACACTGGAAATTTGGGGGCCTCTGTTGAACGGTGCCACCCTCGTACTTTACTCAGGTGATGTACTGGATCCTAATTTATTCATTCAGGAGCTACACGAAAATAAGGTGACAATTCTGTGGTTAACCGCAGCACTGTTCCATCTGATCGCAAACCGTTTTCACAAGGCTTTCTCCCAACTAAAAGTCCTGCTGGCCGGTGGTGACGTTCTGTATCCTCAGGCAATCAAAAAAGTACTGGAACGTTATGCCGATTTAGTCGTTATCAACGGCTATGGTCCAACAGAAAATACAACTTTTACCTGCTGTCATCGCATGACTGCTAGCAATATTCCTGAACAGCAGGTGCCTATAGGCAAACCGATATCCGGCACCCAAATCCATATTCTTGATGAGCTCGGCAATCCTGTTTTGCCAGGTCAAAACGGAGAACTGATTGCTTCAGGTTCTGGGGTAGCTCTGGGATACCTTAATGCTCCCGCTGGTTGTAAGGCATTTTTTGAAGACCCAAATATCGCCGCAGGAATGCTTTACCGAACAGGCGACTTAGTGCGAGAAAATGCAAACGGTGAAATTGAATTTATTGCCCGAAAAGACTTGCAGGTAAAAGTAAAGGGTTATCGCGTTTCGCTTGAAGAAATTCAGAGTCATTTGTTGGAACTATCCGGTGTGGAAGCAGCCATTGTGCTGGCTGAAAAATTTGAAACCGGTGAACAACAAATAGCCGCGTATGTTCAGACTTGTCAGGCTAGCCAGCTAACTGGCCCCTTGATAAAAAATCAGCTCAGCCAACGCCTGCCAGCTTACATGGTGCCGGAGGTGTATCACATCACCGACCATCTTCAAATCAACAAAAACGGCAAAATTGACCGTAAAGCAATTATCGCAAGCTAACCCATGCTAAGGAGTAAACATGTCGGAACATGAAATAAAAACCATCATTTTAAATGCTTTTAAAAGCAAATCAATCCTCGGGAACATCGCCCCGGATCAGGATTTTTTTGATGTTGGCGCGTCGTCTTTGACAGTTGTCGATTTACAAATTCAAATCGAAGAACAACTGCAAAGGTCAGTACCCACCAGTAAGTTAATGGCCAACCCCACCATCAATGGCTGGGTAGAACACTATATAGCAGCCTAATACTGCCCCACTTTTAACAAGGAGAAATTACATGAGTAAGCAATTCGCCCTAAGTGCTGAAGACCTGCAAAAGTTTCGCGAACAAGGATTTATCGGTCCGTTCGATTTGTATGATACTGAAGAGATCAAAGCTAAATATAAACAGATTCGCGCCCAATTATTTGACCGTGATAAGGCAGCCTATGAGCTGGACAACAAGAGTCGCATCGCCGGTTATGACCGTCATCTGGATATTGATGAGCTAAGCGCCCATATCATGCGTAGTGAAATCGTTGACAAGCTGGCCGCAGTGTTAGGGCCGGATATTTTGTGCTGGCGTTCAGAAATGTTCCCTAAATATCCAGGGGATGAAGGCACAGATTGGCATCAGGCAGATACATTTGCTCATGCCTCTGGCAAACCACAAATTGTCTGGCCAAACGGCTCTAATTTTGGTGGTGCCCTGACAGTATGGACTGCCCTTACCGATGCAACCGAAGACAATGGCTGCCTCCGTTTCATGCCTGGTACTCAGGAAGAGATGATGTACGATGAAACTAAAGAGATGAAATACGATCCGAACAACGAAAATAATCTGGAAAAAGACGGTATCAAGCGCGGCTTTTTCGGTTACGACTACCGCAATCTGCAAAAAGATCCCAACTTCAAACCTGACGAATCAAAAGCGGTTTCCATTCAAATGAAAGCCGGTCAATTTGTTATTTTCTGGTCGACTCTGATGCATGCCTCTTTGCCAAACATCACCAAAGATCAAACACGGCTTGGCTTCACATCTCGTTACGTGCCTGCAAGCGTCAAGGTTTACCCGGATTCCGACACGGTAGACGAGTACGGTAGCGTGATGTCGCTGGAGAAATACGGCGTCGTCGTTGTTTCGGGTGAAGACAAGTACCAGCACAATCGTGTACTGACCGAAAACCTGCGTGGTGTATCTTTTGTGAAATCTGCCGCCTAGCGCAAATAAGTAAATGGCCGCATAGCGGCCATTTAGAGTTCGTCAACGCATGGTGATCTATGAAATTTTCAATTGGTAACCCTTATCGTTCCCGTCCCATCCTGACTTTGTTTTCAATTTCTGTATTGCTGCCAGCTATTTTCCTGTTTTATCAGGCATATATTTACCTGCATAGCTCCTTGCCGAATAATCAGGATGTGATAGTCAAAACCGGGCTGCAGCAGCAGGTTGTCATCTCAAAAGATCAATATGGCATTCCATCAATCAAAGCCAAAACTGATCAGGATGCCTTTTTTGCCGTCGGTTACATGCATGCGCAAGACCGGTTATGGCAGCTAGAACTTCAACGTAGAATGGCGCAAGGTCGCTTGAGTGAAGTCTTTGGTAAAAGTGCCTCAGGGTTTGACATCTACATTCGTACATTACGAATTTATAACACTGCAATTGAATCATTGCCCGCACTGAGTCCTGCGGCGCAGGAATCGTTGCAGGCATATGCTGACGGTATCAATAGCTGGTTGGCCCAGGCGAAGCAATTGCCTCTGGAATTCACCTTACTCGATATCAAACCTGAACCCTGGCAACCAGCAGACTCACTTGCTTGGGTGAAAATGTTCGGTTTGAGCATGTCGGGTAATTTTCAGGAAGACCTGAATCGGCTAATGCTGACCGAAACTTTGGGTAAAGCCAAGGTGAATACATTGTATGGTGTCGACAGCAAACAACAAGTAGCCGCAATAACCAAAGCACCCCAGGACACGATGGCTGTACTGGCGCAATTGTCGCAATTGTCGCAGGACTTACATAGCCAATGGAATTTTGGCGGTAAACATATCGGCAGTAATGCCTGGGTGGTTGCTGCACAGCACAGTAAAAATGGGCGTGCAATATTAGCAAACGACCCACATCTCAATATGGAATTACCGTCGATGTGGTACATCGTTGATGTGCAAGGCGAGCATTTTCATACCACCGGCATGTCGATGGTTGGTTCTCCGCTGGTGATGCTAGGGCGGAACAAGCACATCGCTTGGGGCGCTACCAATATGCTAGCCGACACGATGGATTTATATTTCGAGCAGATTAACCCACAAAACACCAATCAGTATCGTCGGGGCGACCAATGGCTCGATTTCAACATCAGGACCGAACTGATTAAAGTTAAAGCCGATTTTCCTGCTTTTTTACGCGAGCCATTAGAGCCACTCAAAATCCAGATCCGTGAAACAGATCATGGCCCAGTGATTTCCGATTTAATTAGTGAAATTAGGCAACCGTTGTCGTTACGTTGGGTGGGGGGACAAATTGGTGATACATCCTTCGAAGCTTTCTATCGTCTAATCTATGCCCATGACTGGGATAGCTTTAACGATGCGCTGTCATTTCACCGATCGCCTGCGATGAACCTGTTCTATATTGATCAGAAAGACAATATTGGCTATCTCGGCACTGGTGATATTCCAATACGCGGTAGAGGAAATGGTAGCATTCCTGTGCCGGGTTGGGATCCTGAATATACCTGGTCTGGCTTTATCCCTAAAAACGAAATGCCGGTTTCACTGAATCCTAGCCAAGGCTACCTTCTATCAGCTAACAACCAGGTTACTAACTCAACCTATCCGTATTTTATTTCTGAAGATTGGGCCGAACCTGAACGTGCTGAGCGCATTAACGACCTGCTATCAGGTCCAATCCAGCGGGGCCAAAAATTGTCAATTTCCGATCACAAGCACTTTCAGCTTGATCTGCTGGATAGCCAAGCACTTAAACTGATACCAACACTACTGACCTTCAGCAGTGATGAGCAACAAGTTCAAGCTGCCGTCGATGTATTGTCAAAATGGAATGGTTCTACGGCCGCAGACCAGATCGCACCCACGATATTTTTTTCCTGGATGCGTCATTTAAAAACTGCATTGTTTTCAGACAATATGGTCAGCCACTGGGGCAATCCAGGTTTAACTGAACGTTTTCAGAGAATTGTTGAGCAAAGTACCTTACAGCGGATTGGTCGTGCGCTGTCAGACAATTCCTTTGACTGGTGCGACGACAAAAGCACCCCGGAACTGGAAGATTGCAACCAGATAAAAAAACAGTCGCTGCAGGCTGCTCTGACTGATCTAAACAAAAAACTGGGTACAGATTTACAAAGCTGGCAATGGGGTAAGGTGCATCGGGTCGCTTATAAACACAGACCATTTACCCACGTTAAAGGCTTGGATATGTTCTTTGACCGCTCATTCGCCCGCGGCGGATCTGCAGACAGTATCAACTTTTCATCAATGAATTACAGCATCGATGAAGGCTATGTGCAAACCGTTGGCCCAGGTTTTAGACATATCATCCAATTCGGCAGCGACCAACCGCAGCACCTGCTTATGAACTCTACCGGTCAGTCTGGCAATGTTGCCAGTATCCACTATGACGACATGGCGAAAGCCTTTATCGAAGGTCAGTATCTGGAACTTGGTGCCAGCGGGCATAAGAGTCAGCTGATCCTGAAACCCAAGGCCTCGACCCAAGGAAAGTAACCATGAAGATATTTAACATCCTGACGACAATTTCACCGCCAAAAGTTTATTCCGCCTTATTACTCGGGACGCTGGCTGGCCTCGCCTATGCCATGCTGATTCCACTAGTGATGAACAGTTTCACTGCTGTTGACGGCTTTAAGGAAGCCTTACAGCAGCCTGTGACATTTCTGACGCTGGAAGTCAGCAAAGCAAGTTTCGCTGCTTTGTTTCTGGTTGCCTGTATTTTGGTGATGGCCGCGCGTACTTTTGCCGAGTTGATTTTAACAAGGATTGCAATAGATGCGGCTTCAGACCTACGCCGTCAGTACTACAACCGAATCCTGCGAGCGCCGTTAAATAAACTGGAATCTGTCGGGGGCCCACAATTAATTGCCTCCATTACAACCGATGTGCGGACTATTATCCAGGGAGCACAGTTGTTACCTGATTTGCTGATTAGTGCAGTTACTGTGCTCGGCATGATGTTGTTTCTACTTTATCTGAACACCGAGGTATTTATATTTTTTTGCGGCGCTCTGCTATTTGGCGTCATCACCTTCCAACTGCCACTGTTATTGGGTTCAAAATACATTGGCCGCGCCAGAGAAAAAGTTGATGAACTGCAACACGCTATTCACGGCAATATATACGGCATTAAAGAACTAAAACTGTGCCAGAGAAAACGCAACGCTTACATGGAAAAAGTATTATGTAAAACCGAAGACGACGTAAGGGGAGCACAAAAAACAGGTTTTACCATTATGCGGATAGCCCTAAATTATGGCGATATTCTGAGCTTTTTTGTGATTGGATTTTTAGCGTTTATTTTCGTAAATTACCACACCATTACCCAGCAAGAGATGTTTGGGGTCATTATGGTCCTGTTATATATTACAGGTCCGATTGGTGTTGTGGTGAATGCTGCACCGCAAATTATAAGCTCCAATATTTCCCTGGCTAAAGTAGAAAAATTATTTGCTGAATTGCCTATCGAAGATATCGACACCGATATCAAACCGCTACCGCAGTGGCAGCAGTTTCAATTGCGCAATCTGACCTATCGCTATGCATCCAAAGATCAAGAGCCGGGTTTTGAAATCGGCCCGCTGAACCTTACTGTCAACAAGGGCAGCATCACTTTTATTGTTGGGGGAAACGGCTCGGGAAAAACCACTTTAGGTAAGCTTATCACCAGCCACTACTTGCCATTGGGTGGCCATATCTATCTGGACAATCTGCCGATCGACCACAAATATGTAGCCTCATACCGTAATGCAATCTGCGCTATCACTTCTGACTTTTATCTTTTTGATCAACTACTTGGTGAAGCAGAAAATGCGGATATTGCAGTAATAGAGGATTATCTTGAAGAGCTATGTCTGAGCGATAAGGTGAAAATTCATCAGGGGAAGTTCTCTACTTTGGCGCTGTCTGATGGCCAGCGAAAGCGACTGGCACTGCTAATCGCGTACCTGGAAGATAAAGACCTGTATTTGTTTGATGAATGGGCAGCCGATCAAGACCCTGAATTTAAACAAATTTTTTACCGACGCATCCTGCCTGAGTTAAAAGCCAAAGGGAAAGCCATCATCGTCATCAGTCACGATGACAGCTATTTTGATGTGGCTGACCATGTCGTCAAAATGCAAAATGGTCACTTCCGACCTGCCGCCGAAATACAAGTGCTCCCCCCCGCCACCAAGGTTGGATAATTTTTTGTATCGATAATGTGGGCTTTTTACGCAGATAAAGCCCACTATTTACACAGACCGCCCTAGTAGATATGTGAGTTAAAAAAAAACCTCAGCCGAGCATAATTTCTTACTGATATCTAACAACCAAAGATTGTGAGAATTTATGATGGGCAAGGCTAGTTTTCCTCTTACGTTATCTCAGCAAGATATTTATTTTGACCAGTTGCATTATCCGCAAAGCCCGCTTTACAACGTGGGTGGATATATCAGCATCCTAAACCTTGATGAGCAACGGCTGCAGGATGCTCATCGGCGTCTGATTAGCCAGCATCAGGCTTTTGGCATCCGCATTGTGCAGTCTCATCAGCGTGCTGCCGAACAATACATCAGTGATATCCGCTCAGCTGAACTGCCCCTGATTGATTTCAGTCAGTATTGCGACAGTGAGTCGCAAGCACGTCACTGGCTCCAACAATTGTTTGAAACCCCCATCGATTTTATTGACACTGAGCTTTACCGCGCTTACTTACTCAAAATCAGTGCCAACCATTACTGGTATGTCGGTTTTGCCCACCACCTTTGTATGGATGGCTGGGGCTTTGCAAATTGGGCCAATCGTCTTGGCCGGCTTTACAATGACCTTGATGAACCAAACCACAGTGCGCTGACCTGGCAAGACGTTTCAGACAAAGATCAGAACTATCTGTCCTCAGCCAAATTTCACCGCGATTTGGCATTTTGGGCAGAACAATGTAACCAGTTCCCTCAGAAGCCGCTTGAACCTTTACACCAGTTTAGGTCACAACCACACACCGATACCCCCAGTGTTCGTATCAGCAGGGTGTTAAGTTCACAGCAATACCAGAGTATTCAGCAAGCTGCGACCGCTTTTGGCGTGACGGTAAACCAAATTCTAGTAGCGTTACTAGCAGTTTACTTTGAACGATTTCATCAGGCCGCTGATCTGGTTTTTGGTATGCCTGCACATAATCGCCAAGGCCATGACCAAAAACAGATGATCGGTATTTTTACCAGTATTAGTCCGCTACGAGTCTTATTTGATTCAACTCTAAGCTTTCGGGCCTTGTGCCAGCAGCTGTTGACGCTGCAAAAGAAAGTGTTTCGCCACCAACGTGCCCCCATCGGGCAAATTGCAGCACACCTTGGTATCAAAGACGCGCTGTACGACATTTCGGTTAATTATCTCAAGCTGGACAGCCAGTTATTAATTAATGGCCATCAGGCTGAATTGGTCTATCTCAGTCATCATCACGAGATTACTCCAATTACTTTTACACTGTGGGAATATGGTAAGTCTCATCAACTGGAACTGATGATTGATTACCGACGTGACTACTTCGATGACGCAGATATTCAACGCATGTTCCAGCGCATTGATTATCTGTTGGACACATTGCTCACACAGCCAGAGGCGGCAATAGCAAACCTCCAGCTTTTACCAGCACAGGAACTCCTGCAGTTACAGCAATTTTCTGGGCAGCCGCAACAAGTGGATGCCAGCTTGCACTCAGTGCAGCAACAATTTGAGTGTTATGCAGCTCTGCAACCTGAGAGCATCGCCGTGATCTGTGCAGAGAATTCAATCACTTATAGTGAGCTCGACGAAAAAGCGAATTTACTGGCCAGGATGTTAATCCGGCATGGCGTCAAACCAGGAGATTTTGTTGGTTTATTATTCAGCCGTTCAATTGATTTGATTATTAGCCTGCTGGCAACTCTGAAAGCCGGTGCTGCTTACGTCCCAATAGACCCTGACTACCCAATAGACCGCATCATTTATATGCTGGACAATGCCGGTGTCAGGTTATTGCTGGGCCAGAGTTGCCATTGGCAGAAATTGCCTGATATCACCGCACGTAAACTGGAAATTGCCGACTTGTTTGCCCAAGCGCAACTGGACAATCTTCCCGCCACCCAGCCGCTGATTACCTTTTCCAACGCTCAGGTGATGTGCCTGCTCTATACCTCAGGTTCCACCGGCAGACCAAAGGGTACGCTACTTAGCCATCGAAACGTGCTGGCTTTTCGCCATGTTATTCAACAGGACTACGGCATCACTGCACAAAATAGGGTATTGCAGTTTGGTTCAACCTCCTTTGACATCTTTCTGGAAGAGCTATGCGCCTCTGTTTTTAATGGCGGTACGCTGGTAATGCGTGATCAGCTCGTTTTATCGGGTGGTGCTGAGTTCTGGCAATTTATCAGCCGCCATCAGATAACTGTAGCCAGTGTTCCAACGGCCTTCTGGCATCAACTCTGTCTTGATCATCCCGCTTTGCTAACGACAGAGCATAGTCCCCTGCACATAATAATTGCAGGGGGTGAAGCCATGAACAAGTCTGCCGCGGTGCAATGGCAAACTTATGCTGGTAAACATATTCGGGTATTTAATGCTTATGGTCCGACTGAATGCACCTGTATCAGCAGTCTGTTTGATCTTGCCAGTTTGACTGAGCAATTTCATCAGGTGCCGATTGGCCGTCCAAGCCAGCACGCCAACCTATACGTGTTAGACCGCTTTAAACGACTGGCGCCGGTTGGCAGCTTGGGTGAGCTTTATATTGGTGGGCCAGCCGTATGTATGGGTTACCTGCAACTGCCCGAACAGACCGCAGACAAGTTCATCCAACATCCGTTTCTTGATGGTACCCTTTATAAAACCGGTGATCTGGTACGCTGGCGTACAGATGGCAATCTGGATTTTATTGGCCGCGCTGATACACAGGTAAAACTGCGTGGCTACCGGATAGAACTTGGCGAAATAGAAAGTGCCTTGCTAACTATCCCACAAATCATCGACGCTGTGGCCGTTGTAGACACTGAGCGGCAACGCCTGCTGGCATATATCGTCTGCAATACCGTTGGCCGAACTAATACCAGCCCGCAGCAGGTGAAAGAAGCCCTTACGCCCCTGCTACCCGCCTATATGCAACCCCAGCATGTGATTATCCTCGATAAGCTGCCTTTAACGCCTAACGGCAAGTTGGATCGCCAAGCCCTGCCAGCGCCCAGCGTTGAACTAGGCGAAAACATTGAGCTGCCTGCCACTCCAGCAGAACAACACATGCTGCAGATATGGCAAGCGCTGCTGCAAGTGGAACCCTTAAGTGTCAGCGCCAATTTTTTTGCCGCCGGGGGTGACTCGATCCTGGCCATTCAGCTGATTTCGCGGCTGAATGAAGCCGGTTTCAACACGAACGCCAAAACATTGTTTGAACATCCGACAGTTCGTGAACTAGCGGCACAAGCGCTGGCAGAACCACGCGCGATTGTTGATCAACAACCAGTTCGCGGTAACCTGCCCTTGCTACCAATCCAGCAGGCTTTTTTTCAGGCAACAACAGAGGGCATGCATCATTACAACCAGTCTCTGTTGCTAACAGCCCCGAAAGTGTTTGATCAAACTATGCTGACAACGGTGCTCAAGGTGCTGGTAGAACGGCATGATAATTTACGTCTGACTGCGAAAAGCATTGACGGGCAATGGTGCTTACAATACCAGGACGGCACTGCCGACTGGTTGGCCAACGCAGTGGATTATTATCAGACAGACAAAGTTGGCGCCGACTTCGATATTCAGCTGAACCAACTGTGCGAACAAGCACAACAACAATTTGTATTACATCAGGGACCGTTATTCAAAGCCTTGTTGATAAACAATGTCAAAGATCACAGCAACTTATTACTGTTAGTTTGCCATCATCTTATCGTTGATGCCATGTCATGGCGCATTCTTCTGGCCGATCTGGAGAATGCCTATCTGCAATTGTGCGAAAACAAACATATTAACCTGCCGGCGAAGACGGCTTCTCAGCAATGCTGGGCGCTGTGGCTGCAGGATTTTGCCCATTCAGAGCAGATAGAAGCACAACGTGCATACTGGGTGGCACAGGAAACGGCCGTTGCGCCGGCGTTACCGGTGACTACTTTTACCATAGCAAACAACACCCATGCCTGTACAACCCACATTCAATGTCAGTTGGATGCTGAAAACACCAGCCAGTTAATTAGTGGTACCCAGACTGCGTACAACACCCGGATTAATCATTTATTAATCGCCAGCCTTAGTCTTGCATTGCAACAATGGACAGGGCAAACCAGCCTCAAAATTGACCTCGAAAGCCATGGTAGAGCACAGCCAGACGGTTCGCCCGACATCAGTGAAACACTGGGTTGGTTTACCAGTATTTACCCTGTCGCGATGAACGTAGCAAAGTCCGGCGACATTCGCAGTGCTATTATCACCGCAAAAGAAACACTAAATGCGATTCCAGACCATGGTTTAGGCTATGGCCTATTGAAATATCTTAGTGATAAACCATGGTCAGCGTGCTTGCCATCTGACACGCAGACGCCAATTCTGTTTAATTATCTGGGACAGCTAGATCTGGCCATAGCCGCCGGACATAAGTTCACGCTGAAAAGTGACGACCCGGGAAGCCGCGTCAGCCCGCTGCGGGAACGGGAATATTTGCTTGAAATAAATGCCTGGGTCAGAGCGGGCCAGTTGGTTTTCGATGTGGCCTACAATAATACTCAGTTTGATGCGGCCGCCCTAAACCAATTTAGCACATTGCTTATTAAGGCTCTGGCTGACGTTGTGCAACATTGCTATCAACAAACCTCGACGACTTTTACCCCGGGTGACTTTCCGTTATTGCGCCTGAGCCAGCATGACATTAACAGCCTGCAGCAACAGCACCCAACCCTGAAAAATCTCTATCCTTCCACTGCAACGCAACAAGGCATGCTGTTTAACACTGAGCTTGGTGAGTCTATTTATGTCAGTCAGTTGGTGATGGAATTACAGCACCTAGATATCTGCCGGTTTAAGGCGGCCTGGCAGCAGGTAATTGCGCGGCATGACATTTTCCGTACCCGCTTTATCGGCGAAGCGAAGCATCAGTTGGTTGTTTCAGAGCAGCCACTAGAATGGCGGCTGTTAGATTGGAGAAACGAGAGCGATGATCACCAACACCTATTTGACCAGCTACTGGCTGCAGATAAGCAAAAAGGATTTGATCTGAAAGCAGCCCCGCTGATGCGTTTCACGCTTGTACGGTTGGACGATAAAACCACCCGTGTGCTCTGGACTTGTCATCACGCACTTATTGATGGCTGGACTGTCGGCTTAATATTCCGGGATTTAAGCCAGTTCTATCAGCACGATCTAACAACGGCATTGCCCCCTGCACCACAATTTAGCCACTACCTGCAATGGCTGGGACAACAAGACCTCAGTGAGGCGGAAAATTTCTGGCGGGAATATCTGGCGCAAGCTGAGCCCGGTTGCGGTATTACCAGCTACCAACCAGTAGACATCACGCAAACAAGCACAGACATTGTCCGTCGTCTTGACGCATCCCTAAGCCGCGATCTTGAAGCAAGAGCCCGCTCGTTACAGATCACAACCAACACCTTATTACAGGCCGCCTGGGCTTTGTTGCTCGGTATATATACCGGCAGTAGCTCTGTTACTTTTGGAGCAGTCAGCTCCGGACGACCTGCCGGGTTGCAAGGGGTAGAAGATATTGCAGGAGTGTTTATCAATACCTTACCGGTGTGTATCCAAACAACATCCGACCAATCTGTTCGCCACTGGCTACAACATATTCACCAAATGGGACTGCAAGCCAGTGAATATCAGTATTTATCGCTAAGCAGGATCCAGCAGCTGTCGGGTTCAGATCACAGCGCACCGCTATTCAATACACTGCTGGTATTGGAAAGTTACCCGCTTGATCAAGCTTTGTTTCATCAAGGAGAAGAAGGTCTTAATGTCTCTCAGATAACGTCGCTGGAACAAACCGAATATGACCTGACACTACAAATTATCCCGGGCAACGAGTATGAACTCACTCTCAAATATCAACCGGAAAAATATCAGCGCACCTTTGCCGACGATTTACTTGGGCAGCTATGCATTATCCTTGCTGACCTGTTAAACCCAGCCAAACAACAACTTGGGCAACTAACCTGCCTAACAGAACATCAACAAACGCTGGTTCATCAAGCCAGACAAATCTCAGCAGGGCATTATCCGAAAGACCAGCTGATTTCCACTGCATTTGAATATCAGGCACAACAACAACCCGATGCAATAGCGCTACAAAATGACAAATATAAGCTGACCTATAACCAGCTTAATAAACAGGCTAACCAGTTGGCCCGCTGCTTGGTAAGCCTGGGAGTGCAGCCGGGGGATCTGGTCGCGATCGGCCTACCCCAGGGACCCGATCTTGTGCTAACCATGCTGGCAGTGTGTAAGGCCGGAGCAGCATATCTTGCTCTGGACGCAGACTATCCGCCAAGCCGGCTGCAATTTATGATGGACGATGCTAATGCCACCTTACTGGTCACCCAGACAGAGTATTGTGTTCTCGAAGCCTGGTCAGACACTATGACCCTGTATCTTGATCAACATCCGACTCTAACTGGCATTGACGATACCAATCTACCGCTGCCGGCAATGTCTGCCGACAAAAGTCTGGCTTATGTTATCTATACCTCTGGCTCCAGCGGCACCCCAAAGGGGGTTATGATCAGCCATCTGGGTATCGCACGTCTGGTGTTAAACAGTCAGTACATGCAACTGTCATCAGATGATGTAGTGGCTCAGCTAGCCAGTTGTGCATTTGATGCAGCGCCCTTTGAAATTTGGGGGGCATTGCTCAATGGTGCCCGCCTGCAATTTATTGATAAAACCACCATGTTGGATGCCCGGGCATTTGCTCTTGCACTGAACAAACATGGCGTGACCTCAATGCTGTTGACCACGGCTGTTTTTAATCAGCTCGCCCATCATGCACCCGCGACCTTCAGCCAGGTTCGCCAGGTTTTCTTTGGTGGTGAACAGATGGATAAATCAGCTGTAGACAAAGTGCTGCAGGCGGGTAAACCACTGCGGTTGATTCATGCTTATGGACCCGCAGAAAACAGTACTTTGAGTACCGTTTTCTACATCACCCAGCCTGAAGCTGACAGCTACCCTATCGGACTCGCCATTGACGGCACCGCCAGCCGTATCATCGGCGCC